>CAOKLQ010000005.1 GCA_948469315.1 uncultured Clostridium sp.
TACATATAATTTATAAATTCTCTATTTTGCATTATCTCTTTATTACATGCTATTTTTTTTGTTTTATATTTTGTTAATTTTTTTATTAATTTTTTTGCTATTTTTTTATTTATTTTTGAAATATAATATTTATTATTTTCTTTTTTTATTTTTCTTAAAAACATTTTTTTATTATCTATATAAATCATAAAAACACCTAGAACAATTTTATGTGTTTAGATGTTTTTATATTACATTATTTGAAAATTTATTATATATATACTATATATACTATAAATTTATTATATATTTTATTGTAAATAGTTCATAATATTTTACGCAATAAATATATTTAAAGTTAAAGATATTATTACGCCTTACGGGTCGCAGATCGGCGTCGACCCCTACATTGTTTGACAATATTTTATTTATGTCTCATTGGCATATTTTTTTAATCATTCAATTCTTCTTTTACAAATCCCCAAAAATCTTCTGGCTCTCTGTCCTTTTCCCAAAAGGCTATTCCTGCTAGATCGTATTTTTTAGCTAAACCTATTTTTTCTTTTATAGATTTTTTGTCTTCTATCCACATTTTGTATATAGCATCTTTTTCTTGATATTCTACATAGTTTTGTTTTAGTTCGTCATCCCATTTTTTCTCTATATCAGAAGGTAGTGTTTGGTCTACTTTGTTCATATTTACTACTTTGCTTGTTATTTTCCCGTTTTCTTCTTTCCATAGACGTGTATATAGTGGAATTCCTAGTATTATTTTTTCCTTTTCTACCGCTTCTTGATTTATAAATTTATTTATATTTGTTTCTACCCAGTTATATCCTGCTGTTGTTCCAACTTTGTTTCCACCTGTTCCATATTGGTCATATGCCATAAATATTATATAGTCTGAAACATCTGCTAAAACATCTCTATCAAAACATAATGACCAAGTTTCTGATCCATCTGGGGCTGTTACATCTACTGTAAGTACTTTCCCTATATCTTTTAATCTTGGTGCAAGTTCTATTACAAGCCTTGAATACATGTCTTTGTCTTTTCCATTCATATTTTCAAAGTCTAGATTTATTCCATCTATATTATATTCTTGTGCTAAATTTACTATATTTTCTATTAGTCTATTTCTTTTTTCATAACTATTTAAGATACCTTCTGTTGTTGTTAAATATGAATTATTAGACATCATTGCCCATACTTTATAATTATTATCATGTGCCCATTTTACATAGTTTTTGCCATCTTCTTTGCAATTATCTATTATTTGCCCATTACTTCCTTTTGCTATTGAAAAAAATGATGGTGATACTACATTTATTCCTTCAAAGGTTTGTCCTATTCTATTTGGAGCTTTTGCATATTCTGAATAGTAATCCCAAAATAAATTTACTTTTCCTTCTATTATTTTTGGCTTTTCCAAGTTTTGTCTTACATATGTTATATTTGCTATATTACCACTTTTTATATAACCTACTATTCCATTTTGAGTTCTTATTTTACTCCATTTTCCCTCTTCAGAAATTACTACTATTTTTTCACCTTTTTTTACTTTTGCCAAAGTTTTAGATAAGCCTTTTGCTTTATATTTTACTTTTACATTTCTACTACAATCTGCTTTTTTTAGTTCTCTATCTAAAGAATCTATTACTACTCTATTTGTAGATTTTAGATAATTTATCTCTGCATTATACACATTTTGTGCAAGTTCTGAAAATGGTATATAAATTTTTCCATTTCTTTCTAATAAGCCTTCTGCAATATTTACTTTTGAACCATTAATATCTATATCTTTTTTATCTTTTAAAATTGTTGCAATTTTTGTGTCCCATGTTGTTATTAACCTTCCTGCTTTTTCATCATAATTAATATATTTATCAAAATAATTTTTAACATCATCTTTAGACAAATATATTACCCCTTTATCATCAATATAAACCTCGTCTTTCATTTTAGCTGTTACATTATTACTATTTATTACTAAATTTGTTTTATTTTTAACTTCTTTTGTAAAATAATCTGGAAATTTTTTCCAACCTATTAATATAACAAGTATTGCAAGTGCAAGTATTGATACAATTTTAACTAGTTTTAATTTACTTTTATTAGCTTCTCTTTTACTTCTCATTTCTTACCTCTTTTTATTTAGTTTATATAATATTTAAAAAAAATATTTGACTTTTTATATTTATTTTATTATAATAATTATAAAGAATGAGCGACCACAAGAGCGTGGCGTACCAAAAATATTTTATTTTTATAAATGCATCTCTATTGGTCAGACAGAGATGTGTTTTTTTCATTGTCTTGTTTTCTTATTATAACAACTAATGCTATAAATAAAGAAATAGCGACATAGGATGGTGATATGCCACACTCTGTTTTGCTCATTCTAATGGTAAAATTATACTTTTATTTATTATGAAAAGTCAATAGATTATTTATATTTTTTACAAAAAAATGTTCTTATATGTTTTAATATTTCATTTTTGTATTTTATATCTAATTTCAATAATTTACAAGTAAAAAATGGTTATTTTCTCCAAGACCCTTTATTTTTCTTTATTTTTATAGTATAATAGTATTAGTTTTTTATAAAAGGAGATTTTACTTATGTGGAAATTTTGGTTAGTTATTTGTGGCATTTGTTTGGCTATTGAGGCTGTTACTGTGGGATTTTTAGTTTTTTGGTTTGCAGTAGGTGCTTTAATCGCTCTTGGTGTCAGTTTTATAACAGATAGTATTGTTATTCAATTTGCTGTTTTTCTTATAAGTTCTACTGCTCTTATGTTTTTAACAAAACCTGTTGTAGATAAATATATGAAAAAAACAAAACAAACTTCAACAAATGCTTTTTCTATTATTCGAAAAGAAGCTTTGGTTATAGAAGATATTGATACTATTAATGGAAAAGGTCAAATTAAAATTGGAGCAGAGGTTTGGTCTGCTAAATCAGAAGATAATATTGTTATTCCAAAAGGAAGTAAAGTCGAAATTATCTCAATAGATGGTGTAAAAGTTTTAGTTAAAACTATTAAAATTATAGAAAATGCTTAGATTTTAATATTATGTTGATATTAGCTTTTTATAGCTTATAGATTAAGCATAATTTTAATATATAAAATTGTAGAATATCTACAATTAAAAATTTATTTAGGAGGTTATGTTATGGTATTTTTATTTATATTATTATTAATTATATTATTCATAGCATTTAAAACAATCAAAGTTGTAAAACAGTCTGAGGTATACATTATAGAAAGATTAGGAAAATTTCATAAAGTAGCTGATGCTGGTCTTACAATTATTATTCCTTTTATGGATAGAGTTCGTAGTGTTGTAAGTTTAAAACAACAAACTATGGATATTCCACCACAAGGAGTTATTACTAAAGATAATGTTACAATTACAATAGATACTGTAGTTTTCTACCAAATTACAGACCCTGCTAAAGCTGTTTATGAAATTCAATCTTTGAAAAAAGGTATTGAATATTTAGCAATTACAACAATTCGTGATATTGTTGGTAAGATGGATTTAGATGAAACATTTAGTTCAAGAGATGGAATTAACCAAAGATTAAGAGTAATCTTAGATGAAGCAACAGATAAATGGGGTTGTAAAATAGATAGAGTTGAAATTAAAGATATTAATCCACCTGCCGATATTAGAGATGCAATGGAAAAACAAATGAATGCTGAAAGAAATAAAAGAGCTTTAATTTTGCAAGCTGAGGGTGAAAAGCAATCTGCTGTAACTCTTGCAGAAGGTAAAAAAGAAGCTGCAATTTTAGAAGCAGAAGCAGATAGAGAAGCAAAAATAAGAAGAGCAGCTGGTGAGGCAGAAGCAATTCAAACTATTGCAGAAGCTAGAGCAAAAGAAGTTAAAATGATTTATGAGGCAATGAAAAAAGCAGACCCTAATGAAAGAATTGTTCAAATAAAATCTTTAGAGGCTCTTGAGGAAATTGCAAAAGGTGATGCTAACAAAGTATTTATTCCTTTTGAAGCAACTAAAGCTTTATCAAGTTTAGGAGCTATAAAAGAAGTTATGAAAGATGAAAATAAATAGTTATATTAAAAAATCAAAGGAGACGATAAACATCGTCTTCTTTTGTGTTTTATGATTTAATTTTATTTTTATTAAACAAGTTTCATTAAAATATATCATCTCATATTATATGTATAAGAAAAAGTCTTTTAGTAGATACTATATACATATATTTGGAGGAATTTTTTAAGTGAAGTCGTTTTGTATTAAGTGCAATAATAAACAATTGAATAATTATCTACTAAAGATGTTTAAAAACTTTAAGTTAGATAATTTATATGTTTCTAATAGAAAATTTAAGATTTATAATAATATTATTTTACATTATATAAATACTTCTAACAATAATACTGACTTTTATGATTGTTTTTGTGAAGTTTTAACAGATGCAATTATTAAATTCTATGAAAAAAACGAAATAAAAAAAATTATTAATTTAAACTATTTCTATTTTTCAGAAATTGAACAGTCTGTAGTTTTTAAAGATTGTTTAAAATATATTGATGATTATAATAATTTAGAGCACTTTACTAGAAAAGAACATATTTATATTTCTTTACTAAAATATATTGATAAAAATAAATTTTTTATTTTAGACGGTTTTGTTAATTTTCGTTTAGCTCAGTATAAAAAAATTTTAGAGTATGTTGTAGACAGTTGTGTAAATAATTTTTTAATTGAAAAAGAATATAATGAATTTATTAGTTTACTTAGAATTTATATTAATTCAAATCCTTCTAAGTGCAACCTATTACATCTTTTATATAAAAATAAGGAATGTGTTTTATTAGATTCTAATTATAATGAAGTATCTACTAAAGACTATTGCTTAGACGCAAAATACCTATCTGATATAAGTTTTTCTTTAAATGATTATACTTTCAATAGTCTACTTACCCTTTTGCCTAGAAAGCTTAATATTCATTTAATTGACGAAGAAGATGAATTTATTGAAACTTTAAAGTTTATCTTCGATAAACGTGTTTCTATTTGCAGACATTGTTCCTTATGCACTAAATATAAGATGATTAATAAAATTTGATTTTACGTTTACTGTATGATATAATATTATTAACTATAGTTTTTTATTTATAAGTGCAAGCTAAATAAAAAGGAGGCAAACTTTATGAGAAAAAAATTTTTTATTTTTTTTGGAATTATCTTTTTTTTAGGAATTCTTCTATTTAGTTGTAGTCGTAGTTCTAGTTCTAATAAAGAGATATATTCTCAAATTAACAACTATCAGGCTCAAATAAAAGAAAAAGATAATAAAATTCGGCAGCTGAACGCTACAATTAATTCTTCGGAAAACTTAGAAGAAGAAGCTTCTGCACTTGAAGATGAAAATTCTAAATTAAAAAAAGAGAAATCAGACCTTGAAAGGCAAAATTCCAAATTAGAAAAAGAAAATTCTGAACTTAGAGAAAAAAGTTTTGAAGAAAATACTTCAAGTTCATCTGTTTCAAATAATTATCTTGCTATTAAGTTTTGGGAGGACGGAAAAAACTACAAAATTACTAATGAGGATCTGCATATATATAAAGATGCTAATCTTTTAAAAAAGGTCAAAAATGTAATCGTAGTATCTCCTACAATTAGTGAAGATCATTTGGAAAATGGACAAACAATTTATACTGTCATGAGTAGCAAAGGATTGGCTTTTATGAGTTCTTATCCTAACCTAAGCGAAGTTGAAGGAGACCTTACAGCTCCAGAAAGTGCTTTTAGCAAAGAAGAAAATGACAAGTACATAGCACTGAAGTTCTGGAAAGGAAAACAGAAGAAAAAATTATCTGAAAACTGCAATCAATTTTGGTATTCTGATTGGCTTTTATCTGAAAAAATCTATAATTCTAATTCTTTTTGCGTTGTATCCGAAAATATTGATAGCTTTAAGATGAGCAATAATATCAATATACATTCGGCTGTTATTGATAATGGAGATATTGTATGGATGTATGATGAACCTTCATTAGAAACAATTGAATAAGCTTGCACGGCAGTCTCTGTTTACAGAGGCTGTTTTTATATGACATAAATCATATGGGATAACGATTTAGTTAAGTACACTAAAGAAACTGTTACATAACTTTCTAATGAAAGTATGTAACCCATTATGACACTTTCAAAACTTCGTTTTGCAAAGGTGTCGTGGGTGGATTTGAGGCTTGCAAAAAGAACTGGCTTGAGTAACAAATAAAACTAGCAACATATCATTCAAATGTTTAATGTCAAAAGATTTTAAAAAAACTTATAGACAATTTTACATAATTATGATATACTAGTTAAGTATTAATATAGAGAAACCAAAAAGAATACATATCTTGGAGGTTTCAACCTCCAAAAACTAATTTTAAGGAGGAAGTTTTATGACAATATTAGAAAGAATAAAAGATAAAGCAACTCAACAAACTTTTGAAAGATTCTATCAGAATGGAAAAATGAAGCTTCTTAAAGTAAATATACTATGCATGGTGATTTCTTATATATTTATAATAATGATTCCTTTAATGTTTTTAAATTATAAATTTGAACTTTATAAATTACCAAATTTAGTGCAGTTTATTTGTAGCTTGCTTTATTTTATTTTCTATTATGTGCTCTATTTACTTTTAAAAGATAGTTATTTTGCTGCAATAGTATATCTAATCTATTATAAGTGCATTAATTTTTTAGTTTTTCGGCTATATACATGTAAAGGTGAAGCACTTAAAACAAGTGACTTAAAAAAAATTAAATTAAATAACAAAACTTTATATTGTGACATTAGTACAGATGAATGTCAAGGACAATGTTATGCTACTTGTTTTGATATTTTAAAAACTTTAAAAAAGGGTAAAATTACTTTTTTAGTAATAGGTATTCATTACTATGATAAACCTTCAATGCATGTATTATATGTAAATAATGATTGGTGTTTTGATACGAATTTTCGAATGCAATTTGAATATGAGAAAGTTCTTAATGAATGTGATACTTGTATTTTTAAAGAATTTGATTATGAATCAATAAAAGGTTTATCATATGAAGAATTTAGACGTATGTATAGAAAAAAGATTGAAAACTGGTGTACTGAAAATAATTATTTTAGTTTTTCACGCATGTAGAAAAAAGCTTAATGAATGAGTAAACAAAACCGAGGTAAATTTGCTCTCGGTTTTATTTACTATCTAATCATTATTTTCCAAATTTATTATCATTTAGGTACGAATCATTATACTCTTACACAGCTAGATTTATTCCTCTTGCTACAATACTACTCATATTTTCTACTAAATCATCAATTTCTTTTGGTGTTACTATCATATTGTATTCTTTGGGAAGCAATGCTTCTTTTATTTCTTCATAATTATCTTGTTCTTTTAATTTATTTAAATAATCATTTGATTTTGCTTCGTCTTGCAATTTTTCTATAAATAAATCTAAACAATCATTTACCATAACTGCACTTTCTACTACAGATGGAACACCTAATGCTATTACTGGTATTCCTAAAGTTTTTTGGCTTATCTCTTTTCTTGTATTTCCAACTCCTGCTCCTGGAACTATTCCTGTGTCTGCAATTTGTATTGTTTTACTTATTCTCTCTATGCTTCTAGAGGCTAAATTGTCTATTACAAGTAATAATTTTGGATGTGTTTTTTCTACTATTCCTTCTATTATTTCAGATGTTTCTATTCCAGTCGTTCCTAAAACTCCTGGGGATACAGCACTTACTGATCTTGCATTTTCATCTATATATTGTGGAAGGTATTTTATTATATGTCTTGTAACTTCTATATCATTAATAACTTTTGGACCTAAACTATCTGGTGTAACATATACATTTCCTAAGCCTACAATTAAAATTTCATCTTTTGAATTTATATGTTTGTCTATTAATCCTTTTAATTCATTTGCTACTGTCTCAGATGATTTTTGAATTTCATCTTCGTCTACTATTTTTATATTTTTTATATCTATTGTTATATAATTCCCCATTGGTTTTCCTATTGCTTGCTCACCATTTTCATTTGTTATTTTTACTTTTGTTATTTTTATATTTTCATTAACTTGATTATTTTCAACATCTATTCCATCTATACTATCATCTAATTTATTTGCTTTTTTATATAAATCTTGTCTTTCATCTGCTAAATCTGTTCTAAAATTGTACATAAAAAACCCCTTCTTTCAAAAAAATATTTTATTTATATTTTTTGAAAGAAAGGTTATTTTTATTCAATATTATTAATTTATTTTTCTTTTTTAAAGGCTAAGGGCTTTGCCCTTACCTTTAAATCCCATCCCACTTAAGACCCTTTGTTTCTTAAGAATCTCCAAAGGTTTTATCTATAAATTATTATTTCATTCTTGCTCGCTCCTCCCCAATGATGTTGTAACAAGCTTCGCTTTAACAACATCTATTGGTCACCCACAAACAGTTCGCAAGTTATAGTGCAATTTAACTATTACTTAAAATATTTATTAGTTAGTCTATTTGTTCCAGCCTTCTTTGTTTGTTTGTCTTTGGCGTGCTATTGCTAGCGAATCTTTTGGAACATCATCTGTTATTGTTGAACCTGCTGCTACAAATACATTATCTTCTATTTTAATTGGTGCTATAAAATTTGTGTTTGAGCCTATAAAACAGTTATTGCCTATTATTGTTTTACTTTTATTTGAGCCATCATAATTGCATGTTATTGTTCCACACCCTATATTGGTTCCTTCTCCTATTTGGCAATCTCCCATATAAGATAAATGTGGAACTTTTGTATCTTTTTGTATCATTGCATTTTTTATTTCAACAAAACTTCCTATTTTAACATTATCAGCTAGTCTTGATCCTTCTCTTATATAACTATTTGGTCCAATTTCACAATCACTGCCAATTACTACATCAGATTTTATTGTAGTATTCGGATGAATTACTGTATCTGTTCCAATTTGTACATCATCGTAAATATAAGTATTTTCAATATCTTCAATTGTAACTCCATTTTTCATATGATTTATATTTATTCTATGTTGTAATATTTTTGTTAACATTTCTAATTGCATTCTGTCATTTACACCTAGAATTTCTGTGTTATCTTTTACAATAACAGCACCTGTTTTTAAACCTTTATCATTCATTATCTTTATTACATCTGTTAAATAATATTCTCCTTGAGAATTATTTGGCTTTACCTCTTTTAGAGCTAATAGTAACTCTTGAATATCAAAGCAATATACACCTGCATTTATTTCTTTAATTTGCCTTTGTTCTTCTGTTGCATCTTTTTGCTCTACTATACCTTTTACATTTCCTCCTTCATCTCTTATAATTCTTCCATATCCTGTTGGATTATCGTAAATTGCTGTAAGTAGAGTTGCACATTCTTTATTTTCTATTGATTTATTTAATAGTTTTTCTATTGTTTCAGGTCTTAAAATTGGAACATCACCATTTAAAACTAGAACCTTTCCTTTTTTTCCTTCTAAATATTTTGTAGCTTGCATAACTGCATGACCAGTTCCAAGCATTTCTTCTTGAATAGCATATTTTACAGTATCTTTTAATACATCTTGTACCTGCTCTTTCAAATATCCAACAACAGCAACAACTTCATCTACACCAGCTTTTTTCGTTGTTTCTACTGCTCTTTTTACTAATTCTTTTCCATATATCTTATGTACTAATTTAGATTTATTTGATTTCATTCTTGTTCCTTTTCCTGCCGCCAACATTATAGCTATTGTTTCTTCCATCCTAATCAACCCTTTCTAAAATATTTGCTATTGTATCATATGTGTTTTGGTTTTGCAAATGTGATGGAAGTTTGACATTTTTAATATTTATATTTTATAATATTTTTAGAATTTATTCCAAATACATTTTAAAGGAGTTTGTTTTTTTATGCCTGTACCTAAAGAAATTGTAGATATGAAACAAAATTGTACAAATAGAGATTATGTACTTGAAGCGGTTAGTATGCAGCGGAGGTTTACTTGACTTTGCAGATGATAGGTTTAAAGATGATAAAGATATTGTACTTTGCGCTATTGAAAACAATCCTGAAGCTTTAGAATTTGCAAGTGATAATTTAAAATGTGATAAAGATGTAGTTTTAGCTTCTGTAAATAAAGTTCGGTTGGACATATTGCTATGCTGGTGAAAATTTGTTAAATGATAAAGACTTGTTAATTAGTGGTCTTAAAGTTAATGGTCAAATTTTATATTATGCAAATAGTAAAATGAGAGATGATAAAGATGTTGTAATTCAAGCAGTTACATCTAAACCAATAATTATAAAATATGCAAGTAAAAGGTTAAGGGCTAATAAGCAAATTGCAAAAATTGCTCTTCAAAAAGATAAATCTTGTTTTGAATTTTTAGATGAGTCTTTAAAAAATGATGAGGAAATAAAAAGTTTGATAGAATAGTAATTATATAAAATAAAAAAAGCATGATTGGAATTTTAATTTCAAATCATGCTTTTTTTATTTAGTTTATTGTTGTACTTGTTGGGCCAGTTCCTACAACTGCTTCTTGTAGAGAACGCCATGTATTACATCCCACAATTCCATCTGCTGCAAGTCCTCTTGATCTTTGATATGATATTACTGCATTTTGAGTAGCTGAGCCAAATATTCCATCTAATCCATTTGTTTTAAAACCTAATGTATTTAAATCATCTTGTGCAATACAAACATAATTACTTATACTTCCTCTTCTTAATGTAGGAAATCCACCACTTGAACAAGCAGGTCTACCAAAACGTTTATCAAAATGAACCCACGAAGGTGTAAGAGAAATTGGTTCTACATATGTCCATACACCTGAACTATTTGCGCTATTCCATAATGATCTTCTTCCTAAATTACTTAAATTTTGACCTACATCAAAAGCAACTCCTGCATAGTGTTGTGACTATGCACATACAGTTGAATATTTCAATTAATAATTTGTTTTTTATTAATTAATTTTTTTAATTCTTCTTTTTTTAGCCATGGCCTTTTTCTATGAACCATTTTATGACAATTAGAACATAACAATACTATGTCTTCTGGTTTCGTTTTATCTCCTTCTTTCAGTTCAGATACTGGAATAGAATGATGACCTTCTATATAATCTTCTCCAATCTTACCATAAAATTTATGAAAATCAAATCCACAAGCTTCACAATATAATTGTCCATGCTTTTCTTTAAATTTATTTTTAGCTATTTGAATTACTTTTTGATTTCTTTCTCTATAAATATGTGTTTTTAACTTTAGTTTTCCCTCTGGAAAACTAATATCATCCTCTGTAATATCAACAAAATTATCACTCGGCTCAAAATTTTTCAATCCCCATACGCCACAACCTTTTCCATAAACAGAATAAAAAATATCCTTCTTATGTTCAAAAGCATGAGAATCACTTGAATTCTTTTCTATAACTGCTCTTACAGCAGATTTCCAATTTTTCTTATTTGAAATATCTTTTTTATTTCTCTCTTGGATTTTTTCATATAAACTTCTATAATCTCCATATCCTCCAATTTCCTCCATAGCTTCTATTACTTCTTCTAACCATGTATTTTCCATATTCTTTCCTTTCCTATTACATTAATTTCTCTATATCTAACTTTAATTCAAACTTTGTGGATTTATCATGATAAATATAAATTTTATCAATTAACATATTTAGTATTGCTTTATCTGGTACATCTTCTTCTATGATTTGATTAAAATAGTCTATTGTTTGTTTTAATTTTTCTTGCTTTATTTCTAAATCTTCGTTTTGTAATTCTTTCAATTTTCTTTTTACTTTTTCTATTTCTTTATATTTTTCTTCTTCTAAACTTTTATATGTATTTTCTATAAATTCTCTTTTATCTTCTGTACTAAAAGTTATCTCTTTTATTCTTTGAGACACTAAAACCTTATATTCCGCTTCTAAATTTTTAAAATTTAATTTTATCTCTTCAATATTTTTCTTTTTACTTGATTTATATTCTTCTAACTTTAAATTATTTATTTCAGTTATATAATTATCTCTTAGCAGTATTAAAAAATTCTTAAAATTAGCAAGTAATATATCTTCTTTTACATTATGACATACACATCTTGACTTTCCGTATTTTCTATAAGCAACACACTCATACAATTTTTTCGGAACATAATCTTCTTTTTTGCTACGAATTCTTGCAACCCCTGTAACACTGCCTCCACATTCTCCACATCTTAGAAATCCACCAAATATATAATCCCTTTTCTTTTTTGTGTACATACTAGAATTTTGTACTCTTTTTTTCATCATCTCTTGAACTCTTTGAAATTGCTCTTTTGAGATAATTGCTTCATGATGATTTTCAAATATGTATTGATTTCCTCTTTCTATTTTCTTGCCTTGCTTATGAATATCTTTTCTCTCAGTTTTATGAGTAATTACAGTTCCTATATATATTTCATCCTTTAAAATTCTCTTTATCATATAAATATCCCATAATTTCTTAACTTTTTTTTTATAACTTTTTCCTTTTTTACTTAACTCTCTTTCTATAACCTGTGATGGTGTTAAAAAATCATATTTAAAATTTAGCTTATGACATATTTTTCTCATTCCTAGTCCTTGTTCATATAAATCGAATATTGTTGTTATCGTATCTCTTACACTTTCATCAATTATTAATTCTCCCTTTTTAGCTGTTTTTAAATATCCAAATTTTGTACCTTGCAACAAAATGCCTTTTTGTAATTGCTTGTGCATACCTATTTTTACCTTTTTTGATACTTCTTTTACATATCTTTCATTAAACCATGTTGAAAGACCTAGTAAATCATCATCTCCTTCTAATAAATTAAATTCTCCAAAAGTATCTTTCGTTAGTATTAGATTTACATTTTTCTCTTTTAACTCATCAATAAATGTAAGTGTTCTGCTACCTTTACGACCAATTCTTGATAAATCTTTTGCTAAAATAATATCTACTTTTCCGTCATCAATATCTTTCAACATTTTGCTAAATTCTGGTCTCTCATCATTTGAAATATATCCTGATACATTATCATCAATATAATATTTAGATATATTCCACCCTTTAGAATCTGCATATTCTTTTGCTAATTCTACTTGGGCGTCAATACTACTATATCTACTTTTGTTATCATCTTTACTTAACCTACAGTAACATACAACTTTCAATATATTTATCCTTTCCGAAGATAAATATATTTGTGTTTTTAGATTATTTATATATTATCTTCTTTTTATATCAAATGCAATCCTTTTATTTCATATTTTTACTTTTTTCGTAATTTAACATTTCTTTTATTGTTTTTACGGTATCATTTTCTCCATTAATAAAAATTGATATATTCGAAAACTGATCCTTTAACTTATTAATTTGCTCTATAATTTTTAAATCTTCTTGTTCTGTCTTGTTAATATATATCTGAATTATTTCATTATTTAGATAATTAAATTTTTGAATTTTCATACACACCACTGCCTTTTTTCTCTAGTAATGTATATTAATAAAATTGGTTATACATTACTAAAAAAGAGCAAGATAAATCGCTGTCCAAATTTTTAATTTGGTGTCAGCGATTATATGCATCAATGCAAAAAATCAGCTTATATGCTGATTTTCCTTACTCAAATTTTTTAATGTTATCATTATATTATGGTGTTTTTATAAAATCAATTCCCTTTTATTCCCCTCTTTTCTATTTTCAATATAATTTTTGTATCTAGTTATAGGTACACTTAGTGAACTTTAGCACTCTACTAGGCATTTTTTAGTGGTTCATTGGGTGAATTTTTATATCAAATCTGCTTAAAATTTTTATTCTTTTATTAACTCTTGAAGGCTTGCCCTTCAATGCGTGTAGGCCATGTGTAAACACTCGTTTTCCTGCCCTCATTTCTAATGAGATGTTTTAGGTTTTAATATTGCTTATGTCTACTTAATTAAATATACTTATCCTTAAATCCTCTTAATTGAAAAAAATGTGCTTTTAAAATCAAGTCAAGGTTGTACGACAGCACATTCATTTTAACCTTGACTTAATTTTATAAAGCACATTATAATTTTTGTATAGGATTTTACTTATTCATTAATTTTATATATGGTATATTCAGAATCATAGTTATAGCCTAATTTCTTAGCTAATTCTAATGAAGTTAAATTTGCAGCATCCCAACTAGGATATATTCCTTTTTCCAAACACATTAGTATTAATTTTGATGCCATAGCTGTTCCAATTCCTTTATGTTTATATCCTTCTTTAACTCTTATATTAATTTCTATACCATCGTTATAAATGATATTTGAACTACATATTCCAACAATTTCATCATCGCTAAAACAACATACTCCAATTCCTTTGTTCATATAATCATCTGTTATTTTCATTTGTTTAGGATCTTCATCATCTGCTTTAATTAGTTTATATATTCTTTGATCAATTGTTTTTACTTCATATTCGCTATTTAAATTTTCACAAAATGCTTTTAGTTCTTGTTTATTAAATATATCTTTTTCCTTTTTTAAAGAATATCTTTTACTCTTTTCAAAATCATTATATATACTTTCAATAACATCATCCCAGTCATCATTTGCAATAATCCTTTTACAAGTCTTTGGAAGTGTCTCTAATACTTCTTTTGCCAATTCTGAATTACTATCGCCATTTATAAAACAGTATTGTCTAACCAATAGGTATGCAATTGAGGGATTTTCTAAATTATCTGTATATGCTTCTCCCATAAGTCCATCTAAAACCGATTTACCCATATAGAATTTTATATCATTAAATAAATGTTCTATTTTGTTCATTTGATTATTATTTAATTTTATCATATTTTTCTCCTTAATTTCTCATATATTCTTATTCTAGTATAATACGACCAAAAAGTAAAGTATATAACAAATTAAATTATTATATACTTTATCAAATAAGTTTTATCTCCAAAAATTATTATATATTTATTACTCTATATCATTATTTTCTTTTTTTAATAATTTCTTTTTTTCCATTTTATTAGAAGGTAAATACTTATAACTTAATGCATTTGCTTTGCTAATAACTGATTTACCTAGATTCTTTTCTATATCATCTCTTGCCACTTTAGAAGCATGTCCACCCATCTTAGCAACTTTCTTATTTTCTTTTAAGCCATATGGTTTATGTTCTTTTGCTAGTTCTCTTGTTGCTATTTCTCCTAAATCTGTTAAAGCCACTTCAATATCTGTCATATTGTCTCTTAATGACTCTTTTCTAATATCCTTATATTCCTTGTATTCACCAGCTTTCATCCCAGACCAACTTTGGTATATTTCATTTGTTAATATCGCATATTCATAATTTTGCTTAATGCCATTTTCTTTCCATACATCAGTTAATTTTTTTCTATCTAAAATTCCTTTTAATCTAGTTTCTATCCATTTATCATCATATCCTCTACCTCTGTAATAGTCTATTGCTCTATTTATTGCAATTTCTGGATCAAAAATTTCATCTATTCTTTCTTTTCCCATCTGTGCAAGCCACAATTTAAAAGGTTCTGCTTTTGAACTTGGTACAGATTCTATTAATCTAAAAATGCCTTTTGTATCTAATGTATCTGTTTCTCTTAATTTTCCATCATTTGCTACCATTTTCAACTGTACGATATTTTCGTACAGTTGACTTCCTTCTTCTATCAACTTTCTTTTTAAATCTGACCAATATCTTTTAGGAATTTTACTATCAGTTAATGCACTAATAACATCAACTACGCTAAAATAATATTCTTCTTTATCAGCATCCCAAACACTTCTTATTTCTTTTCCTTCAAAAAGATTTGATATTGTTTCTAATTTATTATTATCAGCCATATAAAATCATCTCCTACATTGATTTTTCATTTGCTACATTATATCAAACATTTGTTTATCACGCAAGTATTTATATAAAAAATTTACGAAAAATAAAAGCACTATTTCTAGCACTTTATTAACTAAATCTTATCTCTAAAGACACAAATTTTATCTATCTTCTATTACAAATTTTTGTATGTTCAACTGTATATATTCAGTCATGTGACTGATTTCCATGACCGTCCTTCATATGGTCTTTTAAATGCAAACCCTACAAAAATTGGTCTTCCATAAATATATCTTTGACTATTCCAACTTTGCATGCATCTTTTTGTTGTCCATAAAATATTACTTTTACTTGAACCTCTGAATTCTTTTACTGTTAAAGTTCTATTTGTAATATATGGCATTGCTTCATTTTCTCCTCTAACATAAGTTTCCATTCTATCTGAATCATTATTAAATACTAATATTCTTGCCATATTATACCCCCAATATATTCTTTATTTTATATATTATGAGTTTTGGCTCTTTTTGGTTCATAATATGATTTATTATAAGAACTTTCCTTCTTTTTAAAATAAGCTTCTACTACTATATAAAAAGCTCTCTAAAAGATATTATCTCTTAGAGAACTTTCCAAATTTTTTACTTTTTTTCATGAATTAATTCGTATACTTCTTTACTCATATACCATTCTCTTTCACTACCAATACACCGATTTACCAAATGATTTAATTCATTTGGATTTTTTTTTATTGTCTGTATATTGATAGTACCCAGTTGATCACGTTCGCCTTCTTCATATGAAACTAAGTCAACTGCATTTGGAGTTAGTTCGCTAACTTCTAACCTTACTCCATAATTAAATTTTTCATTACATTTTTCACTCAATACTCTCATAATAATGCCCCCTTATATATAAAGAAACTTACTCAATAGATACTATGTGAACTATATCATAATTATATAAGTATGTAAATAGTTATTTTAAAATTAGTAATATAAATTCATATTTTAATAAATTATTTCACTATATTGTATTAATCTTTTTATAACATTTTCTTTTCCAAGAACTTGCATTATTTCATACATATCTGGTGTGTTTGTCCTTCCAGTTAATGCTATTCTAATTACTGTACTTACGTCTCCTACATGTCCTAGATACTTATCTGGATTTGCTTTATATTCTTTTACTTCTTTTGCATATCCTAATCTTCCTGATAATTCTTTTATTTTATTAAACCATGTTTGTTTGTCGTCTTTTTCATCATATATTTTTATATATTCTTCTAGAATTTCTTTTATATCTTTTTGCTCATTTATATTTTGTAAACTATATTCTTGTTTTTTACTTTTAAATTTTTCATTATACATATATTCTATCTGATTTTTTACATCTGACCATTTTGCTATATCTTTTCTCGGCTTTGCATTTCCTCTTTCTATTCCAAGTACCTTTAATGAATATTCTTTATTGTTTTGTAGCATTTCTTGTAGTTCTTTATCGTATTTTGTAGCCCACTTTAAACTTTCTTCATACACTTTTTCGGCTGTAAAATTTGATATTACAATTTTTGATACATCTTGCAATTTTACCATATCAAATAAAGCACCACTTACGCTCATTTTATTTAGTTGCAACTCAAATTCACTTATATTTTTTTGCTTATTTGTTCTTCTCCAATTTTCAAAATTTGAGTTTGCTATGTTAAGCAAATATTCTTTTACTGCTTCTTGTGGTATGCCTATTTGTGCATAATAGCTTACTGCAGCTTCTGGATCTTTTCTTTTACTTAGTTTCCTTTTATTTCCATTATCATTTTTCATTATTGGCGCAATATGTGCATATTTTGGAGCAATAAAACCCATTTCTTTAAATAATTGCAAATGAAGTGGAACTGATGATAGCCATTCATCACTACGTATAACATGTGTTGTTCCCATTAAATGGTCATCTATAACATGTGCAAAATGATATGTTGGAAGTCCATCTGCTTTTATTATTACTATATCTTGGTCATTTTCTGGAAATTCTACATTACCTTTTATGCAATCTTTATGTTTTATTTTTCTATCTTCTCTACCAGGAGATTTAAATCTTATTATATATTTTTCTCCTAATTTAATCTTTTTAATTGCTTCTTCTACTGGCAAATTTCTATATTTTGCCCATACACCATAATAACCTGGTCTTATTTTTGCTGCTTCTTGTTTTTGTCTTATCTGTTCTACTTCCTCTTGTGTACAAAAACAAGGATATGCTTTCCCTTGCTCAATTAAATATTTCGCATATGCCTCATATATTTCTTTTCTTTGACTTTGTTTATATGGTCCATAATCACCTTTAGATTCTGTATCTGATATCATTCCTTCATCTGGTTCTAAATTAAATTCTTGCAAAGATTTTATTATTGATGCTACTCCATTTTCTACTTCTCTTTTTTGGTCTGTATCTTCAATTCTTAAAAAAAATACTCCTTGAGTTTGCTCTGTAATCTTCTTTGCAACTAATACTTGATATAAATTTCCCAAATGCATAAATCCAGTTGGACTTGGTCCATATCTTGAAACTACTGCTCCTTCTGGCAAATCTCTTTTAGTATATTTATTTTCATAATACTCTATTTCCTTTGCATTTGGAAATATTAAATTTGCTAAATCTTTATAATTCATTTTTATTCTCCTTATTTTTATAATGTAAATTATAATATACTTATATTAAAAAAGCCATCATACTAGACTTTTTTCTAATACAATGACTACTCTAATGGAGCAGGTAGAGGGAATCGAACCCTCATAGCCAGCTTGGAAGGCTGGAATTCTACCATTGAACTACACCTGCATTTCTCCTGACAGTTATAAATTATAAACTAATTAATTTTCAATGTCAATAGTTTTTGAAAATTTTTTTAAACTTTTGGATTTTTTACATTTCTATAATATTAAGGTCACAGCACGCTGTGACCCTACATTTATTATATGTTTTATGAATTATATTTTAAACTTTCTATATTCAATAATCTATTATATTTTGCAACTCTATCTGTCCTACATGGCGCTCCTGTTTTTATTTGCCCTGCATTTACTGCTACTACTAAATCTGCAATTGTAGTATCTTCTGTTTCTCCTGACCTATGTGATATTATAGTTTTGTATCCATGTTTTTGAGCCATTTTTATTGCATCTAGCGTTTGAGTTAGAGTTCCTATTTGATTAAATTTTATCAATATTGCATTTGCAACTTTTTTTTCTATTCCTTTTTGCAATCTTTCTACATTTGTAACAAATAAATCATCTCCTACTAACTGGCATTTGTCACCTATTTTCTTAGTTAAACTTTCCCAGCCTTCCCAATCTTCTTCTGCTAGTCCATCTTCTATTGATATAATAGGATATTTATCTACTAAATCACATAAATAATCTATCATTTCTTCTTTTGTTTTATAATCCTCTGTTTTCCAGAATAAATAACCATCTTTTCCTTGTTTTTTGGCTTCATCATACATTTCTGTACTTGCTACATCTAAACTTAAACATACATCTATTCCCGGTTTATATCCTGCTTTTTCGATTGCTTCTAATATACATTTAATTGCTTGTTCTTCATTTTCTAAATTTGGTGCAAATCCTCCTTCATCTCCAACTGCTACACTATATCCTTTTTCTTTTAAAATTTTCTTTAAATTATGATATACTTCTGTTCCAATTTGAAGCCTTTTACTAAAACTTTTAGTTCCCATTGGCATTATCATAAATTCTTGAATGTTTATATTATTATCTGAATGTTTTCCACCATTTAAAATATTCATCATTGGAATTGGAAGCTTAGTTCCATTTATTCCTCCTATATATTGATATAATTCCATTCCTAAAGATTCAGCAGCAGCTTTTGCAACAGCTAGCGAAACTCCAAGTATAGCATTTGCTCCTAATTTCGATTTATTTTTTGTTCCATCTAATTTTATTAAAGTTTCATCTATTTCTTGTTGATTGTATACATTCATTCCAATTAATTCATCTGCAATTATTTCATTTACATTATGAACTGCTTTTTCTACACTTTTACCTAAATATTTATCTTTATTTTCATCTCTTAACTCTACTGCTTCAAAGCTTCCAGTAGATGCACCAGATGGAACCATTGCAGTTCCTGTATAACCAAAACTTGTTACAACTTCAACCTGAATTGTTGGGTTACCCCTTGAATCTAAAATTTGTATTGCTTTTACATCTTCTATTTGTAAATAATCTTTCATTATTGTACCTCCTAAATCTTTTTATAGATTATTTACTAAATTGGAAATTTTATACATTCTTTCTCAAAGGCTAAGGACGTTGTCCTTACCTTTGAAATTCCATCCTACCAAAGAACCATCGTCTGGTTCTTTGGAATCTCCAGACAACTATATAAATTCTATTTTTCCCTCTTGCTCGCTCCTCCCCTATGGCATTGTAACAAGCTTCGCTTTAACAATGCTGATTGGTCACTCACAAACAGCTCGTAAGTTTGAGTTTTTTTAATTAATAAAATAGTATTTTAATTTTTTAGTTTACAAATCTCCAATAATAATATAAAATAACAACATAAATTCAAAATATTTGAGGAGAAATTATGTGCAAAATTACAACTTACTCTGAAAGTGATACAATTAAATTTGGAATTTTTCTAGCATCTAAATTAAAAAAACGGAGACATTGTTGTTTTATCTGGTGATTTAGGCTCTGGAAAAACAAAACTTACACAAGGTGTTCTTTCATATTTCCATTTACAAGACGAAATTTCAAGTCCTACTTTTACAATAGTAAATGAATATAATTCAGATGATACTAATATTTATCATTTTGATGTTTATAGATTAGAAGATGAAACTGAATTTTATGCAATAGGTGGAGAAGAATATTTTTCTAAAGGAATTTGTATTATTGAATGGGGAGAAATTATTGAGACTATCATTCCTAATAGTTATTTAAAAATTACATTTTCTAGAGATTTTGAAAATGTAAATATAAGGAATTTAGAACTTGATTTTATAGGAGATTTTAGATTAAGAGGTGAAGATTTTGAAGATTTTAAGTGTTGAAACATCAAGTAGTATTTGTAGTGTTTCTATTTTAGAAGATGAAAATATAATTTATGAAAAAACAATACAAAATACTTTATCTCACTCTGAAAATTTAATGCCTATAATAAAAGAAGCATTTGATAAAACTAATCTTGAACTAAAAGCTATAAATTTATTTGCTTGTAGCAAAGGACCTGGCTCTTTTACAGGTATTAGAATTGGAATTTCTACTATAAAAGCTTTTGTAGATGTTTTTCAAATCCCTGCAATTGGCATTAGCTCTTTAGAGGGACTTGCTTATAATATAGAAAATTCAGAACTTGTATGTCCTATTATAAACGCAAAAAATAATAACGCTTATTGTGCTTTATTTAAAAAAGTAAATGAATGTTATGTTTTAATAGATAAATTTTTATCAGATTCAATTTATAATATAATAGAATTTTTGAAAAAATATAAAAACGAACCTATAATATTTGTAGGTGATGGAATAGCAGAATTTAAAAGTATTATATTAGAAAACTTTTCTAACTCTAAGTTTTCTTTAAACAATGATTGCAATAGTGTAAGTATTGGTATTGCTGCTTTAAAACATTATAAAAACAATCTAAATTTTGATAATAGCTTATCACCTATGTATTTAAAAAAATCTCAAGCAGAAAGGCAACTAGAAGAAGGAAAATTGAAATGAATTTAGAATTAAATAATATGGAGGTTTCTGATTTAGATCTTATTTCTAATATATTGGAAACTGAATTTGATAACTTTTGGAATTACAATATTTTTAAACAAGAACTAGAAAATGAAAATTCAATTTATATAGTAGCAAAATACGAAGGAAAAATTGTAGGATTTGGCGGAATTTGGAAAGCAGTATATGATGTTCATGTAACAAATATTGTTGTAAAAAAAGATTTACGACATTTAGGAATTGGAACAAAAATTTTAGAAAAACTTATATCTATTTCAAAAGAATTAAAATTTAACTCTATTACATTAGAAGTTAATGAAAATAATAAAAATGCAATAAAACTCTATGAAAAGTTTGGATTTAAAAAATTAGGTATAAGAAAAAAATATTACAATCATACTGATAATGCTATTATAATGACATTGACTTTATAGAAATAATGATTAAATATATGTAGGGGTCGGCATCCTTAGGCTACCCGAAAAAATAAATTTAATAATATTTTTAAATTTAAAATTACAGAAAGGATTTAAATTATAATGAAATTTTATATAGGTTCTGGATTAAAAAATTATGAATTAGTTAATTATTACTCAAGTAAATTAGAAGAAAATGGATGGGAACATACATATGACTGGACAGAAAACCTTAGTAAAGATGAAACTATTGAAGATTTGAAAGAAATTTCTAAATTAGAACAAAAAGGTATTATTGATTCTGATGTTGTTATTATTTTATTACCAGCAGGAAGAGGAACTCATATTGAATTAGGTATGGCATTAGCATTAAATAAAAAAATATTCTTATGTACTGATAATAAAGAAGAACTTAATATTGAAAATACTGTTGGTTTTTATCAATTACCTAATATTGTTAAATTAGTGGGAACTGCCAATGAAAATTTAAAAGAGATATTAAAACAAAATTAGATAAAGACAAAAAATGGGTCGAAAGTTGCGCCGACCCCCACAAATAAAATTTAAAATATAGAAAAATAAAACATAAATTTATATAAATATTAAATTTTACCAAAGAAAGAAGGATTTACGAATGAAGAATAATGAATTAAATTACAAGGATTTAAGGGTTGTTTGTAACCCAGAGGTTTTTACTTTTAAATCTACTCAAGATTTAGAACCTATTAATACTGGTATTGGTCAAGATAGAGGTATTAAGGCTTTGGAATTTGGCTTAAATGTTAATGTTAAAGGTTATAACTTATTTTTGGAAGGTCCTAGTGGAGTTGGAAAAACTAAGTATACTAAAAATTATTTGGAAAAAATTTCTAAAAAGAAAAAAGCTTCACTTGATTGGTGTTATATTTATAATTTTGAAAAACCAAATGAACCTGTTTGTGTTTCTTTCCCTGCTGGGCAAGGTAAGGAATTTAAAAAAACAATGGAACATTTTGTAGAAGAAATTAGAAAAGATCTAAAAAATACTTTTATTAATGATGATTTTGAAAAAGAAAAAGCTTTAATAAAGCAAGAATTTGAAGAAAAAAGAAATTCTTTAATGGAAAACTTAAATAAAGAAGCAATAAAATATGGATTTTTTGTAAAAAGTTCTCAAACAGGAATTTATATGATGCCTGTTATAGATGGTAGAACTATTGAACAAGATGAATTTGAAAAATTAGATGAAAATATAAGAAAAGAATTTGAAGAAAAATCTACTATTGTTCAAGAAAAAATAATGGATGTTATCGGACAAATAAAACTTATTGAAAAACAATCTAATGAGAAAATAGAAGATTGGCAAAATAATATTGCTTTAATGACAATTAATATACCAATTAATAATATAAAATCTAAATTTAAAAGAAATAAAAAATTAACTACATATTTTAATGGAATTAAAGAAGATATTTTAAAAAATATATCTTTGTTTATTAATGAACCTGCTCAAGATAGCAAGCCTCAGCAAGGTCCTCAAGCTCAAGTACCTAAGCCATGGCTTAATTATAGAGTTAATTTGTTTGTAGATAATAGTAATCTAGAAGGTGCACCTGTTATTATGGACTCTAACTATTCATATCATAATATTTTTGGTACACTTGAATATGAAAATTATTACGGTTCTTTAAAAACAGACTTTACTATGCTAAAACCTGGTTTATTACATTTTGCAAATGGTGGTTATATAATATTTCAAGCAGAGGATTTAGTTGCAAATGGAATTTGCTACGAAGCTTTAAAAAAGGCTTTAAAAGTAAAACAACTAAATATAGAAAATACAGCAGATCAGCGTTCTTCTATGGTTATGGTATCTTTAAAACCAGAGCCTATTCCACTAGATATAAAAGTAATATTAGTTGGTGGAACAAATGTATACCATACTCTACTTTCACTTGATCATGATTTTAGAAAATTATTTAAAATAAAAGTAGAATTTGAAGATGATGCACCTCGTACAATAGAAAATATGAATAAACTTGCAAGATTTGCTTCTGGATTTTGTGAGCAAGAAAACTTGCTTCCACTTGATAAATCTGGAATGGCAGGATTAATAGATTATGCTACAAAACTTGCAAATAGCAAAGATAAACTTTCAACTAAATTTAACGATTTAGCACAAATTATTGGTGAAGCTGCAACTTGGGCCAAATTAGATAAAGCAGATTATATAACAGAAGATTATATTGATAAAGCTTTAATAGAGAGAATCGAAAGAGTTAAAAAATATGATACAAAATATATGGAAATGATTGAAGACAATACTCTTTTAATTAATACATCTGGAAGCGAAGTTGGACAAATAAATGGTTTAACTGTTATGACAATTGGAGATTACTCTTTTGGAAAACCTGCAAAAATCACAGCTAACACATATGTTGGAAAAACAGGTGTTGTAAATGTTGAAAGAGAAGTTGAACTTTCTGGTTCTACACACTCTAAGGGTGTTATGATTTTAACAGGTTATTTAGGAGAGATGTTTGCACAAGATATACCACTTTCTTTAACAGCAAGTCTTTGTTTTGAGCAATTATATAATGGTGTTGATGGAGATAGTGCTTCTAGTACAGAGCTATATGCAATTTTATCAAGCCTTTCAGATATACCAATAAATCAATCAATATCAGTTACAGGCTCTGTAAACCAAAAAGGCGAAATTCAACCTATTGGTGGTGTAAATGAAAAGATAGAAGGTTTTTACCAAATATGTAAATATCGTGGATTAGATGGATCTCACGGAGTTATGATTCCTATACAAAATGTAAAAAACTTACATCTTTCAAAAGAAGTAGTAGAAGCAGTAAAGAATAAAAAGTTTCACATTTATGCAATATCTAGTATAGATGAAGGAATAGAAATTCTAACAGGAGTTCCAGCTGGTAAAAAAGACAAAAACGGACATTTCCCTGCTGGCACAATAAATCATTTAGCTTATGAAAAATTAAAAAAATATGCTAAATTAAGTCAGGAATAAAAAAATAAGCCAAGGAATTTAGTATAACTAAAATTCCTTGACTTGCTTTTTTGTAATGCTTAGTCTAACCATCTATTTTCTGCATAATAAAAGCCAATTACTGCTCCTATTATAAGAATACTCCAGAATATCCAGAAAATTAAAATCTCATGTCCAGACTCTAGATTTTCCACTGTCTGTGAAATGGTTTGATCTTTGTAAAACTTTGTTTCATTAATTGTGTTGTCTTTAAGAGATGTATATATTGTGCCTTTAAAATCTGTACCTGTCGCATAATATACGTTTCTCTTATGATATCCTGTTTCTTTGATTTTAATTTGCCTACTTGATGGAAATGGAATTTTATCATACGCAAATTCAACATTTAAAAAAGAAATTTTTGTTGCTGTTCTTTTCTCTGTTTTTATTGTATCCCACGTCCAGTATTCTTCTGTCTTTGTTCTAGTCTTAGTTTTTCCTTTAGAATCTTTATATGTTTCTGTAACAGGTCTAGTATGTTTTGTGTATTCCTGTTTTTCTTTTTTTATAAAAGAATATTTTCCATCAACTTCAGAAAAGCTAACAGGATCAACTGTTTTTAAGTTACCTGATACAAAAGCATTACCAATATGGGTTTTCATACCATACCTAAATAGTTCCTCATCATTATCGATTTTAACTGCTGTATCATAAGTTTGGTATTCTTCGAGTTGCTTTTTTTTCATATGCTCACTTATGGAAAATCCTATAATTAGCATTACAGCAATTATAATAATGCTAAAAATAACCTCCCGCTTTTTTATTTCCATACTCATACCTTAACCTTTCATTCAAAAAGATTTTTAGGTGCATCTTCTGAAACATCAAAATCCAGCTTTTCAAATTTAACTTTCTCAAATCCTGTTAAAGAAAGAATAAATCCTCGTATTGGATGTTCGATATATTCGTTATATCTACTTACCATACTATTATAAGCCTCTCTTGTTTCAGCAATCTTATTTTCTGTAATTGATGATTCTTTCATGAATTCCTTATAATTTTCATTACTTTTAAGATCTGGATACTTTTCTAATACCACATCTATCATGTTAGTAATTTCGGTTTTAGCTTCATCTGTAATTACACCATCTTTTTGTGCACGAGCATTTACAGAATTTATAAAAGTTTCAGACTCATATTTATTATATGATTTAATACCTTCTGCAAGAGTAGGATATAACTCTGCTCTGCGCTTTTCCTGAACTTTAATTGCAGATTTTGCCTCAGTTACATGCTCCCGGTGCGAAACTGCGCCAGCATATACTGAAGATAACCACACAATTATTAAAATTATACCTGCTACAACTGCTCCAATGGTAATTAATAAATTGTTTTATTAGTTTTTTCCATATTCTATTCCTCCTGCTTTAAAAAAATTTACGTTTTCAAGTTACAAATTTACTATCTACAAAATTTTACTAAGTTTACACCTCCTTAAAATTATTTAAGTAATTTGCATTACATTTTTTCTAAAAATATACAAATTGTCTCAAGAAATATTATAACATTATTTACATAATTTGTCAAAAAATATAGACCACGATTTCTTCGTACTCTATATTTTTATATTTATTAAAATTCTAATATTTCTTTCATCTCTTGTTTTGTCTCTTCTAAATTGTTCTAATTTTGGATTTTATGTACTTTTTTTAATCCATTTACAAATGTATTTGCAATTTCATCTAACTCTTCTAATGTTCCATCATTTTTTATATAAAAATCATATTCATAATTTTCTACATTTTTATCTGATTCATTAGATGTAATAGTCTTAACATTTTTATTTGTAACTAGTATTGTTTTTGCATTTATTGCTTTTTTTACTTTTTCTATCTCACTAATTTCTCTTATATGTATAAACATTATTTCTTCATCATTATTTTTAAATTCTTCTGCACTTTGAACAATATATTTAAATGGTGCATCATTATATTCAATACCTAATTGTTTTAAATCTACTAATAACTTCCTAGATTTTTCGTCTTTTGTTCCATCCCAACTAGTTAATACTCTTGCTGCCTCTTTAACCTTATCAACAGAAGAAATATTTTTTACTCTGCAATACTTTTGGCAGAATTCTATAAATGTATCTTTTCCAACTCCTCCACTTCCATTAATTACAAAAATTTCTTTCATTTCATTCACTTTCTTTCTATATTTTAATACTTAAGTTTTCTAATGTTTTTATATAATTTAACAATTCGCAATTTTATTTTGAAGCTAAATTTATTGTCTGTCAAAAAACATGTCTTCCATTAAATTTTCTACATGCTTATTTTTCATATCTTCTTGCATTTGCTTTCCAACTTCTAATTGTTCAGAAGTTGTTATTTTTTTATCTTCTATACCAGTATTAATTAAAAAATTTAAAATTGAATTTATATCTTCTAATCCTTCATCTTCTTCTAAGATTATATTTCCTTCTAAAACATTAGTAAATTCTTCATTTCTACAATTATAAGAATATTTTGCAATCATTTGTACAGTTTCTGGTAACGGTGCTTTTATTTTCTTTTCTACATTTTCTAGTACTATATCCATATCTATAGAGCCACTTAAAACCTCGCTACAATAATCATAAACTTCATCATCTTGTGTTATTTCTTCTAAAGTGTCCTTCCAAAAGGAATCTAAACCACCATCTTCTTTACTTTTTACTAATCCTATTTTGGGTTGTGTAACATCAACACTTTGTTTTAAACCTATATAATCTTCTAATAACATTTCTATAGTTGAAATATCATTATCTAGCATTAATGATGCTTCACTATCAAATATTGGACTTAGACTTATTTTATCTTTTCCATCTTCCTTTGTTTTTATAAATGCAAAATTTTCAGTATGTCTATCTGTATCTAATACAGCTATTGTAAATGCAATTCTTTTCTTATATTGTTCTAAAACTTTATTTATTTGTTTTTCTTCATAACCATCTAGACTTAATTTCTCTTTTAATTTTTCTATTGTAAAATCATAACTTGTTGCATCAGCAAATTCACTTTCTTTTTCATCTCCTATAATATCATGCAAGGTTACTAGTTCTTGACCCTTTTCAGGATCTGCAATAGATACTGATAAAACTCCATAAGTTTCCTTACCATTGCTGTCTATCATTTTTACTAAATCATAATGAGCAGTCTGTACTCCTAATTGATTTGCAATTTCTTCAACAATTAATTCTGCATATATTCCATAATTTTTTTCTTCATCTAATATAGTTTCACCTTTTATTAATACTTTATCATTTTTAAATTTAACCCAATTTTTTATTCTATTTTGATTTCCCATTGCTTCTTTTGATTCATCTGTAAACTTTATATTTGCTTTTGATAAATCAATAAATCCTTTTTCATCTCTAAATTCTTCTAAGTCTTCTAATGAATAATTGCTTTTAACAAATTTATCTTCAAACATTGTTATCTCACTTTCTTTTATTTAGAAATTTATTAAGAAAACTTCTTATTTTAGTAAATATTCCTTCTTTCTTTATATTTACTAAACTAGTTTCTTCTACAATATTTTGTCTAAAGTCATCTTTTCTTTTATTTAACCAATTATAATCTTTATATATATTAATTTTTTCATTAAATATTCTATCATTTTCTTTATATTTATTTTCAAGTTCTTGCCTTTCTTCTTTGTTTGTAACCCAATATTTCAAATTCAAAATACTTATAATAGTAAGTGCTGTTTTGCTTATATTACTACGTCTTAGTTCTTTTTCTGATGATATATTAATTTTATAATTTTTATCTTCTTTTTCATAAAATAAATTTATTATTTTTTCAGGAATTTTGTTTTTATATTCATTTCCAAGAAGATCTAAAATTTGATTTACTTCTGCATAAGCCACATTCATATTATTACTCATATTTATCTCCAATATATCTTATATTTTCATTAAATATTATATATTAAAAATTATTTTTATACAATGATATTATTAAATAAAAAACGAATCTCTTCTAATTAATCTAGAAGAGATTCTTATATTTTCTTAAAGTCTATCTGTCTTAATTGCTTATTTGCACTTATTACTTTTATTTTTATTTTATCTCCTAATTTATATACTGTATTTGTTTTTTCTCCTATTAATTGTTTATGTTCTTCATCATATATAAAATATTCATCTCCTAAATTCTCAAATCTTATTAATCCTTCTATTGTATTTTCTAACTCTACAAACATCCCAAATGATGTAACACTTGATACTATTCCTTCATATTCGTTTCCTATTTTATCTTGCATATACTCTGCTTTTTTAATGTCTTGACTATCTCTTTCTACTTTTGTTGCAATTTTTTCTCTTTCAGATGATTCTTGTGAATATTTTACTGCATATTGCTTATATGTTTCTTTAAATTTATCACTCATTTGATATTTATTGTCTATATATTTTGATATTACTCTATGAATAAATAAATCTGGGTATCTTCTTATTGGAGATGTAAAGTGACAATAATATTTACTTGCTATTCCAAAATGACCTTTATTTTGAGCTTCATATCTTGCAACTTTTAGAGTTCTTAGTACTAGATTTGAAACTACCATTTCTTCTTTAGTTCCTTTTACTCCTTCTAATACTTTTGCAAATTCTTTTGGATATATATTGTCATTTGAAGTTTTTATTTTAAATCCAAAGTTAAATAGAAATTTATTTAATTCTTTTATTTTATCTAAGTCTGGCTCTTCATGTACTCTGTATATAAAAGGTGATTCCAACCAGTAAAATTTTTCTGCAACTGCTTCATTTGCACTTAGCATAAATTGTTCTATTATTTCATTGCTAAAGCTTGTTTCATATTTTTTTACATCTATTGTATGTCCATTTTCATCTAATACTATTTTGCTTTCTGGAATATTTAAATTCAAATATCCTCTTTCTAATCTTTTATTTTTTAGTATAATAGCCAGTTCTTCCATTAGTTTAAAATCTTCTATATATTGCTCATATTTTTTTAATATCTTTTTATCGCTTCCATCTATTATTTTTTGTACATCTGTGTAATTCATTCTTTTAGTTACATTTATTATTGCTTTATATATATCTGAAGATATTACATTTCCGTCTTTTATCTATTTCCATTGTACAAGATAGTGTAAATCTATCTTCTCCTTCGTTTAAACTACAAATTCCGTTTGAAAGTTCTCTTGGTAGCATTGGTATTACTCTTCCTAACATATATATGCTTGTCCCTCTTAAAAGTGCTTCTTTGTCTAACAAACCACCTTCTTTTACATAAAAGCTTACATCTGCAATATGCACATCTAGTATATAATTTCCTTGTTTGTTTTTTGTAACTCTTACAGCATCATCTAAATCTTTTGCATCTTCACCATCTATTGTAAATATTTTTTGACCTCTTAGATCTACTCTATTTGGAATATCTTTTTTGTCTACTTTATTTCCTAGTTTTTTTGCTTCGCATGCTACATTTTCTGGAAATTTATATGGAAGGTTATATTCTTTTATAAGTGATAGCATATCTACTCCTGCTTCATTTATGCCCCCTATTACTTCTATTACTTTTCCTTCTGCTTTTTTATTTTTTACAGGATATTTTGTTATTTTTACTACTACTTTATGATTATTCCTTGCTTTTCCAAAGTTCTTTTTAGAAATAAATATATCTCCTCCAAATTTTTTGTCATCTGGAATTACAAATGCAAAGTTTTCGCTTTTTTTGAATGTTCCAACTACAGAATCTTTTTCATGTTTTATTATTTTTACAATTTGTCCTTCTTTTCTTTTGCCTTCTTGTATGTCTTTTATTATTTTTACTGCAACTAAATCTTCATTTACTGCACCATTTATATTTTGCTTACTTACAAATATATCTTCTATATCTTTATTTTCTGATATTACAAATCCATATCCTTTTTCATTTCCTCTAAAGTTTCCTATTATATATTCATCTGTTACTAGCAAATATTTATTTTTTCTATTTTTTTGTATTTTATATTCATCTTCTAGTTTATCTAAAATTTTCTTAAAATTTTGATATTTATTTTTTGGCACCATAAATATGCTAGCTATTTCTTTTGCTTTCATTGGAATGTAATTTTCATCTTTCATAAATTTTAAAATTAATTCTTCTTTTTCGTTCATTTTTTCTCCTTGTAATTCCTTTTTTAGTTTTCAAATTAATTTCTTGTAATAATAATAAAATTTAGTCTTAATTAATTATTATATAATTACATAAAGGACAGTTTTATAAACTGCCCCTTTACTTTTTATATTGGATATACAATTGCTAAGGCTATTGCTAAAATAACAAATGTTATTCCTAAAATAATAGTCCATTTTTTAAGTTTTCCCTCTTTTGTTCTTCCTTTGTTTTTTTCATAAAAGTTGTTAGTAGAAGATCCTGTTATTGTATCAGAAAGTCCGCTATCTTCTTTAGATTGCATCATTGTAACTATTATTAAAGCTAAACAGTTTATTACAAAAATTCCTATTAATATATATTTTATTATTTGCATTTTATTTCCTCCTATACGACCTACTAATTACTTTTTGCATTTTAACATATAAGTTTGGAAAATGCAATTGTTTGACGTAATTTTATTTATATGTTTGGTCGATGTTCATTGTACATTAATATGATTTTTTCATTTTGTCTTTCTTTTTCGTTTTTCTTTTAATAATTGTATTATATTTTTCTTCTGCTTATTTTCATTAAATCTCTTTGTTATTACATTTGTTATTAATATTTTTCTTAATGCGTCTTCTTTTAAATCTGCAATTAATGTACCATCTTTTGCAATTGAGATTTTTCCAGTTTCTTCTGATACAACAATGGCTATACTGTCTGATTCTTTTGATATTCCTATCGCTGCTCTGTGTCTTGTTCCTAATTCTTTTGAAATGTCTGTGTCACTTGCCAAGGGCAACATACATGCAGCAGAGGCTATTTTATTTTTACTTATTATAACTGCACCATCGTGCAATGGCGTATTTGGAACAAATATATTTGTAAGTATTTGTGGCGATACTTCTGCATCTATTTTTATTCCTGTATTTACTATATCTTTTATTTCAATATCTCTTTCGATTACTATTAATGCTCCTATTTTTTGTTTTGAAAGTTCTAGAACTGCAATTACAATTTTATATATATCTTCTTTTGTTTTTACTATTATATCTTTTTCTATTCCAAAATATTTTGTAAATTTGCTTGTTCCTAGTTGCTCTAGTCCTCTTCTTATTTCTGGTTGGAATATTATTACTAGTGCTAATACCCCCCAATCGGTTATTGCTTCTAATATATGGTTTAGAATGGTTAATCTACATATAGAACTAATCCATGTTGCTAAAAGTAAAAATACAATTCCTTTTATTAATTGCCACGCTCTTGTATATTTTGCTATTTTTATAAGTTTTGCTACTAAAAATATTACTATACTTAAATCTATTACAAGAAGTAGTAATTTTATAGGATATTCATATAAACTATTAATATATCCTAGTATATTTTCATAAAAGAAGTTATTTATTCCATAAATTAAATTATTTAACATATCTTTTCCTCTATTTTTTATTTATCTTGCAATTATATAATATACAAGTGTTCCCGCTACACTTAATAACATAAGAGTAGCTAGTATTAATGCTAATATTCTAACCCATATTTGAGATTTATTTCTTTTGTTTGCCATATCCATTCCTCCTTTTGTGCATTTTATATCTTCATATTTGTTATAACATAAAATTGCACTTTTTTCAATATTAAAATATGGAATTTATTATATATATGAAATTTTAATATTTGCTTATAACATGTAGTTAAATCGATACAGGTAAAACAATAACCACCTAGAAATAGGTGGTTGTTGTTCTTTTAATTTAAATATTCTATTATTGAATTTGCTGCATCTCTTCCTGAGCGTGCAGCCCAAGCAACAGTTCCTCTTGCTCCTGCTAAATCTCCTCCTGCAAATATCTTTTCTTTTGATGTTTTATTTTTAGAGTCTATTTTTATTTTTCCTTTTTTATCTAATTCTAAGCCTAATTTTCCTACTATTTTTTCCTCTGCTTTTGATCCAACTGCCATTACTACATAGTCCATATCTAATATATAATTACTTCCTTTTATATCTACTGGACTTAATCTATCTTCTCCTTCTTTTTTCTTAAGCTTAGTTTTTATACATTCTATTTTTTCTACCCTTTTGTTTCCTAAAATTTTGACTATATTATTTTGGAATAAAAATTCAATTCCTTCTTTTTTTGCATCTGCTATTTCTATTTTTTCTGCTGGCATTTGTGCCTCGGATCTTCTATATATTACATATACATTTTTAGCGCCTAGCCTTTTTATCGTTCTTGCTGTATCCATTGCTACATTTCCGCCACCAATTACTGCTACTTTTTTTCCTTTATAATCTGGATGAGAATTTTTTTCTAATAACTCATTTCCACCATATACACCTTGCAAGTTTTCACCTGGTATATTCATTTTACTTGAAATATTAGCCCCAAAGCTTAAATATACTGCATCATATGTACTTTCTAAGTCTTCTAAAGTAAAATCTTTTCCTAACTTGCAATTTAATTTTGTTTGTATTCCAAGCTTTAAAATCTTATCTATTGCTTTTTTTAATAATTTTTTATCTAATCTAAAATCTGGAATTCCATGATAAAGTATTCCTCCTAAATAATTATATTCTTCATATATTGTAACTTTATACCCTTGCTTTGCCAAAAATGCTGCACATGTAAGTCCTGATGGGCCTCCACCTACTATTGCTATTTTCTTATCTTTATTTTTATTTGTACTTTTAGGTATTTCCCATCCTTCTTTTATTGCCATATCCCCCAAAAAAGCTTCCATCTCTCCAATTTTAACAGGTAACATTGATACTGCTTTAACACATGCACCTTGGCATTGCTTTTCATGTGGACATATCCTTCCACATATAGATTGTAAAACTGTTGTCTTACATAAAAGTTCATATGCTTCTTTAAATTTCTCTTGTTTTATTAGTTTTATAAATCCTGTTGTATCGTTATGTAATGGACATCCTGCTTGACATGGTTTTATAACACAACTTTCACAATAATTGGCTTTTACTTTTGCTATTATTTTTTCATCCATTTTTTAGTTCCTTTCAGATAATATCACTTTTTTATATAGTATTTTAAAAGGCCAAGGGCTCTGCCCTTACCTTTTAATCCCATCCCGCTTAAGACACCTTCGGTTTCTTAATAATCTTTCAAAATGGTTTGTTATAAATTCTAATATTGTTCTTGCTCGCTCCTCCCCAATATTGTTGTAACAAGCTTTGCTTTAACAACAATTATTGGTCACCCACAAACAGCTCGCAAGTTATGATTCTACAAACATACTAAAAATAAAGTTACTTTTAATATAAGATTTCTCTTTAATATAATAAATAAATTAATTTATTTTCTATTTAAGTTTATTTATTATTTAAAAGATATGATTTATCTTCATATTTTGTATGTAATAACTCTTCGGCTATTTTACTATTTGGTTCTTTATAAAAATCTTTATAAATTTCTATAATTTCGGGATTTTTATAACTTAATCTTAATGTATCTTTTTCATCATCTTTATATAATCCTTCTATTCTCTTTTGTCTTACTTCTTGCATATCTATTATTGGAATTTTAGGCTGACCTCCACCATTTATGCATCCTCCAAAGCAATTCATTATTTCTATAAAATGGTATTGTTCTTTTCCTTGTAAAATTTTGTCTATTAGAACTTTTGCATTTTTCATTCCATTTGCAACTGCAACTTTTATTTTTAGTCCTTCAATATCTATTTGAGCTTCCTTTAATCCTTGCATTCCTCTAACAGATTTAAATTCTATTGCATTTTCTAGTAAATCCTTATTTGTTATAAAATAATATGCTGTTCTTAAAGCCGCTTCCATTACTCCACCAGTATTTCCAAATATTACCCCTGCACCAGTTCCTTTTCCTAATGGAGAATCAAACTTTTCTTCTTCTAGATTTCTAAAATCTATATTTTCTTCTTTTATCCATTTTGCAAGTTCTCTTGTTGTTAATACATAATCATTATCTCTTAAATCTCGAATGTTGTTATATGTTGCACAATCTTTCATTTCAGTCCTTTTTATTTCATATTTTTTTGCAGTACATGGTGCTATTACTACATTTATAATATCTTTAGGATCTATATTTTTATTTTTAGCAAAGTATGTTTTTATAGTTGCACCTTGCATACTAATTGGACTTTTTGCTGTAGATAAATTAGGTAATAACTTTGGATAAAAAATTTCCGCATATTTAACCCAAGCAGGACAACAACTTGTAAATTGTGGCAAGTTTTTATTTTCCTTAATTCTTTTTACTAACTCTTTTGCCTCTTCCATTATAGTTAAATCTGCACCAAATGTAATATCAAAAACGTATTTAGCACCTAATTTTTTTAGGGCAGATACAATTTTACCTTCTACATTTGTACCTTCTTTTATTCCAACCTCTTCTCCTAATGCAACTCTAACAGCTGGTGCAACACTTACAACAACTATTTTAGATTTATCTTTAATTATTTCTTTTACTTTTAAGTAATCCATTTTTTCCTTAATTGATTCATTAGGACACATATTAGCACATTGACCACAATTAATACATATCGGTTTTCTAGTTTTTCCTAATTCGTACATCCTTGCGACTGTTACTTCATTTTCACAAGTTTTTCTGCAATAGCCACATTCAATGCATTTTTCTTCGTTTCTCTCAATACTAACATTATCTTTATCTATTGGTACAACTAATTCTATATTTTTCATAAATTCCTCCAAGAATCTTATACTTAAACTTTATTATCATCTTTATATTTTTCAATTGCTTCTTTTATAAATATTCTACTTCTTCCACAATTTGGACTACTTAAGTTGCAATGATTGTAACATCCCCTACATTCTAACTTGCTTAAATATTCTTTAAAATCTTCTTCATCTATTTCTTCCATAGAATTTACACTCCCATTATATTATAACCATTATCTGCATATATTACTTGACCTGTAATTGCATCTGACATATTGCTTAATAAAAATGTTGCAACATTTCCAACTTGATTTATAGTTACATTTTTGTGTAGTGGTGCTTTTTGTTCTACTACTGTTAAAATAGAATTAAAATCTTTTATTCCTTTTGCAGATAGCGTTTTTATTGGCCCTGCAGATACCGCATTTACTCTTATATCTTCTTTTCCTAAATTATCTGCTAGATACCTTACACTTGCCTCTAGTGCAGCTTTTGCAACTCCCATTACATTATAGCCTTCTAGAACTTTTGTTGAACCATGATATGTTAGTGTTACCAAACTTGCATTTTCATTTAATAAATCCATTTCTTTTGCAGTTCTTGCAGCTAATACAAAAGAATAACTACTTACATCACAAGCATGTGAAAAACCTTCTTTTCCTGTGTATATAAAATCATTGTGTAAATCCTGCGTATTTGCATGAGCAATTGCATGAACTATACCATCTATTTTTCCATTTTCTTCTTTTATTTTAGTAAAAGTTTCTTTTACTAAATCATCTTCAGAAGCACCATTTAAAACATATGCTTTGCTTCCTTTAAATTCTGATATAAGTTCTTCGATTTTGTCTTTATTATCTTCTCCCATATATGTAAAAATTAATTTTGCTCCATTTTCATATGCAGACTTTGCAATTCCAAAGGCTATACTCCATTTATTTCTAATTCCCATTATTAATATTTTTTTATTTTCTAATAACATTATAATCATCCTTTCAATTAATTGATTAATTTAATTATTACAATTAGAATAATAATTAAGATAAAATTTTTTATTTTATTTTTTATATTCAAAAGGCTTATAATATGTTTTTTCTGCAACTCCCAACATCGCACATATTGTAAAAATATTATCAGTAAAATTTTCAATATTTTAACAATATGTAGCTTGTCGGTCCCCCGAATTGTTGCTACGAAAAAAATATTATAACCTTTTGAATTGCAGCTATAAATTTACTATCTTATATTCCTATATTTAGCATATCTAATTTCCTTCAATTCATTATATTCTAATTTTAAAAGTTCTTCAATATATTTTAATATTATTTTTTTCATATCTTTTGAAACCTTTTGTAAATCTTCTTTATTTGTGCCTAATGGTTCTTTTATAATTGCATCTATAACCCCAAGTTCTTTTAAATCTTTAGCAGTTATCTTCATTTTCTCTGCTGCCTCTTTACTTTTGCTTGAATCTTTAAATAAAATACTTGCAAAACCTTCTGGAGATAATATTGAATAAATTGAATTTTCAAGCATAATAATTTTATCTGTTACTCCTAAAGCTAAGGCTCCTCCACTTGAGCCTTCTCCTATTACAACCGAAATTGTTGGAACTTCTAAATTAGCCATTTCTAATAAATTTTTAGCAATTGCCTCACCTTGACCTCTTTGTTCTGCTCCTATTCCGAGGATATGCTCCTGGTGTATCTATAAAAGTAATTATTGGTCTTTTAAACTTTTCGGCTTGCTTCATTAATCTTAAGGCTTTTCTATAGCCTTCTGGATTTGTCATTCCGAAATTTCTTTCAATATTTTCCTTTGTAGTTTTTCCTTTTTGCTGACCTATAACAGTTACTGTTATATCATTTAATTTAGCAATTCCTCCGAACAATAGATTTATCATCTCCAAAACATCTATCTCCATGAAATTCAATAAAATCTGTAAATATATTATTAATATAATCTAAAGCTTTGGGTCTTAGGCTATCTCTTGCAATAACTACTTTTTCCCAAGCAGTTTTTTCTAAACTTTTCATTTTTCTCTCCTTAAATTTTATTTATTGACATTAACATAATATTAATGTTATAATTTAACAAGTATTTCTAAATTAGATTTCTAAAAAGCAACTATAGGAGGGTTACATTATGTGTAAAAAGGAATTTGATATTAAAAAGGCTGAAGAACTTTATGCAGTTTATCAAAATGATCCAAACTATGACGAAGAAGAATGTTTTCTAAGAAATCTTTTGTTTGAAACCAGATTACTTCTTACAATACTTGATAGAAAAATCTGGGTAGGAAGTATTCATTCTAAAGAAACTGTAAAAAAAGTCCTTAACAAATTAGGCTATTGCTTATATCATTTTGAGCCTATTCAAATTAATGATGTTGATTGTTATGAGCTCTCAACAATCATTAGTTTTAAATAATAGCCTTGCTACCTAGTAATTTATTTTCTAGGTAGTTTTTATTTATGCATTTTTATAATTTGTGATAAAACCTCTTTCATATCTTTTCTCTCTACAATCTTATCTATAAATCCATGTTCTAATAAAAATTCTGATGTTTGAAAACCCTCTGGCAAAGCTTCCTTTATAGTTTGCTCTACAACTCTTGGACCTGCAAATCCAATTTTAGCTTTTGGCTCTGCTAAAATTATATCTCCTAGGCTTGCAAAAGATGCTGTAACTCCTCCATATGTTGGATCTGTTAGAACAGATATATATAATAATCCTGTTTCATTTAATTTGGCTAGTGCTGCAGAAACTTTTGCCATCTGCATTAAAGATATTATACCTTCTTGCATTCTTGCTCCACCAGATACACAAAATATTATAACTGGCAAATGTTGTTTTATTGCTTGTTCTATTCCATAAGTAATTTTCTCTCCAACTGCTTGCCCCATACTTCCCATCATAAATCCACTATCCATAATGCATATTACAGCTTCCTCACCATTAATCTTTCCAGTTCCGCAAGACACTGCTTCTTCTATTCCAGTTTTTTGTCTTAATATTTTTAATTTTTTTTCATAACCTTCAATTTCTAATGGATTTTTATCTTGAATCTCTAAATCAAACTTTTTATATGTACCTTCATCTACAATTTGTTCTAATCTTTTGTTAATATGCATTCTAAAATAATGTCCACAATTAGGACAAATACTTAAATTTTTTCTTACATCTTCTTTATATAAGATTTCTTTGCATTTCTCACATTTTATCCATTTTCCTACTGGAATGTCTATGTTTGCTTTTTTATTTTTTAAACCTGTTTGTCTTTTTTTTATTTTATCAACAATCATTGTAATTTCCTTCTTTACTTAATTCTATATTTGACATTAATTTACCATATGTTTAGATTAACAGACGCAGACGAGCCCCGCCCCTACATTGTTTAATATTTATTTTATTATAAAATTAAACATTCCTTTCAATAAATGATGTATCAAAATTTCCTCTTATAAAATCTGGACTTTTTATAATTTCAAATAAAAAATCTCTATTTGTATCTATACCTTCAATTACTAATTCTTCTAATGCTCTTTTCATTTTTGCAATTGCTTCATTCCTGTTTATTCCATATGTTATAATTTTTACTATCATAGAATCATAATTTGGTGGAATCTTGTAACCTTCATAAACTGCTGTATCTATTCTTATTCCATTACCACCTGGAAGATGAAGTCCTGTTATTGTACCTGGGCATGGCATGAAATTCTTATTTGGGTTTTCTGCATTTATTCTACATTCTATTGAATGACCTCTAAATGTAACATCTTTTTGTTTAAACTTCAAACTCTCACCTGCTGCAATTCTTATTTGCTCTTTTACGATATCAATTCCTGTTCTTAACTCTGTTATAGGATGTTCTACCTGAATTCTAGTATTCATTTCCATAAAATAAAAATTCTTATCTTTATCTACTAAAAACTCAACAGTGCCACAACTTGTATAACCAGTAGCTTTTGTAGCTTTTACAGCAGCTACTCCCATTTTATCTCTTAATTTTTCATCTATAGCAGTTGAAGGCGTTTCTTCTATCATCTTTTGATGTTTTCTTTGAATAGAACAATCTCTTTCTCCTAAATGAACAACATTACCATGTTCATCTGCAAGAATTTGAATTTCAACATGTCTAGGATTTTCAATAAATTTTTCTATGTAAATTTCATCATCATTAAAAGAAATCTTAGCCTCTTGTTTTACTATATTATAATTTGCCTCTAATTCTTCTTTATTATTTGCAATTCTAATACCTTTTCCACCACCACCTGCTGCTGCTTTTAGTATTACAGGATATTTTATTTTATCAGCAATTTTTAAAGCTTGTTTTACATCTTTAATACTACCGTCTGATCCTGGTACAACAGGAACGTAGGCCTTTTTCATCATATCTTTTGCATTTGATTTATTTCCTAATAAATCTATTACTTTAGATGATGGTCCTATAAATTTTATATTAGATTCTTCACAAATCTTTGCAAACTGAGCATTTTCAGATAAAAATCCAAAACCTGGATGTATACTATCACTACCAGTAACATATGCAGCTTCTATAATACTTCTTATATTTAAATAACTCTTATTAGAAGGTGCAGGACCTATACAAATTGCCTCATCTGCAAGCCTAGTATGCAAAGCTTCTTTATCTGCCTCAGAATATATAGCAACTGTTTTAATATTCATTTCTTTACATGCCCTAATAATACGAACTGCAATTTCTCCACGATTTGCAATTAAGATTTTGTTCATTTTTTTATTTCCTTTCTTTTCATTTTTATTTTTACGCAATTCAGATTATTTATAATTCAAGATTTTTGTAACGCCTTACGGGTCGAGGGGACCCTCGACCCCTACAACATTTGACATATAGTCATATGTAATAACATAATAAATATAAAAAATAAAAAACGAGTTCGACATTGAGCCATTTAATATTTAACTTAAGTTAGAATATTTATCTCATTTTTTTATTCAAAAGGCCAAGGGCTCTGCCCTTACCTTTTAATCCCATCCCACTTAAGACACCTTTGGTTTTTCGAATCTTCAAATGTTTATCTATAAATTATAATGTTGTTCTTGCTCGCTCCTCCCCAATATTGTTGTAACAAGCTTCGCTTTAACAACAATTATTGGTCACCCACAAACAGCTCGCAAGCTTAAATATTTTTTATTAGACCAAAGCAAAGGTAAGCTCGCCTTTAGCAGCAACTTTCCCATCAACAGTTGCCAAAGCCTCACCAACACCAATAGGGCCTTTTCTCTTAATAATCTTAACCTCTAACTTAAGTTTATCACCAGGTACAACTTGTCTTTTAAACTTCATTTTATCAATACCACCAAACAAAGCATTTTTACCTTTATTTTCCTCCATAGATAAAATTGCAACAGCACCAGTTTGGGCTAAGCTTTCAGTTATTAAAACACCTGGCATAATAGGATTACTTGGAAAATGTCCTTTAAAATAATATTCAGATTCATTTATATATTTATATGCTATTGCAGATTCTCCTGGAATATAATCTTCTACCTCATCTATCATTAAAAAAGGTTCTCTTTGTGGAATTATTTCTTTTATTTGCTCTTTATTTAACATATTATTTCTCCTTTTTGAATTTCTTTTTATATTATGTTGATTTTTAATCTTCCATATGATAAAATCATTGTGTTACATTATAACTTTTTTATCATTATGGAGGTGCTTATATGGATGACATTATTAAAAAATTTTTTGAGTTGCGGGATAAATATTGGGAAAGTGAAGATATACCAACTTTTATTTTTTTAAAACACATTCTAGTCTATTTCTATGAAAGTAGAAATGAACTCTCTGAATATAGTTTATATATTCCTGGAAAATACGATTTAGTAAAATCTGACAAAGTTCTTTTTGAACTTGGATATAGAAAATATTCCATTGATTATCTTCCAAAGTATACAGTGTATGAATGTGAGACAACAAAAGTCACTTTCCGCAACACTTTATAATGAGTAGGTGGCTAGTTTTATACTAGCTACTTTTTATTTTATTCTAAATAGTGGTGTTCCAAATTCTACAACTTCCCCATCTTTAATTAAAACTTCGGAAATCTCTCCATCATATTCTGATTCAATTTCATTCATAAGTTTCATAGCCTCTATTATACAAAGAGTATCTCCTTTATTTACCATATCTCCTACTTTAACAAACTCTTTAGATGTTGGAGATGGCTTTGAATAAAATGTTCCTACCATTGGAGATTTTATTATTTTTCCTTCTTGTATTTTTTCTTGTTTTGGTTCAATTGTTGCTTGTATCTTTGGCTGTTTTATCGGGTCGCCGTGGGCGTCGACCCCTACATTGTTATTTATAATTTGTTTATTGTTCTTTTTCATGCTTATTTTTATTCCTTCTGGAAATTCTATGTTTAATTCATCTATGTTAGCATTTCCCATATCTTCTATTAATTTTTTTATTTCTTTATAATCCATTTTCTTTCCTCCTATTTTATTTTTTAAATTGATTTTAATATATTTTTTCAAAGGTTCCAAAATTACGCTATTATCTTTTAATCCTCTATTGCTTAAAAATTATTCTCTATATAATTTTGTTATTTTTTTCTTAAAGGCCAAGGGCTCCGCCCTTACCTTTTAATCCCATCCCGCTTAAGACACTTACAGTTTCTTAAGAATCTTTCAAATGGTTTATTTATAAATTATAGTTTATTTTCTTGCTGGCTCCTCCCCTATGGCATTGTAACAAGCTTTGCTTTAACAATGCTCATTGGTCCCCACAAACAGCTCGCAAGCTTTATTTCGTACATCTAAATCATTAATTTATATATAGAATTTTAATTATATTTTTTCATTATGATGCTGGCATTGTGTCCTCCAAATCCTAATGAATTTGACATTACAATGTTTAAAGCAGCATCTCTTGGTTCATTTGGAACAATATCTAAATCACATTCTTCATCTTTTTGACTGTAATTTATTGTTGGTGGAACTTTTTGATTTTCAATAGCCTTAGTACAAATTACAGCTTCTATTCCACCTGCTGCACCTAATAGATGACCAGTATTACCTTTTGTAGAACTTACCATTACATTTTTACTTGCATCACCTAAAGCCTTTTTAATTGCTAAAGTTTCAGTTAAATCATTTAAATGAGTTGAAGTTCCATGAGCATTTATATAATCTATATCTTCTGGATTTATATTAGCATCTTTTATTGCTCTTTGCATAGCCTTTGCTCCACCTTCTCCATCTGGACTAGGAGAAGTTATATGATATGCGTCTGTACTAGCACCAAAACCTATTATTTCGCCATAAATTTTAGCACCTCTTTTTTTTGCGTGTTCTAATTCTTCAAGAACTAAAATTCCTGCTCCTTCTCCCATAACAAATCCATCTCTTTGGCTATCAAATGGAATACTTGCTCTATTTTTATCAGTGGAATTTGATAAAGCCTTCATATTTTCAAAACCTGCAATTCCAACAGAACAAATTGAAGCTTCAGTCCCTCCTGCTAATACTGCATCTTCATAACCATGTTTTATAGTTTTATAAGCTTCTCCTATTGCATGTGTTGAAGATGCACATGCTGTAACTATTGAGATAGATTCTCCTTTTAAACCAAATTCAATTGCAATATTTCCTGCTGGCATATTGGCAATTGCCATTGGAATAAACATTGGTGATACTCTTGAATGACCCTTTTCATAGTTTTTCTCACATTGTTCTTGTATAGTAATTAATCCTCCTATTCCAGTGCTTACAAAAATACCAACTCTATCTAAATTTGTATTTTGAGCTGTTATTCCACTATCTTTAAATGCTTCTTTGGCTGCTACTATTGCAAATTGTGAAGATCTATCTAGTCTTTTTGCTTGTTTTGGCTCAAAATGCTTAAGTGGGTCAAAATCTTTTACTTCTGCATCTAGACTTGTTTTAAAACCTGTTGCATCAAATAAAGATATTTTGTCTATTCCACATTTTTTTTCTTCTATTCCTTTCCAAAATTCGTTTGCATTATTTCCTATTGGGGTTATTGCCCCTAATCCTGTAATTACTACTCTTCTTTCCATTTTTTATCCTTTCTATTGATTTTATTTTTAATTTATGATATTCTATTTACATAAAATATTACTTCAAGGAGGTACTTATTATGAGTGATTTTAATATCTTTTTTGAAAGAGCAACTGCTCTTCGGGATACTATCAAAAAAAGTGATCACATTTTAAAAGATGTCAAGTTAGACATTCTTGGTCAAATTGTAAAACGAGTTTTTATTTGCGAAGGCATTCCAAACAATATTTATATTCAGTCAGAATGTGTCAGTGCAGCAAATTTAACACTCGATATTCTTAAGGAATTGCAAATTGAAGCAACAATTACCTTAAATAGAACCCTTCATCCTGTACATCAAATTATAGAAGTTAATACATATGTTGATGGTTACTGGACTTAGAGAATACTTTTTTCCTTTTGAATAATTTATAAGGTCTTTATCATTTTAATAATGATGAAGGCTTTATTTTTTTCTTTTAAAAGGCCAGGGGCTCTGCCCTTACCTTTTAATCCCATCCCGCTTAAGACACCTTTAAGTTTCTTAAGAATCTTTCAAAAGGTTTATCTATAAATTATAGTTTTGTTCTTGCTCGCTCCTCCCCAATATTGTTGTAACAAGCTTCGCTTTAACAACAATTATTGGTCACCCACAAACAGCTCGCAAGCTTAAATTTGATATAGTAAATTAAGTAATTTTGCACGTTGAGGATTTTTATGTAGTTTGACGATGTAGGATGCCTAATTTGTTGCGTTTTACATTAGCATTCCGCCATCTACATTAATAACTTGCCCTGTTATGTATGAGCTTTCTTCTGATGCTAGAAATTTAACTACATTTGCTACATCTTGAGCTGTTCCTAGTTTATTTAATGGAATTGTTTTTGCAATTTGCTCTTTTATTTCATCTTTTAAAACATCTGTCATACTTGTTTGTATAAATCCTGGTGCTACTGCATTAACTAGGATGTTTCTTGATGCTACTTCTTTTGCTAGGCTTTTTGTAAATCCTATTATTCCTGCTTTTGAGGCTGAATAATTTGTTTGACCTGCATTTCCTGAAATTCCCACTACTGATGATATGTTTATAATTCTTCCATAATGTGCTTTCATCATATATGGTATTACATTTTTTGTTACATTAAAAGTTCCAACTAAATTTACATTTATTACACTTTCGAAATCTTCTTTTTTCATTCTCATTAATAATGTATCTTTGGTAATTCCTGCATTGTTTACTAGTACATCTATTTTACCATATGCTTCTATTATTTCTTTTACAAATTTTTGTGTATCTTCAAAATTAGATACATTACCCCCTACTGCTATACATTTTACATTTTGAGCTTCTATTTCTTTTTTTGTATTTTCTAAATCTTGGTTTTGTGTTCTGTAGTTTATTGCTATATCATAACCTTGTTTTGCAAATGTTATTGCTATTTGTTTTCCTATTCCTCTTGTTGCTCCTGTAATTAGGGCTAATTTATTATTTTTCATTTTTTATTTCCTTTCTCTTTTCTAAATTACATTTTTATTACAAATAGAATAATAATTAAGATTAAATTTTTCGAGGCAAGTGGGGACCTTTCAGACATTCTCGAAATTTTAATTTCGTTAGAATGGCTAGAATGGGGAGCCTCGATAAAATTTTAGATTAATTCATTATTCTATTTGTATTTCAATGCAATTATTTTTTATTCTTTTAAAAGGCCAAGGGCTCCGTCCTTACCTTTTAATAAATTCTATTGTTTTGTTTAATGTATCTACATTATTTATATTTAAGATATTAATTTTTTTATCTGTCTCCATTCTTTTTACAAATCCTGATAAGGTTTTTCCTGATCCTATTTCTATAAATGTGTCTATTCCTTCATTTAGCATTGTTTTCAAGCTTTGCTCAAATTGTACAGGGTTTATTATGTGTTTTGCTAAGATGTCTTTTATATCATCTTCTTTGTTATATATTTTTCCATCTATATTTTTTATAACTTGTGTTTCAAATTTATTAATTGTTATATTTTCTAAATCTTTTCTTAGTGCTTTTGAACTTTCTTCTAATTTTATTGTATGAAATGGACCTGCAGTATTTAATACTCTTACTTTTTTTGCTCCCATTTGCTGTGCAATTTGCTGTGCTTCTAAAACTGCTTGTTCTTCTCCTGAAATTGCAATTTGACCTTTGCAATTATAATTTGCTGGGACTACAAATCCTTTATCTACTTTTTGACAAACTTGTAAGACTTGATCTTTATCCATTCCCATTATTGCTGCCATTAGCCACTTGCCCTCTGGAACTAAGTTTTGCATGTACTCTCCTCTTTTTTGAACAAGTCTTATTCCTTCTTCAAAATCTAGCATACCACTATAAATTAATGCTGAATATTCTCCTAAACTTAGCCCTGCTGAAACTTTCGCTTTTATATCTTTTTCTTTTAGTATTTCAATGATTGCTAGACTCATTGTAAGTATTGCAAGTTGTGTGTTTTGTGTTTGGTTTAGGATTTCTTCTGGTCCTTCAAATGAAATTTTGGCAATGTCTATACCTGTTATTTGTTTTACTTTTTCGTATATTTTCTTTGCTGTTTTATATTTTTCGTATATATCTTTTCCCATTCCTACGCTTTGTGATCCTTGACCTGGGAATAAAAATCCGATTTTCATAATTTTCTCCTTTTCTTTTAAAAGACCAAGGGCTTTGCCCTTACCTTTTAATACCATCCCACTTAAGACACCTTCGGTTTCTTAAGAATTTTTCAAATAGTAATCTATAAAATATAATGTTTTTCTTGCTCGCTCCTCCCCTATGGCATTGTAACAAGCTTCGCTTTAACAATGCTCATTGGTCACCCACAAACAGCTCTCAAGTTTTAGTTTATCTATCTAAATAACTAATTTATATATATAATAATTTCAAAAAATTTTTTTACTATTTTAGTTTAATTTTATATAATTTTTAGTAGGTATTTTTCAAATTGGTTGCAAAATTCGGTAATTATGTATTGATTGTCTATGTCTATATTAAATTGCTTTTTTATTGATGTTGCTATTGTTTTTATGTCTTTGGGGAATTTTGTTTTGTTTGTATTTATTCCTATTCCTACAATTAGATTTTGTACTTTTCCAGATATTACTTTTGTTTGTGTTAATATTCCTCCTATTTTTTTATTAGCATATACAATATCATTTGGCTTTTTTATTAATAGATTTATTTTGTATTTTGTATTTATAATGTCTATTAAAATTTGTGCAATTTTTAGTGTTACTCCTTCTAATTTGTTTATATTACAATCTAATTTTATGAAAAATGAAAATGCTATGTTGTTTTTCTCGTTTGTGTGCCATATTCTTCCATGTGTTCCGCATTCCATTTGTTTGCACATCTGCAATAACTAGTGTTCCATTTTGTATATTGTTATTTTCTATTCTTCTTAAGATTTCTAATTGAGTAGAATCTATACTTTCAAAATAAATTGTATTTTTCCCTAAAAATTTAGTTTTTAAGTTTTTCAATTTCATCTAGATTTGCCTGCCTTTTTATTTTATTTGTTGTTGTCTTTATTAATGGCTTTGTTGTTATTTTTATTCCTCTTATAGCCTTATATTGTGGCATAGCTTTATTTATTTCTTTTATTTTATTGTTTATTGCACCCAAAATTTCATCATATGTATTTACTTTATATGCATCTTTTATTATTTCTTCATTATAAACAATTAGTGCATTTATTTTTATATCATTTTTATCTTCCGACATCTGTTTCCCATATATAAAAGATTCTTCTACACCTTCTATTCTATTTATTAAATTTTCCATTTCTTCTGGAAAAATGTTTTTACCATTTTTTAGAACTATAACACTTTTTTTTCTTCCACATATAAATATGTATCCTTCATTATCAATTTTTGCTAGATCTCCTGTATAAAACCATTCATCTTGCAAAGCTTCTTTTGTTGCTTTTTTATTATCATAATATTCAATCATTATGCTAGGTCCTTTTACAATTAGCTCTCCTATACCATCTTTATTACAGTTTACAACTTTTGCCTCTACACTTGGAACCGTTTTTCCAATAGATCCTAATTTATAAAATTTATTTGTTCCTATTGCAATAACTGGTGATGTTTCTGTTAGTCCATAACCTTGCACTATATTAAATCCTAATTTTCTATATTTTTCTTCAATAGTTTTATCCAAACTTGCAGCTCCACTAATTAAAAGTTTTATATTTCCTCCAAGCATTTGGTGAATTTGCTTAAATACTTGTTTTTTTTCTTCCATTGTGCTTGTTTTATATTTTTCTTCTTTTTCAAGTATTTCATTTAATAAATCTTTTTGCTCTAAATTTTTTCTTATTATTTTAAATAGTCTTTCATAAATTGCAGGTACTGATGCCATAACAGATACTTTGTATTCTTTCATATTATCTGGTATATATCTTATTCCATCACAAAATACAGTTTGTGCACCTTTATATAAAGCAAATAAAAATCCTACTGTACATTCAAAAACATGATGAAGTGGTAAAAATGATAAAAATACATCTTCTGAATTTACATTTAAAATCTCAGCAATGTCCATTAAATTTGAACATATATTTTTATGAGATAATGCAACAATTTTTGATTTTGATGTTGTTCCAGATGTAAAAAGCATTATACTCATTTTGTTAGGTTCTATTTTTGCATCTATAAAACTTTTGTCTCCATTTTCTATAAGTTTTTTTCCTTTTTCAATTAACTCTCTTTGCGAATAATTTCCTTTTTGATGCTTTATACTGTCCATTGAAATTAGATGTTTTAATTTTCCAATTCCTTCATATTTAATATTTTCGATGGCTTTTTCATATTTACTTGTATAAAAAATTGCCTCTATCTCTGATCTTTCCACAACTTCCTTTAACTCATTTTCTGGCAAGGATTTATCTAGGGGTACCACTATTCCAGTTCCACAAACTATTGATAAATATGCAATCTCCCATGCTAAACAGTTTTCTCCAATAACTGCAATTCTTTTATTTTTTAAACCTAAGTCTACTAAAGAAGTCCCTAAAGCATAGACTATATCTCTTATTTGCGTATGTGTATATGTTTTATATTCATTTTTATTTATTCTAATTTTATATGCAATTTTTTTACCATATTTTTCACCCGATTTTTTAAGCATATCTTTTAAATCCGTAATTTCATAAGTATTTTTATATTCTTGATTCATCTTGTTTCTCCTATATTTTTGTTTTTATTATTTTATAATAAATGTAATAAAAATGTATTAGTCTGAACGGTCAGTTTTAAATAACCCTAAGCAAAATTTTGTATTCTAATAATTACTCAAACTCTAATTTCAGTTATAATTTTATATGCATAAAGTAAAAGAAATGGGAACTAAAATTTTAGTTCCCATTTCTTTACTTTTATATTTTTTACATTACTTATTATTTACCAAATACAAAATCTGGTAGCTTTTCTTGCGAGTATTCCTTTATATCACCATTTTTCATATTCATAAGCAAATATTTTTCGGCTTTATATGTTCCAAAAAGCCAACTTTTTTCTGCAACTGCATAAACTCCATATGGAATAATCCCTTCTTCATCATCTGAAACTACAATATACATTTTCTGTAATTTTTTATATGGACATTTTAATCGACAATGTATGTTTACTAAAAACTCGTAGTTTATTTCTATAAGCTTGGCTTTCTCACAATTATTTTTATCGATAATTACCATATCACCATCATTTTCTCCACCTGAAAGTTCAAAAATATATTTTCCGTTATTATAAGTTGGTCCTTTTGCTGAAGTTGCTTTAAAAAGACTTGCAATTTCGTTTGCTGAAACAAATGTCTTAACATTATCATTATTTAGTGAAGTACTAATTGGTATTGTATCTATTTTATTTAATGGAATATTAATATTTTCTCCTACAATATTGTCTTGTATTGCAATTACAGCACATATTACTGCTATAATTCTTAATATTACATTCTTTATTGTTTCTTGATTATCATTTATCTGTTGGCAAAGTACACATATTAAAATACTAATACAAAATGTATAAAAGTTATATTTATTTATTCCACTAAAGTAAATCACACTATTAATAATAACATTAATAACAAATATTCCTATTTCTACTCCTATAATCCCCCCTATAGGTAAATTTTTAAAACCTACTTTTCCATCATTATTGTTTGCAAGTGTCTTATTTTTTAGCCTTTTCCAGAAAAACGGCCGTACAAAAGCTGTAGAACAAATTGAAAATACCAGTACTACAAAAATAATCTGTAACATAAAAATTCCTCCTTTAAATGTTTTTTATTAATAAGTTACTTTTTGCCCTGAAAAAATTATTATTAATTTCAGGAATTTTAAGTTAAATGCTAGATTCTCTAAACATTAAATTATATTTTATCATATTTTTATGTAAATTTCAATATATCTATTAAAAAATTTTGTATATTATTTTACATAATTATAAAATTGAAGATAATTTAAAAATAACATTACCTTTAATTTAACTTTTAGTTTACTTTCAATTCATCATATTTTGTTTCTTGTTTTGAGTATTCCCCTGGTTTTAGTCCTACTCTTGTTTTCATATATTTTTCCATTAGTATATACATTATTGTAAATGATGTTCCTACTATTATCATACAATATGCTGTTGACATTTTGTTTAACAAAAATGATGCAACTATTCCAGCAAATGCTGACACTATATTTACAAATAAATTCTTTACTGCAAATATTTTTGTATCTATATCTTTGTTTGTAAAGTTTCTAAAATATCTATCTATTATTGTATGGAACATTCCATGTGCAAATCTTGCAATCAAAAATGATGTTGCTATAACTATTAATAATATAGAAAATTGCTCTGCTTTTAATCCTGCAATCCCTGCTACTATTGTGCTTAACGATGCCATTAATCCTATTATTATAATTGTTTTGTTTTTAAATCTATTATTAAAACTTTCTTGTTTTTTTGATGCATATGCACTAGATAAACTTATTATTGCAGCCATAAATCCTATTATATATGCTGGAACTTTTACCTCTTGCCAAAGGCTTGTTTGATAATCTAGTAATATATTTAAAAGACTTCCAATAAGTGCTGCTGCAAGTATTAGTGCTTTTAATCTTTCAGATTTTATTATAAATTTAAAGCCTTGACCAATATCTTTTAATTGTTTTTTAACATCTACTGAATTATTTTTTTGTTTCTTTATAGGTTCTATAAAGAAAAGTGAAATTATACTAACAATAACTAAAACACTTAATGAACATACTATTGGTAAGTAGCCATTTATACTAAATAGCACTCCTGCTATCATTCTAGATAGTGCTCCCATTATGTAATAGCCCATTATTCCCCTTGCACTGATTTTTGCAAATATGCTGCTTTTATATTTTGAAGGCGGAATTGATGTATTTAATAAAGTGGGTTCTGCTATATGTTTAATAGACCATGCAAGTGATGATATAAATTTAGCCAAACTTAAATCAAATAAATTTCCACATATCATAAACATTACCATATAAAGACAATTTAAAATATTTCCAAATATAATACTATTTTTTCTTCCTAAAAACTCTACTATTATATTTGCTGGTATTTGCAAAAATATCCCAAATAAAGATTTTAATGAACTTGATAAAACTACATCTGCTGGACTAATGTGTTTTATTTGCGTTAAAAATAAAAAGTCTATTGTATAATAAAATAAATAATCACTTGCGATTTTTTTATATGTAGGAAATAATTTCATATTTCTTTTTCTCATTTGTATATCTTTATCTTTTACCATTTGTATTTCTCCTAATTTTATTTTTAATTATTATAACAGATAATTTTTTATTTATCTATATGCTTTTTATTTTTTACAAGTAAATGTTGTAATTGATAGTGTCAATTTGTCACTAGGAATGGAGTTATTTAACACTAAAACTTTTATTAATAAAATAGTTTGAAAGATTAAAACAATCTAAAAGACTTGAAAAATTAAATAAAATAGCTATATCACAGATGCAAATTCTAAATAATACTGATATTAAATATTCAAAATAGGAATATACAAGAAAAAATGTCCTTACAGAACGATAAATCCTATAAGAACATCCATACTGGCTGGGGTGGTAGGATTCGAACCTACGCATCGATGGGTCAGAGCCATCTGCCTTACCGCTTGGCTACACCCCAATGTATTTAATTTTCTACTCACTAATTTTATTTATATAGTAAAACAAAATAAAATTAGTGAGATATGGATTTTTATAAATTAATCAAGACGAAGACGTACATTGGTACGTCGAGGTTTGATTAATGCAATAAAAATTTATAGATTGCTGATTTTATTTTGTTTTTGCCATCGCTTCTTCTACAGCAACAGCTACTGCTACTGTTGCACCTACCATTGGGTTGTTGCCCATTCCTATTAGTCCCATCATTTCAACATGTGCTGGTACTGATGAAGACCCTGCAAATTGTGCATCTGAGTGCATTCTTCCCATTGTATCTGTCATTCCATATGATGCAGGTCCTGCTGCCATATTGTCTGGGTGAAGTGTTCTCCCTGTTCCTCCTCCTGATGCTACTGAAAAATATTTTTTTCCATTTTCTATTCTTTCTTTTTTATATGTTCCTGCTACTGGATGTTGAAATCTTGTTGGATTTGTTGAGTTTCCTGTTATTGATACATCAACATCTTCCATCCACATTATTGCTACACCTTCTCTTACGTCATTTGCTCCATAACATCTAACTTTTGCTCTTTCCCCATCTGAATATGGTATTTCTTCTATTATTTTTACTTTTCCTGTAAAGAAATCAAATTCCGTCTTTACATATGTAAATCCATTTATCCTTGATATTACTTGTGCTGCATCTTTTCCAAGTCCATTTAAGATTACTCTTAAAGGATTTTTTCTTACTTTATTTGCTGATTTTGCAATTCCTATTGCTCCTTCTGCTGCTGCAAAACTTTCGTGTCCTGCTAAGAATGCAAAACATTTTGTGTCTTCTGATAACAACATTGATGCTAAATTTCCATGTCCTAATCCTACTTTTCTATCATCTGCAACTGAACCGGGTATACAAAATGCTTGAAGGCCTTCTCCTATTGCTTTTGCAGCGTCTGCAGCTTTATTACATCCTTTTTTTATTGCTATTGCAGCACCGAAGCGTATAAGCCCATGCTGCATTTTCGAAACATATTGGTTGTACCTCTTTTACTAATTCATATGGATTAAATCCTTTATCTTTACATATATTTAGTGCGTGTTCAAAATCTTTTATACCATATTTTTCCATTACTGGTTTTATTTGGTCTATTCTTCTTTCATAACTTTCAAATGTTACTGCCATTTTTTATTTCCTCCTAATTTTATTTTTCTTAATTCGCTTATTTTAAAAACGAAGCAAAAGTGGTATATTGCTAGGAAAACAAATAAAAATTTTTAAGATAGTACGTTTGTACATCGAAAAAATTTTTATGCAGTTTAACAACGCAAGATGCCTCTTTTCATTCGTTTTATTGTTCTCTTGGGTCTACTTTCTTAACTGCCTCATCAAATCTTCCATATGTACCTGAAGCTTTTTCAATTGCTTCTTGTGGATCTATTCCTTTTTTTATATTATCCATCATTTTTCCTAAATGAACATATTTATATCCTATAATTTGATCATTTTCATCTAAACCTATTTCTACTATGTATCCTTCTGCTAAATTTAGGTATCTTGGTCCTTTTAATGAACTTGAATATATTGTTCCTACTTGACTTGTGTGTCCTTTTCCTAAATCTTCTAATCCTGCTCCTACTGGAAGTCCTCCTTCTGAAAATGCTGTTTGTGTTCTTCCATATACTATTTGTAAGAATAATTCTCTCATTGCTGTATTTATTGCATCACATACTAAATCTGTATTTAATGCTTCTAATAAAGTTTTTCCAACTAAAATTTCTCCTGCCATAGCTGCTGAATGTGTCATTCCTGAACATCCTATTGTTTCTACTAAAGCTTCTTGTATTATTCCTTCTTTAACATTTAATGTTAATTTACATGCTCCTTGCTGTGGTGCACACCATCCTATTCCGTGTGTTAATCCTGATATATCTTTTATTTCTTTTGCTTTAACCCATTTTCCTTCTTCTGGAATTGGTGCTGGTCCATGGTCTACTCCTTTTTTAACACAGCACATTTCCTCTAATTCTTTTGAATAAATCATTTTTATTTGCTCCTTTCATCATTATATAAATTTATTACATATACTAGGTATTCTAGTAAAATTAATACCTTAATATCTGGTTTATTACTTTATTTATTGGTTCTTCCTTAGTATCCTGTTTTTGATTATCTTGTATAATTTGTGTACTTTCTATTTGCCTTTCTTCTTTATTATAATTTATAGTGTTATGTACTCTATTTCTATATATTGCTTCTACATCTTTATCCTTATGTTGCTTTTTATATTTATCCTTTTGTAGATATGAATTTATAATATTTCTTTCTTCTTTATTATATGTATTTAAAGTTGTGTTTAAATACATATATCTCCATATAATGTGTCTTTCATAGCTATTATATTCGCAATGTTTTAAATCTTCATAGCCATATTCTACTATAAAATCATAGTTTTTTATAGATACTGTTATATTAGTCCATTTTTTGTTATTTACTTTTAAAAACTCTTGCTTTAATTTTTTTATTTTTCTATATAATTCTTCTGTTAGTTTATCATATTCTTTTTCATCTATATTAAATTTATTAGGAATCTCGTATACATTTATTGGTTCTTTTCTTAATATTCCTTTTGGAAAATAATAAAAAAACATTTCTCCTGATTCTATATTATTAATTCCTTCAAATATGGAAGCATAAAGATATATAGATTCCCATTTTTCTGGTATCATATAATATAATTCTTCTTGAATATCTGTATATAATTTTTTCACTGTTAAAGATGTTTTCAAAAGTTTCCTCCTTCTAAGTATTTAATAAAAAATTAATTTTATTTTCAAATTCTGTTCTCCAAACAGACCTAATTTGATAAAATTTCATATGCTATAGTCTGATCACTAATTAATCTTATAATTAAAGTAATCTAAGTCGAACTCATTTTCAAATATAAATTAATTTTTTATAATAGTATCAAATATATTAACTAATATTCATATAATTATTTTATTAACAGAGATTGGCCTGTCATCTCTTGAGGTTTTGCTAAATCCATTAAATCTAACATTGTTGGTGCTAAATCTGCAAGTTTTCCTGTCTTTAGTTTTACATCGTCTTTTCCTACTAATATTAGTGGTACTGGATTTGTTGTATGCGCTGTGTGTGGTTCTCCTGTTTTATAATCTATCATTTGCTCTAAATTTCCATGATCTGCTGTAATTAGTATAATTCCTTGCTGATTTTGAACTGCTTCTACTACTTTTCCTACACATTCATCTACTGTTTCTACTGCTTTTACAGCAGCATCTAAATTCCCTGTATGACCTACCATATCTGGATTTGCATAATTTAATATTATTGTATCATATTTTCCCAAATTTATTGCATCTAACACTTTTTGAGTTACTTCATATGCACTCATTTCAGGTTTCATATCATATGTTTCAACTTTGGGAGATGGAACTAATATTCTATCTTCTCCCTCATATTGCTTTTCTTCTCCTCCATTGAAGAAAAATGTAACATGTGCATATTTTTCTGTTTCTGCTATTCTTAGTTGTTTTAAATTATTTTTACTTACATATTCTCCATAAGTATTTATTAGTTTTGTCGGCTTAAATGCAACTCTTACATTTGGCATTGTTTCATCATATTGTGTGAAACATACATAATATAAATCTAACTTCTCTGTTTCAAATTCACTAAAGTTATTATCTACTAATGTTCTTGTAATTTCTCTTGCCCTATCAGTTCTATAGTTAAAAAATATTACAGAATCTTTTTTTCCTATTGTTGCAACTGGATCTTCTCCATTGCAAATAACTGTAGGTTCAACAAATTCATCAAATACTTCCTTTTGATAAGAGCTTTCTATTGCAGAAATTGGGCTTTGTGCTTTTATTCCTTTTCCGTCTAACTAGTGCATCATATGCTTTTTGGATTCTATTCCATCTTTTATCTCTGTCCATTGCGTAAAATCTTCCTGAAATAGATGCAATCTTTCCTACACCTTTTTCCTTCATTACTTCTTCTAACTTAAGTATATAGTTTTCTGCTGATGCTGGTGGTGTATCTCTTCCATCTAAGAAACAATGTATATACACATCTTCAAAATCTTTTCTTTTGGCCAGTTCTAATAATGCAAATAGATGTCTTATACTAGTATGAACTCCACCATCTGATAGTAATCCCATTATATGAAGTTTAGTATTATTTTTCCTGCAATTTTCTATTGCTCCTGTAAATTCTGGAATACTAAAGAAATCCCCATCTTCTATTGATTTTGTTATTCTTGTTAGTTCTTGATATACTACTCTTCCTGCTCCTATGTTTGTATGTCCTACTTCTGAATTTCCCATTTGCCCATCTGGAAGTCCTACATTTAATCCGCTTGTATAAACCTCAGTTACTGGACATGTTTTCATTAGTTTATCTATATTAGGTGTATTTGCTATTTTTACTGCATTTCCTTTTTCGTTTTCATTAATTCCAAATCCATCTAATATCATTAGCATTGTTAATTTGTTTTTCATTTTTGATTTCCTTTCTGTTTTTCATAATTTACAATTTTTGCAAATTCTCCAGCATCTAAGCTGGCTCCGCCAACTAGTGCTCCATCTATGTCACTCATTGAAAATAACTCTTTTACGTTTGATGATTTTACGCTTCCTCCATATTGTATTATAACGTTAGAGGCTGTTTGTTGTCCATAGATTTTTGCAATTTCTTGTCTAATACTTTTTATGCTGTTATTTGCATCATCCGCTGTTGCTGTTTTTCCTGTACCTATTGCCCAAATTGGTTCATAGGCTATTACCAAATTTTCTACTTGTGTTTTATTTAAACCTTCTAGTGCAAATCTAATTTGTGTTGTTATTATTTCTTTGGTTTTGCCTTCTTCTTTTTGCTCTAAAGTTTCGCCAACACATACTATTGGCTTTAATCCATAATTAAATGCTGCTTTTATTTTTTTGTTTACAGTTTCATTAGTTTCTCCAAAGTACGCTCTTCTTTCTGAATGTCCTATTATAACATATTCTACATTTATAGATTTTAGCATTGCACCTGATATTTCTCCTGTATATGCTCCTTTTTCTTCGAAATGCATGTTCTGTGCACCTATCTTTATGTTTGTATTTTGAGCTGTAAGTAGGCTATAAAATAGGTCTGTATATGGCACACACAAAACTACCTCATTCGCCGTCTCTTTCACAAGAGGTATTATATCTTCTATAAATTTTATTGCTTCATTTGGAAGCATATTCATTTTCCAGTTTCCTGCTATTACTTTTTTTCTCAATTATTCTTCCTCCCTTGTTTTTACTTTGTTTATATTTTCTAGTTCTTGTTCTATTAATTCAAAAACTTGCTTAGTAATTTTATTATAAGGTATTCTCATGTTTTCATCTTTATTTTCTATTAATTTCTTTACATCATAATAATTCATAAAAAATAAATTCTCAACTTCTTCATCTTGCTTTTCATATTCTTCTAATTTTGCTGTTGAAAATCCAACATATTCATGATTAATATATCTGCCTTTTCTCCCTTCCTTTGAAAAATCAATTTCAAAATCTATTAACTTTTTTATTGTCGGAATTAACTTTTCAAAAGCCGTTTTGCCAACTTCCTCTTTTCCTTCTCTTATAATTGCTTGCATTGGTATTTCTTTTAGTGCAACATGACCTGATGCACTTACATCTATCATACCTGGATCATTTTGTCTATTTTTGCTTCTTTTTTGCATTAGAACATCTCTTGTTTGTGGATTTATTATCCATATATGAACAGATTCAATAAGAAGACCTTTTCTTATTGCTTCTTGTCTACTTACTGTTCCTAATTTATCTCCATTCTCATCATAATAATTTAATTTTTCATCTTCTGTGGTATTCTTTATTCGTTTTTTAAATTCGTTCATTTAATACCTCAATTATTTTAAAATTATATTTTTATTTGTTATTAATTGATGTTATGGGTCAGCATGGAACCCGACCCATATATTGTTTTATTATTTAGGACACAAGACATCGTGTCCCTACAAAATTATTCATTATTCAATATTAATCATTCATTATTAATTATTTCTCTAATAGACATTCTATTCCTGGTAGTTTCTTTCCTTCTAAGAATTTAAGAGATGCTCCTCCTCCTGTTGAAATGTGTGTCATTTTGTCTGCTAGATTTGCTTTTTCTACTGCTGCTGCTGAATCTCCTCCACCTATTATTGTTGTTACTTCTTGTAATTGTGCTAAAGTTTTAGCTATTTCATTTGTTCCTATTGCAAATTGATCAAATTCAAATAGTCCTACTGGTCCATTCCATATAATTGTTTTTGCATTTTGTAATTCTTTCTTGAACATTTCTATTGTTTTTTGCCCTATGTCAAAACCTTCCCAATCATCTGGAATCTGAGTCCACTCTACTGTTTTACTTTCTGTGTCTGGCTTAAATTCTTTTCCTATTTTTGTATCTATTGGCAAAAGTAGTTTTACTCCTTTGTTTTTTGCTTTTTCCATTGCAGATAGTGCTAAATCTACTTTGTCTGGCTCACATATAGAATTTCCCACATTATATCCTTGTGCTTTAAAAAATGTGTATGCCATTCCTCCTCCTATTATTAATGTATCAACTTTTTCTAATAGACTATCGATAACTCCTATTTTGTCTGATACTTTTGCTCCTCCTAATATTGCAACAAATGGTCTATTAGGATTTTCGATTGTGTCTCCTAATACTTTTAGTTCTTTTTCTATTAGAAATCCTGCAACTGCTGGTAAAAATTTTGCTATTCCTTCTGTTGATGCGTGTGCTCTATGAGCTGCTCCAAATGCATCATTTACATATATTTGTGCCATTGATGCTAATTCTTTACTAAATATTTCGTCATTTTGAGTTTCTTCATTATGAAATCTTACATTTTCAAGAAGCATTAATTCTCCTTGTCTTAAATTTTGAGCTTTTACTTTTGCATCTTCTCCTATAACATCTTTTGCCATTATTACTTCTTTATCTAATAATTTAGATAATTCTTTTGCAACTGGCTCTAAAGAATATTCTGGATTTACTTCTCCTTTTGGCCTTCCTAGATGTGATGCTAAAACAACGCTACAATTATTATCTAGTAGATATTTTATTGTTGGGATTGCTGATACTATTCTTCTGTTATCTGTGATTGTTTTGTTTTCATCCATTGGTACATTGAAATCACATCTTAAAAATACTTTTTTCCCTTTTAAATCTATATCTTTTATTGTTTTTTTGTTCATTGTTTTCCTCCTTTTTCTAATGACAGGGGACACACCTTTTATATAGGGATATTTCTCTGTTAGCTAAGGTATGTCCCGCTACCCTTATGTTTTATTGATGTCATAACATTAATATCGTTTTTTATTATTATTTATATTTCTGCAAAATATTTGATTGTTCTTACCATCTGGCTTGTGTATGAATTTTCATTATCATACCAGGCAACTACTTGTACTTGATATAGTCCTTCTCCTATTTCAGTTACCATTGTTTGTGTACTATCAAATAAAGAACCATATTTCATTCCTATTATGTCTGATGATACTAGTAGTTCATCTGTATAACCAAATGATTCGCTTTGCTCAGATTTCATTGCTTCATTTATTGAATCTACTGTTATATTTTCTCCTTTAACTACTGCAACTAAAATTGCTGTTGAACCTGTTGGTACTGGTACTCTTTGTGCTGATCCAATTAGCTTTCCATTTAATTCTGGAATAACTAGCCCTATTGCTTTTGCAGCCCCTGTTGAATTTGGAACTATGTTTACTGCTGCTGCTCTTGCTCTTCTTAGGTCTGCTTTTCTGTGTGGACCATCTAGTAACATTTGGTCTCCTGTGTATGCATGTACTGTTGTCATTATTCCTGATTGTATTTTTGCATAATCATTTAATGCTTTTGCCATAGGTGCTAAACAATTTGTTGTACAAGATGCAGCTGATATTACTTTGTCTTCTGTTTTTAGTATATTTTCATTAACTCCATAAACTATTGTTGGTAAGTCTTTTCCTGCTGGTGCTGATATTACAACTTTTTTTGCTCCTGCTTCTATATGTGCTAAGGCTTTTTCCTTAGTTGTGTAAAATCCTGTACATTCAAGTACCACATCTACACCAATTTCTCCCCAAGGCAAGTCTTTTGCGTCTTTTTCGGCATATATTTTTATTGTTTTTCCATCTACTGTTATAGAATCTTCCCCTGCAACTACTGTATCTGCTTTTTCAAATTTCTTTTGTGCAGAATCATATTTTAATAAATGTGCAAGCATATCTGGGCTTGTTAAATCATTTATTGCAACAACCTCATAACCTTCTTCCATAAACATTTGTCTAAATGCTAGACGTCCTATACGTCCAAATCCATTAATTGCCACTTTAACTGACATAAAAATTCCTCCTAACTTTAAAATACATTTTTTACATCTTTTGTAAATTTATATTATTATAGCCATTTTTAGCTAAAATCATTCTATATCAAAAAAGAATACTTTTCAAGTATTCTTTTTGATTTTTTTATACCATTACTATTGAATTAATTTTAATTTTGATATAGTATATTAATAAATTTTTGTACGTTTTACTTAAGGAGGAAATTTAATGCCAAGAATTGCAAAAGATAAAGAAAAAATAATAAATGTAGAAGATAAAAAAATAAAAAAAACGTCGTCTTCAAAAACAAAGCAATCTAAAAATAAAACAAATGTAACGACATCATCTAAAATTAAAAGACAGACAAAAAGTATGTCGAAAGCCGCGGTGAGCCCTATAAGTACGCAAAAGAATATAACAAAGTCTAAAAATAAACAAAAAAACTTTTTACCAGAATATTATGATTTACCTTATAAATATAATAAAACTATTGTTAAAATTTTAGCACAAACACCTGAAACTCTATTTGTTTATTGGGAAATTTCTGATAATGATAAAAATACTTTTTTAGAAAAATATGGAGACAATTTTTTTGAAACTAGTATTCCTATTTTAAAAGTAACTAATAAAACTAAAAATTATACTTTTGAGTTAGAGATAAATGATTTTGCAAATTGTTGGTATTTACATGTAAATGATGCTAAATGTGATTATGAAATTGAACTTGATAGAAAGTTTAATAATTCAAATTCAAAGTATATTCATATTTCTTCTTCAAATAATATAGAGCTTCCTAATAACCATATATTATTTGATCAAAATTTATCTAGTGTTAAATTTAGAAATGTTAAAACTAATAAAATCATAGATGTTGATGTTAAAAAAAGCCTTCAAAAAATTTATAATATTAAAAATTTATACAAGTTATTGTATACAAAAGAAGAATTAGATAATTTTAGTAATTTTTCAAATCCTTCCTCTTGAAAACATTCAAATAACATATTATATAGGATGTAGCCGATCATAGTGACTCATTAAAATATTTAAATATATGGGCTGATGTAGTTATCAGCCCATACAAATTTATAAAGGAGAAAATATATTTATGGAAAATAACCTTAATGGATATGTAAGTTTTGTTTTACATGCTCACTTGCCATTTGTTCACCATCCTGAAAGTGACGATTATTTAGAAGAACAATGGCTTTTTGAAGCTATCTGCGAAACTTATATTCCTTTACTTTTAAATTTTAAAAAATTAGAAGATGAAAATGTTGATTTTAGAATAACAATGAGCCTTACTCCCCCTCTTTTAAATATGTTAGATAGTAAATTACTACAAAAAAAATATATTAACTATCTAAAACAACATATTGAACTTGCAAAAAAAGAAGTTAAAAGAACAATATATGATAATAGATTAAATGAACTTTCTAAATATTACTTAAATAGATACACAAATGATTTACACGTATTTAAAGATATCTATAAGTGTAATTTAATTTCTGCTTTTAAACATTTTCAAGATATTGGAGTTTTAGAGATTATAACTTGTGGTGCAACACATGGTTATTTTCCTATTTTATATGTTAACGAAAAAACTATTAAGGCTCAAATTGCAGTTGGCGTTCAAACTTATAAGAAGTATTTTGGAAAAAGTCCTCGTGGAATTTGGCTTCCTGAATGTGGATATGTACCAGAAGCAGATAAATATCTAAAAGAGTTTGGAATTGAATATGTTATAACAGAAACACATGGAATTTTGTATGCTAATCCTACTCCTATCTATGGTACATATGCTCCTATTGTTTCAAATGGAGGAGTTATTTGTTTCGGAAGAGATGCTGAATCTTCCCGCCAAGTTTGGAGTTCTATTAATGGATATCCTGGTGATGTAAATTATCGTGAGTTTTATAGAGATATTGGATATGAAGCAGATTATGATTATATTAAACCTTATATTGCTCATAATGGAGTTCGTGTTAATACTGGAATAAAATATTATAGAATAACTGGAAAAACTGATAACAAAGATTATTATAATCTGGAGTGGGCCAAAGATTCTATTAATAAACAAACTGGACATTTTTTTGACTCTCGAAATACCCAAATTAACTCAATTGCACCTTTTATGGACAGACCTCCTATTATAGTTTGTCCTTATGATGCAGAACTTTATGGTCATTGGTGGTACGAAGGCCCTGACTTTCTTTATACATTATTTAAGAAAATTTACTTTGATAAATGTAATTTTAAATTAATTACTCCTAGTGAATATATAGATAAATACCCTGAGATTCAAATTTCATCTCCTTGCCGTTCAAGTTGGGGTGCAAATGGTTATAGTGAGGTTTGGCTTAATCCTACAAATGATTATGCTCATAAACATTTGCATGTTGCAGGAGATAGAATGGTAGAACTTTCAGGTTTATTTCCTAACGAAGAAGATGATCTTAAACGTTTTGCTTTAAATCAATGTGCAAGAGAACTACTTTTAGCTCAAAGTAGTGATTGGCTATTTATTATTACAAATGGAACTATGGTAGAATATGCCCACAAGCGAATTAAAGAGCATATTGGTAGATTTACTAAACTTTATTTTCAAATAAAAAAAGATAACATTGATAAAGATTTTCTTCAAGACATTTATGAAAAAGATAAGATCTTTGAAGATATAAATTATATGATATATTATTAAAAACAGCCCAGACAATAGTCTGGGCTGTTTTAATTTGTAGTATACCGATGTTCTTATTTACTTTTTATTAAGTTTTTGGTTACCTAATCAATGATCCTCATTGATCTCAGAACTGTCTAAATTATCCACAATTCTGTTCTTCCTGTATAGATTCACCTCCATGTTGCTTATTCCAATAAAGTTGCCTTTGTAGTCATCAATCCATAATACCACCTTCTTAATATTGCGTATTTCAACGTATTACTTTACATATTATACCAAATCTCAGATTATATGTCAATCTATTAAATAATATATTTTATTTACTCATCTGTATTTTTATTTATTATTTATGTATTTCTTATTTTATTTGTTATATTAATTAAATTTTTTACCAAATATTCCACATCTTCTTTCGTATTTTCTTCACCAAAAGTAACTCTTATAGATCCTGTTATATATTCTTTTGGGCATCCTACTGCAGTTAGAACATGTGATGGCTCATCTATTCCTGACGAACATGCTGAACCTGTTGATACACATATTCCTTCTCTATCTAGTTCTAATAATAGTTGCTGTGCATCTATGCCTTTAAATCCTATGTTGGCATTTCCTGATAGCCTTTTTTCCAGCCCTCCATTTATTTTTATATCTTTTATGTTTTTTGTTACTTGTTTTATATAATAATTTCTTAAATTTAATAGTTTTTCATTATATTTTTCTATGTTTTTGTTTGCAATTTCTATTGCTTTTCCAAGTCCTACTATCCCTGCAATATTTTCTGTTCCTGCTCTTTTATTTTTTTCTTGATGTCCTCCATCTTGCAATTTTTCAAATTCTAGACCTTCTTTTATATATAGTGCTCCTACTCCTTTTGGTCCATAAAATTTATGGGCAGATAATGATAACATATCTATATTCATTTGTTTTACATCTATTTTCTCATTTCCTATAGCTTGAACACAGTCTGTATGAAATATTATATTTTTTTTACTTGCAATTTTTCCTATTTGGGAAATTGGCTCAATACTTCCTATTTCATTATTGGCAAACATTATAGTAATTAAAATTGTATTTTGCGTTATACTTGATTCTAATTCTTGAATATCTATTACTCCATCTTTATTTACATTTAGATATGTAACACTAAAACCTTCTTTTTCTAAGGTCTTACACGTATTTATTACTGCTGGATGTTCTATTTTTGTTGTTATTATATGATTTCCCTTATTTTTATTTTTCCTTGCAAATCCTTTTATAGCTAAATTATCGCTTTCACTTCCACATCCTGTAAAATAAATTTCCTTTGGCTTACAATTTAAAACAAATGCTACTTTTTGTCTTGCATTTTCTATTGCTCTTTTAGAGTTTCTTCCTATACTATATAATGAAGATGGATTTCCATATTGTATTTCAAAATAGGCAAGCATTTCTTTCAAAACTTCCTGTTTTACTGCCGTTGTTGCAGCATGATCAAAATATCTTACTTTCATAAACAAAACTCCTTTTTATATAATATTAAGGAGTTTTATTTATTATGAGTAGATTTCTTATTATACTAGTAAAGTTTTCCAGTTTGCTTCTTTAAATCCAATAAATATCCCCTTATCTGATATTAATATTGGTCTTTTTATAAGCATCCCATTGCTTGATAGTAATTTTATTTTTTCTTTATCCCCCATATTAATTAATTTTTCTTTAAGATTTAGTTCTTTATACTTTAGTCCACTTGTATTAAACCATTTCTTTATATCTTGATTACTCTTTTGTATCCATTGACTCAATTCACTAGTTGTTGGTGTCTCAGTTACAATGTTTCTTTCTATAAATTCAATATTATTTTGCTCTAGCCACCTTTTTGCTTTTTGACAAGTTGAGCATTTTGGATATTGTATAAATATATTTTTCATGTTTATACCTCCTTTTTTATAATTATATCATTTTATATTTATTATTGAAATATATTATATATAATAATAAAAATCAGCAGCATTTAAAACACCGCTGATTTTTATCGCAAATACAATATATATTTAGTTTGTAACCCATCTATAAACTTTTATATTCTTATATGTATTTAAAACATCTGTATATTTTTCATAGTCCTCTTCCCATAAAACAATTGGTACTTTATCAAAAGCATTAAATACTTTTTCTGCCTCCATTAAGAATATAACTTGTTCTTGCTGACTCATTAATTCATATCTCTTTGAAACTTTATATAACTTATCTAACATTTGGTTTGCTTCTATAAAGCTCCAAAAGTCTTTTATATTTAATCCTATCAATCTTAATTGCATAATAGCATATGCTACTAGCAAAAATATTATTAATACCAAAACGTATACTACTGTAATTAATTCTTTCATTATAATCACCTTCTTTTGTAAAATTCATTTTTATTATATCACATTTGTAATAAAAATGCAACCTTTTTGTAATATTATTGTAATATTGCACTTGTTTTTTATATATGGTATAATAGTCTGAATTTTTTGAGGTGATCTTTTTGGATAGATATAAAGAAACTAAAAAAGCAGGTTTATTTGGAATTTTAGGAAATCTATTTTTACTTATAATTAAAGCACTTATTGGATTTGCAAGCAATAGTCAAGCAATGATAGCAGACAGTGCAAATAGCGCTGCTGATATTTTCGCGTCTTTAATGACTTTTATTGGAAATAAAATAGCTAGTGAACCTAAAGATGAAGGACATAACTTTGGCCATGGAAAAGCTGAATATATATTTTCGTTTTTTATTAGCTTGTCTATGATTGGTGTTTCTATAAAATTACTTATAAATTCTATATTCTCACTTATTAATCATAGTACACTTTACTTCTCGTGGTTGCTTATTATAGTATGTATTATAACTATAATTGTAAAATTTAGCCTTTACTTATACACAAAGAATCTGCTTAAAAAATATAATAATATACTTATAAAATCTAACATGAAAGATCATAGAAATGACTGTATTATAACTGCTTTTACTTTAATTTCTATAATTGCAAGTAACTTAAGTTTTTTTTGGCTAGATGGCGTTGTAGGCCTTGGAATTTCAGCTTGGATTTGTTATACAGGTGTATTAATTTTTATTGAAAGTTTCAATGTCTTAATGGATGTTTCTATAGATAAAAATAAGGCTGATTTAATTTACAATTTGTCAAAAAATTATAAAGATATAATAAGAGTAGAAAATTTATATTCTACTCCTATTGGGTATAAATATGTTGTTGTTTTTACAATTTTAATAGATGGTAATATGAGTACCTTTAAAAGCCATGAAATTGCAGACAATTTAGAAAATGACATTCTTAATAATATTGAACAAATTGATAGTGTTATTATACATGTTAATCCAATTTAAAAAAATACTTTTTCAAATATATAGTTTTATACCCGTCCCCAATCCGACAAAGTGTCGGATTGGGGACTGCCCCTTTTAGTTTATTGTGATTTTTCCATCTTTTACTGATATTTTAAATTCTTGTCCTGGTTTTATTTTACCATCTAATATTTTTTCTGCTAATGCATCTTCTACTATTGTTTGTATTGCACGTCTTAGTGGTCTTGCTCCATAGGATTTATCCACTCCTTTTTGTGCTATTAGTTTTTTTACTGATGGGGTAACTTTTATGTCTATTTGCTGCTGCTTCATTCTGTTTTGTACTTGCTTTAGCATTAGATCTATTATTTTGTCTATTTCTTCATCTGTTAATTTATGGAATACTATTATTTCATCTATACGATTTAAAAATTCTGGTCTAAATTCTTTTTTTAATTCTCCCATTACTTCTTTTTTGATTTTTTCATATTCTTCGTCTGAATTTTCATCTGCTTTAGAAAATCCTAATGACTTTTTGTCTGTTATTAGTCTTGCTCCTATATTTGATGTCATTATTATTACTGTATTTTTGAAATCTACTGTTCTTCCTTGGGAATCTGTTAGTCTTCCATCATCTAATATTTGTAGCAATATGTTCATTACATCTGGATGGGCTTTTTCTATTTCATCAAATAGTATTACACTATATGGTCTTCTTCTTATTTTTTCTGTTAGCTGACCCCCTTCATCAAATCCTATATACCCTGGAGGTGCTCCTATTAGTTTTGCTGTTGAATGTCCTTCCATGAATTCACTCATGTCTATTCTTATCATAGAATCTTCACTTCCAAATAGACATTCTGCTAAAGCTTTTGAAGTTTCAGTTTTTCCTACTCCTGTTGGTCCTAAAAATAAAAACGATCCTATTGGTCTTTTTGGGTCTTTTAGTCCTACTCTTCCCCTTCTTATGGCTTTGCTTACTGCTTCTACTGCCTCTTTTTGTCCTATTACTCTATTATGAAGAGTCTCTTCTAATTTTTTTAGTTTCTTATTTTCATCTTGTGTTAATTTTTGAGTAGGTATTCCTATCCAGCTTGATATTACTTCTGCTATGTTTTCTTGTTTTAACATTGTTATAGATTTTGTATTTTTATTTTTCCAATTGTCTTTTTGCTTTTCTAGCTCTTCTTTTAATAATTTTATTTCATCTCTTAATTTTGCTGCTTTTTCAAACTTTTGAACTTGAACTAATTCTTCTTTTTCTTTACTTAATTTGTCTATTTTCTCTTCTAGTTCTTTTAAATTTTTTGGCTCAGAATATGTTTTTATTTTTATTCTTGATGCTGCTTCATCTACTAAATCGATTGCCTTATCTGGCAAAAATCTATCATTTACATATCTTACAGATAGTTTAACTGCTGCATCTATTGCTTCATCTGTGATTTTAACATTGTGGTGAGCCTCATATTTATCTCTAATTCCTTTTAATATTTGCACTGTGTCTTCTATGCTTGGCTCTGATACATTTACTGGACTAAATCTTCTCTCTAGTGCACTATCTTTTTCTATATATTTTCTATATTCATTTAAGGTAGTTGCCCCTATTAATTGTATTTCTCCTCTTGCAAGCAATGGCTTTAGGATATTTGCTGCATCTATTGCCCCTTCTGCTGAACCTGCTCCAACTATTGTATGAATTTCATCTATAAATAAAATTATATCTCCTACTTTTTTTACTTCGTTTAGTGACTTTTTTATTCTTTCTTCAAAGTCTCCTCTATATTTTGCACCTGCAACCATACTAGATAAATCTATAGATACTAATCTTTTATTCTTTAGTATTTCTGGCACATCTGCTGATATTATTTTTTGTGCTAATCCTTCAACTACTGCTGTTTTTCCAACTCCTGGCTCCCCTATTAAGCATGGATTATTTTTTGTTCTTCTAGATAAAATTTGTATTACCCTTTCAATTTCTTTATTTCTTCCTATTACAGGATCTAGTTTTCCTTCTTTTGCAGTTTTTGTTAAGTCTGTTCCAAATTGGTTTAGTGTAGGTGTTGAATTAAAGCTTCCTGTATTATAATTATTTTTGCTTTCTTGCGTATTTGTTGTCATATTGTCACTTTCTAGTATCTTTACTATTTCACTCAATAATTTACTTGGATCTACTTCTAATTCCATCATTATTCTTGTTGCTATACTGTCTCCTTCACGCATGATTCCTATAAGTAAGTGCTCCGTTCCTATATAGTCTGTTCCTAATTTTTTTGCTTCTTTATATGCATTTTCTATTACTCTTTTGGTTCTTGGTGTAAAGCCTAGTGTTGTATCTGTTTTGTTTGTATCTTCTCCTATTAATTCTTGTATTTTGTTTAATATTTTCCCACTTGTTATTTCTTGTGTTTGTAATACTTTGCTTGCTAGTCCATTTTCTTCTTTGCTTAATCCATATAAGATATGTTCTGTTCCTAAATATTTGTGTCCTAACTGTATTGCTATTTGGTTTGCTATTTCTATTACGTTTTGGCTACTGCCTGTAAATTTATATGTCATTGTTTTTCTCCTTTCTTTTTTCTAAAGGCAGGGTACACACCTTTTTATAGGGTCATTTCTCTACTGGTAAAGGTATGTCCCGCTACCCATATGTTTTACCTATGTCAGAAAATTAATTATTCGTATATTTATGTAATGCTTAGAGTGGGTCGAAAGTTTCGTCGATCCCTACAATTGTTTGGAATTTATTGTTAATTATTGATCATTCGTTAATTATTTTTTTTATTATTTGAGCTCTAGATATATCTCTTTCATATTCGTTTTGTTGTTTACCTATATATTTTTGTAGGTTTGCGGGTTTGGTGTATAAATACATCTTTTTTACTTTTAAGTCATTTAGTTCTTTTATTATTCCTAAATCTGTTCCTAGTTTTACTTGAGATAATAATTCTTGTGATTCTTCTGAGGATAGCTTTTTGCAGTTGCTTAGTATTCCATAGCTTCTATATATTGTGTCTTCTAGTTCCATGCTGTCTTTGGCTAGGTATTTTCTTGCTAGACGTTCTTGTTCTATTATTTTATCTACTATTATTTTCATGTTGTTTATTATTTCTTGTTCTGATATTCCTAGAGTTTGCTTGTTTGAGATTTGATACATATCTGACTTTGATTTACTTCCTTCTCCATATATTCCTCTTATGTTCATCCCAAAGTTTGTTATTATCTGAAGTATTTTAGGTATGTTGCCAGTAGTTGCAAGTGCTGGCAAGTGTACCATTACAGAGGCCCTTAGAGCTGTTCCTACATTTGTTGGACATGCTGTTAAAAATCCGTATTTATCATTGTATGCATAATTTAAGTTTTGCTCTATTTTTGTATCAACTTCCATTGCAAGTTTTAGTAAATTTTCTATTTCTAAACCTGGTGCAAATACTTGCAACCTTAAATGATCTTCTTCGTTTATCATTATACATATATTTTCTTCTTCATTTATTGCAATTGCTCCTATTTCATTTTGCTTTAAAGCAAAGTTTGGGCTTATTAGCCTTTTTTCTACTAAACTCATTTTACTTAAGTCATCAATATCTTTTAATTTTAATACTTTTAGTCCATAGCCTACAGATGGAATTATTTGCTCTAGCTTTTCTATAATTTTATAATTGTCCTTTTTTGAACATTTTGTTTCAAATGGAAATTCTAAAATGTTTCTTGCAAGTCTAATTCTTGAACTTACGACTACATCTGATTTATTTCCATTTTGTAAATACCAATTCATATTTTTCACCCCTTTATTGTTTTTCGTTTTCCTTTATTTCATCTCTTATTTTTGCTGCATCTTCATATCTTTCTTCTTTTATTGCTTTGTTTAATTTTTCTTTTAGATTTTCTATTTTTAATTGATCTGTGCTTTTATTTATCTTTTCCTCATGTTTTTCAAGTTCTTTTGATAATTTTTTTCCTTTTCTTCCTGTATGAATAATATCTCCTTGAATATTTTTTAAAACTCCATCTAGTCTTTTAGAAAATACTGTATAGCAATTTTCGCAACCGAATTTTCCTATATTTATAAAATCGTCATATGTCATTCCACATTTTTCACATTTTAGTGTTTTTATATTGTTAAAGCTATTCAATAAATTTGGCTCAGAATTATAGTCATCAAAAAATCCTCCAAAGAAGTTTCCTAAATCAACTTTCATATTAAAGTCCATTTTTTGATTTATTCCTAACCTTTTAGCACATTCCTCACATAAAATGTATTGTTTTTTTTGCCCATTTATTATTTCGGTATATTTAACATTTGCTTCATTGTTTCCGCAATTTTGACATTTCATTTCTTTGTTCTCCTTTCTTTTTTTGTGCCAATGGGGACGGAGATTTTTGGCAATCTTTTTTAGTAATAATATTTAAAGTTTATCTTATTAAAAGATTGCCAAAAATCTCCGTCTCCATTGGCAACCTTATTTTCAGTCTTCTACTAGATTTAACAGCATATTTTTAAAAATGTTTGCACGTATTGTTTCTTTGTCTCCTTTTGCAGGTGCAAGTACATTGTCACTTGTTGCTACTTTTAAGAGTTTAGCTTCTAATTCATTTATAATTCCATATGATAAGAAATTGCTTATGAAAATATCTATTTCGTTTGATGATATTGTATTTCCTATACTTGTTATTATGTGCATTAAATAATTGCTTTTTGTTATGTTTATTTTTTTTATCTTTATATGTCCTCCTCCACCGACGTTTACTTTCTACATAATATCCTTGTGAAGGTTTAAATCTTGTTGAGATTACATAGTTTATTTGTGATGGTACACAATTAAAGTAATGCGCAAGTTCATTTCTTTGTATTTCTATAAATTCGTCATCTTCTTTTAGCATGTCTTTTATAAATTTTTCTATTACATCTGATATCCTCATATATTTCACCTTCTTTTTTGACTTTGACTTTCTTTGACTTTTATTATATTTTTTTAGGCGACATATTGTCGTCTATGTATTATATTTTATGATGCATTTGTTTGCAGGTTGGTCTTTGGCCAACTCCTACATTTCTTATTATAATTTGATTTTTTTATTATTTCAAATTTAATTTATATAAAATATCTTTGTTTTATCATTAATTTTGTTGTTCATTCTCTTATTTCTTTATTATTTCTTACTTTTTCTTTCTTTTTTATTAAATTTATTTAGTACCTTGCCTACCATATGAACAATTGGCGTTGCCTCTTTATTTGCAATTTCTTTGCCAATTGCTTTTCCTCCAACAGTCATTGCTGCAACTAATGCACTTATTATAAATTGAATATCAAATGTTATTTGAAAGTTTTGAGTAATTTTTATTGAAATTAGTGCACTTATTGCTCCACTTAGTACTCCACAAATATCTCCTATAACATCTGCACAAAAATTTGCCACTTTTGATGCATTTTTTATAAGATGTATTGATTGTTTAGAACCTTCTACTTTTTTTGTAGCTTTTGCATGGAATTCTTCTTCATTTGCAACAGTTACTGCAACTCCAATAATATCAAATATTATTCCTACAAAAATTACTAGTATTAATATTAGTGTTGCAGGAATTATATCTAATCCATTTAATGCATTTGTTGATATAAAAGAAAATGTTATTGATAGTATAAATGTTGTTATAAATACTGTTATGAACCACTTAAGACCTGAACTTTCTCTATTATCTTTTTTATTATTTTGCTTTTCTATTTTAATTCAATCCTTTCTAAATATAACTAATCTATTTTCTATTTAAATATTATAATTTATAGATGGTAAAAAGCTAAGTAAATTTTACGGTTTAGGTCTAGTTGAATTTCTCTATTTTCTACTAACCATTACTGTTTAGCCGTTTCCATTTAAAGAAAATATTCACATAAAAAAAACTAAAGTGAACACCAGATCACCACTTAAATCCGTACCTTAATCCTTAGCTTTCCTAGTGCTTCAATAGCACTAACAGTCTAGAAGTTTTCCTTAACACACTATTTTTTCTATTACTAGTCTCTTTTGCAAAAGCAATTTCATGATTAGAACTTATAAAATTTGGCCAAATTCTACAATTTCTTGTAAAGCAATCCCAGTACTTTCACTCAAGACAGGCTACACTATGTATTTTGTGTCTTGGCACTCAACATAGGTTTAACTTAAATGTATATATAAAAAATTTAAGCCTCCGCGAAACGAGGGAATCATATATATGCCATTATATACTACCCTAGCTCCTTTACTCCCTGGACGCACACAAAACTGGCATTTCGCGCACAAACAAGAAACTTCAACGATGTGCCCTTTAGTGGATTTTTAGCCCCACCCTCGTAATAGCTAGTATGACTAGAATAATGCACCATCGCGAAATATTATAACATATTTTTTATAAAAATCAATTAAATATATAGGTTTTTTATAGCTCTTTAATAGAATATTTTTTATAAATTCTGTGAAAACTACTTATAATAGCTTTTTATGGAGGTTTTAACTTAATATGGAGATTTTAAAAATTATTCTTTTATCTTCTAGTTCTTTAATTATTCTTTTTGTCCTTACAAAACTTATGGGAAACAAAGAAATTTCTCAACTTAGTATGTTTGACTATATTATTGGTATTACTATTGGTTCTATTGCAGCTGAAATGGCTACTGCTTTAGAGTCCGATTTTACCCAGCCTTTAGTCGCTATGATTGTTTATGCTTTAATTACTGTTATTATTTCTTTTATTAATTCTAAATCTTTAAAAGTGCGTAAGGTTATTACTGGAGATGCTTTAATTCTTTATAATAATGGCAGATTATATAGAAATAATTTTAAAAAAGCTAAACTTGATTTAAGTGAATTTTTAATGCTTTGTAGAACTAGTGGATATTTTAAATTAAGTGATTTAGAAACTGTTTTATTAGAGCCAAACGGTAAACTAAGTTTTCTTCCTGTTTCTAATAAAAGACCAGTTACTCCTACAGATTTAAATTTAGATTTTCCTAATGAAAAATTAACTATTAATGTAATTATGGATGGAAAGCTTTTAAGACCTAATTTATTACAAACTGGAAATGATGAAATTTGGCTACAAAAACAACTTAATTCTCAAGGATTTAATGATATTAATAAAATCTTTCTTGCAACATGTGACTGCGATAATAATTTAAATGTATTTAAAAAATATAATATAAATTCATAATATTATGGACGCAGCATTCTGCGTCCATACAATCTTTGTAATCATATTATTATTTATTTCAGCTTTACTACTGCGTGAATAGTCTCTTCATTTGTATTTTTTATTACTATTATATGTTCATCCTCTATTTTAGAATAACAGCATTTTACTTCTTCCCCATATTTTATTTCTTTTTTATATATTATTTCTATATTATTTAATTCTTCTGAATAATATAATTCTTCTGGCAAAGCCTCATATGCTATGTCTATATAGCTTGTATTGTGTACATGTTTGTTTACATCTATTATACTTCTACTTATTTTATAATCACATTTGTTTATATAATTTTCTGGATCGACTATTTTATATCTTGGTTCTTCTTCTAGAGCTTGCTTATCTTCTTTTTTGTATGGTCCTACAATTTTATCTGTTAATGTTGTTATAGTTTTATTTTCTATATCTAATATCACCCATTTTGATGTTCCTTTTACTATTAATTCATTTGCCTCATTATATACTTCATAATCTCTGTATGCATAAAATTTATTTGTTTTTCTTGACCATGTTTTTATTGTTAGCCACTCTCCATATTCAGGTCTTTTTATTATTTTAATTTTCCAGCCTAATATTACCCAAGAAAGTCCAGTTTCTTTTATATTATTTACTCCATATCCTGCAATATCTGAATGAATGCCTCCTGCATCTTCTAAAAATCCTAATAAACTCTTATTCTTTAATTTATTTCCTATTCCTATATCTCTTAAACCTATATGGCATTTATGCTCTATAAACATCTTTATTCCCCTTTACTCTTTTTTAAGTTTTTAATATTTTGTTTTGTTTCTTCTATACTTTCTTTTATACTATCCTTCTTTTCAGCAATACTATCTTTTATCTCATCTTTGGTATTGTTTACAGTCCTTTTAAGTTCTTGTGTACTTTCTTTTATTTTATCTTTAATTGCAATAAGTTTTGGGTAAGCATTTATTAGACGTCTGTTAAATATTGACTTTCCAAGTAATATCTCTCTTACTTTTTTTGTAATTTCTTCTGTGTTGTCTTGTCTGTTTTCTTTATTTACTTCGCTTGTAGTTTTTCTTAAATTAGTTACTACTCCTAAAGATATACAAATATCAATAATATATATTAATAGTAATGCTATTACAATTATATGTAATGCTAAAGTTGGTATCTTTTCAAGCTGCATTAAAAAAAATGGATTTGCAATATATACTATAAAACAGCCAAGTAATCCAAATGGAATTATTGTATCTAAACATACTCTTCCATTTATATTAAATTTTTTTTTGCTATAATCCCACCATCTAGCTTTAAAAAACTTTTCCATAAAATAGCTTGTACCATATTCAAGTACACCACAAACTAATATAGACATTATAAATAATATAATAACATTATATGTAAAATTTTTTAACAATAATGTTATTAATATTGCTCCAACTCCATATATTGAACAACATGGTCCTATTAAAAAACCTCTATTTACAAATCTTTTTAGTTCTATAAGCTTTCCTATAACTTCCATTGTCCAGCCGATGGCACTATATATAATAAATAATAAAAAATATATTTGTATTGTGTATAGCATTTATATTCTCCTTTATAATTTATAATTGTATATAAATAGGCGCATATTCTGCGCCCTATATTTATTTTATTCTTGTACATCAAAATCAAATAATATTTGATTTTTTCTTGGTGCTGTATTTCTTATTTGCTTACTTATTTCTTCTTGAGTTTTTAGCTTATTTATCGCCTCTTGTAAGTATGTTTGTTTTTCATCATATATCATATTACTTTGTGCTGATTGTTTTATTTGTGTATTTGTATTTTGTATTTTATTGTATATATTTGAAGGTTTATTTTGATTGTTTTGGAATGTTACTACATTATAATTTTGAGTAGGCATAGTATTTGTTTTTTTCATTGTTTGAATTCTTCCTTGTAACATCTTATTTTCTAGTATTTGTTCATGTACTTTTATATTTCTTTCAAATGCTTTTAATTTTTGTTCAAAAAGTTTTTCATATTTATTTTGTATAAATTTTATTTGTCTATCTATAATTTTTCCTACATCTTCTGTTAATGTTTCTATTCCACTTTTATTAAGCTTATCTTCTAAACCTGCAACTATTGAAAGTACTGCTTGCATTTGCTGCATAACATCATTATTATTTATTTGCATTTGGTCATTTGCTTGTTTTATTTGACTAATACAGTTTTCTATATCTTGTATTCTACTAATTGTTTCTTCATAATTTAGATCTTGCATATTTTCTTTTATTTGGTTTTGGAAATAATATTCTGCTTGTTCTAATTTTCTTTGATTTTCTCTAATATCTATATCTATTTCATTTTGCATTTGGCTTAATTGTGTTTCTAAATTATCCTTTGTATAGTGTAATTCTTCTAGTTTGTTTTGTATACTTTCATTTAATTGTTCTATTAATTTATTACTTTCTTCATTATTTACAGTTATTAATTGTTCTATACTTTTTATATCATCTTTTAAACATTCAATTGTACTTTCATAATCTGCTTTTTCTACCTTACTATTAATATCTGTTTCTAGATCTGTTTGTATTTTTTCTATTTTATTATTTATATCTTCTATTTTAGTGCTAACTAAGTCTTCTATTTCTTCTTTATTATCTTTTATATCTTGTATTGTTTTTTGTAGTCTTCCTATTGCAGTTCTGCTTCTTCCATCTTTTCCTATATCTTTTAATTCATCTCTGAAACTTTTAGCATATTCTTGTGTACTTTCATTTAGTTCTTTTGCTCTTTGCTCTATATAATCAATACTTTCATTTAATTCTTTTAATTTTGCATTTTTAAATTCTTCTTCTTCAAGAATTCTTTTATTAACATCTTGATAGAATTTTTCAATATCTTCTTTAATTATACTTTTGGTAGAATCCCTATCTTCTTCTAACTTTTTCTCATTTCTAAGTTCAAATTCATTTAGCTTTCCATCAATAAAATTTTCTAAATTATCAACTATTTCATTTATTTGGTTAGTATTCTTGTCGCGAATTTCATTTAAATTACACTTAATTTCTTCTATTTCTCTATCATATCTACTATTTCCTAAATCTTCACCAAATCTTAATGAAAAACATTCTTGTATTTTATCTATTATTTGATTTATCTCTTCAATCTTAGAATTAAATACTTTTCTTTGATAATTATAGGTGTTCTCTAGTTCATTTCTTGTTATATATTCTTCAAAATTTCGCTTTTGTTTCATATTATATCTCCATTTTATTTTTTCTCCAAATTATTATTTATATTATAATGTTAATTTATTTTTTTGTAAATATTTTTTATATATTTATTTAAGTTTTTTCTTGTATAATAAAAAAGTATTACATAAATATGAAAATGTAATACTTTTATTTTTATTATTAGGCCTTTTCAAACATATCTTTTCCAACACCACATAATGGACATACCCAATCTTCTGGTAAATCTTCAAATTTAATGCCTTCTGCTTCTTCATCATATATATAGCCACATGCTATACATTTATATTTTTGCATAATTTTACCTCCTGTATAATTTATAGAATTTTATTAATAATTGTCTGCTTTAATTTCGAAATATCCTTGTGGATGATTACATACAGGACATACATCTGGAGCTGATTTTCCTATTACTATATGTCCACAGTTTCTACATTTCCATATTTTATCTCCATCTTTACTAAATACTAATCCATTCACAACATTTTCTAATAACTTATTATATCTTTGTTCATGTTCTTTTTCTATTTTACCTACTGCCTCAAATAAATAAGCAATATGGTCAAAACCTTCTTCTTTGGCTTCTTTTGCCATTCTTTCATACATATTTGTCCATTCAAAATTTTCTCCACCTGCTGCATCTTTTAAATTTTCTACTGTTGATGGAACTTCTCCATCATGTAGTAATTTAAACCATAATTTTGCATGTTCCTTTTCATTATTGGCTGTTTCTAAAAATATTTCAGCAATTTGCTCATAACCATCTTTTTTAGCTTTACTTGCATAATATGTATATTTATTTCTTGCCTGAGATTCTCCTGCAAATGCCTCCATTAAATTTTTCTCTGTTTTTGTTCCTTTTAATTCCATATTTAAACCTCCTATATTTTTCAATTCTATAGTTAAAAACGCATTTGTCTCTAACTTTTTACTTCTAAAGTATTATACCATAAATTTTTGAAAAAACAAGATAGAAATGATTTTTTATCCTAATATATTTAAACTATTATTGTTTCTTTTATACTTAATAAATATGGCTCTAAAACATTTACATTCTACTATACTTAAATTATTACAGTCAAATGGCTGAAGAATTTACAGCATCATCTCAATTTACATTCTACTATACTTAAATTACTACCAATATATCCTGTGTCCATATTATCGTCATCATCCGAATTTACATTCTACTATACTTAAATTACTACATACGCTCGAAAAGTTGTAAATCGAGAAGTAGTAGCATTTACATTCTACTATACTTAAATTACTACAAAATCCGTTTATATCTCTGTCAGTAAACATTCCACTATTTACATTCTACTATACTTAAATTACTACTATCTTGTAATTGATTTAAATTTGTATCGTTTAAGTAATTTACATTCTACTATACTTAAATTACTACTTACAGCAACTATACCTAAAATAATCAAAGTAATATTTACATTCTACTATACTTAAATTACTACTGTAAGACCTTTATAGTCTCCTAACTCGACGTTCCATTTACATTCTACTATACTTAAATTACTACTTAATTCTCCAAGTCGTAATTTTCCATTAAAAAGATTTACATTCTACTATACTTAAATTACTACGGACAAGATTATAAAATATATAAAGATGCAGGTTATTCATTTACATTCTACTATACTTAAATTACTACCTAAAGATAAGTAGCAATACTTATCTATTTTTATAATTTACATTCTACTATACTTAAATTACTACGTAACCTAGTGGCTCATAAAAATTAAAAACATTTGCATTTACATTCTACTATACTTAAATTACTACCCAACTCATATTAAGTTTCAACATTCCTACAGCAACATTTACATTCTACTATACTTAAATTACTACGTATCTGAGCCAAGTTGTAATTTATCACCAAAAATAAAATTTACATTCTACTATACTTAAATTACTACTTATCTTACATTAGACCCCACTACCAATCCGTGTAGTATTTACATTCTACTATACTTAAATTACTACCTGCAATTTTTGCAATTCTTGCTGCGTCAGTTTCATTTACATTCTACTATACTTAAATTACTACTTCAAAAACTCTAACTAGTCTACCAACTAGTTTAGAATTTACATTCTACTATACTTAAATTACTACTTTTAAACATTATGTAAAATCTACTATGAACGAAATTAATTTACATTCTACTATACTTAAATTACTACGGATTTATATAAATATCTTGACCGATTGCACCAAGATTTACATTCTACTATACTTAAATTACTACATAAAGGTCTGGATTTGTCGCACCGTGTCCCACTTTGATTTACATTCTACTATACTTAAATTACTACCAAGATTTTTTAAATGCGTCTAATTCATTATTGGAAAAATTTACATTCTACTATACTTAAATTACTACAAGGAAGTTTTAGCTTTCCTTCCTTAAATTTTTTAAAATTTACATTCTACTATACTTAAATTACTACTTCTTTTACTCATTGATGAAAAACAACGTTTAATGAATTTACATTCTACTATACTTAAATTACTACATGATAATGTAAATAATTACAAAAAAATAGTAGTTATATTTACATTCTACTATACTTAAATTACTACAAAATTTCACACATTAATTGAACTGTATCAACATCATTTACATTCTACTATACTTAAATTACTACGACAAGCTATAAGAGATGAAATAAATAAATTACAGGATTTACATTCTACTATACTTAAATTACTACTTTAACTGCTGTATTACATAAACACCATTTTAGGACATTTACATTCTACTATACTTAAATTACTACAGTGTAGCTATGCAAGACAAAGAAATAATAGAACTTATTTACATTCTACTATACTTAAATTACTACTCTGCCATCTTTTACTTTTATATTTCTTTGCTATTTCATTTACATTCTACTATACTTAAATTACTACTTATTAGTCATAGTATTAATCATTTGAGTTATATCTAATTTACATTCTACTATACTTAAATTACTACTTATTTTTGCAATACAATATATTTTGCATCAATTAAATTTACATTCTACTATACTTAAATTACTACCCATGAGTGCACACTAACTTTTCGTGTTCTGCATATTTACATTCTACTATACTTAAATTACTACTCTTCTATGTATTCTAATCTTCCTCTAATCCATTGTATTTACATTCTACTATACTTAAATTACTACTTTCTCTCCTGTCTTTATCACAGCATCTTTAAATTCATTTACATTCTACTATACTTAAATTACTACCTATTGTTTTATTTTTATATTTCACAAGATTAAGATGATTTACATTCTACTATACTTAAATTACTACTGGATTCTCTCCATATTTTTTAAATTCTTTATATAGATTTACATTCTACTATACTTAAATTACTACACTGATTGATTGTAAATTTTCTCCGTGGTCTACTATAATTTACATTCTACTATACTTAAATTACTACTACCACAATATGTAGCCGATGATAAACCAACATATTATTTACATTCTACTATACTTAAATTACTACTCTACTATCTTTTTTGCTAGTTTTTCTTTACTCCATATATTTACATTCTACTATACTTAAATTACTACTCTCTTCTTATCTGGTCTTGTAATTCTACTTCAGTTGGATTTACATTCTACTATACTTAAATTACTACTTACTGTATTAAAATTTAATAAATCTTTAATTGACTGATTTACATTCTACTATACTTAAATTACTACGAATTCCTGTTGGCTCTAACACTAACGCGTATGTTCTATTTACATTCTACTATACTTAAATTACTACCTTGTTACATTTTCAATGTCTTTATCTTCAAACTCATTTACATTCTACTATACTTAAATTACTACTCAAGCATAGCTTTATTAAAGTCTCCCAAATAGGTATTTACATTCTACTATACTTAAATTACTACTATTGTTCAGAAACTATTAAAAAGTATACACCGTTATTTACATTCTACTATACTTAAATTACTACTGCACTAAAACATTCATAAATTCATTCATAACTTGATTTACATTCTACTATACTTAAATTACTACGCAAAATCATCTACATTAAATTTTCTTCCTTTTGCATTTACATTCTACTATACTTAAATTACTACTTCATTTGTCATAAGTTTAAAATCATTTAAAGCATATTTACATTCTACTATACTTAAATTACTACGTATTTGCAACTGCTGCTCCACAAGTCCAAATTACATTTACATTCTACTATACTTAAATTACTACTCAAGTGGTTATGAATGTGGTTTTCATACTGGTATGATTTACATTCTACTATACTTAAATTACTACACAGGTTATAAAAAACACATATAAAACTATGTATTTTAACATCCTAATCTGTCTATCTCTAACTATAATACCATAAAAACTACTTACATAAAACTATTTTTAAAAAAAACATTCATTTTTCTAGTAAAAATACATCTGTCATACATAGGCATTTTTAGACTTACTGCACATCGACAGAAATTTCTTTATAAAAAATTATCTGTTTTATCATCTTCGATCATTCCTATAAATTCCTTTTCTAGCCATTTCTGGCTTCTACTTTTAAATAAAATTACACTATCCTTATCTTGCCTAATATATGAATCTAACTCTGATTTTAGTTTTATTGCTTGAGATTCTAATAGTTCTCCTTCAAAAACTGAATTTTGTATGTGTACTAAATATTTTTTGCATGTTTTAAATACTTTTCTTAGAACTCTTTGTCCTTCTTTTTCTTCTAAATTAATATCATAAACTAAAATAACATACATATTACCACCACATTTTAAACCCTTCATATTTTTCATCTTCTAGTAAATGCTTTATTAATTTGTATATTTCTAACCTTATTAAATATTCATAACTTACTTCTCTGCCTAACTTCTTATGTTTTATTTTAGTTTGTAGTCTTGAATCTATTTGTCTTGTTATTTCTTTCCTTGCTTTATCTTTTATGTATGTAAAGTTTAATCCTTCTTCAAAGTCTTTCTCTGTTATTTGCTTTTTATTTAGCATAGAAAATATTAATCTATCTGCAATTATTGGCTTGAAAATTTCTGCTATATCTAAACATAGTGAAAATCTTCTCTCAGATGGCTCATGTAAATAACTAATTGTTGGATTTAATTGTGTTTTGTAAATTTCACTTAGTACTCTAGTATAAATTATTGTATTTACATATGAAATAAGTGAATTTATAGCATTATCCGGTGGGTTTTTTACTCTTTTTTCAAAAGCAATATCTTGGCTTATAATAATATTCCATGAATCGTAATATACTTTTCTTATATTTCCCTCTATTCCCATTAATTCTTGAACATCTTTGCATAAGTTAATTTGCTTTCTCAAAAATTCTATTTGCATCATATATTTACTTAAGTCTTTACCTCTATTGTTGTAATATGTTAAATTTCTATAAATATTATAAGATGCTGATTCTATAAAGCTTTTGGCAATTTCTAATCTTTTGTTATTATCTTTATAATGTTCTACTTGTTTTATTAGAAGCTTTCCAGATACTAATGCTTCTTTGGGATAATATGTTCCTGTGTAAAATCCATAATAGTTAAAGAAATGTACATTAACTCCAAATGATGATAAAAAGTTTAATAAATTTGTGTTAAAATCAAATTCTGTCATTACATATATGTCGTCAACTCTTTCTACTGGAATAGATTTTTTTGAATTATCTTTATATACAATTTCTAATGTATTATCTTTTCTTTGTAATCTTCCACTTTTATATAAATAATATGATTGTTTCATTTTTTTCCTCCTATACATAACATAAATCAAAATATGCACATTTTTTACATATTTTAGAGTTTATTATTTTTGGAGGTTTGCCCATTTTTATAATTTCTTCTATATTTTTTGTTACATTTTCTAATATATCTTCATCTTCATTCTCCAAAAATATTTCTTTTGATTCTCTTAAAAGTGGAAAATCTATTTTAGCTTTTATATTTTTTATACCTTTATTTTTTAAATAATACATATAATATTTAATTTGCCAAATTCCCGCTTCTTCAATGGATTTAGTCTTTTTTACTTCATGCAATATAGCACCATTTTTTACAAAGTCTATGTTGATTGTATTATCTATTAATATTTGCTTTTTTTCTTTAGAATAAGTAGTTTCATCTATTATCTTTCCAATTGTAACTAATTCACTATTTTGTTCCATATTAATTTGATTTGCAAAATACCATAGTTTTCTTTGACATATAAAATAGTAATAAATCATAATTCCTGTAATATTCATATCTCCTCCTTATATTAATTATCACAATTCTCTTGATGCAATTTCATAATCCTCATCTATTTTTAATAATAATCCAATTTCATTATTATATTTTGTATCAATAATAAATTTATTTTTTATATAAGGACATGGGATAATATATCCATTTAATTTGTACTTATTTGAACTATTAATTGAGATAAATAATTTATTAATTTCTCTTCTTTTTTTAGATTTCTTACTTATATCTTTTTCATTTTCATATTCTTCAAATAAGTTTATATTCTGATCATAAACACTTTTAGGAATTACATCAATATTATCAATATTCCTTAATATCTTTTGTGCATCTTTTTTGCTAGTATTATAATCTATAATATTATCTAAAATAAAAAATGCCTCTTTAAATTTTTTATAAAAGTTAGTCCCCTCTAGCATCTGCTCTGAATATAATTTATCAACTAAATCAATTTTTATTTTTTCTTCTAAAATTTCTCCGTTATAGTTTTTTAATAATTTGATGCTATTTTCAAATATTTCTTTATCATATACAAATCCAATTCCACTAACTTGATTTGTATATATTTTAATATTTGACTCTTTTCCATCATATTTTCTACTTCTATAACATCTACCAAGCCTTTGAAATAAGCTATCTAATGTTGACATTTCAGTATATAATAAATCAAAATCTATATCTAGAGATGCTTCTACTATTTGTGTTGTTATCCATATTCCAAATACGTTTTCTTGCTTTGAAAATTCTTTTATATTATTTTCTTTTTTACTTCTATCATCTTGCTTAAACCTAGAATGTAATAAATTTATATTTTCTGCTCCTTGCTCTTTTAATTTATTGTATAATTCAATGGCTTTATTAATTGTATTTGCAATTATTAATACTTTATTGTTTTTTGATTTTTCACATATTTTATCTATATCTTCATCTATTTGTTTTTCTAGCAATTGTATTTTGTGTCTTTTTGTATGTTTAATAAATTGTTTGTATTCAAACTCTACTCCCATTTCTTCAAGTTTTTGTTTATAAATTCTTGGAAGTGTTGCTGTCATTATCATAAATTTTCCACCTATGTTATTTATCATTTGTAAACCTTTTAAAATAATTGCCACAATTTCAGGCGAATATGCTTGTATTTCATCTATAATTGTTTTTGAATAACTTAATGTTGCATATATTTTTTCATATCCTTTATATTTAAATACAAATGGGAAAATCTGATCTATTGTACAAGTAGTTATTTTTTCATACAAATTTCTTGATTGTTTTATTTTTTCTAACTCATATTCATCTGTTTTATCTTCATTTTCTTTTTCTTCTAAATAATCAATAGCAGTAGAGTGTAGTAATCCAACATGCGTATATTCTATATTTTGTTTTATCCTATCATAAATTGCATTTATACTTATTCTTAGTGGTAGTGTAAAAAATGTTTTATCGTTTTTACTCCATAATAATGAACTTTCAGTTTTTCCCATTCCCGTTGAACCAATTACAATTAAATTCTTATCTTGATTTTCTAATGAAAACTCTTGTAATTCGTTTGGTTTAAAATTTTGATTTTTCATAAAATTTGCTACAAAATCTGCAATTTCATCATTAGTCTCATTTTCTACTAAAATATTTGCTGAACTGCAATGGTCCAATCTATGTAATAATCCTTTCATTAAACAATATTTTGTATATAAATTGTCACCTTCTTTAATACGTGATTGCCCTTCTACTAACCCTAAATAAAATGTTTTTAATTCCTCTGTTTCTACTTGTAATTCTTGCTTTATATATTCTATATTTGGATTAATATCTTCTTGTATTATTTGTTTTAATAATTGTCTATTTATATGTTCTACATCTCTTTCATGATGATAAAAAATTGCCTGATATACTAACTTTCTTTCATCTTGTGTCATATTATATTTTTTGCATGGAACAAACATTGGCGATATTTGTTCATGTTTTATTTCACTATTATTAAATGTTGTTTGTAATAATTGCTCTTTTAGTTTTTGTCTTATTACATTTTGAAAACCTGAAAATACCTTTCCTGTATCATGATATTTGCAAACTACTTCCATTAACTCCCAAAATCTTTCTTCATCTATATCTATAACTTTTATAATTTTTGAGCTATATTTATTTCTTAGTATTTGTAAGTTTTCTAATAATTTATCTGTATGTTCTTTTATTGTTTCTACTGGATTTGATTTTGCATAATATGTATAACTCATTTTTTCCCCTTTTCACTAATTTTTTATTTTATTTATATAGTAATAAAGAGCATGTATTCTATTTATTGTCATAAGAATTTTATCATGCTCTTTATTATCTTAAATATGTGGTATTTCTTTACTATAAAAATAAATATAGTCTCCATCCTCATCTTGCTTTGCTTCATATATTCCTTGATTTGTATTTTTTTCTACATATTTTACATCTACCTTATTCCATTGTCTAATTTCATCTTTTATTTGATATGTTGAATTTAATCTATAATTAATTCCATCTATATTATTTGCAGCCCATTTTGGTATATAACAATTATTTACTATTTCTACTTCTTGAACGTCTTGGATATTTGTTAAAATTTTCACATCATCAATTCTTACTAAATCTTCGTTTCTTCCTAGTGTAAATGTTTGTGCTCCCCTTGTTATATTGTAATAAATTTTATCTATTATTTCATCTTGAGCTTCAACATGTATAATTAGATTTACATTTAGAAGTTGGTGAATATTTCTTGGCATTGATGTTACTTTGTCTTTTCCTTTATACATTCTTAAATTTTGATAATTGCTAAATATACTTTCATAATCACCTTGAATAGAAATATTCATTGTAAAATACTGACCTGGTTTTGCTTGTAATATTTTGTGGAACATTCCTATTACAGTTGAATATGGTGGTAATGGATATGTTTCTGCAACTTTTGTTGCAAAAGGCTTTTTGTAACAAGCTGTTTCTTGATAAATTTTAAGTTTCAATATTTTCATCTATTTTTATCCTTTCAAAAACTTTTTGACTTTTTTATATTTTATTTTTTAATCTTTATAAAATTTATTCACATCGTCTTTTAAATTTTTGAAAAATACTTCTATATTACTTATCTTTTCATCAAAACATTCATGTAGTTCATTCTCATTTTTAAATGTATTTTCTAAAATTCCAATCTCTGTATCATCAAAAATTAAGCTTTCTCCAATTGTTAAAGATGATGCATCTTGTAGCATCTTAGTATCTATACTAAATTGTCCATTTTTTCCATTTAATTTAATTCTTCCTAAATAAAATGGTGAATTTATATTATATAATCCTCCTATCACAAATACAGGACTTAGGTTTTCTTGTCTTCCTCTTATTTCTCTATTTAATACTTTTACAACATCTAATAATTCATTTACTCTTTTTGCTTTTTGTTCATTTGATATTTCTATTTCTCCATCTATTCCTACTTTTTCTAAATCTATTGTAATTGTATATGTATAATAGCTTAGGTGTTGCTCAATATTTGCAAGATTTGGAAATTCACCAATTCTATCTGCTAATCCTTTGTTATTTAAAAATTCCATATCACTTTTATAATCTTCTAATGATATCGCATTACTTAGTCTAACAGCTGCACTTCTTATACTTGAGCCATCATTTTTAGCTGTTTTCATATATCCAAATAAATCCATTTCCTCAGAATCTTTTATTGTTAAGTCATCTTTAAACTGTATTGTTCCTTTTGATTTATCTACAACTTCTAAATTCCATCCAAACATTTTATTTCCAAGTCTTACTATATCATATCTTATAGCTTGTCTTGATGCAAAAGTATATACACTTCCATCTCCTCTTGTTAATTTTTTTAGTTCTGAGATATTTCCAATTCCTTCTCCATAATTTAAGCTTTGTGCTTTAAAGATCATCGTTATTGATAATCCTTTTTTATCTTTTATATTATACATTTTTAATTTCCTCCTCTTTTTTCTCATATTTATTTGATATTAATCCAGCTAAAAAACTATGTGCAATTGATTCGAAATCTAAATCTGTTTGTTGCATTGTTTCTATAAATATTGGTGATACATCTTTTCCCATTGATATATGAATTCTAATAACAATATCCATAAATTCTTTTTTATTTCCAGTTTTTATGCTATTTAGCATTTTATATGTATATCCATCTAATTTATTTTCTTCCCCTTTATATTTTAAATCTTCATGGATTTTAATTCCTAAATTATATAAAACATACAATTTATCATTATTTTTCTTTATTTCTTCTTTCACTCCTATTACCTCCTTTTTTAATAAATTTAAAGCTATTCTTGTTTGCGTTGCTAAAAACGAATTATATCCATTTGGTATGTCTTTTTTTAATTCATCTGTTAGTCTTTCATTTATAATGTATTTTATATCCTTATTTTTCAAAATGTAATCTACAATTTGTAATCTGTATTTATAATCTGTAATTTTCGACAATGTTTTTTTATAATCCTGTGTAAAAAAGTTTGCTACATATCTTTTTATATTAAAATACTGTATTCTACTATAAGATCCATATTCTGCTTCAAATTCTACTACAAATATATTTTGCAACTGCCAACTGCTTATTTGCTCACTTTGCTCTACTATATTTAATATTAAATCTGGATATGGATTTTCTGATTTATTGTCATATCTTGATTTGCTTCCAAAGTTCATATTTGTTTTATATAAAGTATTTACATCTGTATCATAATTTACAAAACTTAATAATTGTTTTTCTTTATATTGTCCATTTTCTTTTATTGCTTTTGTTATAGTTGTAATTCCTGCTGGTATGCAAAATAAAATCAATTTACAAATATCACAAATTGGAAATTTCACTTTTTGATCCCAAAAGAAGTTTCTTGCATTATCACTACTAATTGCTAATGGTACAAAGTTTCCCTCTGAATAATTTGTTACAAGCCCAATTTCTTTTTCACACATACTACATCTTTTTATAACTTTTTCCTCAATGTATTTATGTATTTGCTCTAAGCCTTTATCTTTTTGAATGTAATCTTTTTCTATTTTTGAATAGATCTTTTCTATCTCTTGTGTTATATTTGCATCTGACTTTGCTTTTTGTATGTATTGTTTCAATTGCTCTATTGTATATTTTTCACCTACAATATTGTTTAGAAATTCTGATTCTACAATATTACTTATATAGTCTTTATACATAACCTTTTGTTGTTCATCATAAGATAAAGATGTTTTTACTACATTTAGAAAAGATGGTTGTCCATAATATGTGTTGCTCAAAATACTTTTAAATAAATTTAATGTTAATCTTTTGTTAATACTATCTTCTTGTATGTTTGTTATAATAACTTGTTTTATTTTTTCTATACCTTCTTTTGTTTCTTCTTTATCTATTTTGTCATATTGTTCTTTTATTTTATTATAAATATCTTCATCAATTTTCTTTATTTTATCTAATTGCTTTTTTACAGTATCTTTTATATATTTTTTATTTGATTTTATTTTTTCTTTTCTTTGTTTTTCTTGCTCTTTTTCTTCTAAAACAACTTCTATATTATTTTGTATGTAGTCAAATGCTGACTTTGTTCTTTCTTCTACTTTTTGTACTACATTGTATGTATCAAAAAAATATTTAAAATAATATTTATGAAAATTTCTTAAATCTTGTATATCAAATTCTATATAGTTTTCTTTTTTTAGTGCAAATTCATCTTTATTATGTTCTAGAATTCTTAAAAAACCAACAACTCCGCAATTTAAAAACCAGTCATTTAGGTATACTTTTGTTTTCACCTTAGCACCTCCTTTTTTAAATTATCTGAAACATTCCAAATCCTGCTGAATGCTTACTTCCCATTCCGAGCTTGATACAAATATTTAAGTAATTGTTTATCACCATTTATTTCAAATACTCCTGTCGAACATTCTAAACATTTTTCGTAAAATTTTATTAATACCTTTTTTGCTTCTATTGGTTTTATTTTAAAATCATCTACTATTGTTTCTGGCAAATTTGTTATTTTTAATTGCTGTTTTATATTTATTTTTAAAATATCTTCAAATTCTTTATACTCAATAGAATAATAATAATCCTTATTATCTTGTCTACTTCTTGTGCATAGCGGACTTTGAAATTTTATAGTAATTTTATCTGATTTAATTTCCTTTTCCATTATCATTGATATATCTTGTAATGACCATGAATTTTTGTTTAGTGAGAACTTTTTATATTTTTGTTTGTTAAATGAATTGTATAAAACTATTGCTGTTTCATAATCTTCTACTGATATATTAAGTTCAAACTTTTTATCTTCAATAATTATTTTGTCTGCTTCTATTTTTGGATTTTTAAAATAAGTTGAAAATGTATAATTTTTAATTATATTATCTTTTTTGTTGTAAAATTTTTTGTAGTAATTTTCGTCATATTCTGATAGTGCAAGTTTAAAATAACTTATTATGTTTTTTCTATATTGTATTGGCATTTCTGCATTTTCTAATGTTAAATAAAGTTTAAATCTCATTTTTTCACCTCCTTATTTCTTATCCTTCTAATATATTTATAATACATTATTTTAGCCTGTAGCTTAATTTAATTTACTATTTAACATTCTAAAAATAGTTAAATTAATATACTATGGATATAGTATATATTAATCTTTTTAAAAAGTTTGTCGAATTTTGCGGTAGTATGAAAATTTTTAGTAAAATTTGTAAAATATTATCATTTAAACTCATTTTTTATGCAATTATGTAATAATTTATCAAAGAATAGGACATACAAAACTGTATGCCCCATATTAATTATTTATTTTTTATATTCCTTCAATATTTAACTCTTCTGTTCCTTTTAATACAAATGTTCCATTATTTATTATGCTTATTTCTTCTTTATCTGAAATTGCTATTATATCACCTAGTTCATAATAAGGTATTGTTACATCTGTATGACATCCAAAATATGCTTTGCTTTTGTCAGTTTTTCTTTGTGATGATATTTCGTTTTCTTTTGCTATTATTTCTTTTCCATCTGGATTATATACTTTTGTGTCTTCATCCATTGAATAACATGTATCTCCAAATGCGAAGTGTGGTCCTGTTTTTTCTGCTATTAATATGTCTAATTTATCGTTTATATTGTATTTGTTTCCCATTACATATGCATGTGTATTTGTTCCTATAGCAAATTCTCCCATTGGCAGAGTTTTATTATCATATAATAAGTGTTCATTTATGTATTCTTGATTTTCTTTTTCACTTGCAAAATTTTTACATGTGCATTTTTCTATCATTCCATCTTTTATTTCTATTAGTAAATCTATAAATTTCCATCCATGTAAATAAATTTCAGATACATTTAATGTTCCATTTGTTCCTTTTAATTTTGGAGAGGTAAATACTTCTCCTACTGGTACATTTACATCTGCTAGGCAGTTTTCAAATAGAGTTTGTGTTTTAGGATCTTCTAGGTTTGCAAGTGCAACTGTTAAATTTGTCTTGTTTCCATTTCTCCCAGTTATTTTAACATATTTTGCTGTATCTAATACATCTATCATTTTTTGATGTATTTCTTGATATTTGTTGTTATCAAGTGTATTTATTTTTATTGTTTCATTAAAAATTTCTTCAAAATCTTTACCTATTTCTGGACATGGATATGAAATTATTGTAAAAGATGTATTTTTTCTTATATATTCTTCATATAAAATACTAAATTCAGTATCAAATAGACTAGAAAGCTCAGCTTTCTTTTTATCTTTTTCAAATACCTCTTCACCATTTTTAGGGATAAATCTATCTTCACCAAAAGTTTCAATAAATATAGGTCCTGCATATTTTTCATAAGTTTGCTTATTTTTTATAAGCTCTTTTTTGAAAACTCCAAGGTAAGTGTCTACATACTCTTTTGTTTGATAGAAATTGTAGTCATATCTATGGTTGTATGATATTTGTTTATCAAATTTATTTCCTCCTAATCTAAGTACTATTTTTAGTTTACCTTCTAGTAGAGTACATATTTGTTTTGCTAGTTTTTCAAAACCAATTGGATAATTAAGAATTGCATATTCTTTTTTTGCTATATCAACTTTAGAATGTTCTAATCCTCTTAAAAAAGAATCTATTACACAATTTGCCATTGATATAAGAGTATCTGGACTTACTTTATTAAAGTAGTCTACTATTTTTATTTGATTATTAGTTATATTTTCTCCATAATAATATAAATAGTTATATGTATTTAAATCTGAATTAAATACTATATCATAAAGAGGATTATCTACTTTTGTAGTATTTGAAATGATCCTATTTATTGGAAATTCTACATTGTTATAAAATTTTAACATAATATCTTTTAAAAAATTTGGATTTGAATCTAAACAATGTATCACTTCATCTATAAATTCTAAATAACGATTAACATATTCATCTTTACGACAAAAGTGGAAATAAAAAGATAATATATCATAACTAAGTAAATTATATAATTTTTCTTCTTCAGTATCTCTTTTTTTCAAAATAGGACTATTATAAAAAGATTTAAATTTTTTATCTAAATCTTGCAACTCTTGCAATGATAATTCCTTTAGATTTATTTTATATACTTGTATGTAGAAATCTTTTACTTCTTTAATAAAATTTTTAATCATATTATTCCTCCTTATAAATTTCTCATTTGAAATTTATAAAAGATTATATCATTGTAATATGTAGATTTCAAGTAGATTAAAAGACGAAAAATTTTAATTTTTCGCCTATATCTTATTAATATTTCTAACCCGTCCCTAAATCCGACAAGGTGTCGCTTTGGGGACTGTCCCTTTTAGTTCTTAGTTTTCTTCTGGTGCTTCAACTGGACAAACCCCTTGGCATGTTCCGCATGATATACATGAGTTTTCGTCTATTATGTATTTATCTTCACCTTCTGTTATACATGCTACTGGACATTCATTCGCGCACGCTCCACATTTTATGCATTTGTCTGTTATTTTGTATGCCATTTTTTATTCCTCCTTTTTTCTAAGGACAGGGGATACACCTTTTTCTAATGTTATTCCTCTGCTAGTAAAGTATGTCCCACTCCCCATATATTTTATTGATGTCATAATATATTTATGTAATTTTTGTATAAATGGGTCGAGATGGCCTTAGACCCCTACATTATTTGACATTGATTGTTTTTTATTCATTGTCTTCTTGTTTGCTTAGTTTTTCCATTTCTTGTAGTTCTTTTAGATTTTGTCTTTCTTCTTCGTCTAGTTGCTCTTTTTCTATGTTTTTTATTATTTTTACTTCTTCTGCTTTGTATTTTTTGTAGTAGTAGCCTTCTTTATCTTTAAATTTTACTCTTACTACTTCTTTTAGTGTTTCTATTCCATCTACTGTTCCTTCTCCTTCCTCAGTTTTTACTATTGCTCCTACTTTTGGAAGTTTTGATAGTTTTTCTTCATATGCTTCTTGTTCATATCTTAGGCAACACATAAGTCTTCCACAATTTCCTGATATTTTTGATGGATTTAATGAAAGATTTTGTTCTTTTGCCATTTTTATTGATACCGCATCAAATTTATTTAAAAATGAACAACAACATAGTTCTCTTCCGCATACTCCATTCCCACCTATTCTTCGAACTTCGTCTCTTACTCCTATTTGTCTTAATTCTATTCTAGTTTTGAATATTGAAGCTAGGTCTTTTACTAGTTCTCTAAAGTCTATTCTTCCATTTGCTGTGAAATAAAATATTACTTTGCTATCATCAAATTTATATTCTACATCTGTTAAATTCATGTCTAATTTGTGCTCTTTTATTTTTTCTATAGCAATTTTAAATGCTTCTTTTTCTTTTTTCTTTTTTTCTTCGTAATGTTTCATATCTCTTCTTGTTGCTCTTCTTATAACTTTTCTTAGTGGTGTTATTACTCTTTCATCTGGTATTTGTTTGTTTGCTATTTCAACTTGTGCATATTCTGGTCCAGACGTTGTATCTACTATTGCAAAGTCTTTTGACTCAAGTTTTATATCTCCCGGATCAAAAAAGTATATTTTGCCAGGTTTTTTAAATCTAATTCCTACTATTGTTTTCAATTATTAAATTCCTCCCAAATATTCATTAATAAATTGTCTATACTCATATCATAATTGCTATTGAAATTTAGTCTTTTTTTGGTATCTTCTACTATTTTTATGGCATTTAGATAAGACTTTGCATTATAATACTCTTCTTTTGCTTTTTCTAGGAAATATACATTAATATATTCTAATATTTCATTTATATTTTCTTTTTGTTTATATAAGTTTGTAGAACTATTTAGAATTTCTATCATTCCTTGGTTTTGTATATTTTCTAGTATTAGATTTATTTCATTATATATTTGCATTTTTTCTTTTATTTTTATTGCTTTTCCTATACTGCCTTCAAACATTTTTAGCATTGTATCAGTTATATTTTTAAATTCTAAATTTTGCTGCAAATATGTTTTTAATTCTTCATCATTAATTGCTCCGAAATGCAATTTTCATACATCTTGACCTAATTGTATTTATAATGTTACTTTCATTTGATGTTATTAATATTATTGTTATATACTGGGGTGGTTCTTCTAGTGTTTTTAATAAACAGTTTTGTGCTTCTTTGGTCATGGTATCACTATTATCTATTATATATATTTTCTTATTTGAAATAATAGGCTTTTCATATATTTTTTCTTGCATTTTTCTTATTTGCTCAATTTTTATTTTTCCGCTCATCTTGTATTATGTTAAAATCCGGATTGTTATTGTTTTCAAATTCTATACATGATTTACATTTATTACATGATTTTTCGTTTTCTTGCAGACATAATATCATTTTTGCAAATTCTTTTGCAAATAGTTTTTTTCCAATTCCTTGTGGCCCTGAAAATATGTAGCTGTGAAGTATGTTTTTTGTTTTTACTGCGTTTGTTAGTATGTTTTTTGCGTTCTTATTGCCTATTATTTTTTCAAATGACATTGTTTCTCCTTTTTGATTTATGTTTGTTTATATTTTATTTATCAATTTTTCCAAATACATTTAATGGCCATATTCTTATTTTTACTTTTCCCTCTATTTTGTCTAGTGGTATACAGCCAAACCTTCTGCAGTCTGTGCTTTGTGATCTGTTGTCTCCCATTGCAAATACGTAACCTTCTGGTACTGTAAAGTTAGTTAGTTGTCCTCCTAAGGAATCTGTTACAACTCCTGGTTGCAAGTATTTTTCTTCTTGCTTTTGTCCGTTTATATACACTCCCCCATCTTTTATTTCTACATGATCTCCTGGAAGTGCTATTACTCTTTTTATGTAGCTCATTTTTCCTATTTCTAGGAATTTATATATGAAGTTTCCAAACCATCCTCTGTCTTCGTTTTCATATACTGCAACTGGATTTTGTGAATCGTACTCATTTTGCGTTATAAGACTTTTACTTGGGGCTTCAAATGTTATTATATCTCCTTTTTGTGGCATTTTCTTTAATGTTCTTCCTACTCTGCTTAATATTAATCTTTGATTTTCTTTTAGTGTTGGATACATTGAAGGTTGTTTTACTATTGTTGGTGTTCCTAGAAAATATCTTACAAGTAATGCTAGTACTACTGCTATTATTATGCAATATACCCATTCTAATATGTCTTTTGTTTTTTCGCTCATTTTAATTTTCTCCTATCTGTTTATTTTATATTAATGGTTTATATTATACCTCATATGTTTTTATATTGCAATTAATTTTTTTCTTCCTTTGTTGGAACTCTTATTACTACTTCTGTTCCTTGTCCATACTGGCTTTTTATGTCTATTGTTCCATTGTTTCTGTCTAGTATTTCTTTTGCAATTGATAGTCCTAGTCCTGTTCCTCCCATTTGTCTGGTTCTGGCTTTGTCTACTCTGTAGAATCTGTCAAATATACGTGTTAAGTCTTCTTGTGGTATCCCTATTCCTGTGTCAATTATTTTTATGTATGCATCATTGTATACAAATCCTACATATATTTTTATGTTCCCATTTTCGTTTGTGTATTTTATACTGTTTGTTAAAATGTTTATTATTACTCTTTCTATTCCATCTTTTTCTGCATATACTGTTGGTACATTTGCTGTTACAAAACATTCTACTTTTAGTTTCTTTTTGTCTATTTCTATTTGCAGCTTTTCTTGGCATTTTTTTGTTAGATCTCCTAAGTCGAATTCCTCTTTTTTTGCAATTGTTTGTCCTTTATCAAATCTGGAAAGTGATAGAAGATCTGTTACAAGTTTTGCCATTCTTCTTGCTTCTGTTCCTATAACTCCTAAGAACTTTGTTTGCATTTCTTTGTCATATTCACTTTCTGATAAAGTATCTGCATAGCCCATTATTGAAGTTATTGGTGTTTTTAGCTCATGTGATACATCTGCTATAAATTCTTTTCTCATGTTATCTAGTTTTACATGTTCTGTTATGTCTTGAATTACTGCTATTATTCCTGCTGGTCTGTCATTTTCATCTTTAAATGGTGCAAAAAGTAGTTTCATGTATTTGTCCTTTACTTGTATTTGCTCTACTGATGATGTCCACTTTTCTAAGTATATTATTTTTTCCATATTTATTTCTTTATCATATTTTGAAAAGATTTTATCAAATGTGTCGTCTTCTGGCATTATTATTAGATTTCTTGTTGCTGCTGGGTTTATTAATATTATTCTTCCTTCCATGTTAAATGCTATCATTCCATCTGACATATGAAGTAGTATTGTTTCCATTTGTCTTTTTTGCCTTGTTACTTCATTTAAGTTTTGCTTAAGTTCTGCTGTCATTATACCAAATGCATTTACAAGTTCATCTATATCATTTTTTCTTTTCTTCTTTTTGTTATTTGTTGGAACTAACTCTACACTTTCTCCATTTGCTATTTTTTCTGCACTTTTTACTAATCTTTTCATAGGTAGAACTATAGATCTTGAAATAAATATTCCTGTTAATATACATATTGATCCAAATCCTACTAATGCACATATTGTAATTTTTTGAAGTATTTGAATTTTATTAGTTGTTATTTCATAAATTGTAGTTCCTACATCTGTGTTTGCTAATATTTCATTAAATGTTCTTGTATAATATATATCTAATCCAGAAATTAAAATTAGACCTATTATAAAGAAAATTAGTATTATTTTTATTTGAGTTCCTCTAAACATTTTTTCTCCTTAATTTTCTATAAGTTAAGAAATAATTAATCTAAAATTTTTTCAAAGCTCCCCATTCTAGTAATTCTAACAAAATTAAAAATTTTGAGAATTACTGAAAGGTCCCCACTTGCTTCTTAAAATTTAATCTTAATCATTTCTTAACTTTTTTATTTATATAAAGCAATATTATATTTCTTTATAATATAAAAAAGGGTTCGGAGCCCGAACCTTTTTAATAATCTGTTGCTATATAATAGCCTACTCCTCTTTTTGTAATTAATATTTTTGGATTTGATGTGTCTTTTTCTATTTTTTCTCTTATTCTTCTTACTGTAACATCTACTGTTCTTATATCTCCATAATATTCGTATCCCCATACTTTTTCTAGTAATAGCTCTCTTGTTACTACTTGTCCTGGTTGAGTTGCTAAGTATTTTAAAACTTCAAATTCTCTTAGTGTTAAATCTACTACTTTGTCATTAACTCTAACTTCAAATTTTTCAAAGTCTAAAGATAATGGTCCTATTTTTATTTTATTTCCACTTTTTTCATTTCCTTTAGTATCTATTATTTCACTAGATGTTGCTTCAAACTTTCTTAAATTTGCTTTTATTCTTGCCATTAGTTCTCTTACACTAAATGGCTTTGTAATGTAATCGTCTGCTCCTAGTTCTAAGCCTAATATTTTGTCTATTTCTTCATCTTTTGCTGTAAGCATAAGTATTGGCACATTTAGGCTTTGTTTTATTCTTTTACATACTGTTAGCCCATCCATTTTTGGAAGCATTATATCTAATAAAATTAGGTCTGGCTTTTTGTCTAATGCTAGATCTACTGCAGCTATACCATCATTTGCTTCTAATGTATCATAACCTTCTTTTTCTAAATTATATAATAAAATATCTACTATTGGCTTTTCATCGTCAACTACTAGAATTGTCTTCTTTTCTCTTTCTTGTAAATCTTCCACAAAGATTCCACCTTTCTTTGATATTTATATCTTTTATATCACAAACATTTAAAATGTACAAGAGTAAAAATCATTTTTTTGTTATAATTTTTACAAATTTCCTGCACCTATTATTCCTGCATCATTTAAAAATTTTGCTGTAGTTATATTTAGTTTTTCTCTTTTGTTTAAAAGCATATTTTCGTTTTGAATTTTTTGTTTTACTTTTTCTAGTAATATGTCTTTGTAGTGTGCAAAACTTCCTCCTATTACTATTATTTGTGGTTCAAATATGTTTATTAGGTTTGATATTCCTATTGCTACATCTTTAGTATACTCATCTATTATTTGTTGTACTTTTTGATTTTTACTTTTTTGTATTGCGGGCATAATTTTGCTACTTATTGCTGTTTGATTTAGGTTTAGTTCTTTTTTTATTTTTGCTTTAAATCTTTTCATTGAACCATATATATCAAAACATCCATTTTTGCCACAATTACATTTTTCTCCATCCTTATTTATTGTCATATGTCCTATTTCAAATCCACTGCATATTTGTGGCTCTAACATTTTTCCACCTAAAAATACAGCTCCTCCTACTCCTGTTCCTAAACATATGAAAATTGCGTCTTCATATGTATTCATGTTTCCATATAGTTTTTCAGCAATAGCTGCACATTTGCCATCATTTTTAATTATTATTTGTGTGTCTTTATAATATTTTTTTAATTCATTAAATAAATCAAACTTTTTTATATTTAAATTTACTACATTTGTTATTATTTTTTCATCTATAACTGTTCCTGGAGTTGCTATTCCTATTTTTTGTATATCTTTTATTTGCAATTTATTTTTTTCTAGAATTTTGCTTATAATATCTACAATATTTTTTACTATAAATTCTTCTATATTTTCCTTATTTTTGCTTATTATTTCTATTTCTTTTTTATCAATTATTTTTTCTTGTTTAACTAAACCAATTCCTATATGACTTCCGCCTATATCTATTCCTATATTCATAGTTTTCTCCTTTTTGCTTTATTATTACTATTCATTCTTAACTAATACACCTTACACTCCCGCTGCATCAAATAAGAATGTACCCATATAAACTTGAAGTGCTGGAACTAAGATTACTACTACGAAGAATATTAGTACTACTCCTACTAAACTGTTTATTATCTCTGGCATTATTGTCATTATTTTTTGCATTATTTGCTCTATGTCCATTTCCATATATTCTACTAACTTTTCCATCATCTCTGCTAGGTCTGATTGCATTCCTATTTTTAACATTTCTGTTATCATTGATGATGCTAAGCCTGATTTTTCAAATGGCTCTATCCATGATGCTCCCATTAGTATGTTGTTTATTGATGTTTCTATTATTGATAATAATACATAGTTTTGTACTACGTTTTTACTTACTTCTAGTGCTTCTTGTATTCTCATTCCATTGTTTAAGTTTAAAAGCATAGCTTTCATAAATCTTGAAAAGTCTATTGCAAAAAGTAGATTTCCAAATACTGGCATTTTGTATTTGAATAGATGATAGTTATATTTTCCTTTTGGTGTATTTATATAATAAATTATTCCTGCTATTATTCCTACAATTATTGTTGTAGGTACAAACCAATATTTAACAATTAAATCTACTACTTTCTTAAACCACAGTGTTGCAGCAGGAAGTGTTGCATTTGAACCTACTGATTTATATACCCCTTCAACTACTGGTACTCCATAGATCGTTCCTACTATTAATAATACAAATAACATTATTATTAATGCTACATTTGGAATTACCATTTTTCTTACTCTTCTGTTTAAATCATCTGAATCTTCTAAATATTTTACAGCTTGCTCTAATGACTTTTCTAGTGAACCTGAAAGTTCTCCTACTTTTACCATGTTTATATATATATATGGAAATACATTTGAATAGTATTCCATTGTTGTATACATGTTTTCTCCCGCTTCTAATCCTGCTAAGATATCTTCTAATATTCCTTTAAATGTCCAATTTTCTGTACTTTGAATTATTGTACTAAGTGCATGTATATTATTAAAATTCGCTTTTTTTAGTAAGTAAAAGTTTTCTGTAAAAATAAGTAAATCTCTTGAAGTTACTTTTTGGCTTGTATTTAGTTTTAACATTATTTTTTCTTTTAATGTAAAACCTCTTATTTCTTGACGCATTATGCTTGCCGAATTTGCATTTTTCATTATTTGAGAGATGTCTGATACATTTCTTCTTTCTTTGTTTTTTTGTTTTCCTTTTAGTGTTATTCCTTTTATTGCCATAATGCTAATTGGCATTAAATTATTTCTTTTTAGCCTTTTTACAACTGCTTGTCTATTTACTTCTTCTATTCTATTTTTTACTACTAGGCCACTTTGTGTTACAGCCTTATATGCAAATACTGGCATATAAGTTTTCCCCCTTAATTTGTTTTACCTTTTCTTATTTTTAGTTGCATTATTGTTCTATTTAATGTTTCTATATTTTTTTCTTCTATTTGAGATTTAGCTTGTTCTAGTGTTATTTTATCATCTACAAATAGCTCAGCTATTGAGTTTATAAGTCCTATACTTCCTTTTTCTGATCCACTTTGTATTGCATCTTCTATTTCAGATACACTTATTTTTTCTTTTCTTATTATTCCTGCTATTATATTATCTACTACCATTACTTCTGGAAGTAGTGCTAGACCTCCATTTGTTGCTGGTAGCAATCTTTGAGATACAACAAGTTTTAATACTGAAGATAATAAATATTTTATAGTTGCTTGGTCTCTTACATCATAGAAGTTTACCATTCTATCTATTGTTTCTGCACATGATTTTGTGTGAAGTGTTCCTATTACTAAGTGTCCTGATTCTGCCATTTCTATTCCAGCTTCCATTGTTTCTTTGTCACGAATCTCCCCTATTACTAGAATATCGCAGTCTTCTCTTAATGCGTTTTTAACACCATCACTAAATGTTAGCACATCTCTTCCTTGTCCTACTTCTTTTTGCACTATCATTGATTTTTTACTGTGGTGTCTAAATTCTACTGGATTTTCTAATGTTAATATTTTTTTGTTTTGATTTTCATTTATATGATTTATTAGAGCATTTAATGTTGTTGTTTTTCCAGAGTTTGTTTTCCCTGTAACTAATATTAACCCTTGTGGCTGATATGTCATACGCCTTACTATATCTGGTACTCCTAAGTCTTCATATTTTGGAAGTGTATTTTTTATAAGTCTTAGAGTACATACTGGAACTTCATTTGCCATTGATATGTTTACTCTTAAACGAATATCTTTGTATTCATATGATGAATCTAGTTTTTTTGTTCTTCTATATACTTCGTCTTTTTCTACATTTCCCATTACTAGATAATCATATATTTCATTCATATCTTCTGGTGTTAATATATCCATTGTTTCTATTTGCTCTAATCTTCTGTGTATTCTAAGCATTGGCTTTAATTCACATACTAAATGCACATCTGATGCATCTTTTGCTATTGCTTCATCAAGCACTTTGTCCATATCTATCATTTTTTTGTTCCTCCTTAGTATATTATAAGTTTGTTATTTAGCTCTGTAAGTGTTGTTATTCCATCAACTACTTTTTGTATTCCATCTACTATTAATGGTTTATATCCATGTTCTGATGCCTTTTTCTTTATCTCTAATGTAGATTTATTATCTACAATTAGTTGTTTTATTTCTTCATTTAATACAAGCCATTCAAATATACCTATTCTTTCGTAATATCCTGTTTGATTACATTTAGCACATCCTACTACATCATATGTCTTTTTACCATTTAAATCATATTCCACACCATACATTTTTCCTATTTGCTGTATAATTTTGATTTCTTCTTCATTAAAATCTCTTTGCCTGCTACACTCTGGACATACTTTTCTAACTAGTCTTTGTGAAACTGATGTGGCTAAGGTACTTGCTATATCATAGTTTGAAACTCCAAATTTTCTTAGTCTTGTTATAACTTCTACCCCATCTATTGTATGGATTGTAGATAATACATAATGTCCTGTTTGACCTGATTGCATTGCAATTTCTGCTGTTTCATTATCTCTTATTTCTCCTACTAATATTATATCTGGGTCTTGTCTTAGTACTGTTCTTAGCGAATTTGAAAAACTCGCTTTTTTATCTGTTTCTATTTGGTTTAATCCAGGTATTCTAATTTCTACTGGATCTTCTATTGTTGTTATATTAATTTCTGGTGAATTTAAATAATCTATTATACTATATAATGTTGTTGTTTTTCCTTCTCCTGTAGGCGCTGCAACTACTACTATAGAGTTTTTCTTGTTAAAACATTCTTTTAATACTTTTTCATCTCTTGGAAATCCTAATTCAAATATTCCTTTTATACTTTGGTCTTTTTTTAATAATCTTAAAACAAATTTCTCTCCATATATGTTTTTTTGTGAAGATACACGAATATTATATTCTGGATACATTACAATTCTTCCATCTTGTGATTCTTGCTTTTCTTGGTGCATTTCTGATATTGCTTTTAATCTACCTATTAACTGAGATTGTTTATCTTTATCTATGTCTGCTACTGTAATTAGCTCTCCATCTATTCTATAACGTATTCTTACTTTATCTTCTAATGGCTCTATATGAATGTCACTTGTTCTTTTATCTATTGCTGTTCTTATAATACTATCGACTAATGTTGTAATATCTTTTTGTTCATTCATATTTTCAGATATTTCACCTTCAAAAGAATCTAGTATTTTTTTTATGTTTTCTTCAAATGTTATATATCTTTCCATTACTAGACCTTTATTTAGAAGAATTAGTCTTATATTTTCCATTGATCTTCTGTTTATAGTACTTGAAAAACATACTTTTATTTTGCCTGGCATTACCCCAAATGGAACTGCTTTGTTTTGTCTTGCTACATCTAATGATATATAATCTTGTACATTTATTTCTACATCTTCTGGCTTTAATACAATTCCTTTTTCTCCTTGTATTTCTGCTATAGCATTTATTAAAGTTTCTGAGTCACATACTTTTAATATATTTAATATCTCTCCTATTTTTTGTCCTGGATGTTCTTTTTGGTATTCTAATGCTCTTTGGATATCTGTATCTTTTACAATGCCTCTTCTTACTAATTCAATTCCTATTGGTTGTCTACGTTTTAGTTCCATAGCTTTTATCCTTTCTTTTGTACATTGATTTTAATTTATTAAATTTTGATTTTTAGGTATAAATTTTTGCTAACAATATGTCAGAAATCTGAAGTTCGATGTCAGATGTCGGAGGTCGGATTTCTTTTGACATTTATATACTAATCTTTTTTAGGTTAGTTGTTAATTGTGTATTCTAATCTCTTTTCTATTGTTTGGTTTTCTCCAATTTTAATATTTACAATTATTTGGGTTTTATGTGTAGTTTTTGTTTCGTTGTAAGTTTGCTTTATTTCAAATGTTGTTTGTGGATGCACTCCACTACATATTTTTACTTTGTTTCTATATATTCCATCTCCTGCAATCTGGTATATTATCTGCTCTGAATTTGATTTTGTTATTATTATTTTTTTGCCTTCTTGCAATTCAATATTTATTTTTTCTCCTTTTATATCATTTGTAAAATACATATTAAATCTTGTTAAGTTTCTACTATTATCTGTTGTAGATTGAATCAAGTTTGTGTTTTTATAAAAATATATTGTTATACTTGATATTGTAGCCATTATTACTGTCATTGCTATTATATAGATTACAAGGCTGGTTAGGGTTATGCCTTTATTGGAAGTCAGAAGTCGTAGGTTGGAGGTCGGAGGTTTGATTTTGAATGTTATAATATTCAATTTCGGTTTGTTTATTTTTTTCATTTGTTCCTCCTTTTTGTATTTGACATTATTTTGTTGTGTATTTTGGCTTGTTAGGGTCAATAGCAATCGGTCCCTACATTGTTTGATGTGATTTTTTAGTACATGTATATTCTAAATGATCCTGTGTAATCGGCTTCATTTTCTTGGATTTCGTTTGATATGAATGAATAGTCACTTGCCTTTAATTTTTCTATTAGGTTATTTATATTGTCGCCTACTATCTTTATTGTTGCATCTTGTGTTAGTCCATAGGTATTATTTTGTGATGTCATTTGAGCTATTTTTTCTTGTTTTTGGATGTGTGTTAATCCTGTCCATATTTGTGGATTGTCTTGTGATGATGTTACATGTATGTTTTGGTTTATTCCATCTACATTTTTTTTGCATAGATATTTCCCAATCCATATTCCTTCTAGTTCTATGTTTTCTTGTGTGAATGCTGTAGGTACATAGTATTTGTTTTCTTCTAGCATACTTGTTTCATCATAGATCTTAGTAGAACTTCCATCTTTGCATGTGTTATCTGTATTTAGGAACTTTATTTTTGCAATTTTATTTCCATTTTCATCTGTTACATTACTATATGCAAATCTTGGTATAAATACAAACTGACTTCCTAATGTTTCTATTTTTCCGATTTATATCCATTGATAAAGCATCTTGCAAAGTAACTTGTGCTACATTTGTATTTGAATAGTCAAACCAATTAGATGAGTATTTTGTTGTTATTTTAGCATTTTGCTCATTTGTTAATGGTAACATTCCATCTAATAGGTTTGGAATTATCTCTAGGCTATCTTCATATGAAAACTGTCTTGTTTTTATTCTTTTTGCTGATAATACTTGCTCTTTTTGGTTTATATTGTATTTTATTGTTATTGTTATTATTTTTATTAAATCATCTTTGTTGCTAACCTCCACATATATTTTGTATGGTGTGGATAATGTGTTTTGGTTAGTTTGTTCTTCCACATATTGTGCAGAGATTTTTCCTATATCCATTATATTTATTTTAGCAACAATTCCTTCTTGTGCATCTTCTAATTTTTCATAATTTATAAAGTCTATTTCCTCAAATATTTGCGACAAATACACAGATGCTTCTGCATTTCTTTTGTTTGTGGTTGATGATACATAGGAATTATAAAATAAAGAAGCTATTAATGTAACAAATAGCATTAATATACAAATAGATACAACAATATCAATTTGTGTAAAACCTTTGTTATTTTTTAATTTGCTCATAATCTTCTCCAAAGTTATTTTATTTTGCTTATTATACCATATAAACTTTGGTTTGAACATTACATTTGTGTTACATTTTTAATTAGGATTTTAATAGATTTATAATTTTAAAGATTTAAATAATTTTTCCCATAATAATAAATATGTAAAAATAAAATTTCTTTTTGATTATAATTTATTTGATATAAAATAATGTATTTTCCAATTACAATTTTTCGAACTAAATTGTTTTTTACTTTTGTTATTGGATATATCTTAGGAAAAATTTCTAGAATCAACTTAATATCTTCTATTTTTGAATACAAATCTTCGATGTTTAGATTATTATAATTTTTCAATTGATGATAATCAGCAAGGTTAAACATTTGATTTTTAAATTCTTTAGAAAATAGAACTGTATACTTACCTAAGGTCATACCTCTCCTCCATTTCTTTTAAGAATTCATCTGCTGTTATATATTCGCCATTTTCAATTTGTTTTAATGATATTTGTATATTTTTATAAATATCTTCTTCTAATTCTTCTTTGGTCATATGGCTTTTGTCTAGTTTTTTATATGCTTCTATTATTTCTTTTTTTGATTTAGTACTTATTTTTTGCATTTTCATTCCTCCTTTTTTATTATATTTTATATTATAACAAATCGGTTAATTTCTATCAATATATTTTTAAAAATTGCTTAAAAAGGTCGATTAGATCGACCTCTACAGTGTATAATTTATAACAAAATTTATAAAAATGTATAAAATAACATTACATATACACATAAAAAATCCAATTGGCAGTTTTATATTTTGCTTGTTTTCTTGTTTTATGTATTTTTTGTTTTTTGTTTTTTGTTTTATCTTTTTTAACAACAAATACATACTACATGTAAGTAATGTATAAATTATAGTTAGTAAAAATACTTGCTCTCCTGTATATATTTCCATACATATTGCTAAAATTAATACATTTATACAATAACTTTCTTGTGCCTTTTTTCTTAATTTTAGTGTATCTAAAATTATTAAAAGTATTATTACTAGTAAATATATAAGATATATATTTATATTAATTTTTTGTACTATATATAAATATGCTATATATATAGCTGAAATAATTATACTATACATTAATACTTGCTTTTGTATATTTAGTTTTTCTTTATCTATTCCTGCTATTATAAACATTCCTGCAAAATAAAGATATGTAAATCCTAAAAGTATTAGTTTTTCTACTTCTAAATTATATATATTAATATTTAATGAAAGTGTAAACATGAGAAATGCTAGACCTGATATCATTTCTAGCATAAAATAACGTGAGCTTATTTTCTTTTTGCAATATCTGCACTTTCCTCCTAAAAATATGTAACTTAGTATTGGGAATAAATCTAGTATTTCTAACTTATGATTGCAGTTTGGGCAAAAAGAGTGCTTATGCGTTATGTCTATCCCTAAAGGAATTCTATATACCGCTAAGGTATAGAAACTTCCGAAATAGGTTCCCATTATAAATGTTATTATATAAAGAATTGTTTGTACCATTTTTAGCTCCTTATATTTTAGTTTTTATAATATAAAAGGCATACTATAAATGTATGCCATAATATATTTTTAATTTTTTATTTTAAGTATTAGAACTATCATTAGTATCATCATTACTAAATGTAGCTGTAATAGAATGATTTGTTCCTACATCAATAGATACTGTAATTGCAGCACTATCATTAGAACCAATTACTTCTTTACCATTTTGTTTAATTGCTTTACTTGTTGGATCTATTTGATATCCATCTTGTAATTTTTTATTTATCTCTGTTATTGCCGCTGCTTCGTCAGCAACTGGATTACTTAAAGACCCTGTATCTGAATATTGGTCTGTTGTAACTTCAAGAACTGCTAATCTAACAGCATCTCTGGCACTTGAGATTCTAGTTTCTTTAGCTGCACTATTTGCTTTTGTAAAGATACCACTATCTCCCATAACCATTGCAAGTGTTACTCCTGCTAGTATTAATAATACTATTATTGTGATAACTAATGCAACTAGTGTTACACCATTTTGTTTCTTTAACATAAAAAACTCTCCTTTCTAAAATTTCTTTTGTATCTATTATATTTAAATAAAATATAACCTAAAGTTATTTTCCACTAGTACTTGGCAAGTATCTTGTCTCATTGTTTTTTGTACTAGTATTATTATTCTCAGAAGTAGTGTTTTTATTATTGTTATTATCTTCATTTGTACTATCTTCTGAATTCTTACCTTCTTCTACTTCTGGTTTTGCAAATGGATTTTGCTTCCCTGAATTGTAGCTTCCAGCTTTTTTTGAATTGTTTATTTGTGTTTCATCTAATTCATATGTTATTGTTACTGGTGTAGAGTTTTGGGTGTCTGCTATACTTTCTATTTCACTATTTATATTTTCTGGCGTTTGATAGGATATTTTGTTTGGTACTATCTTTTTTGTCGGATTATATCCATACAATATTATTAAAAATATTAATGTTATTGTTGCTAGTATAATCATTAATATGAAAAATTCTTTAAATATATTTTTTGCTTTTTGCATTTTTCACCTCTTTAAAATATAGTATCTTTATTTTTTTGTCAATAAAATTTTGCATATTTTTATGAATTTTACGTAATAATTATCTTCAAAATTTAAGATATTATAATTTTATATATGTTATCATTTTTTTGTGTTTGTATTGTTTGTGGTGTTTGTATTTGATGTTGTATTATTTGTGTTTGTATTATTGTTCATGTTATTTTTATCATTTGCATCTGTTATGTCTTCTTCTACTGTTGTTTGCTCTGTTATGTTTTGTATTTTTATTGGTATATCTTTTACTACAAATGTTGCTTTTAGTGTTTCTTCTCCTGTCATTATAAAGTTTTCTATTTTAAATTCTAGAAATGAGTCATCTTGCAAATCTGCTAAAAATAGTGCTATTCCTATATAACTTCCTTCTGTTGTAAAGTTTAGGTCATACATTTTCCTTCCATCAGCTGCTGTACTTGCATTACTAGCAGGAGATATGTCCATTTTTATTTTTATTCCTTGTTTTGTTGCATAATTTCCGACTTTTGCCCATAAGTATTCAACTTCATATTCGTTTAGCTCATTTGCTGCTTGTATTTGCTCTTGTGTACTGTAAGTTGTTAAATCTGCATATTCTTCTTTTTTACTAAGTAGTGTTTTTGCATTTTTATTTAGCTCGCTTAATTTTGCTGGATAGTCTGTACTTGTAAGTTTACTTACAAGTGTTATTTTTTCATCTATTTTTTCATTTTCTTTTTTTAATGTATTTATTCCAAAAGCTTCAAATCCACCAATTTTTACTCCGTTTGCAATAGTAAAATATGATAAAACTCCAAGCAAAATTACTAAGCAAGCAATTAATATTTTTCTTATCATGGCAGTTCTCCTTCTATAGTAATTTTTACAATATCACCATTTTTAATACCTTGATCTGATGTTACATTTAAAAGAAATCCTTCATTTTTAATTTGTGCTTTAAAATATCCTAATTGTTCGTATTTTTCTGACTGTGCAACTATTTTTATGTGTCTTGAATTTGTGTTTTCTATTGAAATTACTTGCACATCTTTTGGTATTTGATACATTATTTGGTGCAGTAAATTTGGTATTGCATCTTTTAAAGAATATTTTAAAGCTAATTGCTCATTTGTTTTATTTAAGTTGTCTATTAATTCTTGATATGATGTAATTTTTGAATTTATTTTTTCATTATCTTTTGCTATTTTTGAAATTTGTATATTAGTATCTTGTATTACCTCATCTACGTTTGCCTGTTTTGCTTTCATTTGCATAGTAAGTATACTAGATAAAATTATAAAAATTATAATTATTGCTAATAAGCTTATCCCAATTCTAGTTAAAGCTTTTTCTACATAATCAAACTCACCTGTTAAATCAAAGTTTTCTCCTATTTTTATGCTCTTTTTATTATTTGATTTTTTATTTGGTTTTAATTTTTTTGCTCCGCCTATTTGCATATTCATTAACTCTGATAATTTTTCCGAAAAGCCAATTTTTCTAAAGTTCATTCCAGAAATACCTACACCTAAGTAATTAAGTGCTAATGATACTGCGGAGTTTACTTGTATATAATCTTTTATATTTATATTTTTAAGCCCTGATCCAATAAAATATGGTCTTAAAATTTCACATTTTATATTTCCTAAATATTCACTAAAATATAAATCTATATTATTTATAACTGCTCCTGTCCCTGTAATATATACTTTTTCTATGTCACTTACACTATTTTCTATAGATGCTTTTACTTTACTTAAAATGTTGTATAATGTTGGCATAATATCATCTAAGTAATCGCTTGTATCTACGTCTATTTGCAGTTCTTTACTTGATGCTGTATAAATCGTTGTATTTTTGCAAATATTATATGCTTTTGAATATGAATTTTCTTTTAAGTTTATACTATCTAATATTTGCTTTGAGCCTTCTTCTAATATTTCTACATTGTAAACATTATTATCTACTATTGTTGTAAGTGTTGTTTTTTCTTCAATATTTACAATCATAACATTTTCTTTTGATTTTGCATCTATTAAATTTGGCAGGCTCATTGGAACTGGAACAATTCCTCCTACTTTGTTACCTTCTAATATATGCAGTTTATTATTTATTTCCGATTTATTTGCTGAAACATGTATAACTCTTAGCTTTTCTCTATCTTGCAAATTTGCAATAATCACATTTCTTGTTTCTAATGCATTTAGATCATATTCTTTTTCATCACATAATGATTCGAATTCTGTTTGTATTGCTTTTGGTATATCATTTTTATTTAGCAGGCTAAATACTTGAAAATAGTTATACATTTCATCTGATATATTTACACAAATTGGTATTTTGTAACTATATGTTTCTTCTATTATTTGAGAAATTGCTTCATCTATTTTGTCATAAAACTTTACATCAAAAGAATCCACTTTTATAAAATCGTGGTCTTTTGTCACTTTTGCATATTTAATTAGGTTCTTTTCAATATAAAGTCCTAAACAGCTTGACATTTTTTACTCCTTTTGTTATTTCTTCTACTTTTATCTTATGTTTCTTTTAAAAAATAACACTTGTAAATTTTACTTATTTTTACAAAATATTATTTTTTTCTTCTATATATTATTTATTTTTTAATAAAAAAAGTCAATCTGTTTTTTATGATTGTAATAAAAATGTTTTTTTGTTGTAATAGAATTGTAATAATTGTTAATAATCATCATCAATTTAATTAGTAAAAATTTTTTCAATTTCTCGGTTACATTACATATTATAAAAAATTCTAATAACATTTCAATTACATTCAAGATTTCATAAATTTTTACTAATTAAATCTAACATTATTTCTTTAATAATTTTGCTATAAAAAATCCATCTAGATTTTCGTCTGGGTATAGTTTTATGATTCCTTCTGTTGTGGTCTTGTTTTTTATTTTGTCTAATTGTTTATTTTTTATTTCTATTAATTCAAATTTGTTGTTTTTTGTAAATTCTTGTATTATTTTATCATTTTCTTCTCTAATTATACTGCATGTTGAGTATACTAAAATCCCATCTTTTTTCAAATATTTTGAACATGTTTCTAATATTTTTATTTGTATTTGTTGAATTTTACTAATATCTTCATATTTTCTTTGCCATTTTATATCTGGTTTTCTTCTTATTACTCCTAAACCTAAACATGGAGCATCTATTAATATTTTATCAAATTTTTCTATATATTCTTGCTTTATTATACTTGCATCATTTTGCTGAGTCTTAATTATATTTATTCCTAATCTCTTAGCATTTTCTTTGACCTTTAAAATTCTATTTTCATATAAATCCCAAGCTAGTATTTGACCTTTATTTTCCATAAGCTGTGCTATATAAGTTGTTTTTCCTCCTGGTGCACTACAAGTATCTAGTATTTTTTCTTCTGGTCTAGGATTTAATATTATAGATGAAAGTCCTGCTGCTTCATCTTGAAGTGTAAATAGTCCTTTTTTATATTCTTGTAAATTTGTTATGTTTTTTACGTTTTTTAAATATAAGAAGTCTTCTAAAATCCCTTCTTCTACTTCTACATTTTTGGTTTTTAATAATTGTTTTAATTGCTCTTTATTAATTTTCAAATTATTCACTCTGATTGTTATTTTAGGTTTTATATTAGAGTTTTTACAAATTTCTCCAACTTTTTGTATATTCATTTGCTTGCTAAGTTCTTCTACAATCCAAAGTGGCATTGATGTAGTTTTTGAGATTCTTTGTTTTTCATCTTTTATTTTATATAGTTTTTCAAAATCTTCTTTATCTATCTTTCTTAAAATAGCATTAACAAAACCTACAGATCTACTTCCATATTTTTTACATAGATTCACACTTTCATTTACTGCTGCCGACTTTGGGACTTTGTCTAAAAAAACTATCTGATATGCTCCGAAGTCTTAATATATTTATAACCCATTTTGATATTTTCTTTATTTTTATGTTTGAATAGTTTTGTATTAAACAATCTAAAGTAAGCTTCCAGGTAGTTACTCCATAAACTAACTCAGATATAAAATTTATATCTTTTGTACTTAATATTTTTCTATTTTCATTTAAAATCTCATCTAAAACAATATTTGAATATGCATTGTTCTGATCTATCTTATATAAGGCATTTAATGCTAATTTTCTTGGATTATCCATCTTCTCCTCTTTATTATAATAATTAATATTTTATTTTTAAGGACATAGCACGCTTTTGTCCCTACATTATTTTTTTATTTAATATATATTAAATTTTTGAAAAAATCAATTTAAAAAATGTATATTTATATATTTTTTGGAAATTATACTTTTAGAATAATTTTCAAATATTGAAATGGAGGTTTTTATATATGAACGTTGAAAAACATTTAAAAGTTACTGGATGTTCTACTGTTTCTTGGAAGGATGCTATTGTAAAAACTGTAGCAGAAGCTTCTCAAACATTAGATTATTTAACTGGTGTAACTATATTAGATCAAAGTGCAAAAATTACAGGTGATAAAATTTCAGAATATTTAGTTACTTTAGATTTAAGTTTTACTATAGATAAAAATAGAGATAATTAATTAGATTGGAGGTTTTTTATATGTCAAATCCTACAGATACTACTAAAGATTATCAAGCCTATGTTGACCAAAAATCTCCTAATTCTCCTATTATAAAAAATTGCTTAAATGCTTTTTGGGTAGGAGGATTAATCTGCGCTATAGGTCAAATTATAGCATTATTTTGCAAAAGTAGAGGCTTTGATACTGAAACATCAGGAACTATTGTCTCTATTTTGCTTATTGGATTTAGTGCTTTTTTAACTGGTTTAAATATTTTTAATAAAATTGGAAAATTTGCAGGTGCAGGTTCTTTAGTTCCTATCACTGGTTTTGCAAATTCTATTGTCGCACCTGCTATGGAATATAAATCTGAAGGTTATGTAATGGGTGTTGGTGGAAAAATGTTTACTGTTGCAGGTCCTGTCCTTGTTTTTGGTATTTCTACATCTATTATTGTTGGAATTATTTATTTGATTTTTAATACAACGGGAATTACTTTAGTTTAATATTCAATCCTTACAATTTTATTCCGACTATTACTCATAAAAATATAATAGAATTGTAAAGATTATGAATTTATAAATTTTAGGAGGTATCGTTTTGCAAAAGATTGGTATGCAAACTATTAAATTTGACACTCCCCCATCTATTGTTGATACTGCTTGTATTGTTGGTCCTAAAGAGGCTGAAGGTCCTTTAGCTAAATATTTTGACCAATGCTTAGATGATGAATTTTGGGGTGAAAAATCTTGGGAAAAAGCTGAGAGTAAAATTATTAAAGAAACTGTAAGTACTGCTATTAATAAATCTAAAATCCCTGCTGATAATATTGATTTTTGTTTTGCAGGTGATTTGCTTAATCAATGTATTTCTTCTAGTTTTGGTTTAAGATATAGTAATATTCCTTTTTTTGGTATATTTGGTGCCTGTTCTACTTTTGTAGAAGGTATGGGTATAGCAGCTTCGTTTATAGATGGAGGTGCTGCAACTAATGCTTTATGTGCTGCTTCTAGCCATTTTTGTAGTGCTGAAAAGCAGTTTAGATTTCCATTAGAACTTGGAAATCAACGTCCTCCTACTGCACAGTGGACTGTTACTGGTGCACGGCTGTGCTGTTATTTCAAAAAATGGAAATGGCCCTTTTGTTACTCACTTTACTCCTGGTAAAATTGTTGATATGGGTATTAAGGATGCAAATAACATGGGAGCTGCTATGGCTCCTGCAGCACTTGATACTCTTCTTACTCATTTAAAAGATACTGGAAGGAAGCCAAGCTATTATGATCTTATTTTAACTGGTGATTTAGGTCATATTGGTAAGGAAATTTTAGCTGAACTTTCACAAAAAAATGGATACAATATAAATGCAAATTATAATGATTGTGGTGTTTTAATTTTTGATAAGGAAAATCAAGATACTCATTCAGGAGGAAGTGGTTGTGCTTGTTGTGGTAGCGTCTTTTCTGGAATGGTTTTTAATAAATTAAGAAATAAGCAGATTAATAAGGTTTTGCTAATTGCAACTGGTGCTCTTACTAATTCTACTACAAATCAACAAGGTGAATCTATTCCTGGTATTGCTCATGCAATTTCAATTGAAAATAATTTGTAATTATCTTTAATAAGACAAATATATTCATTTTTCAGCACCTTGGTGTCGCAACCTCTAAATCATTAAAAATGATGGTTGTTCCAACTCGCACTTGCTTTTAGCTCGTTTGGTCGCTTATGTTATGTTTTAAAATTAATATATTTGTCTTAATAGTTTATTTAAATAATATATTTGGAGGTTTTACAATGGATTTTTTACAAAGTTTAGATTGGATGCAAATTTTACGTGCTTTTGTAGTTGGTGGATTAATTTGTGTTATTGGTCAAATTTTAATAGATAAAACAAAACTTACTCCTGCTAGAATTTTAGTTATTTTTGTAACTGCAGGGGCAATTTTAGGAGGACTTGGAATTTATAAATATATTGTAGATTTTGCAGGTTCTGGTGCAACTGTTCCTTTAACTGGTTTTGGTTATAATTTATCTAAAGGTGCTATTGAAGCTGTAAAACAATACGGTTTAATTGGGGCTTTTACAGGTGGAGTTAAAGCAGCTGCAGGTGGTATTGCTGCTGCAATATTTTTTGGATATATTGCTTCTTTAATTTCTAAACCTAAAATGAAAAAGCAATGATTTGATTGAATATTATCTATGTAGGAGTCTAAACATAAAAAAACATAAAAAGAAGAACTGTATAATTCTTCTTTTTATGCTTTTTTTGCAATTTCAGCAATTTGGCTAAATGCTTTTTCGTCTGTTACAGCTAATTCTGCTAACATTTTTCTGTTTATTGTTACATTAGCTTTTTTTAGACCTGCTATTAATTTACTGTATGTTGTTCCGTTTATTCTTGCAGCTGCATTTATTCTTGCTATCCATAATTTTCTAAAATTACTTTTTTTATCTTTTCTTCCTATATATGCATACATTCCAGATTTCATAACAGCTTGTTTTGCCATTCTAAATCTGTATCCTTTTGCTCCAAAGTATCCTTTTGCTTGTTTTAATACTTTTTTATGTTTTTTACGAGTAATTCTAGCTGTTTTTACTCTTGCCATTTATATTACCTCCTCTAATTTCCTCTTTTTTCTAATTACCATATGGTAACATTTTTTTAATTGCACCTTCACATGTTTTATCTGCATATGTATTTACTTTTCTAGACATCTTTTGTCTTGATGTTTTGGTTGCTAGTCTATGTCTTCCATTTGCTGTTGTTCTTTTTACTTTTCCTTTTGCAGTATATTTATATCTTTTTGCAGCTGCTTTATTTGTTTTCATTTTTGGCATAATATTTTGCTCCTTTCTATTTTTATGGGTTTATTTTTCCCATTTAATTTATATGAATCTTAAATATATATAACATTATAATATACAAATATCTTTACAATCATATTATATCTAAGATTTTTTGGCTAATATTGTAAACATGTTTCTGCCTTCTAGTAAAGGTTTCTTTTCTACTTGTGATATATCTTCTAATTCTTCTATAAATTTGTTTAGTACATTTTCACCAAGTTTTGAGTTATTTACTTCTCTTCCTCTAAATCTTACTGTAATTTTTACTTTGCTTCCATCTTCTAAGAATTTTCTTGCATTTTTTGCTTTGAAGCTAAAGTCATGTTCTTCTATGTTTGGTGTTACTCTTATCTCTTTTAACTCAAATGTTTTTTGCTTTTTTCTTGCTTCTTTTTCTCTTTTTGCTTGTTCAAATTTGTATTTTCCATAGTTCATTATTTTACAAACTGGTGGTTTTCCATTTGGTGCAACTAATACTAAATCTAAATTTTTATCTGTTGCTATTTCTAATGCTTTTTGTAAATCCATATTTCCAAGTTTCTGTCCTTGGTCATCTATTAAATTTACTTCTTTTGCTCTTATGTTTCCATTAATTGGTAAATCTTGTTTTATCTAAAACACCTCCAAATTTTCTATAAATGATTTGTTTTTTAGGTAATAGAATGTGTGTTTTTTCATTTATTTTTTATTTTCATTTTATAATAAAAAAATGAATTAGTTTTATATGAACTAATCCACAACAAATAAAATAAATTATGTATTTTTTATTTGTTTTACCTTACTAAACTAAATATTAGATAAGGTGGAAGTGGTTAGTCTTCGTCTTAAAACTTTTAATATTTTACTTTATTAATACATTTATGTCAATACTTTTTGACAATTTTTTTTAATTTTTCTTGACTTTTTTTATGTAATATATTAGAATTATTATGCTTAAATTTGTTAATGTAACTTAAAAGATTTAATCTTCTCCCCGGTAGGTTAGTACTTTTAGGTTTCATATAAATATAAAAACAAAAAATTTGAATGGAGGATATTTATACCATGAATAATACAACATATTCTATAAAGAAAAATGAAATTGAAAGAAAATGGTACATAATTGATGCATCTGATAAACCTTTAGGTAGAGTTGCAACAGAAGCTGCTAAATTATTAAGAGGAAAACATAAACCAACTTATACTCCAAATATGGATACTGGTGATCATGTAATTATATTAAATTGTAAGGATGTTATTTTAACAGGAAAAAAATTAGATCAAAAAATATATAGACATCATTCAGGTTATATTGGAGGAATGAAAGAAACCTCTGCTAGAGTTATGATGGATAAAAATCCTGAAAAAGCTATGATGCTTGCAGTTAAAGGAATGCTTCCACATAATTCATTAGGAAGACAAATGCTTAAAAAAGTAAGAATTTATTCAGGTAGCGAGCATGAAAATATTGCTCAAAAGCCAGAGAAATGGGAATTTTAAGGAGGAAATTATAAATGGCAGATAAAATAATGTTTTATGGAACAGGAAGAAGAAAAAACGCTATTGCTAGAGTAAGACTTGTAGAAGGTAAAGGAAATATAACAGTAAATCGGTAAAGATATTAATGAATATTTTGGTATTGAAACTTTAAAAGTTATAGTAAAACAACCACTTACTGCAACTAATACACTAGATAAATATGATGTTATTTGCAAAGTTCAAGGTGGAGGATTTACAGGTCAAGCAGGAGCTGTAAGACATGGAATTGCAAGAGCTTTATTAGAAGCAAATAGTGAATATAGACCAACTTTAAAAGCAAATGGATATTTAACAAGAGATCCACGTATGAAAGAAAGAAAAAAATATGGTCTTAAAAAAGCTAGAAAAGCTCCACAATTTAGTAAGAGATAAAAAGTGCCCTTTTGGGCAAGAGGCGGGAAACTTATATACAAAGCGGTAATCATTAGTATTACTGCTTTTCTTTTATTTTAGTAAAAGTCTATTTAAAGCTGATAAAAGTTGTCAAAAACTACTGCGTAATATACACACAATATACATACAATATACAAATTTAAAAAGGAGGTCATATTTTACTTTATTGACCTCCTCCATTTTTTCTTAACTTATTTATCTTTCATTTTCTTTATATCTTTCGTTTATCAATCTATATAGTTCTATTAAAATATCTCCTTTTATTTCTTTTTCACATTTCACAACTGGGATACCAAAGTGAAAAAAACTATCTACTTCTCCAGGATAACTTTCTATTTTTCCATTTGGATAATGATATAATACTCTTTCAAATTTCCTTATCATTCCTTCTGTTTTTATTTCGCTTATTAAATCTTGTTTATTATAATTGCGTTCTAAATAATAAACTTCTTCTTTATACAGTGATGGTAGTCTATCTTTTCTTTCTTCTGTCCATTCTTTATTAAAATTTTCTAAAAGTTTTCTATTCCTTCTCTCATGATATTCATAATCTAAAACATACATACATGGTATTTCAAAATCCGTAATTCCTTCTTTATTTAAAATATTAATAAATAAACTTAATGCTAGTATACTTTTGGGTTCTACCTTATCTTTATATTCTTCAGGCACTCCAGAATTTACTTTATATTTCTTTCTGTTTACTTTTTTATGTATATCCTGCTTTTCATATAATTCTTTGTCTACTAAAGATTGACTCTTACTTTGTATAGATCCAATATAGCAAACCTTTTTTCCATCTTTTTCATATATTCCATATCTTATTACAGGGAGTGCGTAATGTGGTCTATCAAATAGTTCTGTATTATTATAATATTTTTTGTCATAAATTGTTATTTCAATTTCTCTTGAATTTTCGTCCCAAGTTCTTGCAATTCCATTTTTTATACAAATCACATTATCATCTAAAAAAGCTAACTTTCCTAAATAAGTTTCTTTATCATATTTTTCAAAAGTTCTATCGCTTATCATATCTACTTGCTTTCTTAAAAATTCTTCAGGATTATTAAAGTCATCTGGTGTAGCTCTTAACCAAATTTGTTCAAAACAGTTATCTTTTTCATATTCTGCAAATCCTGTCATTTTCGTTCTTAAAAAATATAATTCTATATCTCTTTCATAGAATTGTCTTAACAATTCAAAAAACTTTTTATAATTACTTATTATCATTACTGGCTGTGTAATATTGTCATTAAATCTTTGCTTTATTGCTTGTACTATTCTTTTATGTTCATCTTCCAGTTCCTTAATAAATGACTCATCTCTAAATTGATTTCTATAATCTTGCAATGTTTTCTCTATAAAGGTTATTGCTTCGTCTTCTCTAAAATCAAATTTGAAGTTAGGCAATTCCTCACTAAATAATATTTTATATAAAGTATTTGTTATAAATTCTCTTGTTACATTTTCAAAAGTTGGTTTTAAGCTATCTGCTATTGTTCTATTCTTCATTAATTTCTCCTTGTATATCTTTTTAAATATTATATAACACTAATAATCTTTTGTGAACAATTTTGATACATATTTCTTTATATAATCTCTGTATAAATAATGTGATATATTTTTTCAAATTTTTTATTCATACTAAATTTATTTTTATTCTCTTAAATCCTTTAAAACCTAAATTCTAATGTCATTTAACACTTCAAAACGTTGCTTGTTAATATACATACAATATACAAAACTTGCTCAAAACACTTAAAAATAAACCTTTGTAATTTAGTAAGAGATAAAAATTATATACAAAAAACACGGAAGTTCTAAAACTTCCGTGTTTTTTGTTAAAACAGTTTCCCTGTTTTATGATACAATTACTGTAGCCTTAATCATTTTCTTAAACATCTTGATAGGTAATTTTTCTTTACATTCAATTACTTCGATATCAATGTCATATACTACAAATGATATCTCTGTACCTGTATTTGCTTCAACAACTGGAGCATCAACTTTTATTTTTCCTATCAAATCTCCATCTTTCCAAACTTTATAGATATTACTTGTCCGATTGTCTATTGTAAGCTCATAATGATTTGCCCTCAGTGTAAGCATTAATTTAGATGTTTTTACCATAATCTTTACCTCCTAATTATTTAATATTAAAGTTATTTGTTACTATTATAGGTTCTTGACCCAACATTAATATTAATTATATTATAATTATGTAAATTTGTCAATCATATAAAAACACGATTTTATCTATATAAATCGTGTTTCTTTGTTCTTTTTAATAATTGTTATTTCTTTGTTTTTTTGCTCTTCTGCAAGAAGCACATCTTACTGGCTGGTTTGTAAACCCTTTTTCAGCATAAAATTGTTGCTCTCCTGCTGTAAAAACAAACTCTGCTCCACAATCTTTGCATGTAAGTGTAATATCTTCATATGTTTCGTTCATATATAATACCTCCTTCTTAAATCGATCTGAATTACCTTTTACTTAACCAATCTAAAAAGAAGGGAAATAGTTTAAAATAAATTCATTTTTTGTTTCCTTTTTGAAACTTTTTGTATTGTATCACAAATTTATTTAAAATACAAGGAATATTTTTTGTTATTTTTCTAAAATTATTGTTACTGGTCCATCATTTGTTAAATCTATTTGCATGTTTGCTCCAAATATTCCTGTTTGAACATCTGGTACTTCTTGTTTGCACTTTTCTATTATGTATTCATATAACTTATTTGCTATTTCTGGTTTTGCAGCCTCTGTAAATGATGGTCTGTTTCCGCTTTGACAGTTTGCATATAAGGTAAATTGCGATACTAATAATAATGAACCATTTATGTCTTTTAGCGATAAATTCATTTTATTCTTTTGATCTTGAAATACTCTTAAGCTTATTAATTTATTTACTAAATAATCTACTATTTGTTTTGTGTCTGTATGTGTTATTCCTATTAGTACCATAAATCCTTTGTCTATTTTTCCTACTGTTTTATCTTGTACTTTAACTTGTGCCTTGCTTACTCTTTGTATTATAAATTTCATTGTTTTTTCTCCTATTATTGTTTTCTACTCAATAAATACCTATATAATTTATTATAATGCTTTATGGGTCGCAGATCGACATCGACACCTACATTGTTTGATATTAATTTGATTATTATTCATATTTTTATATAATAGATATTATTCACTGTTTATGAAATCTTAACGGAAGCCTCCGACCTCCTCCGCCTCCTCCGAAGGAACCTCCGCCGCCTCCTCCTGAAGAGAATCCGCCTCCTCCACTAGAGTAGCTTCTAGCTGCTTGTCTTGCACTGTTTGCTGCTGATATTCCACTTGTACTACAATAATGTATAAATAATATATCATCATATGAATTATAATTTGATTGTTCTATAATTTCTGGGTATAAATCTTTAAATTCTTTTGACACTTCTTTTGCTATTCCCATTAACTGTGCATATATTAGATAATTTTCGAATAATGTAACTTCTATTGCCTGTCTATCTTTTATTAATGTATATTCTAATAAATACTTTTTTAATCCAGCAAGTTTTATTGCTTCTTCCCTTAATCTTTTTGTTGTAGTATAAACTTTACTTTTAAATATTTTCATTGTTATTTTTTCTTCTTGGGTTATTAAACCTTCTTCTACTAATTTATCTCTTTGACTAGTTAATATATTATCAAACCAGTTTAATATTCTATCATATTTACCAGAACACCATTTTTCAAATTCCTTTTTTTCTAGTATTCCATCTCCACTTGCTAGATAAAGCATATTATATAATTCTTTTTCTTTTTCATCTTCAAATTGTACATCTTTATTTATTAATACAATTGCTGTTTCCATTTTCTTTTTTATAAATCCTGTTTCTACTTTTTTTGTTTTTACTATTCCATCTTTTAGCCATTTTAAAATTACACTACCTAATAAATCTGTTTTTTTCTTCATTATCCCATAATTATATGAAATATAATATGCTCTATATAAATTATTATTACATGGTATATCTCTATAATAAGCAACATCTTTTGATATCTTTTTTCCTTCTTCTCCAAATTCTAATTTTGAAAAATTTGTATTTATTGATTTTATAATAAATATAAACAATAATATTGGAAACACATTAAATAATAGTGCAATTATTCCCATAAAAATACTAAAAAAAATGTTTATTTTTTTCTCATTATATTTTGTACTTCCTTCTTGTGCCATTTCTAAATAATAATTAAAGTCTTTATTTAATTGATTTTGAGCACTAAAGGTTCCTAAAGGAAATTTTACAAGTATTGTCATATATTCGTTTTTATCAAGTTTTCCATCTGAATCCATATATATTGCACCATTATTTACATATGCTAAACCTCCATAATTCCCATATCCCCATACATCTATTGTATCTTGTATATATTTATCTGAATATATTTTTATTTTTACATCTCCTATAGAATTTGAAAAGTCATATGGAATTAGTGTCCAATATATCATTTGTGCATCTGTTAGTTCTGATACAAATTTTGAAATATTATATTTTACTGTATATGTATGTGATCCATAACTACTTATTCCCCAGCATAACTCAACTCCATTAGAAATTTTGTTTATTCCACATTTATTTGCTTTACTAGAAAGTGTACCTGATGTATCCCATAAATCTAATGTTGTGTAATTCTTTGTTCCTTCTGATACACTTAAATTAGTTATTTGCGATTTCCCTAAATTATAATATGGATGATAAACTTCTGTTCCTTGGTTTGTATTACATGTCCATACTTCAGTAATTTGTGCATCTCCATTATTATCTACATATATATCCATTGAAATTTTACTTATAGAATTTGCTTGTACTGTTTTATTAATTCCAAAAAATATCATAGATATTGCAAATATTAATAATATTTTTATTACTTTATTTTTCATTTACTTTCTCCTTTTTATTTTCTAGCATTATTATTACATATTTTTTTACGTTTTACAATAAAAAACAAGAATATAAAAAAGATTATTATATGTTTTTACAAGTAACTCCCACCTGCTAACAATCTATAAAAGATAAAAAAATTGAAGTCTAAATTTCTTTATCTTAATAGATTGTAACTTGGTGGTCCCCCCGAATGTTACTTTGTAAAAAATATAATAATCTTTGTATTTTTTTATATAATAATATATATTAAATTTGGAAATCTTTATCTGGTATTTTAAAGTATTCTGATATTGCAACAAATTTTATTGAATATATATCACAATACAATATATTTCCACTTTCTATTGATCTTAATAATATGTAACTTATTCCTACATCTTCTAATATTCCTATTCTATCTGTTAGATTATTTGTTCCTATTAGAAATTCTATTCTTACTAGTTTTCCTATTTGGCTTCTTAAAAATGCTGGTGTGTACATGCTGTTTGTTATTATTTCTGGTTGGTTCTGGTTATCTATTTGTCTTGTGTCTCTTGTGATTTCTTTATTATTTAATTGTTCTTTTTCCATTTTTACCTCCTTTTATTTTTGAAGTCGGATGTTAGAGGTCAGAAAATAAGATACAGACATAGCATTAGTTACAATATTATAATAACTCATCTCTTAAATAATATAACTTTTTTTACTATTTCCTCTAACTTTTAATTTCCGACCTCCAACTTCTGACCTCACTTTTATGTGTTTGCATATAAACTAGTTGGTGTATAAAAACAGTGTTGGTTTATTCTTGTAAAAAATTCTCCTGAACCATTATATGGAAATGTTTTCATACAATTTGCTGTATATGGATTTAAAAACCACAAACATTCTCCAACTTGACCTAATTTGTTTCCAGCTAGGGCCCAGTCTGCAATTTCATAGTGCAAATCTGTTGGATTCATGTTATATATGTTTTGCGGATTGTATTCATTTCTTATTGTTTCTCTTGTACAATCAAATTGTCCTTGCTGAAATATTATATTTCTTATATTTCCTCCATTTGATATTCTAGAATATTCTCCTATACTTGCATTGGTTCTATTTATTACTACTGTTGCAACTGCTCTCATTCCACTGTCTCCTTCTCCTCCTGCTTCACACTGGACTAGTCTTGCTATTAATTCTCTTTGCGAATATGCCATTTTTCCTCCTATTTAATATTCATTTGTTCTATGTTTTTGTTTGTTCGGGTCGCCGTGGGCGACGACCCCTACATTTATTCAACAATCTCTAATACGTCTCTTTCTTCTAATCCATTAAAATTATAAAAAGTCTGTGGTATTTCCCCTACTATTACATTTTCTGCAAGTACTACTTGGTTTTGTATTTGCTCCTCTATTGTGTTAAATGGTGTTAATATTGATACTTTGCAATTTACTTGCAAATATATTTTATGAAGTGTTTGATTTATTCCTGCTTGTTTAAATTCGCTCGTATAATCTGTTTCTACATCTCCTATACTTATTATTTTATAGTTTATTTTTGGCCCTCTTCCTGTTAGGATCTTACTTCCTGTGAATGTTCCTATTTCTATTCCTATTTCTTTTGACTTAGTTTCATCTAATCCTTCTTGTATTTTTATTGCAACATCTGAAATTATTTCATTTATTGTTATTATATTAAATTCTATTCCTGTTATATTATTGTTTGAATTTCTTGTTATTATGACTATATCTTCATATTTGTAATTTTTCATTACCTTAGTTGCTTCTTCATTTGAAATTCTTGTTGCAATTGCTTTTGCTTCTGATACACAAATGCTTTCAAATATTGGCCTAACTCCGCTTATTATATATGTTGATGTAAAAATAGCTATTAAAACTATAATAGCTATTTTTAGTACCTTTCTTAGTATTTTCTTTTTTCTATTATTAATTTTCGGAACTTTTATTCTTTTCCTTGAATATATTATATCCATAATTTTATGCTAATTTCCTTCTTTGATTAGAATTGTAATTTGGTATAAATAATTGCTGACCTATTTCTATTTTGTTTTCATCTTGTAATTCATTTACCCTAACTATTTCATCTACTGTTGTTCTAAATCTTTTTGCTATATTCCACAATGTATCCTCTTTTTTTACAAAGTATATTGTCATTCCACATCTATTTGTTTTCTTATATTCTTCTATCTGCAATGTGTCTATTATTCTTAAAGTTGTTGTTTTATATATACTTGCCATTAAATTTAGTTCCATTTTTATTTCTAAATTACTTCCATTTGCATTAAAACTTTGTTTTGTTATTTCTATATTATTGCTTACTTTTATATTGCTTGTAACATTTGTACTTATCTGTTTATTAAATGGTATATCTATTTGCTTTGTTTCTATCCTTGATGATGTATTTGATTCAAATAATATTTTTAAGCTTATTTCTCCTTCATATATTATTTTATCATTTCCCATATTTATATTTGTTATTGTAGAATTTGCTTCTATATCTAAAATATTTTGTATTTCGTTTATATTTATATTTTCATTTATGTCTACGACTTCATTACAATTATTTTTTTGTGTTAGTGTTTCTATATCTTTTGTTGTAAATTCTATATCGCAATCTGGATTATATAAATCGTCTATTATCTCTATATCTTTTGTATCATATGCTCTTGCATCTATATCTATTTCAGCTTCTATCATAATTGAATGTTCACCTGCACTGTTTGGTTTTATTATTATGTTTTTTAATAAATAGTTTATATCACATATGTTTTCCTCTGAAATATCTGGCACATCTATAAATCCCATTACTGGAATTTGAGATGATACTGTTTTTATGGTATTTTCTTCTGTTAGATACATTATTCTTACACTTGCATCTGCTTTTGCAAGTATTTTATTATAACTCATTTTGTATTCTTTATTTGTTATATTACAATTTGCTTTTAGTATTTCTCCAAAATTACATCCTTCGTCTATTGATAGTGTATCTTTTGCAACTACCTTTGTATTTCCCATACCTACTAATGAATTTATTTGTAATACCTTATTTTGTTTTTGTATATTTTCTACACCTACTATTTGTCTTATAATTTCTTCATCTTTATTTTCATATATTTTTACTTTAAATTCTATATTTGTTTTTAAGTTTATTTTTCTTCCATTTAATACTTTACAATCAATTCCTTTTAAAGCTGCATCTAGCTCTAAGTTCATATCTGATGTACAATTTGGCATATCCATCATATGTGTAAAGTCTATGCTAGTATTTAGTCCTCTAACTAGACTATCTTCTGATTCTGTAAGATACATTACATATGCATCTATAGAGCCATCTATTCTTACCCTTCCGTCTAAAATTTCTTTTTTATAAATACATATATTTCCAGATGTATTTATACTTGCTATTACATCTGGTTTTACATCTGGTACTATTTGGTCACCTTCTATTGTTACTATTTCATTTTTTTCTTCTACGATTTTATTAATACAAATTTTTTCTTTTTGTGTATCAACAGTCATTTTTATACCTCCCTATTTTAATATGTTAATTTAAAAAAAGAAATAATAATAATTTTTGAAAAATTTTGATTGAAAGTAATCGAATTAGAAATTGTTGCAGATATTTTAGGGAAAATGTTCAATTTTACATTGAAAGGGTGCCCTAAAATTCAATTACAATTTCTTATGAGATTAGCTTAAGCGATGAATTTTGAAAAAATTCATTATTATTTCTATTAAATTAACAATATTTTTACTAATATATATTATTTAGCACAAAAAAAAATTCCTAAAATATAGGAATTTTATATTATAATTTCATTTTTTTTACTTCTTGTGCTGGTGGTATTAATGGGCTGTATTCTTCTCCATCATATACTTGAACTTCTACTGCTCTTGTTAAAACATCTGTGTAACTGTATGTTACATTTCTATTGCTTTCTTCATATTTTACAATAAAAATATTTGGATATGCATTTTCTATTGTTGCTTGTTCTTCATATGTTTTGTTTCTACCTAATGTACCTTTTACTATTATCTTTTGTCCGAATTTTTTGACCTATATCAGTCTTTAAATTTGTAATATCATCGCTACAAATCATAGTATCACCCTCTTTGTTTTGATGTTATTGATTATATCATTGCTAGCAAAAAATGTCAAAATAAAAGTCTTAATGCAAAATCTTGCTATTCTTCTTGTATTAAGACTTTTACATGTTTTTGTTTATAATTGTTACAGTTTTATTACATTTTTGTCATATTTTTGTCATATTATTATTACTTTTCTTTTTCCTCTTGCTCCGGATACCATCTATTCCTCTTTTTCCATCTCTTAGTTCATAAGCAAAGTCATCTATTCTAATATATTGGCTACTGTCTGTTGTTGCAACTTTTTCTGCAACTATCAATGGATCTGCAAAGTCTATTAATATCCTTGCAGGTGAAGATGCAAAATTTGCTCCTGCTGATATTAGTGCTTCAAAATAACTTTGGCATGCTCCTGCAAAAATTACTAAATTTTTTGCCTTATCCCATTTTCTTGCTTTTTTTATTGTTTCTATAAAATATCTGGAATTTCTATAATTATATATATCATCATAGTTTTTTTGCTTTTTTATTAACCCATCATGTCCAGTAATTATTAATATATCTGGATCATATTTTTCTAGTAATTTTTCAACAAATATCGGTTGTTTATTTTCTGGAATATATTTGACTATTGCATCTAATCCCATCTTTTTATAGTATTTATATGATTTGTCTGTATATTTTCTATCTCCATCTAAGTGCAAAATTTTTCCTGTATAAACTACTTTTTTAAATGTAAATCTTTTTGAACTATTTTTGTATGATACTTTTTCTATTCTTTTTTGTAATCTATCATTTAGTTTTCTTCTCTCATGATTTACTAAATGTTTTTGGGCAATTTCTAAATCTTCTATAGGTGCATCTGCAAGTATTCTTATTGTAACTCCACTTAGTATTGCAATTTTTTTGTTATTAGATTTTAATATATGTTTTACTACAAACAGTATATCTTTATTATGAGATTTTCTTGCAACTATATTACCTTTTTTTATTTCGCTTTTCATAATAACCTCCATATTAAATAATAATTGGGTTATTATATATTATGGAAATTTTTGTCGAAATGTGAAAGGAGCACTAAATAAAGTGCTCCTACATGTATTCATATTTCTTCTTAGTTGCCATTCCTCCTCTTATATGTCTTTCTGCCTTGTTTTCATCTAAGATAATTCTAACTTCATGTGCTAAGCTAGGATTTATCTTTAGTAGTCTTTCACTAACATCTTTATGTACCGATGTTACTTTTCGTAACGGTTGGATTAATATCATTGAAATTTGTAATTATTGTAGGTGTACTGCCTATTTCATTTAATAATTTTAGTCTTACTTCTACATTTGAATCACTGTCGACTTCAATTACATCTATAATTGTTTTTAGCATTGCATTTGTAATTGTTTTGTTATTTAAAATGTCATCTACTGTGCTAATTGTTTTAGATAATTCTTTTTCTAGTACATCTTTTTCTTTTATTTCTGATGTGATTAGCTTTAATTCTCGCTCGTATCTTGCTATATCTTCATTTAATGGGTTCGTATATTTTTTCAATTCCTGTATATTGATTATTTCGTTTTGGAACATTTCCATATATTTTTGCTTTTTAACTGTTACTTTTTCAATTTCTTGAATTAAACTTTCTTCACTTCTTTCATTACTTTCTCTTAACTTTGTAATCTTCTCAAATTCTTTTTCAACTGCTTTGATAAAGTTCTTTTTGTTTGAAATAATACTTTTTAGATATTCTTTTATAGCATTTAGTAGTTCTTCTTCATCTATAACAGTAGTATTAGGGCAGTGATTTACCCCCATTGAGTTTCTACCACTACATACCCATCTTATATATTCTGGTCCATCATTTGTGTATTTTCTTCTTATTCTCCTAAATGAATAACCACAATGTTTGCAATAGATAAGTGTACTAAATACATATTCCGTCTTTTCTCTTTTGTTGTTTAACTTAAATTCGTTTGACCTTTGTGCTAATATCTCTTGTGCTCTATTAAATAATTCATCTGATATAATTCTCATTTCTGGTCTTTCTACTGTAATCCATTCTTCTTCTGGCAAGTCTTTTCTTGTTCCCGTTATAAAGTCTGTAACTTCAGATTTTTTATTCGTTACTCGCCCTGTATAGATCGGATTTTTAAGCATTCTTACAATAGATGTCTGTACCCATTTTGATTTTGTTTTCTTCGTTCTTATTCCTCTGTCATTTAAGTCCCAAGCAATTTTTGTTGTTCCAATTCCTTTATATACATAGCTTTCAAATATCTCTTTTACGATTTTTGCTTCTTCTTCATTTATTTTTAGTGTATATCTTTCATCTGGAATTTTGTCATAGCCAAATACAATGTTTGGAACTCGCCCTTTTTTTGCAGTAATGTCTTTTCCAAATTTAACCCTTTTAGACATATTAGCACTTTCTTGTTGTGCCATTGCTCCTAGAATAGTTAATATAAATTCAGATCCACCTTCCATTATTTCGCCATTGTTTAAGAAATCAACTTCAATTCCATAGGATTTCAGTTCTCTTATACTTTGCAATAAATCTACTGTATTTCTAGCAAAACGGCTTACATCTTTTACTACCACTTTGTCAAATTTCTTCTGCTTGGCATCTTGCATCATCTGTTGGAACTGTTTTCTGTGTTTTATTTGCTTTCCTGATATTCCTTCATCTGCATATAGCTTGTACAATTCATATCCATTCTTTTTAGTAAATTCATTAAAAAATTCTATTTGCTTTTCAAATGATTCTACTTGTGATTCTTTTTCAGTTGATACTCTTGCATATGCTGCAATTTTCATAACATCACTACTTTCTTTTTTATTTTCTGTAACTTTTGTTTCGTTCTGTTACATTTTAGCATATCAGTTTCACTTTTTCAATACAAAAGCACAAAAAAAACTACTCCAATATTTAGGAATAGTTTTAAACTTCACTACCCGACCATTTATATACCACATATCGGTCAGTGGTTATTTGTCCACCTACGTATTTATTTGTCGCAAGTAGAGCCTAAGAGTTACATCTGCTCACCTATGCATTTATATTCCGCAAAACAGGGTTGCGGTTAACATTTGATTAATTCAATTCTTCTCTCAAAAAATTTTGTAAATCTTCTTTATTTAGATCTTTTAGAACTTTTCTTCTTTCTTCTGTATAGTCTCCCTTTCCATCACTATACATTTGTATAAATTTTATCATACCTTCAACACCTAATTTTTCTTTTAGTGCTTTAAGACCATCTCTTCTTATTTTTTCTAGTTCTCTAACTGTTACTGCCATTTACATCACCTCCATAATAAATTCTATTGGATTTATAACTTTAATTTTTAAATTTGCTTTTTTTGAAGCATTTATTAATTGCTTATCGACTGTTATAAAATAATCTACTTCTTTACTTTCTGCATAAGCTATATGGTAAGCATCCATATAATGAATATTATATTTTTCTAATTCTTCTACTCTTTTATCTAATTCATATGTATATGGAATATTTTCTAATTCTAGTCCATCATATAAATCTTCTACTTGTCTCCTTTTATCTCCATCTGAAATTCTACTTATTTCATAATCAATAGCTCTACTCTTATATATTGTAATTTTATTATTTACATACATATTAATAATAGAATCTATTGCTCCGAGATTCTAAGTTTATTTTTTCTTGCGTTAAATCATCAAATGGTCTATTATAACAACAATTATCTAAATATAATTTTAACATTAAACTAACCTCTCTTTCTATTATACTACATTTTACTAGTTTTATCTATATTTCAAAAAAACTTTGTTTACTTTTCTATACTTTTTTCTAATTTTTCCAATAAATCTAGCCAATTTTTCTTGTCGCAGTCATCTCCATATCCGCCATCTTTCTTGATCTTTTATATCTTCTATCATTGACTTCTTCATCTTATTTGAAAGTATGTCCATATTTTCTATAATAAATTCTGGTATAACACTTGTTATATATGTTCTTCTTCCAAGTCCATATCTTAAGCTACTAGCAACTATTAATTCAAAATTATTTTTCGTATCTCTTATTTCCATAGTCATTACACCTACCTTTTCATAAATCTTATCATATTTGTCTTTTTTATTCAATTAATTTCACTAAATTTTTACATTTCTAATTCATCTTCTATTTCCTCGTGAGAATTTTGATAAGAATTTGAATTGCTATAATCAAATTTTATCTTTTCATCGTTCTCAGCTAGATTATATGCAAGAACTCCAGCCATAGCTTGTACTATTTGTTCTTCTGTATTAGGATTAATAAATGTAATATTCAGACTCTTTTTCAAAATTCTCACCTTCTTCCATTTCAATAATATTATTAAAAGTTTAAAAATATTACTTTAATTTTTAAGCTACAAGTGGTAAGTAAAATACCCATATGAGATTTGCCCTCATTCCACCTTTAGTGAATCGCCCCTTTACATCACGTTAGCCAGACGAAAGTTTCATTATCTGTGCTTGTAACTTGTTATTCAATTTTCAATGTACTATATTTCAAATAGAAAATAGATATTTTAAAATATTATTTTCTATCTTGATAAAATCATTATAAGATGCTAAAATAGTGTTGTAAATAGATTTTTGTAAGTCTATAGATAACTTAAAAATTGAAATAACTATATTCTATTTTTCAAAATGGAGGAAATATTGATATGATAACCAATTTCACACTTAACAATAATAAAATTATAATAAAAAATACTCGGAGAATATTTTGGTGCTATTGGTGATTTTGAATATAATATTGGAGATAAACTATATGAATTTGCTATAATGAGTTATGAAGATTTTGATAAGTTAAAAGCAATGTACACACAGCTTATAGAACTTGTATGCTATGCCAAAGAAACTGATTCTGAAGATGAAAAGATAGATTGTTTCTTAAAAATGTTTCAAATTGTTAGAGAATGTCTAAAATTTTCTCCATATACACATTTCTATACTCAAGTATTAATAGATATAATTGTGAAAACCTATAACACTAAAGTATTTAGAAGTGATTTATTATTCAAATCTCAAATTGGTGTATTTATTGAAGAAACTAAATACTCTCCTAATGATTTCTTTAGTGAATTAGAAGAAGATGAATATACTACACAGATTCTGCTTATGAAATGGGTTCAAGAAATAGATAAAATATCAGCCCAAAAGCATAATGAATATATGAAGTTTTTTGAAACTATACGAGATTTATTAATAGAAAACTTTATAGAGAAAAAAACAGATTTAAAAGAAAGGTTAGAACTGATTAGCAAATATTCTAATAATTCTCTTGTTAGAAATTTAAGTGTGCCTGAAAAATTATTCTTATATGAAACTAAAAGAGTTTTTGATATACATTATCTTAATACCAAACCTGCACATGCTCTTTTTCTTGATACTAAATTTAAAACTAAATACATATGTGATACAGAATTATCTTTTGAAGAAAGAAGAT
>CAOKLQ010000006.1 GCA_948469315.1 uncultured Clostridium sp.
CTCATATTGATTTCTTGTTTAATTATATGTAACATAATACCACAAAAACCTCCTTCTTTCAAGACTTTTGGTCAAAAAAAGACCGTTTCATTTTTTGAAACGGTTTAAGTTTTTGTGTTGTCAAATTCTTATAATCTTGAAATCAAGTTATATCAAGTATTATAGAGAGTTCGACAAAAACTCGTCTTGGTGCCTTCACCTGGAATCGAACCAGGGACACAAGGATTTTCAGTCCTTGATGTAATTTCCTTATAGATACTAATACCGTGGCAATATTTAAATATATTTTTAGTTTGACAACCTATTCTGACAACTTTTCTAAATAATAATTTATAATATTATCATTTAACTTGTAATATTTACATATACTCCAAAAACATTTTAATACTTTCTTGTCTTTTACAACTTCTTCCATTTCATACCTCCAAAATTTCAAAAAATTTGACAAAATCGATTTTGGATTGTATATTATACTTGTGTTTATGTGTATAATATACAATCACTTGAGATAGTTTCGATTGCAGTCGAGCTATCTCTCTTTTTTATTCGCTATTTACTTTATAGTCAATATATACTTTTACTTCAACTTTGTCAATATCTCATCTGAAAAAAATTTTATTACAATATTCTGCAAAAATCAACAAAAATCGTTCGACAAAAGGTTCGCTGACAGCGAACGTACATAAGTTTGTATAATAATTTCTATAAAATTGCAAACAATATTGATGGGGTGTTAATATGTATATTTTTGCAATCAAACAAATTAGAGAAAAAAAGAAAGTTTCTATAAATGAATTAAGTGAAAAGACTAACATGTCAAAATCTTATCTATCAGAATTAGAAAATAATAAGAAACTAAATCCGACTCTCGACATTCTATTAAAAATATCTACTGCATTAAATGTCAACGTCAAAGATTTATTTTATACTAAACTTGATATTGAATCTTTAAGAAATAAAATGCATGATAGTATAGATAAAAACGGCTTGAATGCTGAGGAAACTATTGAGATTAGCCAACTTTTAGATTTAGTTTTGAATATTAGAGATGAATATAAATAATAGCTTATGACATTAAGTTTTAAGCTATTTTTATTTTTGATTTGACATATTATATTACTTGATTTTTAGCTGTTTTGAAGAAATTTTATTTTTTTTGAAAAAAGTATTGACATATACGTACGTATACTGTATAATATATTTAAGTTAAACGAAAGGGGTGATATATATGTTTAAACAAATTAAAAAGCTTATAGCTTCGCACCGCAAAATGAGAAAGCTACAAGCTCATAAAAAACAACTTTGGAATGACATCTTAGACATTCACTATATGTTTTAAGCAAGAGAGGATAATTCCTCTCTTGAATATAAATATTATATATGATATATATAAAAAAATCAAGGAGGATTTGAAATGGAAGAAAAAAGTAAATATTCTGCTCAAATGAAATATGCCAAAAATCAAGGATTTGTAAAAATCGGATTTGATTCTGATATAGAAACTAGAGAAAAATTTCACAAAGCATGTAAATCTAACAACACTACTGCAACAAAGGTTTTAAAAGATTTCGTAAATGATTACATTGAAAAAAATGAAAAAAAATGAAAAAGTTTTTAAAAAAGTATTGACATATACGTACGTATATTGTATAATATATTTAAGTTAAGAGAAAGAAGGTTTTAAATATGAAAGAATTAAAAGGAACAGAAAAACAAATAAAATGGGCTGAAAATATTAGAAAAGAATTTTTAAAAATAGCTGATGATTTATTGGGTTTAACAAAAACTGAAGAATATAAAACGTGGCTTAATAATAGATATGATACAACAGAAGAAAATGAGTTTATAAAATTATTGGAAGATTTAAAGCAAAATGATAGTTCTAAATTTTGGATAGAAAATAGATATGATTTTGAAGATATACAATCTTCATTAAAAGACTTTATAGTACTTGAAAGCGATGTTCCTACTCGTGTGCATGGTTTAGTAATAGAATTTATCAAAAAAATTAATGAAAATGTAAAGGAGTAATTTATTATGAAAAAGTTTAAAATTAAAAAAATTTATGAAAGTAAGACATCAATAAATGGAATGTTAAGTAAGTTAACTAATATAAGAAATGCTATATTTTATCAAAATAAAGAATCAACTAAAAGCTTAATTGATATTTTTGATTATGAATTTCATGAAATTGATTATACGAAGTTGTTTAACGATAGCGATAAAATATATGTGATACAAACAGCTAGCAATAAATTTTTAGAAATAAATGAAGAAGATATGGAAAAATTTGAAATTTAATGTAATGAATAAGGAGTTTAAATGTATCAATATATATGCAAAAAATGTGGAAAAGAATTTAAAAGTTATAAAAAAACAGCTTCGTTTTGTTCTATTAGTTGTAGAGTATCTTTTCAACACGAAAACTTCTTACTAGAATCAAAAAAACTTATAGGACAAAAGTTTGAAAGATTAAAAGTTATAGATATTAAAATAGAAAATCATAAAACAAAATGCTTATGTTTATGTAAGTGCGGAAATAAAATTTGGGTAGATAGTTATCGTTTAAAAAATGGACATACTAAAAGTTGTGGTTGTTATCAAAAAGAAATAGCACAAAACAATAATCAACATTATCTTGATGATTATCGACAGAAAAATATTGTAGAAAACACTCATATAGGGAAAATATCTAAAACAATACAAAAAAATAATAAAAGTGGCATTGTTGGAGTTTACTTAAGTTCAAACAACAAGTGGATTGCTAAATTAGAATTTCAGAAGCATACATATAAGAAACAATTTAATACAATTGAAGAAGCTATAAAATATCGAAAAGAGCTCGAAGAAAAGTATTTTAAACCGATTTTAGAAAAACGTAAAAAAATAGAACTATATGAAAAAAGTCTTTCTTTATTAAAACAACAAGATAAAAAAATCTCAAAAAATAAGTGGAATAAAATTGCAAAAGAAAATAATTTATTAAGCGCTAGAAGTATTGAATATATTTCTCAAGAAAAATTTAAAGAAATTTTAAATGCAGACTAGAACCCTAGCCTGCTATTTTTTATAATTTAGTACAAAAGAGCTAAACTGAAATTAATCAATCTAGCTCTTTACATTATATTTTAGTGCAATAATCTAAACAAATCCACCCACTTTTTGTTAATCCGCCAATTTCCACTTATTTTTGTTACTGTACATACTACACCTTTTTTGTATCCATTTGCTTTACTATTACCTAACTTTGCATTTTGTAATCTTGCATTAGCTGATAATTGTAGATATGTTTTTGCTCTGTATTTTGTCCCTGCTTCTCTTCTTACATTTAATAAGCTTGCATTTACCTTGTATTTGCCAACAGAATAGCTTGTATTTGATTTTACATTTGAAGTAATATAACTTGTTAGATAATTTGAATTTACCCAACCTTGGTCAATTCTGCTCCAATTTCCATCTACTTCATATACTATTACTCTAGTACCATTTGAAATAGCTCCAATTTTGTTTCCATTTGCTTTATCTCTAACATTTAATCCTCCATTTGCTTTTACATATCTTGTATATGTATTAGTCACAACTGGTTGTGTATTATTTATTGGTGTATTTCCATCATGTTTATAAGCAAAGAATCTTGTGTAGTTTGCATATTTTCTAAAATTATCTATGCTACAGTATACAGTGTTTCCATCTACTGTTACTTTTCCTCGTCTTGTGCTTGTCTCAAATTTTCCACTATACAAATATGGATCATATATTTTTAATGTATTTCCTTCTATTCCATATATCATTATTAGATGTCCGTTACTTGTAAATAGTCCATTTCCACAACTTACTGCTAAATAATGATTATTATTTAATAATTCCACTGCTCTATCTAATTTGTATGTTTCTTCATATTCTATATTAAATTCATCTGCTACTGCTCTAAATGCTGATAGATATGTTCCGTTGTTTGCACTTCTATAATTATATCTTACGAATAGTTCACTCATTTTGTCGGGCGTAATTACACCACGAGTTGCAGTTACTATCATACTTGCTGTTGTTGGAGCACAACCACTTGAACCTATTGTTTGTGAATTGTCATTTTTGCTAGTATATAATTGACTTGCCCATCTGCTATCTAATTGTGAATAATATGTAAGTCCTTTGTAGTCTCCTAGTTCTACATTCCAAGTTCTTGCCCTATCTCCTTCATATGCAATTTCTCCTTGTAATTCAAAACTTTCACTTTCAACTTCTTGCTCTTGTGCATTTTCTTGTTCTTCTGTTTGCTCTATTATTTCTGTAGATGATAAATTTTGTATTTCTTCTTGTGACATTTCGTATGTGTTTACTATTGTTTCTACTGCTTCATTTATTTTGTCTGTGTCTATTTTTCCTGTTTCTTTAAATTTTGTATATACTCCAATTAATAAAACAGCAACTGTTAATACAGCTACTGTCCATTTTAATATTATACTTTTTTTCATTTTGTTTTTTCTCCTTCCAAATCACTAATTCTATGATTTATTACTTTTATTTGTTCTTCCAAAACGGGTACTCTTTGAGCAAAATTATTATGCGTTCTTACTTCCCTTGTTAATTCTTCAATTTTCGTATCTGTTACTGCTTGCTGTATACTTAGTTTATGTTCAATTTCTTTATTACTTTTTGTATTAGTAAAGACTACCCCTATTAGAGATAGTCCACCTGTTATTATTGCTATTATTATATTTTCCATGCCTAGCCCTCCTGTAATAATTTTTCAACATCTGTTTTATACTTTTCTGGTACTTCCTCTATTGTTCTTAATTCTTTTTTTATTAAACTAAAATATATTTTAGACATATTTACATTCCTCCTTCTACTAATTCAGCTAAGGCTAATTGTAAATCTGTTATTTGTTCTTGTAAACTTTCCATAGTTGTTTGCTCTTTTTGAGAATTTTCTTCACTTGATACTATATCGTCAATTTGTGCTTTTGCGTTCTCTTCTGTTTTAAATCCTACAATCCACGCCTTTCCTTGCTTATCATAAACTGTATAAGTTTGTCCTTCTTTATTATAGTTATATCCTTTATATTCTTTCATTTGATTTCCTCCTTGTTATTTATAAAATACTAATATTGATGCATATATATCTTGTGTTGTATGTGAATTAAGTTGAATACTAGTGACTTTGTTAGCACTTGTCCCTGTTCCTGTCACTATCGGAACTGCCTTTGTAATTCCGCTTACTGAACTTAGTGTACATATACAACCAATAAAAACACTTGCTATTATTGTTCCATTTATACTTGAATAATCAACATTAAGTGTAACTTCTTGATTTTGATTTACATGTATATTTTGATTTAGTATAGCTGTTTTTAATCTTACTTCACTTGCTTTTGCTTTTTTACTAATATCATTTTGCACTATCATTAATAAATCGTCGTCGTTTACCTCTGTTGCTTCTGTCATTTCACTTACTTTTATATCTGACATCTTTACCCCCTCCTTAAACTTTTATTATTTTTCCACTTTCTGTTATTATTTGATTTCCGTCTTCGGTTATTAGATTTTGTAAATCATCTTTTCCGTCTATTCTTCGCCATCTTACGCCATCTCCGTAGTACACTATATATTCTAATAATTCTTCATCTGTACTTATGTATGCGTTTGAAAAATATGCTTCTAGTTGTTTTGCTAATAATACTTTGAATAGTTGTTTTGTTTCTATGAAGATGGTTTTGTCTTTTAGTTGTATAGTTGTGAATTTATACATATTCTTAGTATTAAATCCTCCTAGCAAATATATATCATTATCTATTGCTGCTATACCTTCACTATAAAATCCATAAGGAGTATCAATAAGTTTTACATATTTGTTTGTTAAAACATCATATCTATAAGCATTTAGATTTGTAATATTATTTGCATTATCACAACTACCAAAAATATATATGTTATTATTTATTGCTACTATGTTTGAACCATACTTTAAATCAGAAGGTGTTTCTGATATTTGTATATAAGTATTACTTAAAATGTCATATTTATATATATGTTGATGATTGCCAGAATACTTACCTAGCAAATATATATTACCTTCTATTTTTATAGCTGAACTACCAATAGAATTGTAAGGTATATTAGCTAATCTTGTGTATTCTTCTGTTAGAATATTATATTTGTATGCATAATTTGCATTTGAATAGCTACTATCAAAAACACCAAATAAATATATATCTGTATCTACTATAGTAGCAGAACCATTATAAAATTTAGATGGAATATCAGTTAATCTTGTATATGTATCTGTTAATGTATCATATTTATAAGCATATTTACTATAATTACTACTACTACTTCCAAACAAATAAATATCAGTACCATTTGCAACTGCACAACCTTGAAAAAAGTTATATGGTATATTTTTTAATTGTGTGTAAGTATTTGCTATCGTATTATATTTATATGCCTTATTATCACTAGTCGTATTGCCTCCAAACAAGTAAATATCTGTTCCAACAGCAATTACTGGATTATTATTAAAATTGTAAGGAATGTCTGCTAATTTTATATATTTATCACTAATCTCCTCCACCAACTCCACTTTATCATATTTATATTTTGAGAATTCGAGCAGTGTTGATAGTTGAATTTTGTAAGCATTTTTACCATAAGTGTTATTGTCGCTACCAAATAAACATACATCATTTTCTATTGCTACTACTGATCCATTGCCAAAATTGTATGGTATATTTGTTAATTGTATATATTTATTTGTTAATGTATCATATCTATATGCGTAATTTTTGAATGTATCTGCACCACCAAATAAATATATGTCATTTTCTATTGCTACTACACTACCAGAAAAATTATATGGTATATCATCTAATTGAGCACAAGTATTTGTTAGTGTATCGTATTTATAATTGCATATATTGTTATATCCTAACGAATAAATATTTGTTCCTATTACTACTACAGTTCCATTTCCAAGACCATATGGTATATCTATTATTTTAGTATAAGTATTTGTTGATGTACTATATTTATAAGTTTTATTGCTTCCATTTAATAAATATATTTCATTTTCTATTGCTACCGCCGATCCTCTAAAAAATGAAAATGGAATATTAGCTAATCTTGCATATGTATCTGTCAAAGTATCATATTTATAAGCGTACTTTTGATAATCACCATGACCACTACCTCCAAACAAGTAAATATTCGTTCCTATCGCTACTACTGAGCCATAATTAAATCCATACGGTATATTAGATAACTTCGTATAAGTATTTGTTAATATATTATATTTATAGTTAGACTTTCCTTCGATTCCTCCTAATAAATATACATCATTTCCTATCGCTACTGCTGAACTATAAGTAAAAATTTCTGGTATATTAGCTAAATTTATATATTCTAATATATTAGGTTTTACTTCTTCCGTCTTAATCCAAACTCCATCTTTTTTACTTGGTTCCCTCAATTGTGCATACACATTTAATCCACTACTAGAATTTCCACTTTGTCCTAAAACATTTCCTTGCATTCCCATTAATAAAACACCTCCAGTCTAACGTTTAACGTCATTTGAGGTGTTTCTTCATCACATATTATTTGTATTGCATTGTCTTGTGATCTTATCATACTTATTTTGTTGTATTCTTCTTTTTCTTGTTGTCTTATTTCTTTATTTTCGGACCATACTGGACTTAGATTTACTATATCTGTTTCTTGTATTCCTTGTATTTGTATTGTTTTTGTTCCATCTGTCCAGTTTGTGTCTATTTGTGTAGTATATGTTTTCTTTTTGTTTGATTTGGTGTTAATTAGGTTTCTAATTTCCTCTAAATCGCTTTGATATTCTTGTCTTTCAATATATACACCTGTATTATCAATGCTGATTGCTATATTATCTGTATTATCTGACTTTACTATTATGTCTATTATTCTATCATTTACTGATACTGATGTTTTATCGTTGATAAACTCTGCTTTACTTCCTGCATTTGCATACATATATAAAATTTCTTCTTTTGTGTCTGGTTCTTCTGCTATAACTCCAAATTCACGAAAATAAAAACTTTCTTCTATGTTATTTTGTTGCAAAATAAAATTGATAATCGTTTGACTATCAACTTCTTTTAAACTATTTAATTCGCATTCTAATATTTTATGTACTAATGACGTTTTCTCTGTTATATTGTTATCTGATAATTCTCCATCTCCAACATCTACTCTTAAAATTTTTATTGTCTTTCCTAACCTTGCTTTAGCTTCTAGTTGTAATCCTAATTTTGTTACATATACATTTTCAAACCCCATTATCGTACCACCTCCAACTTAATATGTTGTTTTTCATGTGCAATGCCTACTAAATGTAAATTGCAATTACTGAATAAGTTTATTTGTATTATTAAATTTGCTGGGAGCAATTCAATTAAGTCTTTTTGTAACGTATTTGCTATATCTCCAAACAAATAAACAATACTGATTGTAACCTTGTAATTATTGTAATCTACATTTATTTTGTAATTTTCTTTTCCTACTAATTGTTTTAATTTGTTATCTAACCATTTTAAAGTAAATGGTGCCTTGTTGTTAATTTTAGATATTATATTAAATCTTCTTATGTCAATATCTTCATTTGTAGTATTTATATTATAAATCTTTTCATATCTTTCTAGTCCATAACCTTCTGATGTTTCTATAATTACCTCTTTTAGTATCTTATCTATCTGCAATCTTATATTTTCTAATTCTTCGTCTTCTAAATTAGATATAATTTTAAATTCTCTAACTTTTTGTAAAAAAAATGGTATATACTCAATTATTTTCATTTGTGACCTCCACTATACCTATTATTGGTATTTCATTAGAAAGTATTTCTATATTTGAAGATGTATTATTTATTTTTGTGTTTGATATATCTAATATTCCATCTACATTTAGTATTCTTGTTTCTATTTGGGATATTCTAACTATAATACTTGTTGAATCTTCCCAAGTTTTTTTGAGTTCTAAAAAATATCTATTTATTTCATTTTTTATTGATTCTTCTATATTTTCTATACTCTTATTTTCTACTAGTATAATATTTGTATTAATATTAATTGCTTTTTCTTGAACTGTATCTACTGTTACTTTATGTCCGTACTGGAGCTAGACCTATTCCACTTTCTAATCTGTTTGGACATATTTCTTCTTGAACTATATCTATTAATTGTTCACTTGCTTTATTAAAATCACTGTCTAATATTGTTAGTTTAACAGTTCCTCCACCTTGCCAAACAGGAATTACTTTTACTGCTCCTACTCCTGATATTTCTTTTGTTTTCTTTTTATAGTCTGCTATATTTCCTGCAAATGATTTTTCATTTATTGTTTCAAAATATCTTTGCCTTAATTCTTCATCATTCTCTGTATCTTCTCCGTGGAATTAATATGTCTGTCAATATTGCTTTTCCTAGACCTTCAATGTAGTTTATTGGTATCAATGTCCCTGATACAATATTTCCTTTAGTTCCTTCTATTTCACATTCACATTCATATATCCCTGTATCTATTTTCTTTGTAACTTTATAAATTAAATCATTTAATGTAAATCTCTCTCCTATACTTATGTCTATTAGATTTTCGCTTTCATCATAAAATTCTACTTTTCTAATAGAATTTGTTGCTTGATTTCTCTGTATTCCTACTTGATTGCATAGTTTATCTAAATATTCACCTACAGAAGTATCTGCAAAAGATAAATCGATAGTATCTTTTAAAATGATATACATTTGAGCTATTTCTGCTGCACATGGTGCTATTGCATCATAGATTATAGAACCTTCCCTTTTGTCTACACTATCAGGTACTTTTGATAACATTCTTTGTATAATATTTTCAAAATCGTAATATTCATCTAAATTTTCCACTACATATCCACTTCCTTTTCTATTTCAATATCTCCTATTATTGTAATTACTTTAAAGTTTACTGTTATTACATTTTTGGCTGTTTGAGTAAAAGAAAATTCAACTACATCTTCAATTCTATCATCTTGCATTAAAGCTTCTTTTATTACTCTTTCTAATTCGGGAATAACATATGTACTTTGTTCTCCAATTAGTTTTTTTATTTCTACTCCATAATTCCAACTATACATTAAGTATTCAAATCTTTCTGTATTTAAGATACAATATATCGTTTGTTTTATTGCTTCTATTCCTTCACATTTTCCTTCTATTGTGTTTTGCTCTGTATTTAATTTATATGTCTTGTTAGCTTTTTCTTCTATTGTAAAATTTTCTTTTATATCATTTTGCGGTATAATTCTAATCACCTTCTTAATATATTTTATCCAACACTACGAACTTTTGCCCTCCCTGTTGTTGTAATAATATTACTTTATCATTTTGTTTTAACCCATTATGAATTGTAATTTTTCTTTTTCCTGAAATAGTATGATTGTGTGTTAAATCTATGTTTTGATTATCTATTGAAACTGTAACATCTTCATTTGAAATTACATTACAAGTATGTGAATGACTAGAATTTAAACTTTCTTGTCCTGTATTCCAGTCTATACTTACTTCTGTTTCATAATCGATTACATTTTTAGTAAGTATTAAAAATTCACTTGTTAATAATAACTTTTGTTCTACTTGTATTTGAAGTGGATTTGTACTTATTACAGTTCCAAACACAATTGAAGTTGGAGAAGAATTTTCTATTGCATCTAATGCAGCCTTTTTTATTGTTTGTATTATATCTGCCATTATGCTGTAAATTCGCCTCCTCTCAAAGTTAAATCCATAAAATGCTCATTATTTTTAAATGTATGTTTTGCTTTTTCAACTAACATAAAGTTTTGTAACTTTACATCTCCTAAGTCCATTTTTACTATTATCAATGAACCTCCTCTTACTCTTATATCACCTATTGCATTTTTTATTTGTAATTTTCTTGTTTTTTGATTATATAGCTTTAATAGTGCGTCTACTTTAGCTCTACCATTAACATTTTCATCTATTTTATCGTAATATTGTAAAACTCCCCATTCGTTTATATGAGATGTATCTTTTGCAATATATACTTCTCTTTTTCCAGTTTTTTTATTGTCATATGTAAGTTTTATTTGATTGTATGTATCATTATCTATAGATGAACTGTAATCAAAATTTTCTCCTGTTTCTTCATCTATTACTAAACCAACTTTCATTCTTTCTATATTCTTTAAGCATATTTTTCCAAAATCATCATATAGTACAAACATTTCATTTGTATTTTGAGTTGTTAAGTCTATTGCCGTTTGTGATATATCAAATAGTGTTTTATTACTTTCAGAACGACTTGCTATTTTATAACCAGTTTGCTCTAAAATTCCTATATTTAATAGAAAATCATTTGCAAGCATTTGTACTATTTCGTCTGCTGTCTTATTCTTGTAAACATATGTGTCTTTATTTTTAAAGTATCTTAATTGGTCATATGCTGTTACAGTAACAAGTGGATTTTTGTTTCTTTTTTTTGTAAAAGCGAATCCATAAAATGTATTATTTTCTTTGTATTTAAATCTTACTGCATTTCCTTCTGTGAAGCTCAATAAATTATCTTGTAATACTTTAAATGTTAATTTTCCGTGGACTTCCTTTTCTTTCTGTTTCCCATTCAATGCCTTCTTCTACAATAGGAGCATATACTGTATTTCCATTTTGTATTAATAATTCGCAATTATTCATTTTATCACCTCAATCAAGGAATTACAAAAACCTGACCTGGGTATATTAAGCTAGGTTTCTTTATTTTATCTCTATTTGCATTGTATATTTTCATATATTGATTACCATTTCCATAATATTTTTTTGCTATATTCCACAAACAATCGCCTTTTACGACTGTATATGTTCGTGTAGATGGTGCTGTATTGGCTGGTCTTGCTGGTGGTGCTTCTACTGCAATAGGTTTATATTGTTTTATTGTTATTTGCATTGTTTTTGTTGAATAATCTCTATATTGTTTTAATTTTATAGAAACTTTAATGTCAAATCCTTCTTTTGCTTCTTCTTTTATCGTATATTCTTCTAATGTTACTTTTATATTTGTATCAAAAAGCACTTTATTGTTGGGTGTTTTTCGAGAAACTATAAATTGAAATGCCTTTTGCTGTGTTTTTAATTTTTCTATTTCTTCTAAAAAGTATTTTGCAGATTGAAATTCATTTTTATATACTGCATATGGTCTTTTATAGCTTGGAAGTTCTATATCAAAAGACACCTCAGTTAATCCGAGGTGTCTTTATTAGGTTTATTTCGCCTTCATTTATCAAATTCATAGTTTTGTTTTGATTTTTTATTTTTAATTCCAACTTTTCTGGTGCTACTGGCAATAATAATTTATCTAAATAAAAATAATACATTAAATATATACCCCCTCAGCTACAACTTCTAACCTTTCTTCTAATTTTTCGCCTAAGCTGTCAACAATTCCATCTATATCCATTTCACTATTTATATTGTTATGACTTGTGAAATCTACATTAATTTCTGCTGTTGTAAATCTGTTTATTGTTTCTCTTTCTGCTATATCTCTTAAATATTGTAAGTCTTCTTCTGTTGCATCTAATGTATCGCTTATTTTCCCTGTGTTTCCTGCGGTGTTTCCTGTGTTAGTATTTACATTATCTAATATATTTTTGTAATCATTGGCACTTTCTTCTTTAGGTTTTGCTTTATTAAACATACTTGAAACTTTGTTATCTATTCCTTGTCCCCAATTATAACCAGTATTCCAAGCGTCTCCATAATTCCATCTTTTTAATCCTAAACTTTCCGAACTTAAATTTAATTCTTCTGCAATTTTTTCGTAAGATCCATTTCCATATTTATTAGCAACTTTTTCAACTGCTCCATCTAAGCCACTCCTCCAGCCTTGCACTGCTCCTGCTAAATTAGATCCAAATACTTTGTCAATCGCTTTTGCAATGCTTTCCAATATTCCTAAAACTTGATCTGCCATATCTCCAAAAAGATGTATAATCGCTCCGATTGGGTCATTGAATAAATTGGCAAAAAAGTTAGCAAATTTAATCCAAGGATTGATTATAGCATTTACTATTCCCAACATAAAGTCTAATAAACCTAGAAACAGATTCCATATAAATGCAACTGCGGTGGTTAATGCTCCTACAATAATACCTGTCGCACTTGTTGAACTACCTGTTAATTTGTTAATCGCTGCAACTACTGCATAAATTATTGCAATAATTGCTATTATAATGATTAAAATCCATGTTAGAGGACATGCATATAAAGCTGCATTAAGTATATTTTGTGCAATTGTCCATATTCCTGTTGCTATTTTTACTAACATAATTTGAGCATAATATATACCTAAAACTCCTATTATTCCTAGTACTATAGGTGCTATTATTGACCAATTATCAGAAATGAATTGCCATATTTGCTGAATTGCATTAAATATTGGACTTAACAAAATTATAACTTGTCCTACAAAATTTCCTATATTACCTAACATATTTTCTAAACCAGTTCCAATATTCATTACAATATCTTGAATTGTTCCAAATCCTGCACTTTCTAGTCCTTCATTAATACTTGTTATCATATCTGCAACACCTCTAGTAATAGAAGTTTTCATATTGTCAATAGATGTCTGTAAGCCACCTGTTGCATTTTTGGCTTGTTCTGCTAAACTAGGAAATCCATTAGCTCCTTTTTCATTAAGTTCAATTAAAGTATTCATAAATTCATTCATGCTAACTTTTCCATTTCTTAATGCTTCCCCTAATGCATCTGCACTTTTGAAGTTCATTGCTGTCGCAACTTGTCCTAGCTGTGCTGGCATAGCAACCATTGCTGAACGCCATTCCATCATGTCTGGTTTTCCTTTTGCATACGATTGAGATAATTGCTCTAATGCGGATTTCTGTACTGCCATTTCCGCACCACCTGCAAGAATTGCATTATTTAATGCTAGAAACATTTTTGTACTTGCACCAACATTTCCATTTGCACTTGTAAATCTTTGTACTGAACCAACTGCATCGTTCAGAGTTGTTGGCAATCCTTTTAAACCATCATTTAACATTTTCATTGAAGCATTTGCTTGTTCAGCACTTATGCCTAAATTTGACATTACTTTTGGATAGTTGTTTAATGTATCTATTCTTGAAATTGCACTACTGACTTGTCCTGTTATCATACTTATTCCACGTTGAATAATACTAAGCCCCATTAATGTTTGTACTAAATTTTTGGCTGAAATATTGGATTCCTCAAAGCCTTTTGGCATTTTACTACTTTCATTATTTGCTTTTTTTAATTGTTCTTCTGTTTGTATTATTGTAGCATTTGCATTAGCAAGTTCTGCTCTTGCTGCTTGAATACTTGCTGTATCTATTGCTTTATGTGTTGTATCTTGTAGTGTTTCAAAACTACTTAATACAATATTTAATGCATTATTCATTGAGTGAAATGCTGGTGTCATTGCATCTTGTACTTTTATTGCTGTTGTTATTGTTGACATTTTCTCACCTTCTTTTTCCAAAAAAAATAAAAACACTTTAAAAGACAGCTTTTCGTTAGCTGTCCTTTAATCTATTTTTATTATGATTGCAATTTTCTTTTTAAAGTTCTTTCATATTCTTCTATCTTTATTTTTCCGTTTTTAACTTCACATGCCATATTGACTTTGAGTAATACTTCTTCTTTCTTTTTCTTTAATTTCTCTTGTTTTGCTTTTACTTCTTCTATTTCGCTTTTTGCTAATAAATTTGGTTTTGAAATATCTATGTATTTCGTCTTATTTTGACTATTTCTTATTGCAAAACAATCTCTTATTCCGTTTTGGTCTTTAAAACTTGAGATAATTCTATCTGCTTTTGATTTATAATGTTGTTCTACTAGCTTTTGTATATCTGGTCTTTCATCTAACTGTTTTATTAATCCTACTACATATTCTTTATCTAAATTTCCACTATTTCTTATTTCGTCGTGGATTCTTATTGTTACTTTTCTATCCATTTTATTTAATCCTCCTTATTTGGTTATTTTCTAACCACATTTTTTTTATAAATTTATATTTGTCTATTATTTCATCTAGTTCATTTAATAAACTTTCTTTTTTATAATCATCTAATCCATCTATCCATATCTGTATATTTTCTTCATTAACTTCTACAGTTAATATCTTGAAGATAGCTTCATTCATTCTAATTTCTGTACCTTTTATTCTCTCTATTTCCCTAAATTGTTCTTTTAGATATTCACTATCTTTTTCTTCTTTTGTCTTTTCTTTTACTAGTTGTAATACTCTACTTCTTGTTGGTATATCTTCATTCTCTCTAGCTTCCGCTTTCACTTGTTCTACTATATCTTTATTAGATGCTAATGTTTCAAATCTTTCTGCTTGTTTTTGATTAAAACCTAACCTTTCAATAGTTTGTTTTTTAGTTTCTAACTTTTCGACACTGGTGTCTATAGGTTTTCTTATGTCAGTTCTTATTCCTTGTGCCTTAGGTATTGTTTTCAATAAGTCTCCTATTCTTACTTCTGCATCTATTAAAGCTTCTGCTAACATTTGTGCTTCTTCTTTTTTTTGCTCTCTTACTTCTTCTGCTAATTCTAATTTATTTATTGCTCTTATTTCTGCTCTTACAGAAACAAGTTTTTCTCTACCTACTAGAACGAATTTTGCAAGGTCTTCTATTTTATTTGGCAAATTTTGAGTTTGAAGTATAATTCCTTCTTTCATATCTTCTTCTCCTCTCTTCATTTTTTTCTAAGCAAGCAAGTATCATTCCTGAAATTATTGGCATACACATACTAAAGAACACTCCGCCATATATTTGTTATATGCATCTCAAAGCACCTACCTTTGTTTCGTTTTCCCATATTTTTTTGCATACTTCTACCGTTTTTCTATTAAATAAATCAATTTTATTCATCATTTCCAATTCTTGTTGCGTAAAATATTTATTATCTTCTGGTTTTCCTAATATATAATTCATACTTTCTAGTTCTTCCTCTTTGTATAATCTCATTATTCCTTTTGTCCTTTCTTTATCTTTTAATATTGTTTTTAGTGCTTCATCACTTACACTTACGCCATATTTTTCATAAACTTTTCTTATTTTTTGTTTTATTTGCATAATAAAAAAAGTCTCCTTTCAAATTTGTACTTGAATTAGACTCTTATCTATGTTATAATATTTCATAGATAGAGTTTAACTCTGTTAGTTGAGATAATCTGTTAGTTCGCCAAAACTTTCGCAGATTATCTTTCTTCGTTTTTTAATAAATCTTCTACTTTTAAGTTAAAAGCTTCTGCCAATCTTTGTAATGTGTCTTCTGTTACTTTTTTGCATTTTGCATTTTCTATAGCCATTATCTTTTCTCTTTTTAAGCCTGTCCTTTTTCCTAATTCGCTTTGACTAATATGAAGTCTTGCTCTTTGCATTCGTATTATCTCATCAGACACTTCAATTTCTTTTATAAATTTCATTTTTCCACACCTCCTTTGTTACTATTTGTTACATTATATACAGTTAGTTATATTTTGTCAATACATATTGTAAAAAATTTTACAATATGTTAAAAATATGTTATACTTGTTATAAGAGGTGCTATTATGAATAATAATATTTTTGGAAAGCGTCTAAAGTTATTACGTGAAAATTCTAATATGTCTAGACTTGAATTATCTACTCAATTAAATACTTCTCTATCTGCAATATCTCAATATGAAACAGGTAGTAGAATACCAAGTGATGACATAAAAATTTCTATTGCTAAACTCTTCAATGTTTCATTAGATTATTTAATGGGGCTTTCTTCTATGCCTAACGACATCAATGCAAATGAAATATTAAATGATTTAGCTGATATGAATGATAATGAAATATTAGAAGTAATTCATTTTATACAATATATAAAATCTAAACATAAATAAAAACATCAGCATTTAGTCTGATGTTTTTTTGTTTGTACTCTTTATAAAATAATATTATTTAATATACTCTTTTCCATCAAAAATTAATGATTTAGTATTGCCGTTTTCAATTATAAACTGAAATTTACTCCTTATTGTTCCACCAAAAGAATTTTGTGCATCTACATACGACTGTACTGTTATTACGCCTTTTTCTTTCTTCATAGACCATTCATTATAATCCCAAGGAAATTTAGCTGTAGAAGGAGATTTTAAAATCGTCTTTATGTTATTTTCACAATATGTAATTATTTGTGACCTTTCATTACTTGTTATAATATAATCTAAAAGTGTATGTAGTATTTGTTTATCCTTATATAAGTACTCATTATTGTATTGTATACTGTATATAGAACCATCTTTTATACATAAATAACCAAGTATTTTATCTTCCTGTAATGTAAAACACTTAGAATTTTCTGCATCATAATTATCCATACTTTCTGCTCTTTCTAATTTATAATCACTAAAACCACATTTTTTAATTACCTCTGTAAAATCTTCATATGAAGTTATATAATCTTTAACAATTTTATAATTTTCCTCTTCAGGAGTTTCATAACTCAATGCTCCTTTAACTATTAATGCTACAATTATAATCAATATAATTCCTGGTACAATCCCAGTAATTTTTCCTTTTTTATTTTTTCTTTTGATAGTATTATTAATATTTTGTTGTATATTAGAAGTATTTATATTGTTAGATTCCTGATTTGTGCCACAATTGCTACAATACTTCTGATTTGTTTCTATAACTTTTCCACATTTATTGCAAAATATATACGCCATATTCTTTCCCCTCCTATATATATATTACCACCAAGCAAATGCAAACATTGTCGAAACTTGTCGAACAAATTATTTTTTTGACTTACTTTTCATTTTTTTAGCTTCTTCTTTTTCATCTTCAATTCTTATTTGAATACTTGCTACAACATAAGCCTTTTCCTTGAATGGCAAATTAACAAACTCATGAGGAAATTTTTTTAATTTATGAAGGCAAAAATGAGCAATATTTGCTTCAAAATCGCCTTCTTTTATTAGTTTTTTGCTTCTTCAACCGCTTCTTCTAAGTTATAACCATTTATTTCTTGAAGTTTTGATATTAAATTGTCATATTCAGCAGGTTTTAATAAATGTTCTTTTAATAAATCTGCTGGACTCATTACATGATAATAATCTTGTAATTCCACTGAATTAAGGTTTGGTTCTACAATACATTTAATTGCTAGTGTTTCTAAATATTTGCTACTATCAAATTCTTGTCTGTATTGACCTCTTTTCCCTGGTATTTGAACTTGTCTGTAACATGATTTTCTTATTTCGTCATTTTCTTTTGCTGTTATTGTTCTTAATTTCCATGCTATTGGGTTTCCCTCTTTATCTTTAAATCTTGCTGAAGCAATATATTCAAATATTTCTTCTTTTTCTTCTATCATAAAAGCCTCTAAATCCATATTCTTTTACCTCTCTTTTTATATTTTTATTTTGTCATTCCATTTAATAATCTAAATTTTTCTGGAATTTCAAAATCCTCAAATGTGAAGTCCATATCTTCATCAAGATATTCTCCATCTGCATCGAATTTTGCAAGTATTCCACCGTCTATATTACAGTCTTTTAATATTACTGTTTGACGTCCAACCGCTGATGTTGGGTCTTCGTTTGTAACTTGAATATCAAAATAAATATCTTCTCCTGTATTTTTAAATCTCTCTAATAATTCTCTAAATATAGATGTATTATAATGAAATGTTGCACTTCCTGTACCTTTCCAACTCGTAGCTTTATTTCCTTTCCCTGTTTTACCTAAGATTGGTACTTCTGTTTTTGTCTTTTCTAATTTTGCTTCTAAGTTTAATGCTTGCATTAAATTATATCTATTTCCTTCTATTATTGCAAAACATTCTGCTAGTGATGCACTTACAGAGTCTTTTGCATTCATTATTGGACTATCCATCCTTATTACCTCCTATAAATAAATTAAAGAGAACAATTTTATTTGCTCTCTTATGATACAACTACACTCATATATAATTTCTCCATTGCATTTATGATTTGTACTTGACTATTTACTACTACTGATTTTTTATCATTTCCTTGTTCAATAGTTATTTCTTTTGAATCAAAGTTCTCTATTGCTTGTAATGTTGCATATTCTTTAAATAAACTAACAACATCATTCCATAAAGAAATTCTACCAGAATCGTTATTTTGTATTTTACCTAAATACCTTTTATTGAAAATATTTGCTATATCAGTTGCTATTTGGTCCAACACTCTTATAGTTTGATTAGATTTAAATTCTTCTCCCTTTTCAATAGTCTGAGTTGTTAAACTATTAATATCTACCAATACTCTTGTTTCGCTTCCTACTTTATGTAGTACAAATTCACCTTTTTGTATACATTCTTCTAATTCTGTTTGTGTATATTCGCTATTTACTGTATATTCTCCGTCATATGTTTTATTTGTATTAGAAGTATTTATATTACATCCTGCTATAGCCCCTGTTACCCAATATATTAATCCTGTTTCTTCTTCTACAGTACTATTTTTAAGATTTACTATACCTTCATAGTCTGCTTGATTATCATATACTGCTGTTTGAAACTTAACTCCTTGCTCTTCTCTTAGTCTTTTTGTAAATGTTATATATAATGTTGTTATTTCTTTTTCTTTACTTAAACAGCCTAATGTATTAAAATTATATGATTCTATTTTGTTTAGAAAATCTTGATGATTTTGGCCTGTAACAGTTCCATTTGTTCCTCCTTCAAGTGGTGATGAAGCTGTTATTTCTAGTGTTGTATCTTTTTTAAATACTACATATTCATTATCTACTAGTTCATCTGCTTTGCTTACTGTTTGTTTATCTATTTGTGATGTTTCTAATAAAGTAATAACATCAAATTTAGTCTCATCATCAATATTTTTTTCTATTGCAATTTTTAAATCATTTCCTCTTTTCCCTGTGTATTTGGCTGTTGCATAAGTATTACTTGCTTTTTGTCCATTGCTATTTAACTTATAAAAATATCCTTTTACTGCATTTTTAAATAAGTCTCTTAAACCTCTTAATTTTTCGTGTCCATAATCGTATCCAAATACTTTGTTTGCTTCTTTATTAAATTGTTTTGCTGTTACTTCTATTACTTCATTATCTTCTCCCCAATCAAGTTCTAATCCTATTGCTACAATTCCTCTTTCGTTCATATTTGAACCTACACTTTGAGTTGATACGAAATTAATGTATGACCCAGGTAGTACCTTATTTTGCTTTACAAATGTTCCTCCTCCTAACATAATTACACCTTCCTTTCTAAGAATTCTTTTATTTTTATTTCTATTTCTCTATTAGAATAGTTTTTATTATCTTCTAATATAGACATTAGTATATCTCTATATCTACTATACTTTTTGCTTTTTACTATTTGTTTTTTGCTATATGATGTTTCTTTTATATCTTGAGTTTTTTTTGTCATGTTTTTACCTCCTCGTTACTGCTTATTTGCTCCATATCATCTTGTTTTATTACTTCTTTGTATGTAAAGAATTTATATGTTATAAAAAATAGTAATACTCCATCGCTTATCTCTGTTTTCATATCATAACCTTTTAATATATCTTCATTTAGCATTGTTATATATTCCAACTCATATAATTTGTCAGAAATATTATTAAATTCTTCTAAATTTGATTCTCGTAGCATTGAATGTATTACTAGATTGATTTCGTTTTCATATCTATTGCCAATTAGTTTTTTTTTGCTGCTTGGCAAAGTTTTAATAAAAAAACAAGGCATCTTTAAACCCTGCTTTACATTATTTGTATATAATTCGTAGTCTTGACCAAACAATTCATTTAATTTTATTGATACTCCATCAATAATGTCATTTGTTTCCATTAAAACACCTCGCTTAATAGTTCTGTTAATTTTTTTTCTATAAATTTTGGTAGCATTGTATTTATTTCTTTTTCCGAAATGGTCAACATGAAATGTCCTTCTACCCAACCTTTACGATTTTTGGTACAATGTCCATATTCTACATAACCGTGAATATGAAACTACGTTAGTCACATCTATTTGAAATATGTTTCCAATATGTTTTATAGGTAGTTCATTTACCCAATTAGAAACATTTTTTCCTTTTCCATTTCCTGATTTTGCCTCTTCTTCTGTTTTTGCTGTCCAACCTCTTCTTAATGTTCCACCGACCATACCCTTTTTTTTACTACCTTTATGTGTTTTTCCTCCAACGCATGTATATGTTTTTCCTGAATAATCTCCTACAGGTGTTCTTTTAATTACCTTTCTCAATAATCTAGCTGCTAATTCTTTTGAAACATTTTCACAGAATTTTTTAATATCAGCTTTCGACATCTTTTCTAATTTTTCTTTGAACTGCTTTAACTGCTTAAAATCACAATTTCCCCATCTTGCCATATCAAGCCCATCCTTTAAAATTTTCTAATATTATTTCTTGATGTGTATCATCATAAATTGCAGGTTTTCCGCTATTTTTATATTCTTCTATTAAACCACTCTTTTTTGTTATGATTATTTTAGAGCCGTGGATTTATTTGTATTTCTGGTGCAATAAAAAGTTTTACTATCTGTGTTATATTACTTTCATTTTCTGTTTCGTTAGCATTTGATATTGTTTTATATGATATTCTGCAAGGCTGTTCTTCTATTATTGTTATTTCTTTATATTCAGTTCTTTTGTTTATTGCATTTTTAGTTGATTGATACTCTACAATATCACATTTACAATCATACGTACTTTCTATTGCTTGTCTTGCTTGTTTTTTTGCAAATTCTACATTATTCATTAATCCCACCTCGGTTGCCTATGTCTATAAAAGGCTTCTTTGTATTTTTCTTCAAGAGTATTTTTATTAAAATCTATTGTTCCTGTAGAATAAGTAATTCCATTTATAGTTACTTGTGATTGTTTATCAGAAAATGTTGTTGTTGTATCTCCTACTGCAATGCTTTTTACCTTTAATTGTTCTTCATTTTCCTTTTGTTTTTCTTCTTCCGTTAAAAATAACTTATCATGTTTGTTTAAGTACCAGTAATCTTTTGTCATATCTATTACAGTTGCATACATTTCCTTTGGTACTTTGTACAGATTAGTATTGTCTAATATGATTATTAAAACATCTAATATATCATATTCTAGTTGTTCTATTGCTTCTTGAATATAGTCGGTTTCAACTATATTTGCTTTTTTATCTTCTATTGTTTTTTTAGGTAGTTTTAGTTCTCTACATAATCTTTTTATTAACATATCATTTACGTTAATATTAGTTTTAGATTTTATTTGTTCTAAAATAGTCATATATACATCACTTACTTTCCTTTTTTTGCTGTTACTTTCTTGTCTGCTTCAATTATTTCTACATATTCTTTATTGTTTTCATATTCTTCTTTGCTTATTTCTGCTGTTTCGTTTATAAAGCACCATTTTCCAGCAAGTTTTACACCTGCTCCTTTAACTTTTACTATCATAAAATACCTCCTAAAATTTAATTTAATTTAAGGGAGAATTCTATCTCCCTTAGACTATGCTAATTTTATTTTTGCTTGAAATAATTCGTCTGCATATGGACAAGATGGTAGAGCTGTTGCAACACCTTTTTTCCATGTTCCGACTGGGTCTTTTGTTTCTGTGTAAATTATATCTAATATTTTCCCTACTTGTTCTGCTGTTACATCACTTTCACTAGTTAAAACTATTTCTTCTGGTGTTGGTCCATATATTGTTTCTCCTAATTCTGTATTAGGCATCATAACAAAAGCATTTTCTGGGAAGTATCTGTGTGTTTCAAATGTTCTTCCTTTTTGCTTTCTATATACTTCATCATAAGTATATATTGCTGGCAATGATAATGAAGTTAAATATGTATTTAATTCTCCTACAGTTGCTATTCTTGTTGTATTATTTCCAAACAATCTTGCAATAATTTTTGGATGTTTTAATAATTTCATTAATATTGTATTTGATGTCAATACTCTTTTTGGTTTTGTTTCCATTAAATTGTACCATGTTAACATATCTTCGATTGGGTCATTTTTTTCTAAATCCCAATCTACATTTTCTACTTTATGAGTGTCTGGAACTCCATAGTCAATTACAGCACTTAGCCCATTTTCATTTAATGATACTGTACCATTTGCTAGTAATTCCATTCTCATTAATTCTACTCTTGCTCTAATACCTAAATTTAAAGCGTCAAAATCATTATAAACACGTTTTGTTAAATATTTTTTCTCTGCTTCGTTTCTTGGGTATTGTAATGCTAAAATGTCTTTTTCTTTCATTTGCATTTTTCTTTTTATTAATGCAAGTTCAAGTGCCATTTCTTGTGCTTCCCTTGAACCAATTTCTGCTTCTGTATCAAATCCATGTACAGATGCAATAACTGGTGTTCTGCTTCCTTCTGCTATCATATCAAATTCCAAGCTTTCTCTTTTTACTTCTGGGAATAATTCTTCTCCTAAAAGTGTTGGATATTGTCTTTCTCTTAAATAATCTAAAATATCTTTTTGTTTTAATAATTCTTCCATATTCTTTTCCTCCTAAACTTCTCTATATTTTATATTTGGCATATTTGCCTTATCTTCTTCTGATATTGCTACAGGTAGTCTATCTTCAACTACCCAACCTTCTACCATTACTGCTACTGGTTGAGGTCCTTCTGTAACATCTATATCGTGAAATGTTAATCCTACAGCTTTGCCATCCTTCTTGTAAACAGTTCCTGCTGGAATAATCTTTCTCCCATTTGCATTTGCTTCTACTCCTGTGTCATCTGCTTGATAAGTGAAATTTTGATATTTTGCAGATGCTAAAAAATTAATATCTTGTATTTTTTTACTTTTTACATACATATTCTTTTCCTCCTATTTAAAAAATTTACTTTCTGTTTTAGTATTTTCTTTTTGATTCATTTCTTTGGCATAATTTGTTCCTGTACTTGTTGTTTCTATATCTTTTTTGTCGGCACCTTCAACAATTTTAATGCCTTTTAGTTTTTGTTCATTTCCAAATACATGCGGATATTTTTCTTTATATAATTTAACTATGTCGTCTTCACCAATTAGCTTATTGTCTTGAAATTTTAATTCTTTTTCTTTAATTTGAGATTTTAACTTTTCGGCATGAACTTCATCATTCATATTTAATCCGCTAATGTAATTGTCAATTTTTCTTTCGTATTCTTCCTCTGCTTTTTGTTTTTCTAAGTCTTCATATTTTTGTTTCCAATCATCAGCTGATTTTTTTATAGCTGCTATATCCATTTCTTTATAGCCTTCAATTTCTTTATTAGCATCAGTTAATAATTGTTTTGTATTTGCAATATCAGTTTTCAATATTTCATTTTCATCTTGGTATTTTTTTATATCTTTGCTGTTTTCTGCAAATACGAATTGAATTTGTTCATCTGTTAATCCTTGTGCTTTTAAATCGTCTGTTTTCATTATTTTCTCCTTTTTTTTATAACTAAGCTTTTCTAAGAGTTCTCTATCTCTTGTTATGAGGCAATTATTCAAGTCTACCTCTTGACTAATTTTATAAAAAAATAGACATACTAAAATGCCTAAAAATTAATAACTATATTTTAAAACTTTGTTGTATAGTTCTTTGTTACGTCAAAGTTAGCTATTTCTAATGGGGTTATATTTGCATGTATAGTTATACTTGCAACACCTTCTATATCATTTGAAATTTCTTCTGCTTTATCAATTAAATCTTGACCTATGCTTTTTATAGCTTGTATACAAGTTTCTTTATTTCGTACTTCAATCATGCTTTCACCTTCTTTCAAATATTAAAATAAGACGTATTTTCTACGTCTTTAATTTATAAAAGTATTTTAATAACTTAATAATTAAAGGTCAACTGCGAACCTTGAGGTTCTCAATTGACCTTTGTTTTGGTTATTTGGCAGGCGTGGCATTCCCCTGCATCTACTCGGGTTCCCCCTGTCTTGCCATCGGCGTGTGGTCGCCACGAAATTTACCACCTCAAATAACTATTCTTATTGTACTTTAATTGTAACATTTTTATTCATTTTTGTCTAGTTTTTTTATACAGTATTTCTTCATTCCTTATATATTGTTTTAATTTCTTTTCTCCAATATTCCAAAAACTTATTACTGAATTTTGTATATTCTTATTAGTACTATCTGCATTAGTACTTAATTTTAGAACCATTCTATATTTTTTATCATTTTCTTTTATTTCCTTTACTAATAATACTGTATTTTCGTTTTTTCTATCGTTAAATACATAATCTGGACTATTTAATACATCTTGTATATAGTTTATTTCTTTGTCTTTTAGATCAGGATGATGTTCTTTTATATGTGTTAATCTTTCATTTGTAAGTACTACATTTTCAGTAGTTATCTTGTTTCTAAAATTTCCAATTTTATTTTTATCTATTTTTCCAATATATTGCACATCTTTTCCCTCTTCATTTTTATTTTTAGACATTTTATCATCTTTAACATTATTTGTCGATGTATTTGTTTTACTATTAACATATTTTTCCTTCCACTCACTATATTTCATCTTACTATCAACATAGCCAGTTTTACCTTCTTCATCACGATATGCCCTTTGTTCTTCTTGTGTAAATTCATCATCAAAATATGGTGCTGTGCAACTTCTACACCAGCAATGAAAAGGTGGAGCTGTTACTCCTACTTCGTAATCTTTCATATTAAATACTTTTCCATCTAATTCTTGACATATTTTAGATGTATGCGTATCTAAAGTTGCAACTATTTCATATTGCTTAACATTTAAACTATTAAAACACTCTTTTTGTCCTGCTGAACTAAAAAAAGCTGATTCAGTCATTACTAGTCTTCCAGCTTTCCCTTTTGAAACATTAAATTGCTCTTTTATTGTTTTTGTTACTTCTTCTATTTTGTCACCTCTTATTATTGCTTGTGTTAGACTTTTTTGTAATGTACTTGTTAGTTCTTCTTTATGTTTCCAAATTCTATCTGAAAATGTTTGATTGTCAGTTGTCCACGGTTTATTTATCACTTTTTGTATTTTGTTTGTGTCTAATGCTCTTATATTCCAATATTGTTCCATTCCTTTTTGAATTTCATATGCTGATTTATAAAAACTTTCTTGATATTGCTCTTTTACTAATTCATCTATTCCTTTATCTTCTTTATTATACAAATGTTCTAGTTCGTTTTGTATTTGTATTTTTATAGCATTTAATTTGTCAATATGTACCTTTGCACTTGCATTTTCTAATTCTTTAATCCACTCCTGTTTTATTGCATTTTGTTTTCCTTTTTCTATATATTCATCAACAGTCCATTTAAATTCTTTCAACTCTTTTTTGTTTAACAATTCTTTTGCATTTGATAAACTTATTTCATTATTGTCTGCAATTCTTGCATACCAATTACTTATGTCTTTTTCTATTTTCATTAAAGATTTGTCATATTCTTCTTTTAGCGTTTCTAAATATTCAGTACTTTTTTTATTCTGTGTTTCTTCTAACAATGTAAATCGTTGTTGCCAATATTCGCTATTCTTCATTATCATCACCTATTTTGTTCGGAATTATTTGGCTGTATTCGTCATCTTCTTTTTGTTCTATTACAATTTGTCTTTCTTCTGCATCTGTATCTTGTACCCATGGGTGATTTGCTCTTATTGTCTTATTACTTATTTGACCTGTACTGTTTTTGCAATTCTGTATTTTTTCGCTTTCATCTATTATCATTGATTTATTAAATATATATTCTAGTTCTATATTTGAATAATCTACTTTTGTTGTAAGTGCTAAATAAGAATCAATGAAAAATTTATAATATTCTAAACTTGCTTGAAATTCTGTTTCTATATTACTACAATCTAGGTCCAAGTCTTCATATAATTCTTGTATTGCAACTCCACTTGGTTGATTTCCAAATTTATCGCTTTCTGTATCTACCCCAAATCCTGCCTCATATATATCTTTTCTAAGCTGTTCTATAAATGTTTTAAATGCTTCTATATTAATTTGAGGACTCTCATACTTGAAATCTCCGTCGCCTTGTACTAATATAAGTCCAAAAGTATTTAAATTTTCACATAATTCTTCTACTTTTTGTGTATAATTCTTAACAACTTTTACTGCATTTGGTGTATCTTCTATTGTATCTGCTATCGTTGATGTTAATTTATCATAACAATCTACTAAACTTTTTAAATAATGTATAATTGGCTTTTCATCATCATTGTATTTCCAATAAATAAATGGTAATTTTTCCCATAAACATTTTTCATTATTTAAAAGGAAATGACAACAAAGTGTATTTCCTTCATTGTCTGTTCCTATTATTCTTTCTTCATCTATCATTTCAATATCTTCTATTAATGAACTACCATCTTCTACAAAATACCTAATGCCTTCTAAATCCCAATATTCAACCTTATATATTGTTTTCTTTCCATTTTTGTCATATACGATAATAGGATATTTTATTATCATTGCACTTAGGTTTTCATGTTCCCTATCTTCCCATTGAGGTATCATTTCTATTGAATATCTTAATTTTGTTTTAAATTTTCCTTGTTCATCAACATATGGTTGCCACCAGATTATTCCAGCATCTATTGCTCCGCCTAGAGTTCTCTTTAACATTTTATGCATTCTATTATTAAAAATTTGTTTTATATGTTTTATGTATTCTGTGTTTTCTGTTTCGTTTTCATCTAATACTTGCTTTATTGTAATTTTCTTTTTCAATAAATAACCTTGCTTTTGTAATTTCATTTTTCTAGGAATCGGGTGTCTTAGCTGATTATTTGCAAGCTTCTTAGTTACTCTTCTTATTCCTCTACTATCTGTCCAGTATCTTTTTTTGTTTTTAATATCATTTTCATTTTGTGCGTAATTCATTCCTGCTAGCATTTCTTTATATTCTTCTGAGTTTTCAAATTCAGCTATTTGTATTTTTATAAACTCTTTTAAATCAATACTATTTTCTTTTCCTTTTTTCAGTATATAATTAATTCGTTCAGTTTCTGTAATTTGCATAGCTTACCTCCTCTGGTTTGGAAAATATACACCCTGTAATGGTGGTTCCCACAAAGAAAGAGCTAAACTATCTGCCATATCTGGCGATGTTAGCCCTCGTTTTTTCATATCTTCTTTTTTTTCTAATTCTATTTTTCCATCTGAATTTATTCTGTATTTTCTGTTTGTTATTTGTGTTATTTGTTTGTCATTATAATATAATTCTAGTTCATTATGCTTTAGTTTTTCTCTTAACAATCCCCACATTAAACCTGTTGAGTTACTAAATTCGATTGGTTCATTTTCATCGTTTTTCCCTCCTGCTCCACCAAAATGACATTCATATAATTCTACTGTAATCCAATGTTTTTCTTCTTTTATTTCTTTTAATCTATCAAATACTCCTACACCTAAACCATCGCAATCTATTTTTATATGTATTGGTATTCCTACATATTGTTGTCTTAGTTGTTCTACTAATTGTACTATTCTTCCTGTTACTTGCATTGTATCATTATGATTAATTTCTATTGGCTTTTGTTGCTGTCTTTTATCGAATATTATATCTATAATTGTTTGGTCGTCTCCATACCTTGCTACATCTACTCCTATATCAATTCGTTTAGGAATTATATATGATATATTGTTTTTACTACAATTTTCTACCCAATCAAGTTGTATAAAACTGTCTGGCATTGCTTTTGGAAATTCCCCAGCTACACGTACTCTATATACGTCACTGTCTAAGCCATACATATCTATAATCATTTGTATATAATCTTTTGAAACTCTTTTTGAATATTCTCCAGACACTTTAAATGTTTTATAAATACTTCTATTTTTATTGTGACTATCAAAAAAGAAACCACTTAATTGCGTCGGGTTTCCACACATTATTAATTTTGCATCTTGTGTTGATAAACTTCCTAACACTGGTTCAAATACTACATCTTTTACTCCTGACGCTTCATCTATAATGTATAACAAATGATCTGCGTGAAATCCGTTGTAAAGCATCTGGTTGAGTAGCTGTTCTTGGCACTGCAAACCAATTCTCTGGATTAGACTTCATATATAGCTTTTCTTGTGTCCATTCTATTTCGCTTTGTATGGCTTTGGTTCTCCATTTTGCAACCTCTGCCCATAATATGTCATGTAATTGATGTTTTGTAGGTGCTGTACAAGGTATTTTTGGGAATGGTCTTGTACACATAAACCAGTAAATCAACCAACTTTGTAATGCTGATTTTCCTATACCATGACCAGAACGTACACTTGTTAATTGGTTATTTGCCACACTATCTAATATTTCTCCTTGAATGTCATCTGGTGTTACACCTATTATATCTTTTACAAATTCTACTGGTCTATCTTTATAATATAATACTGCTTCTGTAGGTAACATTATTTATCACCTACTTTATTCTCATATGCTTTTTGTATCGTTTCTGCAAGTGACTGTGCATTACTATTCTCATTTTGTTTGTTGCTTAATATATCATTCAAATCTTTTAATGCAGAAGTAAGTTGTTTTAGTCCTTTTTTATCTATTAAACCTATTTGTGTCTCTCCATATTTGTCTATATACAAGTTTGATTCTTTATTAGCTTTAATTATATTAAGTGCTAAATCATTTGCTATTAATTTTATATCTACTATTTGTTGTGCTTCTTTTTCACTTTCTTTTTCTGTTACTATTTCAATTATTTTTGTCGCCTTTTTGTCTTCTTTTTGTCTCTTTTTTTCTTTCCATCCAACTGTATATTTTCTAGTAGTTCCATTATTTTTTATCTCTTTGCTTTTTAAGAAAGCACTTACTGACTTATAATCACTTAATATATATTCTTTTTCTAACTGCTTCCAATCATATTTAGCCATACCTCCACCTACTTCTTAGATGTTACTTGTTTTCCTTCTTCTAAATAACCTTTGTCTTTTAATTCATTGTATCTTTTATCTTCTGCTTTAAATTTTGTCCTTCCGTTTGCTTCATAACGTTTTAAATTGTTTTGTTTGTCATTAAAAGATTTTAATACTTTACCTTCTAACATTTTATTTCCTCCTTTATTTATGTAAATAAGTTCTTACCTTTTTTCATCTATCTTCACTCTTTCGACACCTTTCAACATTTCTTTGTGCTATACTTTTATCTTGCGTACTAAAGATGAAAGGAGTTGTCAAAATGGATAAAATAGGTACTATTACTGCTTCAGTTTTTAAACGTAATACAACTACTTCTTTTGAAATTAATTCTGATAATGAAGTTGTTGTACCAGTTTCTTATATTATTGAAGATGCTCTTAAAAAATATTAGGCTAACTTTTTTTGTTAGTCTTTTCTATTAAGCATTTATCTTTAACTAAATAAGCACATCTAACAACTTGCTTATCTAAATCAATAACTTCTAAAAAAGAACAGTTTTTGCACTGCTCTTCTAATTGATTTATTATTAAATTCATTTTCTTTTCATATAATTGTTTTTCATTGTAATCTATCATCTTAAAAGTTTCCTTGCAATCATCTAATACACAGATTTTACACTTCTTAACTGTGCATATTTTATTTGATTCTAAACATTCCATAGTTTTTATCCTCTGTTAATCTTCTTTTTTACGCACTTTTATTTCTGTAGATGGTATTAAAATCCATATAAGTAACCATGCTAGAGTATTAATTGGAATTGTTGTATCTAATACTTGCATACATGGTACATTTAATATATCTAATACCCAAATTATTATTAATATTGCTTTAAATACTTTGTACATGTTTTCCTCCTATTTTTTTATAAACACTATGTAATGATATATACACTCCGACCGTATTTCATTCTCTTATTTTAGAACGGATGAAAACGATAAAAAGAATTCCCGTTCTTCGCAAAATTGACTAGATTTTACATACTTGCTTAATAAAGTAGTCAGCTTTACTAAGTAGCTCTTTATATATCACTACATACTATTTATAAACACTACGCAAAAATGATTATGAGACATTGTAATCTAGAATAAATTGACTATTCTTTTCGACTTGACGTTAGTACTTTATCAATGTCTACTTGTTTGTCAATCTACTTGTACTCATTTCATTCCTGCGTACTATTTATATATGAAGCCACACTTTTAACGATAAAGCATGGCTGAAACGTAAATATGAATGTACAACACATTCATTCTCAAAAAATCCTTCTATTGGATTTAATATTAGAACTCGCTAGGAAAGTTCTACTTGCAAAATTTATATAAATTAATTACGAAAGGAGGCGTCTACGCCAATTTATATTAACTTACCTAGCATTGTTAATAGCAACTAAAAAGAATAGACATTTAAAACATCTATTCTTAATCTATATTTTTGAAGCAAATGAAAAATCTATTATCGCTTATACTTATTATAACATGTCAAAAACGGACAAATCGGACATTTACATATTTTTTTCAAGAAATCTGTCATGTTTTTTTCTGGCTGTGTCTTCATGCTCATATTTCATCATTATTTGTATTTGATACCAATTAAGTCCATCTATGTATTTATATCTAAATATTTGTCTAATATCGCTTTTTGATATTGTCTCTATATAATCTTCTATTTGATTTTGCTCTTCAAATAATTTGTCATAGAAAATTTGTAATTTATTTTCATACATATGTAATTTTCTTCTTCTTGTAAGATCTACTCCATAAATAATTGCTCTATGTTTATATCCATTTTGTACTGAATCAGCTACCATTTCTGTTGTTTTTTTTATATTGTCAATTCGCTTTTCTAAATCTTGTATTTCTTTCTTCAAGTCACAATACTGAATTAAATCTTCTCTAGTCATTCGTACCTCCTACTCCTCTAATTTCAGCTAGATATTGTTTTTCTCTTAGTTTTAACTTACTGTTTAACATACAATATTCGTATTCAATTTCTTTTTTATATTTTTGCTTTATTTCTTCTGCTTTTTCTTTACATTCATTACAATAATCAAATCCCCTTTTATGTAGTATTATTGTATCTAAATGTAATGTTTCTTTTTTGCATAAGTCACATTTGTATATAATCATTTGTACCTCCTTATTTTTATTTGCTATTATGTTAATTCTATGTTATAATTATTCAAATTTATGTAACTGTTAACCCCTCTTTGTAAAGGAGGTATGCTATGCTGTTTAATGTAGGTATTCCATGTTTGGCTAGTACAATTGTTTTCTTTTCACTTTGCATAATGGCTTTTTATTTACATGATGCAATTGATAAAGAAGATAAGCTACCAATCGTAATTAATACAATTCTTGCAGATATTGTATTAATTGTGTGTGCAGTTATACTTGTTCATATTTTTAGTATTATTGCATTAATAGTTTTTATTTTAGCAGCATTTTGGCTCGTATCACAGTATTAATTATCTTTCCCCGCTAAATTTTAGTGGGGTTTTTATATGTTAGTTTGTCCCCTTTTAAATATCTATAAATTATCTTTTCAACATAAGCTAAAGCTTCATAACTACTTATAAATCTACCACTATGTCTGTTTCTTACACTACTTCGTATTATTTTTATTTGCTGATTATATTGTCTTTTATACATCAACGCTAATTTATCTTTGCTTAAGCCTTGTTTCCAAAGTTTTATTATTTCTTCTTGCATATTACACTTCTTTAGTGTAGTATGCTTCTTTATTTGATTTCTATGTTACTTTTACTCCTCTAATAGTTCTTGTAAATAATTTATTCCTCCTGTTAACATTATTCCTGTTCCCATTTGGTTTTGTTCTGTAGCTTTTTCTCTTTGATTTTCTAACTTTTCTATTTTCTTCTCTATCACTTCTTTAGATATTGAATTTTCTATGTAGTTTAAGATTAAATCAATATATTTACTTCTTTCTGCAAACTCAAATAGTGCTATTTCACTGTCACTATCTGATTTTGCATCTTTTATTGCTTTTAACCTTTTTTTTGCTTCTTCTATATTTGTTTTATTGTTCACTTAAAACACCTCGATTTCTTCTAATTGTGATATTGTTATTGTTTCGCATATCACTAAATCTTTGTATAACAATGCTTCTAAATTATAGTCTAAATTTAAGTGTTGTATATCTTTCATTTTTTGTTTCATTGCATTACTAATCCATAATGGCAATTTTAAATATTTTGGATATTTGTTATATCTATCTACAAAATTATGTATTTTACTTTCTATTATTGCTTCTATATCTTCTAAGCTATATTCTTTTATATCTGCTCTACTCATTGCTTTCTCCTTTCATTATTTCTAAAATTTCTTCTAATGTATCAAGTTTTCCATCTACTCTTATATTTAATAAAGAATTATCACTATATTGCTTTTTAGTTATTTCTATATCTTCTTCTAACTTCTCTATTAGCTTTTGTTGTTTTGTTTCTAGTTGTTTTATATATTCTCCTATTTCAATTTTATCTGAACGCATTTCTTTTGTTGCTTTTAATTCTTCATCATCTAAATCCATTTGCTATTCCTCCTTTTTTTCTACAAATATTTTCTACTAGCAAAAAAATCTATTGTTTTGTTTTTATATTTCACAAGATCAAGTTTTGGTTTTTGTGAATATCTATATAAGTTAGTACTTAATGAATTAACATCTAAATCTAAATCTTCGTATGATTGATCACATTCTAATCTAACTACTTTTTCTATAGAATTTACTATATAGTATATTTGTATATCACAATCATACTTATCGTAATATTCTTTTAAACTTTTCCACTGTTTTTCTTCGCTATATGAAGTTACTTTTAGCCAATGTACATACTTCATGTTATTTTCCTACTTTCTCTTTTAAAAATCCTACAAAACTCCAAATTGCTACTAATATCATTAACCAAACATCTATATTATGAAATAATATCTGTTCTACAAATACTACTATTACTACATTTGCAAATGATTTTAATGTTATTCGTAGTATGTCTTTTATATTTAACATGTTTTACTCCTCCAATTCTACTATTACTTTACTTTTATTTGCATATTCAAATTTATCTGTAAATCCTGTTACATGTCTGCTATTGTCATTTTCTATTACTCCTGCTTTTTGTAATGCATCTAATATAAATTTTTTAGCAAAACATATATTATCTAAATCTCGCTTTTTATTTTCTTCTATCCATGTAAATGTTATAAAAACTGGTTTATGTATTTCTACTCCTTTTAGTTTGTTTGTTATATATGCCCATATTTCTAATTCTATGTTCTTCTTCATTTCAGCTCCCGCATATTTATTACTTCTGCAAGCTTTTATATATTCGTTGAAGCTTGGTAATCTTTGATTTATTTCAAAACTATATTTCACTTTTTCTTTAGCTCCTCTCTGTAGTATTGCTCCCAATTTACTTGTAGTGGGTTGAAGTCTTTGCATCTGTATTTACTTTTAAAATTTTCGTCTTCCACTCTTAAACATCCGCTCACAATATTTGCAGATTCCGTGGCATATCTACTAATTGCTTCATACTCTTTTCACTCTCACATATTTTTTTGTTTAGCATTTGTGCTATTATGTAGCTTGTATATCCATCTACTAGAATATTGTTTTTATTAATAACTATTGGTTGTTCAAATTTGTTATTGCGTAAATAATATTCTATTTTGCTCATTAGTTTTATTTGCCCAGGATAATTCATTTTAAATTGCTTTGATATTTTTATGTTTTTTAATTTTTTTATCATATTTGCCTCCTAATTGATTTTTGGAATATGGTTTGCATATTCTAAAAAATATTCTTCTTCCTTTTGTCTTCTTGCTTTTTCTGCTTTTTTAACTTTTAAATTTGGATTTTCTTCAAAAAATTTTCGTCTTGCTCTTGTAATACTTTCTATGCTAATTCCTGTAAATTGAATATTATCCATTATTGTTTTAAATTTTTGCTTATACAAATTTGGCTCTAATTCTTCTATTACACGTCTAATTAAATATCCGTCATTTTCTCTTGCGTATGTATCATTTAGTAATATTTCATATACTGTTTTCTTTATTTTTCTTTTCATTTGCTCCCCCCTTGTTAAGTTGGATTCGTATATAATTCGTTTAAATTATCATATTTTCTTTGCTCGTAATTTTGATATTGTTTTTTCGTATTAGTCTTGTTTTCTGATGTGTTACTTTTACTTCTTTTGCTTTCTTCTTGTGCTTCAAGTAATGTTTTAATTCCTGCTTTTTGCCAGTTATTCAATATAGCTTTTATGTATTGTATTGTTCTTTTATTAGCTTCTACACTTATTTGCATTGCATAAATAACTATGTCTTTCCCCATTTCTTTTACATAATCTTCTAACAAGCTTAAACTGAATGGAGTTAGACTACTTACGTTGTCATTATAAAAATCAATAACATCTTGCAATCCGTCAACACAACTGTCGATTGCATTATTGTTATTATTATTTTCATTTACATTTTCATTATCATTTTCATTCTTATTAGGTTTTTTATTTTCAAAACCTGTGGTTTTTGTTTTTGCAAAACCAGTGGTTTCTTTTTTAGGTCTTCCACCTTTTTTTCCATTTTCATATCTTTCGCTATTTGCAACTATTTGAGGTTTTATTGCTATAAAAATATTTTTACAAATTCCAGTAAGTTGTACTTCATTATTATTTAATGATAGTTCACTTATTGCCTTAAATAACTGTAGCTTATCTTTGTCTTTTAACCCACTCATAGCCTCATAATAGCTTCGATAGAATATAAAACTATCTCTTGCCATATTGTTTTTTTCTCCTTTTGTAAAAATATAGGGCTAGTTTTTTTGTCTAGCCCTTAGTTGTTTATTTCCTCCCTTATAAATAATTTTTTCCATATTTTTGTATGAATTCTTCTGTTGTTTTATTGTAATAATTCTGCCATGCTTGTTGTCCTATTTTCTTTAAATATAAATTAAATTCTTTTCCTTCTTTTCCATGTATTCCATATGTCCCACGATGATTTTCTGATGTTAAAAATACTATTAATCCATCTTCTATACTCTTTTGTCTGTAAGCTCGTCCAAAAAAAATCTCATGTCTTTCATTGTAATGTATTGTTCTTTTAGTTCTATAGCTTAAGTCATCGTTTGGCATAATACAAAATTCCTTCTTTTTCATCTCCATGCCTCCAATAAGCTACTTATTTCTTTTTCTGATTTTGTTTCTATATTTAAACTTTTTGCTAATTCTACTAATGCTTGAATTAATAAACTCATTTCTTTAGTGTTATATGTACTTGAACCGTAATAGCAATTAACCCTTATGCATTTATCTTTTTTGCTTACTTCTTGAACTATAAATCCTAATCCTTGTTTGCTCCATATTCGTTTAAAATTCTCAAATGCTTTTTCTTCTATTATCATCGGTTCAAATGTTCCTATTTGAGTTATTGCATCTTTGTAAACCATTTCTTTTGTTATGACTTGACTTTCTCTTGATAACTCTTTTCCTATTTTGTCGCATAATACCCAGCAATAAGCATTTGCATCGTTTGACCTTTTTTGTCTGTATTCTTTTAGTTCATATTGTTTATCTTTGTCTAATGTCCATAAATATGTTGATATTTTTTGTGGTGTTCCTATCATAGATTGCATGGAAAAACACCTTCTTTCAAACATTTAGTTAGTATCTTTAATTTTGGTATATATTCTTCATTTATAAATTTTTCATCATATTCTATAGGTATCATTTCAAGCCTGTTTTTATCTATTGAATTAAAATAGTTTGTATAATCATTTTCTTTTAATCCATAAGCAACTATAAATAGCTTTTTAATATTACTTGCATACATTTCTACTTGTGCTTGTCTCCAATACTGCTTTGATACTTTAAATTCTTTTTCAGCCTTATGTGTTTTTACTTCGTAAATACAAGTATCTGTGTTTCCATCTAAGTTAACTCTTAATCTATCTATTATTATTTGTTTGTCCATTTCTAAATCTTCAATATCTAATGTTTCTAATATTTTATGCTCATAGTTGTTTCCTGCTTTTGTTGCTTCTGTTGAAAAATTATTTTTATTAAGTCCTAGTTTTTCTAGCCACCACTTTTCAAATGTTTTAGTTTTCCAATTTCCTACCACCATACTTGTATCTGATGCACCTATATAATTACTTCTATCTTGACTTTGTATCAATGTTTGATAAATCTCTTTCAAAATTGCTTAAAGTATCAAAATAACTAAATAATGCTTTTGCTTCATCTTCTGTTTTGTGAAGTTTTTCTGCTATTTCTTTTGTTGTTAATCCTTCTTTCATCTTTTTTGTATAAATTTGTTGACATCTTTCTTTAATTTTAAATATGTCGTGTTTTGATAAATCGTCTTCCCAATTGTCTTTTTCATTTTTGAATTCTTCTTTTAGCCATAAATCAAATCCTAATCCTGTTCTTATTGCTACACCTTTAACAAACAACCTTGTTTGACAATTCCATAACCTTTGTTGGCTCATTGAATCATCTTTTACTGGATTACTTCCATTCATTACAGGACCTCTTTGAATAAACTCTAAATCATCTATTACAATTCTTACTGCTGTTTCATATACTCTGTTTGTATTTCCTTTTGAATCTTTATATTCTTGTGTAGTCATATATAAACTACTTCCTAATTCATTTACTACTGGTTCAAAATAAACCTTTTCTGCTCCATTCTCATGTAATAAATCTACTACTTTTGCCCAGTTTAAATAATCTGCATTATCTCTTTTTTCTGTCCATTCGCTTACATCTATTTTTCTTAATTCTTTGTATTCTTTTAACATTTATAAACCTCCTATAAATTTTTCCAAACTTCATCCGCTCTTTCAGCCTCAGCTTCATAATAAGCATCCCAGTCTGTGTTATATCTATTTACTTCATAATATTCTGTTATGTATTCACTTAAATTTTGTTCCATTCTTCCTCCTAAATTTGACAATTTTATTTTGTTATGTTAATATAAAAATATCTTTATTTACTTATTAGGTTGAGTTAGTTTTGATTTGCGGTCTCTACTAACTCTTTTATTTTGTTAAAAATTGCTTGTTCATTATTGTATTTATTAGATATAGTTAATTTGTTTATTTGCTTTAGAACATCTTCAAGTTCTTCTTTTTCAAATCTCAAATCTTTATTTTCTTCATATAACGCTTTGTTTTCTTGTGCTAAATCTCTTACTTGCCTTGCAAGTTCTACATTTCTTTTATGTACTTTATCTATTTCATTTATGTCTTGCATACTCTTCCTCCTTCCTTTAAAATACATATATTCCACTCTTAATTAAGAATGTTATAAACGTTAATGTTATTCCTGCCAGTCCTAATATTATCTTTGTTGCATCTATAAATCCTCTTTTGTATATTTGCTTTGCTTTTTTATTTGTCATTTGTTTTCCTCCTTTTTCATTTTTTCTACATACTCAATAATTTTTTTAGCCTTTTCTCCTTTTAGTTTTTCAATTTTAAATTCTACATTTGCATATTCTTCGTTTTTTGCTTCAAGATATCCTATTTTCTCTGATATCTTATTAGTTATTTCTAGTATTTCATCTATTAAGTCTGTATCAATTGTTTTCATATGTTCTTTACGTAAGTTATGCAAGTCTTCTCTTATTTGTTTTAATGTTTGTATTTCTTCCATACTCTTCCTCCTTTACTTTTTGTGGGGTTATGTAAAAATCTGTTGCATAATTTCAAATGCTTTGTCTTGATTTACTGATATACTTTTTTCTCCTGTTTTTATTACAGCGTCTTTAAAATCTGGTAGTGAAAGTATCCTATACGCTTGTGCTTTACTCATTGCATATTGTTCTGCAAATTCTTTTACTTTTACATATTTAGTTCTACTTCTACTACATACATTTGTTGCCATTATTTCACCTCCTTTTTTGATGTTCATCTTGAGATACTTTATTTAATTCTTTCTTGTAGTACTTATTGTTCGTTGTATTGCTAAAAAAATTTGCACAATAGGTACTTTAAATATTTTTGCAAATATTGCTTTGGCTTTATCGCTTGGTGTTCTTTCTCCTCTTTCTATCATAGAAATATAATCCCTAGAATATCCAGATTTTTCAGCAAGCTGTTCTTGTGTCAATTTATTTTTTAAACGTAATTCCTTAAAAGTCATTTCTTTCATTTTTTCACCTCCTACGCACTTATTGTTCGTTGTTGTTCGTATTATATAGTACTATATGTTCTTTGTCAATACTTTTAAAAAATTTTTTTCACAAAAATCTTGAAACCTTTATCGCTCTAAAGAACTTTTTTGTACAAATTGTTCTATTTCACTTTACAAATCGTACAAATTGTTATATAATATATACTATCTTTTGAAAGGAAATAATTTATTATGAATAGATTAAAAGAATTGCGAACAGAAAAAGGATTACTTCAATCTGACATTGCAAAAGTCATTAATAAAGGCGAAAGAATTGTTGGTTTTTATGAATCAGGAGAACGTGACCCTAGTACAGAAACTTTATCAATTCTTGCTGATTACTTTAATGTTTCAATAGATTATATTTTGTGCAAAACTGACATCAGAAATCCTGGAGAGCAAATAGACGATGTTTTGAATGAAGCAATGATAGGTATGTCGAAAAAAGATTATGAAAATTTGACAGAAACTCAAAAAAAACAAATTAGAGATTTTGCATTGTTTGTAAAAAAACAAAGTGAAGGAGATAGTAAGTAAAATGGGGTTATTCAATTTTATAAGTAAAAGTACTATTATTGATTTAGATGGAGTACCTATAAATATAAACAATAAAAGACAAGCTCAGTTTTATGCTGAGCAATTTCTAAAGCACTGCTATGAATCAACAAACCTAGTAAATAAAACTAAAACTCCTCATGTATTTTTTGAAAGATATGATTATTTAATTAAACAAACCGAAAATTTAGCTAAATTAGAAATATTTTTAAAATTTAGTGGTAGAAAACCTTCTAGTACTCTTATATACTTAAAAAAATCTAAAGAAAAAGAAACTAATACTATGATAGGAAGAGCATGGGAGAATTTAGATATTAAACTTTCTAAATTAAAAACAACTAAAGGAAAAGAAAATGCTATAAATAAACTTATGGAGGAATTTCAATCTTATCTAGATAAGATGACACAATCTAACATAGAGTTATGCACTTCTTATTATAATACTTTTATCGGTAATATTTAGCTTGGAGGCAAACAATGAATTTAAATTATTTATATGATATTGCAGAAAAAGAACATATAAATATCTATAATTGGCAGATAGAAGATTGTAATGGTATTTATTTAAATTACGATAAGATAAATGCTATAGCACTTAATTATGATAAATTAGGAACTTATATAGAAGAAAAATGTACTTTAGCTGAAGAATTAGGACATTTTTATATGGACGCTACCTATCCTGCTTCTTGTACAAATAAAATTTTAATTGATAAACAAGAATATCGTGCTAAAAAGTGGTCTTACTATGTGCTAATTCCTTTTGAGAATTTACGTAGAGCAATTTTAAATCGGAATTAATACAATTTATGGTCTAGCAGATTATTTTGAGGTTACAGAAGAATATATGAATAATGCAATTAATTTTTATAAAGAAAAATATAGATTTATATACTAAAGATAAGTTGTAATATACTTATCTTATTTTATAGGAGGTTCAGTATGGCTAAATTTACATATACAACAAGAGCAGATGGTAGACTTGTCAAAAAAGTTACGATTGATAAAAAACCAATATTTTTATATTCACACGATAAAGAAGATCTAAAAGAACAATATATTACTCTATTAAATGATGTGAAGAATAATGAGCTATTAAAAACTAACAATTACAATGTTTCTCAATATTCAGATATATGGTATGAAAACTATATAAAACCAACCAAACTTGATAATTCTACTAAAAAAATGTATCAAGATTGTATTAGACTTTATATAAAACCTGAAATTGGTCATATAAAATTAAAAAACTTGACTGATTTAGATATAACTCAAATGATTAATACTATGACTAATAATGGTATTACTAGACGTAGAGAAGTTACAATACAAACTTTAAGACAAATTTTAAATAAAGCTATTGATAATGACTTGCTGAAAAAGAATGTAGCAAATACTGTTAAAGTAATAAAACATACTTCTGAAGAACAGAAACCTCTGGCTCAAAATATAATAGATTTAATACTTGAAATGCCTCTTGATTTAGACAATACTGTTTTTATGATGAAATTTATTTTAACTACTGGCTTACGTCCTGAAGAAGTAAGTCCTCTACAATATAAGGATATTATAGATACTCAATTTATTTCTATAAATAAAGTAGTAGACTTAGATAGTAAAGAATTGACTATAGATAATTTCACAAAAAATAAAGATAAACGTCAAGTGCCACTAATAGATTATATTTATAATGAGTTACTAAAAAGAAAAGAAATTGCACAAAATAAATTAATTTTTCCAAATAGGTTTGGAAAATTAAAATCTCGTTCTTCTTTTAGAAGAGATTTAGAAAGATTTTTAAAAACTCTAAATATTTATTATGAGCAAAAACAAAAAGAAATTAACAAAGATTTTAAATTAACAAAAGAAAATCAAATTTCTTTTACTTTATATCAATTAAGACATACGTATGCTTGTATACTTCACAAAGCAGGAATTCCTCTAAAAGAAGCACAGAGTTTTACAGGACATAAAGATTTAAAAGTATTGATAAATATTTACACTCATTTAGATGAAGAAGATATAAAAAAAGCTTCTAATCAACTTAATAGCTTCTTGAAAATCTGACAACTTTTTTGACAACTTTTTGTATAGAAAAATGATAAAAAATAGACAAAATAGAAAGATATTTAAAAAAATCAAAAAACCGTTATATCTATTGATATAGCGGTTTTGTTTGGTGCCTTCACCTGGAATCGAACCAGGGACACAAGGATTTTCAGTCCTTTGCTCTACCAACTGAGCTATAAAGGCTTATATATAAAAAAGTGTGCTTATTCACACTTTTTTATTTTTAAATGGCGACCTGGAACGGGCTCGAACCGTCGACCTCTAGCGTGACAGGCTAGCGTTCTAACCAACTGAACTACCGGGCCATAAAAAGATGGTGGTCGCTATAGGGCTCGAACCTATGACCCCCTGCTTGTAAGGCAGATGCTCTCCCAGCTGAGCTAAGCGACCTTGTTCTTTTAACATTTTTTAGTATACTAAATTTTTCTTAAACTGTCAATACATTTTAAAAATTTTTTTAATTTGTTCTTAAGTAGTAAATTATGTGCTCTTTAAATAACATATTAAATTACAATTAAAAACATGATATCAGATGGCTGTATAATTATATTTTTATTATTTACAAATTATAACTCAAAAATAAGAAGAATGTAACTCAAAAGTTACATTCTTTATATGAATTCATATATTTATATTAACAAATTCTATTTTTTATTAACTAAATCTTTTAATGCTTTACCAGCTTTGAATACTGGAGCTTTTGATGCTGGTATTTTAATTTCTTCTTTAGTTTGTGGGTTTCTACCTTTTCTAGCAGCTCTTTTTCTTACTTCGAAAGAACCAAATCCAACTAATTGAACTTTGTCTCCTTTTACTAATGCTTCTGTTACAACATCAACTAATGCATTAACTGATGCTTCAGCACTTTTTTTTGTTTCTCCTGTTTTAGCAGCGATAGCTGCTATTAAATCAGCTTTGTTCATTTAAATTACCTCCTATGATTTTGTTATGTAGGGCTAAGTTATAGTATCTTAGCCTACTATACAAGTTATTCGCCAATTTTTGATAAAATCCTTCTTTATTTTTAAACTTTTTTTATTTTTTCCTTGATATATTAATAAATTTTAGTATTACCTATATATTTTTTCTTTTTTATTTTTATATATACCTATCTTTTTAAGTATTTGATATAACTGAATTCCAAAGGGAAGCTTTATTATTTCTTCTTCTGAAAAAAGTTTCAAAATAATTATTGTAATAAAATAAATTATTACTGCACAAATCAATGTTATTATTGTAACCAATTTTTCTAATATTATTCCTTTTAATAAATTTAATATAGAATATGAACATATACACATAATTATTGAAGCCAAAATTGGTTTAAAAATATATTTTATAAACGTTAATTTTATATTTGTTATATTTTTTAAATATTTATATGATACTACAAATGCTATAAAATTACATAGAACAGTTCCTACTACTGCTCCTTTAATTCCTATAGATGGTATTTTTATTAAAACAATATTACAAAGTATTTTTACTAGAATTCCTATTCCAAAAGCTTTTGCTGGTATAAGTTCTTTACCTAGCCCTTGCAATGCTCCACTTATTGTTTGTGCAAGTATTATAAAAACTATTGAAATTGAGCTTATTTGCAATATCTCTATTCCTCTATTTGCATTTGGAAATAACAAATCTAATATCTGTTTTGCATATATATTCATTCCTATTGTACATGGAACTCCAATTATTATTCCTATTAATAATGAAAAACTAATTTTTTCTTTAATTTCTTTTAAATTATTTGTTGCATTTGCCGCTGATATTGCTGGAACTAAAGCAGTTGCAAATGCAAGATTAAAAGAAAGCGGAAAAGCAACTAAAGTTTCTATTTTTCCACTTAAAATTCCATATTGAATTTTTGCCTCTGAAATACTTAAAAAGTTCTTAAGTTCTCTTACAACTGTGATAGAATCTATATTCTTAGTTAAAGATGCCATAATTGAACTTAAAGCAATTGGAATTGAAACTTTTAAAATATTTTTAATTATTTGACTTACTCTTTCATATTTGTAATTAACACTTTTATGTATTTGATCTCCAATTTTTTTTCTACATAAATAATAGTAGTATACTAAATAAATAAATCCCAAAAATGTTGCTAAACTTGTTGCTATTGTTGCTCCTGATGCCATATATTTTGTAGATATTTTTGAAATTTTTGCAATTAGTTCAACTATTACTATTGTAAAACACGTTTTTCCTACTTGTTCTATTATTTGAGATTTAGCTGTTGCCTCCATATTTTCCATTCCATTAAAATATCCCCTTAATACTGATGCTACTGCAACAAAAAATACTGCAGGTGATAATACCTTTAATGTTATTTTAGCTTCTGGAATTTGCAAAAGTATATTTGAAATATAATTTGCTCCTAAAAATAACATAGCTGTTCCTACAAGACCTATTATAGAAAATGTTGCAAGAGAAATTTTAAAAATTCTATTTGCACCTCTAAAATCTCCAACAGCTAATCTTTCAGATACCATCTTTGATATTGCATTTGGAACACCTATCGAAGACAAAGTAAGAAGCATTGCATATATTTGATAGCCACTTGAATATATTGCATTTCCACTATCTCCAAATCCTTCTCTATTTACTAAATATAATGTATATACTAGTCCCAATATTTTTGTAAGTCCCTGTGATATTATTAATATTATTATTCCTTCTATAAATCCGTTTTTCTTAATTTTTGCTTGCAATTTTTTATTCCTTTCGGTTTTGTTTTATATATAATATTAATACAAAAATTTTTATATTACTTATATTGTAAATATATTTTTAGATTTAACATTTATATTCCGTTTTCTAAAATACTCTATGAATTTTTTTTATTATTTTGATAATACTAAATCTATAATATAATTTTTGGGAGGTTTGTATGGAAAATAATAATTTAAATGTTTTAGATGAGATAAATAAAGGATCTACTATGGGAATGGATGCTATTAATTATGTTTTAGATAAAGTAGAAGATACTACTTTTAAAAAGGTTTTAGATGTTGAGTACAATAAATACAGAGATATTTCTAATAGAGTTAATGAAATTTATAATAATTATACCGTTGAAAAAGAGCCACATAAAACAAATGCTATGAACAAAATGATGACTTGGTATGGAATTCAAATGAATACTATGAATGATAAAAGTAATTCTAAAATTGCTAAGCTTCTTATGCAAGGTACTAATATGGGAATTATTGAAGGTAGAAAACTTCTAAATCATAACAATAATTTACCTAAAGATATTAATACTGTTTTAAATGATTTTGTTGTTATGCAAGAAGATAGTGTTGAGACTTTGAAGAAGTATTTATAAAATATAGAAAACTAGAATAATTAAGATTAACTTATTATTCTAGCTTTTTTATATCTATATTTTTGTTTTTAAAAGGCCAAGGGCCCTGCCCTTACCTTTTAATCCCATCCCGCTTAAGACACTTTTAGTTTCTTAAGAATCTTTCAAAGGGTTTGTTTATAAATTTTATTTTTGTTCTTGCTCGCTCCTCCCCAATGGCATTGTAACAAGCTTCGCTTTAACAATGCTCATCGGTCCCCACAAACAGCTCGCAAGTTCTAATTTTTACATATATATTTTATTTCCTATTCCCTTTAATTATATCTTCTAAATATTTTGTTTCTTCTTCTACATCTAATCTTGCAAATAATGGCTCTACTTTTTCTGGTACCTCAATTTTTTTGTCTTTTATATCTATATTTTTTATAGAATCCCAATCTTTATTATTTATGTTTAACCCATCAAATATTTTATCTGCTGTTTCAGGCATAAATGCTTGCAACATTATAGCCACGGCTCTTAAATTTTCTACTAAATGTGCCATTACAGAAGCTAAAGCTTGTTTGTCTTCTTCTTTTTCTGATTTTGCTAAAATCCAGGGACCGTGTTTCGTCTATATATTTATTTGAATTTGAGATTATTTCCCATATTCTTTCTAAACTATTGCTTACATGTATATCATCCATTAGTTGTTCTACTTGTTTTATATTTTCAAAAACACTTTGCTCTAATTTTTTGTCAATTTCACTTATTTTAATATTGCTTGTATCTACTTTTCCTCCAAAATATTTGTTTATCATTCCTATTGTTCTATTTAATAGGTTTCCTAAATCGTTTGCTAAGTCTGCATTGTATCTATTTATGAAGTTCTCTGGTGTAAATGACATATCTTGGTCAAATGTAAATTCTCTTAGTAAAAAATATTTTGTAGCATCTACTCCATATCTATTTGCTAAATCTTCTGGATAAATAACATTTCCTTTTGATTTTGACATTTTTCCATCTCTTATTGAGATAAATCCATGTGCATATATTTTTTTAGGTAGTGGCAAATCTAGTGCCATTAAGAATATTGGCCAATATATTCCATGAAATCTTATTATATCTTTTCCTATTATTTGCAAGTCTGCTGGCCAGTATTTTTTGAATTTTGCATCGTCTTCTGATAGATATCCTAATGCTGTTATATAGTTTGTTAGTGCATCAAGCCAAACATATACAACGTGCTTTGGATCACTTGGTACTTTAACTCCCCAATCAAAACTTGTACGGCTTACACATAAATCCTCTATTCCTGGTTTTATAAAATTATTAAATAATTCGTTTTTTCTCGATTGTGGCTGTATAAAATCTGGATTCTCTTCGTAGAATTTTCCTAATTTTTCTTGATATTTTCTCATATTAAAGAAATATGTTTCTTCTTTCATTAATTTTACTTCTCTACCACAATCTGGACATTTTCCATCTACTAATTGAGTCTGAGTAAAATATGTTTCGCAAGGCATACAATACCATCCTTCATATTCACCTTTATATATATCTCCTTGTTTTAAAAGCTTTTCAAATATTTTTGCAACAGCATCTTCATGTTTTTTGTCTGTTGTTCTTATAAAGTCATCATAACTTATGTTCATATCTTTCCATAGCTTTTTTGTAGCTTCTGCCATTTCATTTACATATTCTTGTGGCTGTTTACCTTCTTTTTGTGCAACTGTTTGAATTTTTTGTCCATGTTCATCAAGCCCTGTTAACATGAAACTATCATATCCTCTTAAGGCTTTATATCTTTTTATTGTATCTGCTAATATTGTTGTATATGTGTTTCCTATATGAAATCTACTACTTGGATAATATATAGGGGTTGTTATATAAAATGTTTTTTTGCTCTCCATTAAATTTACCTCCTTATTATTATTTTTTGTTATTTTTGGCTAATTATACCATATGGTTTTTAGTTTGTATATTAGGTTTATGCTATATTTTATCAACATCTATTCCTAACCTTCTAAAATTTTCGTTAACCTTAGTCATATCTCTATATTTACCTTGTTTTAATTCAAAACTATAATTTTCTTTTTCAATATTTATGTTTTCATCTTGCAATTCTTTATCTATATCATATGGAACTTTTACAAATTGAAATGAAATTTCTGATGTATATTTTTCGCTTCCATATTCTCCTTCAATAATTAAATAGTTACTTTTTGTTGTTTCTAATATATTACTATCTTTTTTGTCATTTCTTATAACATCAAAGGAGTTTCCTACACTTCCAATATTTATTAGAGTTTTATTATATAGTTTATCCATATATGGATGATGAATATGTCCATATATTACAACATCTGCTACGTTTTGAGACATTGTATTTTGGCTTGGTACAAACATATTATATTTTGTTTCAATACTATTTACATTTATTATTGGTTTATTATTAGCAATAGGTGTTGCATGAAATAGCCTTATTAAACTCCCACTCATATAAAATTCATAACAAAATGGCAAATTCATTAGGTACTCTCTATCTTCTTTACTAATTAAGGATTGATTCCATTTTATTCTTTTTTGTTCTTGGTCTGGCATATTACTTATATCTTTATGCTCTATTGCAAAATGTTCGTCGCAGTTACCTTTTAAAACTATATCACAATTTTTTCTTACAAGTTCAATACATTCTTTTGCATGTACTCCTTTTGCTATTATATCTCCTAAACATATTATTTTATCTATTTTTCTTTTTTCTATATCTTTTAATGTAGCTTTTAGTGCTTCTAAATTAGAGTGTATATCTGAAATAATTGCAATTTTCATTTTTATCTTTCCTTACTTAATTTTTTTATTTTTAAAAGGCCAAGGGCTCTGCTCTTACCTTTTAATCCCATCCTGCTTAAGACACCTTCGGTTTCTTAAGAATCTTTCAAAAAGATTATTTATAAATTTTAGTTTTGTTCTTTCTCGCTCCTCCCCTATGGCATTGTAACAATCATAGATTGTACAATGCTCATCGGTCCCCACAAACAGCTCGCAAGTTTGGATTGGAATCCTCTCTGTCTCATACATTATTTATTCGTATGTCATTATTCATCTATTTTTATATGTACATCTTTTAATTGCTGCTTTGTTACCTTTGATGGTGCTCGCATTAGTAAGTCTCGTGCTTTTTTATTTTTTGGGAATGCTATTATTTCTCTTATGTTTTGCGAGTTTGTTATTAGCATTACCATTCTGTCTACTCCTGGTGCTGCTCCTGCATGTGGCGGTGTTCCATATTGAAATGCACTATATAGTGCTCCAAATCTGTTTTTTATTTCTTGCTCTTCATATCCTGCTATTTGGAATGCTTTTACCATTATTTTTGGATTATGGTTTCTTACTGCTCCTGATGCCATCTCATAGCCATTACATACTAAATCATATTGATATGCTAAAATATCTAGTGGATCCATATTATCTAGTGCTTCTAGTCCTCCTTGTGGCATTGAAAATGGGTTATGACAAAAATCTATTTTTCCTTCATCTGATAGTTCATACATTGGAAAGTCTACTATCCAGCAAAATTTGTATACATCTTTTTCTATTAAGTCTAATCTTTTTCCAAGTTCTATTCTAACTAGTCCTGCTATTTTTTGTGCTGTTTTAAGTTCATCACCAATAAAGAAAATAGCATCATCTTTTTTTACTCCAAAATTATTAATTAATTTGTCTTTCATTTCTTCTTTAATAAACTTTGAAATTCCACCTTGAAAATTTCCATCTTGTTCAAATTTAACCCAGGCTAAGCCTTTTGCCCCTGCTTCTTCTATTGCAAAATCTGTCATTTTATCAAAGAACTTTCTTCCTTGAATGGCTCCATTTGGAACAACTATTGCTTTTACAGTTTTTCCTTCAAATGCTTTAAATTCTGAAGATTCGAAAACATCTGTTACATCTTGTATTATTAATGGATTTCTTAAGTCTGGTTTGTCTATTCCATATTTTTCCATAGTTTCTTTATATGGTATACGAACAAATTCTCCTTCATCTACTTTCCAATTTGTAAATTTTTTAAATGTATATGGTATAACTTCTTCTATTACTTTGAATACATCTTCTTGTGTACTATATGCCATTTCAAAGTCTAATTGGTAAAACTCCCCTGGTGCTCTATCTGCACGTGGATCTTCATCTCTAAAGCATGGTGCAATTTGATAATATTTATCAAATCCACCAACCATTAATAATTGTTTAAATTGTTGTGGTGCTTGTGGAAGTGCATAAAATTCTCCTAGGTGTAGTCTACTTGGTACTAAATAATCTCTTGCTCCTTCTGGTGATGAATTTGCTAAAATTGGTGTTTGAATTTCACTAAATCCTAATTCGTCCATTTTATCTCTTAATGTTTTTAGTATTTTTGAACGAAGCAAAATGTTATTGTGTAATTTTTCATTTCTTAAATCTAAAAATCTATATTCTAACCTTAAATCTTCTCTTACTTCTTGATCTGTATCTACTTCAAATGGAAGAACATTTTTACACTCACCTAATATTTCTATCCTAGATGCATCTATTTCTATTTCACCTGTTGAAAGTTTAGAATTTTTGCTTGCTCTTTCCACAACTTTTCCAACTACACATATACTACTTTGGCTTGTAATTTCTTTTACTGTATTTTGCATTTCTTCGTTAGATACTACAATTTGAGTAATACCATACTGATCTTTTAAATCTATAAAAATCATTCCTCCAAGGTTTCTTATTTTTTGTACCCATCCTGAAAGTTTAACTTCTTGTCCTATATTTTTCTCATTTAATTCTCCACAATTGTGTGTTCTATATTCGTTCATTTTTCTCCTCCAACTTTTATTGTTTATTGGGTCATTCCCTATTTTTTAAGGACGTAGCACTTAAGCGTCCCTACTATTTTACTATGTTTTTTTGTAAAAGTCTAGATTAGATTTGCACAAAAAAGAAAACGATACAATTACCTTCAATCATATCGTTTTTCTAAAGCTTTAATCTGCTTTTTTTGACAATCTAAAACACCATCCATAATATGGTACTTCAACCATTGCTTCTGGATCTTCTATTGAGTTTCCTATAAAATCTGTTCTTATTGGTAGTTCATTTGGGTATTTATGTGACCATACTCCATCAGAGTCTTGCCTAAAAAAATGATAATACCCAGTGCATTTCTCTTTGAAGATAAATCTTTTGCTCATTTTCTTTAATCTCCCCTTCTATAGAAATCTCTTTAGCAAAATACCCAATAACATCTAATTCTTCAATTAGTGTTTTTATTAATATTTCATCAGATGCTTTTGAAGTACACTTTTTTCCTATTAACTCTCCTACTAAAAAAAATTCATTTTTTTGTATGTTAATAGCATAAGGGTAACATCCAGCTTTTTTTGCATTCTTCCATCTGCCTGGCTCAAATTTTGGTGTTTTCAATGTACGTTTTGCGAGTTTCCGTGCTGTTTTTATTGTCATTTATAAATCCTCCCAAAAAGTTTTATCTTTTTACATTATATTACATTTTACATAATATTACAATCATTTTCAAAAGAAAAACACTAGTAAAACTTCTACTAGTGATTTCCTAAAAATTAGTCGTCTGCATGCAAGGATTCATAATCCCCTGTAAAATACCCATGAATATAGGCTTTCCTTCTGTCTCCAGTAAGTCCATCTAACCGAAAACTTCTTCCTGGTTCTACATCAAGACCATCATAATAGGCCTTGGTATAAATCTGTTCCGGTTCAGTTCCGCTATATGGGGTGGAATCAAACCTAAGGTATGATAGACTATTATCCCTTTCTTTTTGCAAACTTTCATATACTGTCATCTGTCTTCTCCTTTCATTATACATAACGAAAATGTTGTTTATATATAACTTACATCTGTTTTTTATTATATCACATTTTACATAACATTGCAAATATTTTAATATATTTGTTATATTACTATTTTATTTTTTAGTAAATCCTTTAAAGAAGAACGGGCGATTGATAATCGCCCCTACATTTTGTTTTTATTCTAATATAATATTCTAGTATATATACATCTTAATAGTCACCTTACTTTAGTTTATTTACTAATTCTTCAATTGAAACAACTTGTTTTTCCTCTGTCTTTACATCTTCTAGTTCTACATTATTCCCCTCAGTTTTATCTCCTATTACTACCATATATGGAGTTCCAAGTACTTTACAGTCTTTTATTTTTGCTCCTATTGTTACTTGCTCCCTATCATCTAATATTGCATCTATACCTTCGCTTTTACATTTTTCATATAAATTTTGTGCTAAAATTTTCTTTTGCTCATCTTCTATTTTAGGAATTATCTGCACTTTAAATGGTGCAATGGATTTAGGTAATACAAATCCGCATGGTCCCCATTTTTCATCATTTATTAAACAACTTTCATATAATGCTGCTACTGTTCTGCTTACTCCTATCCCATAACATCCCATATAGTATAATTTTTCTTTTCCTTCTTTATCTATGAATTTTCCATTCATCATTTCAGAATATCTTGTTCCTAATTGGAATATATGTCCTAATTCCATTGTTCTTATTTCTTTTAAGTTTGATATATCTTCTATACCATATTCATTTTTTAGATACTCTTTATAATTTTCTCTTTCTAGTATTTCTGTATTTAAGCCAATTTTAGTTGTTTGATCATATAAAATTTTATCTTCTCCTTGCTTAGATATTAGCATAAATTCTTCAGATTTCTTTCCTCCCATTGCTCCATTGTCTGCAACTATTGGAATAACTGGAAGTCCTATTTTTTCAAATATTTCTAAAAATGCTGTTCTTACTCTATCATAAGATCTTATCATTTTTTCTTCATCTTCATCAAAGCTATATACATCTAACATTGGGAATGACTTTCCTCTTAATAAATATCCTCTTGTTCTTATTTCATTTCTATATTTTTCTCCTATTTGATAATATGTTGCAGGTAAGTTTTTATATGATTTTAATTTTTCCCTTGCAAATTCTAGCATTGCTTCTTCTCCTGTTGGTGCTAAGCAAAATGTTCCTTTGTTAGATTCAGTCACAAGCATTGTACCATCATTTACATAGTGATGATATCTTCCCGAATTTTTCCAGATTGTATCTGGTTGCAATGTTGGAAGTAAACATTCTATACACTCATATTTATTTAGTGTCTCTTGTATTATTTTTTCTATATTTCTTCTTACTAGAAGTGGTATTGTATTATATGCAAATAAACCTGCACCATATTGTACAAGTTGACCTGTTTGCATTAGTATACTTTGTCCTGGGTACATTTCATCTATATTATTTAATTTTGTTGTTCCCATTCCTGTATTTGATAATTTCATAATTTCTCTCCTTTTTGACATTAATTATTTATATGTTTTTGTTGATTCGGGTCAAAAGTCGCCTCAACCCCTACATTGTTTGACATAGGCTCATCTATATTTTCTTGTGCGTTTTGGTCGAAAGTTAAATCGCCATCAATGTCTACATCATCTATTACAATTTGCTGATTTTCATTCATTTTATATTTTGGAAGACTAGGCAACTCTTCTATACTTCCATATCCAAATGTCCTTAAAAAGCTATCAGTTGTTTTATAGCATGTCGGTTTCCCTGGTAAATCTAACTTTCCTGCTGATTCTATTAGTCCATATTCTAGTAGTTTATACAATGTTCCATCAGAATTAACACCACGAATGGCTTCTATTTCGGCTCTTGTTATTTTAGGATTATAAGCAATAATTGCAAGTGTCTCTAGCGCTGCATTAGATAAATTTGGTTTACTTCTTTTATCAAATATTGGATATAAATACTCGTAATACTCTTTCTTTGTACACATCTGGTATCCATCATTTACTTTTATTATTTCAATTCCTCTATCTAAATTTTGATATTCATTTTTCATATTTTCTATAATAGATATAATTTCTTGTTTTCCCAGTTCTAGACTAGTCATAAATTCCGTTATTTTAACATCTCTTCCTGCTGCAAATAATATTGCTTCTATTATTGCTTTTGCTTTTTCTATTTCCATTAGTCCCACTTCTCCTTATTTTACTTGATAATTATTGCATTTTTTTTGAATTATGTCAAGATAAAGATTAGAAGTTAGATGTTAGAAATTAAAGTTGCAAATACTAAAAATTTTATTTCTTATTTTATTGATTTTTTGCAGTAATTTCTATATAATATTAATAAAAAAATTGAAGAAAGGAGTGTATGGTTATTTAAGTTATTAAATATATCATACAAGATTTTTATGAAAAAATTAACAATTAGAGATTTATATAAATCTATTAAAGATTTTGAAGATAAAGAAGTAACTTTAGAAGGTTGGATAAGAACTGTTAGAGACTCTAAAACATTTGGCTTTATTGAACTTAATGATGGTTCATTTTTTAAGAATGTTCAAATAGTTTTTGAAAATAAATTAGATAACTTTGATAGTATTTGCAAATTAACTATAAGTTCTTCAATTAAGGTAACTGGAAAACTTGTAGTAACACTTGGTGCTAAACAGCCTTTTGAAATTAAAGCTAGTAATATAGAAATTCTGAATATTTCATCTAATGAATATCCTCTTCAAAAAAAAAGACACTCTTTTGAATATTTAAGAACAATATCTCATCTTCGCCCTCGTACAAATACTTTCAACGCAGTATTTAGAGTTCGTAGTGTTTTATCATATGCTATTCATAAGTTTTTTCAGGAACAAGACTTTGTATATGTACATACACCTATTTTAACTTCAAGTGATGCTGAAGGTGCTGGTGAAATGTTTAATGTAAATTCTTTTGATTTATCTAATGTTCCTTTAACAGAAGATAAAAAAGTAGATTTCTCAAAGGATTTTTTTGGAAAACCTTCTCATCTTACTGTAAGTGGTCAATTAAATGGAGAAACTTTTGCTACTGCTTTTAGAAATATTTATACATTTGGTCCAACATTTAGAGCAGAAAATTCTAATACTGTTAAACATGCAGCTGAATTTTGGATGGTAGAGCCTGAAATTTGTTTTGCAGATTTAAACGATGATATGGATTTAGCAGAACAAATGATTAAATATATATTTTCATATGTTTTAGAACATTGCCCTGAAGAGATGGAATTTTTTAATAATTTTATTGATAATACTTTATTAGAAAGATTAAATAATGTAATAAATTCAGATTTTGGTAGAATTACTTATACAGATGCTATAGAAAAGTTAGAAAAAGTAAATGATGAATTTGAGGTAAAGGTTAGCTGGGGTTTAGATTTACAAACAGAACATGAAAGATATTTATGTGAGCAAATTTTTAAAAAGCCCGTTTTTGTTACAGATTATCCTGCTGAAATTAAAGCATTTTATATGAAATTAAATCCTGATAATAAGACTGTTGCAGCAGCTGATCTATTGGTTCCTGGGATTGGTGAAATTATAGGTGGTAGTCAAAGAGAAGAAGACCTAGAAAAACTAACTAAGAAAATCCAACAACTTGGAATGAAAAGCGAAGATTATTGGTGGTATCTAGATTTAAGAAAATATGGAAGTGTAGTTCATTCTGGATTTGGTTTAGGATTTGAAAGAGCTATAATGTATTTAACTGGAATGAAAAACATTCGTGATGTTATTCCATTTCCAAGAACTCCAAATAATTGTGAATTTTGAAATTCTTTTATATTTATAGGCTACTTGTATAGTAGCTTATTTTTTTATCTCAATTTGTATAAAATTTTACTTTCTATTTTATTGATTTTTTACATCTATTATGATAATATAGATAAAATAATTTATGAGGTGATAGTATGTCTGATAATAAAAAAATAAATATCGTTTCTGGAGATGGAAAAGATTTAGATATTTCTCCTGTTTATGAACATATAGAAATTGAAAAACCTAAAAAAGAAAATAAAAAAGATATAGTTATTCCTAAAGTCAAAAAAGATAAAAAATCCAAAAATTAATTTTTGGATTTTTTTGGTAGCGAAGATGTGACTCGAACACATGACCCTTCGGGTATGAACCGAATGCTCTAGCCAACTGAGCTACTTCGCCATATTTGTGACTTTTTTATTATAATAATTTATACTTAGTTTGTCAAGATAAACAAACAAAATAAAATATTTTTTGTTAAGATATTTTATTTTCTTAATCTTCGCTTCTATCAAACCCGTCTTTCATGTTGTTTTCTATTACACTTATTATTTTCTACATTTGCATACTGTGTTTTATTTGTCTGTTCTACTTTTCCTACAGATATCTTTCTTTTCCCAATCATACTTTTAGAATATAGCATACTAGTTTCCAATTCACCTATATAACTACTTTCTTGTTTTTTTATTTTTTTAACCTGTTCGTCAATATTTCCATCTTGCTTATTCTCATCAGAAGATAATTTTCTAGTTACATATATTATTGAAGAAAATGCATTTAAAATTGGAGATACAAATTTAACGTTATTTCTCATTTTAATTTCTTAAGCTAAAACTTAAGATATTCACCTCTTTCTTTTTTATAGTAGAAATTTCTAAACTATAAGTATACTATCTTTTTGCTAAGTATATTTTATTAAACTTTCTCTTTTATACTATTTTTATATTAGCATAAATTTATGTTAAAGTCAAATCTTAGTTTTTCTAAATTGTAGAGGCATACCTTAGCTTTCCTATTTTTATGTCTTGAAATTTATTTGACTAAATATTCTAATTTACGGATTGGTCCTTAGGCAACCCTTACATAAATTCTATGATTCGATTTGTTATTTTAGGACACAATCTCTTGTGTCCTTATTTTAACCCATATAATCTTTTAATTTCTTGCTTCTACTTGGATGTCTCAATTTTCTTAATGCTTTTGCTTCTATTTGTCTTATTCTCTCACGTGTTACTTCAAATTCTCTTCCCACTTCTTCTAGTGTTCTTGCTTTTCCATCTTCTAAACCAAATCTTAGTTTTAAAACTTTGGCTTCTCTTGGTGTTAATGTGTTCATTACTTCTTCTAATTGTTCTTTTAATAGAGTATATGCCGCTGAATCTTGAGGTGCTGGTGAATCATCATCTTGTATAAAATCTCCTAAGTGACTATCATCTTCTTCTCCTATTGGTGTTTCTAATGAAACTGGATCTTGAGCTATTTTTTGTATTTCCATTACTCTTTCAACTGGTAATTCCATTTCTTTTGCAATTTCTTCTGGTGTTGGCTCTCTTCCCATTTGTTGCAATAAATGTCTTGATATACGTATCAACTTATTTATAGTTTCTACCATATGAACTGGTATTCTTATTGTACGTGCTTGATCTGCTATTGCTCTTGTTATTGCTTGTCTAATCCACCAGGTTGCATATGTGCTAAACTTAAATCCTTTTGTATAATCAAATTTTTCTACTGCTTTTATTAGTCCCATATTTCCTTCTTGTATTAAATCTAAAAATAGCATTCCTCTTCCTACATATTTTTTAGCAATACTTACAACTAATCTTAGGTTAGATTCTGCAAGCTTTTGTTTAGCCTCTTCGTCTCCCTCTAATACTTTTTTTGCTAAATCTATTTCTTCTTCATATGTAAGAAGTGGGATTTTACCTATTTCTCTTAAATACATTCTAACAGGGTCATCTATGTTTACGCCTTCTAAATTGTTTACTGTTACTTCTTCTATTTTGACATTTTCTACTTCTTTTAAATCTTCAATATCTGGTTCATCATCATCTAAATCATCTGTTAGTTTTGCTCCTGCTTCTTCAAATGCTTCAAAAACTTTTTCAATACTATCTGGATCAACGTTTTCAAGCTTAGAGGCAAGCTCTCCATACGTTATTTTTCCATTTTTCTTTGCTTCTTCAATTATTTTTTGCACTTCATCACTAGTTTTATCTATTTTATTTTCTTCTTTACTCATATTTCCCTCCTTATTTTATTTTAGAAAGTTCAATAATTATTGAGTTTAATTCATTTGCAAGTGTATTACTTTCTTTACTAGATATTTCATTGTCTTGTAATATTGTTACAATTTCATTTCTTCTACTAATTAATTTTTCTTTTTTATATGCTTTTAATATATCTTCTATTCCTTTATCAGTTTTTTCAATTTCATAATCCTCTGCCATAATTGCTGTAATGTGATTTATTATATTTTCATCTTCATATAATGTTGTATAATCATATATTTGGTTATTTCCGTTTTCAAATCTCTCATATATTTTTTGCACTATTTGTTTATTAATTTCAAATTTGAAATCTTCTGGGTGTAGTTTGTCCTTTATTTTATTATATGTCTGAATTCCATTTGATATTAATATAGAAATTATTGTATTTTCTCGCTTTAGTACTGTTTTATCTATATTATTGTCTACTCTTTTTGCCAAATTATACCTTGGAGCTTTTCTTTCTAATATTTTACTTGTTCTTACATTACTATTTATTTGTTTTTTTATTTCTGAATATATAGCTTCTCTTGATATTTCGTATTCTTTTGATATCTTCTCTATATATACTTCTTTTTCCATACTGTTTTCAACTTTTGATATAATTTTGGCTATTTCATTTAAAAATCTTATTTTGTCACTTGTATTTTCTAAATTTAAGTCTTTTTTTAGGTTTTTTATTTTAAATTCAACTAAAGAAATTGCTTCATCTACACATTTAGAAAACCTCCCGACTACCATATTTTATAATATATTCATCTGGGTCTTTTGTTTCTTTAGAATCTAATTGCAAAATTCTTAAATCAATTCCTAAATTATTTAAGATTTCTAGTCCCCTTAGAGTTGCAGCTTGCCCTGCACCATCTGAATCATATCCTATTATAACTTGATTTGCTTGCTTTCTAAGCAGTCTTCCTTGTGCTTCTGTTAAAGCTGTTCCTAAAGATGCTACTGCATTTTCTATTCCTCTTTCATGCAAAGATACTGCATCCATATAGCCTTCAACTATTATAATTTTTTTATTTTTCAAAGTATTTACATTGTTTAGTCCATATAGATGTCTTCCTTTGCTATATACTATTGTATCTGGAGAATTTATATATTTGGGTTTTGAATTATCTAAAACTCTTCCACCAAATGCTATAACTCTTCCTCTAACATCTTGTATTGGAAACATTAATCTATTTTGAAAACTATCATAAAATTTTCCGCTTTTTCCCTTTTTTACTAAAAATGATGCTATCATTTCTTCCTGACTAAAACCTTGTGATTTTAAGAATGTGTATAATTCATCAAACTTACAAGAATAACCTATTTGAAACTTCTTTAAAGTATTATTATCTAATTTTCTTTTTTTTACATATTCTTGTGCTATTTTTGATGTAGGTTTATATAAATTCTCATGATAGAACTGCGCCGTTTGTTTATTTATTTCATAAACTCTAGATCTTAAATAATCTAATTTGCTTTGTTTATCATTTTCTAATGTTGGAAGCGTAATATTGGCCCTTTGGGCTAACATTTCTACACTTTCTCTAAAATTTATTCCTTCTATTTTGCTTATAAAATGATATACATTTCCGACCCACTCCACATCCAAAACAATGAAATATTTGTTTATTTGGTGACACAAAAAAAGAAGGAGATTTCTCATTATGAAATGGACATAGTCCTGAATAATTGCTACCCATACGTTTTAGTTTTACATATTGTGACACAATATCTACAATATCGTTGCTATTTTTTATTTCATCAATTAATTCGTCACTATATCTCACCATTTTATATCCTTTCTTTATTTATATATTTATTATTCGACGTATTTTTTTTAAATCCTTCTTTTATGTTACCTAAATTTTGTATTTTATAAATAAGGGGACAAAACTTTTGTCTTAACAAAAACTGAACATTAACATAAAATCGCAAGTAGAAAGCTTAAAAGAAAGGCTCTGTCCCCTTGTCCCTAATACAATAAAAAAAATTGTATAATATATACAATTCTTTTTTCGTTTTATGCATTTGTTGTTCCTTCAAAAGGAATAAATTTTTTAACTATTGTATCACTCATTGCTGATACATCAACTTCATTATGTACTTTAAATTCTTCAAATGACGTGTTAATTTTATTTTCCACTATTTCTTCTATTTCTGTTTGGCTTGCATGCTCTGTAAGGACTAGTTCACTAACTAATATTTGTCTTGCATTATTTAGCATTTTCTTTTCTCCTGTAGACAGTCCTTTCTCTTTTTGTTTAAAGCTTAAGTTTCTTACAACATCTGCAACTTCATAGATGTCACCACTTTTCATTTTATCCATATTATCTCTATAGCGTTTATTCCAGTTCATAGACATTTGAGTTTCATTTGCTTCTAAAACACCAAATACTTTATCTGCAGCATTTTTATCTATAATTCCTCTAACACCAACTTCTTCTGCTTTAGCTGTTGGTACCATAACTTTAACATCTCCTGGCATTTTTAGAATATAGTATGCTTGTTTTTCTCCTAATATATCTTTTTCTTCGATTGAATCTACAATCCCGTGCTCCATGCATTGGGTAAACTATTTTATCACCTATATTAAACAATTAGGTCACTCCTTTCAAAATGTCTATTTTTCTTTTAACATCTTCTATATTATACTACAAAAATTACCAAAAGTCAAAGCTTTTGGCAATTAAAATTACATAATTTTCTATTTATTTGTTGAGCCAAATCCTCCTGTCCTTTCTCCCTCAGCATTATCATCATCTACTGTTAAGTATTTTTGAAATATTGCTTGTCCTATTGGATCTCCTTTTTTTATTTGTATGTCTTCATCTTTTATATTATAAAAAGCAAACATTATATGTCCATCATTATCTTCATTTCCATAATAATCTTTATCTATTACACCTATACTATTTGCAAGTATTAAACCCTTTTTTCCTGGATTAGAACTTCTATTAGCTATTATTAAAACCTCATCATCTGCCATATATGCTTTAATTCCAGTTTTTACAAGTGTTGGCTTCATTCCTTTTTTTAATGATGGTACTATGCAATCCTCAGCTGCTTCTACATCATAACCTGCAGAAAATTTCGTTTTTCTTATTGGCAAATTTATACCTTTATCTTCAAATCCTTTTGCTACTTCAAATCCACGTATTTTTTCCATCTCATTTCTTCCTTCCTTATTTAATTTATCTTATTTTTATATTATTTATTCTGTTTTGTCAAGATAACTTTTTATTCAAATTCTATTCCTTCTATACAATAATCATATATAAATTGTGTTATTTCTTCTTTTTTATTTGTTGTATAATATTTAGATAGTAATTTCATAAATTGCTCTAATTTATTGTCTGGCACTTTTATTATTCCATTTCCATTTTCTATCATTATTTTATTTGCACAAATTGTACTTGTTCGTTTATTTCCATCCCAAAATAGCTGTTCTTTCATTCAATAAAGCATATATTCAATTGCTCTTTGTGTTGTGTTTTTAATTTCTAAAATTTCTTCTATTTCTCCTTTTACAATGTCTTTACTTGGGATTTCTGGTATATAACTTGTTCCTGAAATATATACCTTTGTATTTCTTAAATTTCCCTATTCTAAACTCTCATTTCTCGCAACATATTCATTTATTTTACATATAAAATCTAAATTAAATTTACAATTTATATTATTTATTACATATTTCCAAGCATCTCTTAAATTTAATATACATTGTATTTCATCTACCTTTAATTCTGAAACATTTATTCCTTCTAAAATAGCCATTGTCTGGGGAAAAGTTATATTAATTCCTTCCATTCTAGCATTTGCATATACATTATCTACTAAATTTCTTTTTGCTCTAAAAATATTTTGCTCTAATGTTAAATTATACTTATCTTTCATTTTAGCCTTTTAGCCTCCAAGCAATAAAAAAGTTTCTTTAATAATTATATATTAAAGAAACTTTTTTGTAAACTGCTATCTTACTTAATTTTTCTATTTTTAAGACATGTCCCTTAATCCGACAAAGTGTCGGATTGGGGGCTGTCCCCAATGGTTCCTATTAAATCATAGTTTTTATAATTTGTGATCTTCACATCTATAAATTTTCCAATAAGATCTAAATTATCAGTATTTTTAACATATACTATTCCATCTTCATCTGGTACATCCATATATGTTCTTCCTATTAAATATTTTGCGTCAAACGATTTATTTTCTATTAATACTTTGTATGTTTTTCCTATTTTTTGATTACCTTTTTCATCTGATATTTTTGCTTGCAAGCTCATTATTTTATTATATCTGCTTTTTTTCGTATTTCCATGAATTTGGTTTGGTAGCCTCTCGGCTGGTGTTCCATCTTCTTTTGAATATGTAAATGCTCCCATTCTATCAAAATGAGCCCATTTTACAAATTGGCATAGTTTATCAAAATCTTCTTTCGTTTCTCCTGGAAATCCTACAATTAGTGATGTTCTTATTATTACATCTGGAATTTGTTTTCTTATTTTTGTTATTAACTTTTTTATACTTTCTTCATTACTTTTTCTATTCATTCTTTTAAGTACTGTATTTGATATATGTTGTATCGGAATATCAAAATAATTGCATATTTTATCATTTTGTTTTACAACTTGTATTAGCTTATCTGTTATTGTTTCTGGATATGCATATAAAAATCTTATCCATTTAAATCCTTCTATTTTGCAAAGTTCTTCTAGTAAATGTGCTAAGCATGGCCTTCCATATATGTCTATTCCATATTTTGTTGTATCTTGTGCAATTACTATTAATTCTTTTATTCCTTTTTTAGCAAGCATTTTTGCTTCTTCTAAAATATCTTCCATTTTTCTACTTACAAATTCGCCTCTAATGTATGGAATTGCACAATATGTACATCTGTTACTACAGCCTTCTGCAATTTTTAGGTATGCCGTTGTTTTTCCTGTTGAAATTTCGCGATTTTTATATTCCATATTATTGTATGAATTTTGTATTTTTAAATTTATAGTATCTTCTATTTTTTCCCAAATGTCCTCATATTCTTTTATTGATACAAATAAGTCTACTTCTGGCAGTAATTTTTCTAAATCATTTTTATATCTTTGAACTAGACATCCTGTTACTATTAAAAATTTGCATTTTTGCTTTTTATATTCTGACATTTCTAATATTGTATTTATAGCCTCCTCTTTTGCGGGTTCTATAAATCCACATGTATTAATTACTATTATCCCCGCTTCTTTTGGATTGTTTACTATTTTAAAGTTATTTTTTCTAAATAACCCTATCATCATTTCTGTATCTACTAAATTTTTACTGCATCCGAAGTGATACAAATCCTACTTTCATCTTACTTTCCTTTCTATCTTTAATAAAAAGGAGCTTATATAAGCTCCCAAATAACTTTACACAACTGCTTCATAATTTGGATGAGATTGAACTGCCATTCTTATGTCAAAGTCCTCGACATCATATAATAATCTTAATTCTTTTGCAGGTGTTTCTGGATCATCTGCAATTTTTAGCAGTTCTTCTTTCAAAATCCCATTCATAAAATAAACTGTTGTGTCGCTTTTCATTTTTAATCCCTCCTTAAATTAATTTTGACGGGTTACAAAAAATCAACTTTTTTATTCTACCATTTTCTACAAAAAATGTCAAACTTTTTACTCAAGTTTTTACATTATATGTTATCCTTACTTATTCATTGCTAAACATGTGCTTCCTAGTCATCTCCAGCAAATTTAACTTTGTAAATTCTAATATTTGTGTTTTTGATCTATCTTGTTTTAGTTCTTGTTTTAGTTCTTGTATTATCTGATTTTTACTTTCCTGCTTTTGCATATCTATATAGTCTATTACTATTATTCCACCTATATCTCTTAATCTTAATTGTTTTGCTATTTCTTTGGTCGCTTCTTTATTTACTGTAAGTACTGTTTGCTCTAAATTGTCTTTTCCTACATACTTTCCTGAATTTACATCTATTGCAATTAAAGCTTCTGTTTTGTCTATTGTTATAAATCCCCCACATTTTAGCCATACTTTTCTGTTTTCACATTTTTCTATTTGCTTGTCTATATCATATTTATTTAGAATATCTTCTTTTTCTTCTAATATAAGTTCTATATTTTCATTTTCAAATTCGTTTAGTATATCTTCAATTTCCTTAAATATTTTTTTATTATTAACTGTTATTTTTGATATTCCTTTATCTATTATATCTGTTAATATTTTCCTTATAATTCCATTATTTTTTTCTAATGCAATAGGCTTTGATTCTTCTTTGGCCTTTTGCATTATGTTTTCCCATCTTTTTAAAAGCCTAGTTATATCTTTTTGTAATATTTCTTTTGACTTATCATTAGCAGATGTTCTTATTATTGCTCCATAACCTTTAGGTAGAATATCTTTTACTTCTTCTTTTAATTTTTCGCAATTTTGCTTTGATTCTATTTTTTGTGATACTGTTATAATCTCAGTTTCTGGCATAAGTACTATGTATCTTCCTACTAAACTAATATGTGTAGAAACTCTAGGTCCTTTTTGATTCGCACTATCTCTTTTAACTTGTACTAGTATATGATCACCTTGTTTTATTATTTGTTTTATATTTATTTTAGATATATCTTGTTGCTCTTGTTTTGTTATATCTACTTTTGGAAGTAAATCTTTTAGATGTATAAATGTATTTTTTGTCTCTCCTATATTTACAAAAGCGGCTTGCATTCCTTGTAATATACTTTCTACTTTTCCTAGATATATATTTCCTTCTAGTCTGTTTTTGCTTTCTTTTTCTATGTATTTTTCTACTAAAACTCCATTTTCTACTATTGCTATTGTTTTTGTTTTTTGTTTATCTTGATTTATTATTATTTCTTGCATTTTTTCTCCTTTTTTCTAATGACAGGGGACACACTTTTTCTCTATGGTTATTTTCTGTGGTTAAAGGTATGTCCAGCTCACCTTATGTTTTATTGATGTCATAACGCTAATTTTTTTGTATGTTTTGGTTGTATTTGTTCATTGCACTATCTATTCCGTTTTGTATTATTTCGCAAGTCGCTTGCGCAGCTAGCGTTGTAGCTTTATCTAATTTGTCCCATTCTTCCATTGGTATATTTCCTAAAACATAGTTTATCATATCATTTTTGTATTTAGGTTTTCCTATTCCTACTCTTATTCTGGTAAACTGGTTTGTATTTAGCTGCGATACTACTGACTTCATTCCATTATGAGTGCCTGGTCCACCTTGTTTTCTTAGTTTTATTAGACCTATATCTATATCCATATCATCATATATTACAATTATGTTTTGTAGATCTATTTTATAAAAATTTATTATTTTTGAAATTGATATTCCACTTAGGTTCATATATGTTTGAGGTTTTAATAAAATTACCTTTTGATCACATATATTACCTTTTCCATATATTCCTTCAAATCCTGTTTTATTAATTTGTATATTGTTTTGTTTGGCTATTTTGTTTATTGTATCAAAACCCATGTTGTGCCTTGTTTTGCTGTAATCTTGTTCTGGATTTCCTAAACCTACTATTAAATACATTTTTGTACCTTCTTTCGTTTTTTATGGTTGACGTCGGTTTATTTGTGTATTTCATGTATTCTGGCCGTTCAAGCCCCCCTACATTGTTTGACATTGTTTTGTTTGTATATTTTTGTGCATTAGGACGCATCATGCCACGTCCCTAAAACATTTGGCACTGTTTTTTAATGTACCTTGTATGTATCTGTTGATAGTAGCTGTGTCTCTATTTCTTGACCATTTAATTTTAAGGTTCTATATGTTTTGGATTTTATTGATGCTTTATTTGCACTTATTACATTTGCATTTAATACTACTTCATATTCTGTTTGCTCTTTTAATCCATATAATTCAAAATTACATATCCCTTTATCTACAGTGCATACTATTTTTATTGGATAATTTCTGGTATTTTTTATTTTAAAATCTATTGAACCATATACAACAGTTGCATCTAGTCCAGCTCCTGCATAAGATGGAACAAATTGGTGATTTCTTCTTTCTACTATTTCTAAATTTGCATACAATGCTGCATTATATAATGTTGTTGATACTTGGCAAATTCCTCCTCCCAATCCGTCTACAACTTCTCCACTAACATATATTTTTGCTTCTTTATAGCCTGCATCTATTGTCCTTTTTCCTACTACAGTATTATAAGAAAATACTTCTCCTGGCATTATTACTGTTCCATTAATTTTTTCTGAGGCGAGCCTTAAATTTGTTGTTCTATCTACTTGTCTTGGATTATATCTTGTTGAAAATTTAGATATTAAATCTGGAAATGCTTCTGCTCCAATCATATTAGTAGTTATTTGCGGCTTTATTATTTTAAGTGGCACTATATATTCTTCCTGATCATTTTCAAGCATTTGTTTTATTTCTTCTATACTTATATTAAATTCAATTCCATCTTCACTTGGACTTACTGAATATGGATTTACTGTGTATGTAGCATTTACAGGCTCTTTATGTATTTGGTTATATATTTTGTCTATATCTATTTTATCTGGTTTTTTTTGTATTACTTCCAAATTATATTCTTTGTCTTTTATGAAGTTTAAATTTTGTATATCATATTTTAGCATTTTAAACATTTTATCTGTATCTACAACATTTCCAGTTTTTCCTTTTGTTATAATTAAATTTGTATCTTCTATATAATAAGCACTTTGAACTATTGTATCTGGCAGTTGTGATGAAATATTGTTTAATTGTTCTTTTAATTGTTCTTCATTAATATTTAAAATTGGGTCTATACTTATATTTGATACCATTAAACTTAAAATTTCAAAATTATCTACAAAAATATTATTATTTCTAGCGTATTCATATGCTGTATTTACAGCAGATTCTACATCAAATGATGCATCTAGTTGCTCTAGGCTAATTTCTGTAGAATAATCCTTATATTTTAAAATTATATTATCTTTCATATGTCTTGATAGTTCTTTGCTTACAAGTTCTATTGCTTCATGCTTTTCTAATCTTGATACATTTATATTTTTTATATATATTCCTGAGGCTATTGTTTCATTATTTATATTAAGTATTGATATTCCTAAAAACATAAAAAACAATATTATAAAAAAAACTATAAATACAGCTAAAATAATAGTATATACACTTGCTTCTTTAAATTCCCTTATTGGCTCTTGGTTACTAACATCTTGCTTACTCATATTTACTCCTTAACATGCTATTTTTCATATTATATTTTATTGTATATCTTTAGTAATTATTATTATTTTATATATCTTAAACAGTTTATATTATATCTTATATTTTACATAATTGCAATAAAAAACCGTAAGAAAGACTTTGTACGCAATAATAATTGCTACAAACTCTAACTTCCGCCATAATTATATTCTAAGGAAACTCACCTTCTCCACTTTGCTACGCATAAGTTATCTGTAACTCACTTTGTTCGAACAGCTAACTTAACTTTCGTGTATGACTTTCCTAAGAATATAAAAAACACGGTGTTTTTCCGTGTTTTAGTCAAATTTTACATTTACATTTTGTTTTGCTTTTTCAGACTCAGTCTCAAATAAAGTTTCTGGTTTAAAATTAAATATCTTTGCTATTATGTTATCAGGAAACACTTCTATTTTAGTGTTATACATTGTTACAGTATCATTATAAAACTGTCTTGAAAATGCTATTTTATTTTCTGTTTCTTGTAGTTGTGATTGTAAATCAATAAAATTCTCATTTGCTTTTAATTCAGGATAACTTTCTGAAACTGCCATTATTGTTTTTAATGAACTTGAAAGCTCATTTCCAAGTTCAGCTTTTTGAGAAATTGTCTCTGCATTTGCCCAAGCTGTACGAAGGCCAGCTACTTTTTCAAATACACCGCTTTCATGTTTTGCATATCCTTTTACTGTTTCTACTAAATTTGGTATTAAATCAAACCTTCTTTGCAATTGTACCTCTATTTGACTCCATGAATTTCTTACTTTTTGTCTTGCTCTTACTAATCCATTATATATGCCAATTATCCAAAGTATTATTAATATTACTATAACTATCCCTATTATTAGACCCATATTTCTTCTCCCCTTCTATTAAATATAATCTATATTTTGTTATTTAAAATATAAAAGTTCTAAGAAACTCATTTCTTAGAACTTTCTGGTGAGCCAGACCAAAAGGTTACACTTCATGTTAATTTATAAGGCTCTTAAACATATTTCTTTTTCAATGTTTTTCTATATTTTGTATTATACAATAAATTTTTAATATATGCAACCCAATTTCAAAAATACCTGTATTGCATTATTTATTGCATTACTTTTTTAAAAAGGGAAATACACCATAGATAAAAATTTATTATTGCTTCGTAGAATGGTCAAAGTAGCTATAATACCAGTAAAAACACTACCCTTTTAATTCCCTACGTGTTTTTACTTAATTTTTATCTATGGTTTTATTATACATTAAAAAATCGGTTAAGTAAATAAAAACTTAATCGATTTTATTATTTCTCTTCAATTTTAACATTTTTTATATCGTTTAGATCCATATTATTTATTGCATATTTAATCATAGCATTAATAACATAGTTATTTGACTTCTTACTTTTAACTGATAATTTCTCTATTATATTAAAGTCCTCTTCATCTATTCTTATTGAAAACTGAACTTTATCTGACCCACTAGGTATTTTAAAACTCATATTTTGCACCACCTTTAAACTATTTTTAGTTTATATTAGTATTCTACATTCTTGCATTGATTATGTATAGTTTAAAAGAGAATGAATTTTAGTTCAAAAATAGTTGAAAAACAATAATGAATAATGTATAATATACCCTAGATAAGTTTATTCAATAACGGAAGGAGATTTTAAAATGTCTATGTTATATAATAATGGTAAAACATGGTCTGAAATGACACCAGAAGAACAAAAAGTCTGCTTGATAATAGTAGGAATAATGGCTTTAGCATTAATCATTTATGGAATATACTACTTTTTTAAAAATAGAAAAGAAAAAGACTAAATTGTTGTTTTTTGTCGAATATTGTATTATACTTATGCTAGATATTAAATATAAAGGGGGAAAATATTATATGTATTGTAACAAATGTGGAAATGAAGTAGATGAGAAGAGCGAATTTTGTTCTAAATGTGGAACTAAAATAGGACAAGACAATAGTATTAATGAGAAGAAAACTAAAATAAAAAAGAATAATAAGATAAACAAAATACTTCTTATAATTTTAATTCTTCTTATACATCTTATTTTATTTGGAGGAGCAACACTACATTTTTTGAATAGCGATACTGTAACTGCTGATGTTATTTACCCAATAAAAACATCAGGAATGGTTAGATTTACAACCGAATATACATACGAATGTAATATTGTATATGAATATAAAGGAATAGAATATCACGATACATTAACTTTTAATGATGATAATCTTCCAAAAGAAATTAAAAATTCTAGTAAAGACCCAAACTTTTTTGACGTTAAATTAAAAGGATATGTTAATAAAAATAGACCAGACAACTTTATTTTTGATATGGAATATTACAATATATCTAAATATGTGTTTTATATTCAAGTTATATTGATTATTCCAAGTTTCTGGCTAATTATAAGAAAAAAGAAAAATTAATAAGGAGGAATAAAATTATGTTTAAGAGTGAAAAAGGATTTAGTAAAGTTATTTTAATTTTAATAGTATTTTTAATAGTTATTATTATAGGAAGTGTTATGTTTTTTATGAGTAAAAATAAAAATCTACCAAGTAATAAAGCCAACAATACACCTAATAATACATCAGAAAATTGGGGACTTACCATAAATGGAACTTCAATTAGTTTGCCATGTACATTAGATGAATTAACAAAAGTAGGTGTAAATATTAATGAAAGTCGTTACGAAGAACTTGTGTCTTCAACTAATAAAACTTTTTCTGGATCTCGTGTAGGTTCAGATGGTTGGAAAGAAGGAATATCTTTAGATTTAAAAACAGGTAGTGATGTATCTAAAAAAGAAAAAAATGTAACTGTATCAAGTATTAGTTATGATATACCAGCATATTATTTTTCAAGTGGAAAACCTAGTACATCAAATCTTCTTACAAGTTCTCAATTTTCTATAAAAAATAATATTACTATTGGATCTAAAAGCGAAGATGTTATTTCAACATTTGGAACTGATTACGAGCCAAAAACAGAAACTAACTTAAATGGTGCATTTTCAGTAATTTATTATGAAAGTGGTAATAGTAGATTAACTATCGGTTTTGCAAAAGGTATAGTAAATAAAATAGTAATTACCATATATTAATGTAAAATATAAAAAATAAATTAAGTACTTGCTAGAGAAATCTAGTAGGTGCTTTTTTATTTACTCTTGTAAAGAATTACCCCTTTTCTCTCCTCTGATAACATTAATAAAAATGGTTATGGTATATTGTTTATTAGAGGTAAGAAATGGATAATTTTGAAGAAGAAGTACAATATTTTACGGAATTAGTTTATAACAATATACAAGAAGCTAAAAAAAGAAAAAATAAAAAAGCATTAGCCGAAGAAGCAATTTTAAATTGCATAAATGTAAGTAAAGATGGTCAGAGTATATTTGTTTACAATATGGATAAGGATTATTGCTACGAATTACTGAAAAAAGACATAGAAAAATATAATTATAAGAATTACAGAACGAAGGCTTTAGCCCTATACTATATTGGGAGATTAATAGAATATTTAAAAAAGGAAATGACATTTGAAGAATTTGCAGGGATATATGAAGAAACAAAACCAGTAGTAAAAAATATCATAGAACAGAAAAACAATATAAGTGAACAATTAAGATTACTTAGCAAAAATAGGAATATTCCAGAGGTACAAGAATATATCGATAAAATATATAATGACAAATATGCAAGTAAATATTTAAAATACTTAATAGATAAATATTATTATGGCAAAAAGAATTTAATAAAACCCAAGAAAAATGGTTTAGAAGCAGAATTTAAAATGTTATTAAGATGAAAGGATAATAAATATGTGTATCAAAAGAAAAATATCAGATGAATATGTAACAATAGATATTGAAACAGATGGATTAAACCCAGAAAAAGACAATATTATTGAATTAGCTGTTTGTAAGGTTAGGAATAAGAGAATAATTGACAGCTTTACCACTTTTATTAACCTCAAGAAGCCTATATGCGAAGCTGTAACAAAAGTAACAGGAATAACAAACGATATGCTAAAAGATGCAGATACAATAAATATAGCTTTAAATAAATTGATAGATTTTATAGGCGATCTACCTATTGTCGTACACAATGCTAATTATGTTATGAAATTTATAAAAGCAAATACTAATATAAAGTTTGAGAATGAAATAATTGATACTTTAACATTGAGTAAGAAAAAACTACCCAATTTGAAGATTTATACAATAAAAGCAATTTTAGAGTTTGGTGGAAATTCTAATGTTGTACTAAATAGGTCAATAGATTATGCACGAGTAATAGCCAAAGTTTTTGAAACTCTGAAAGATTATAAAGTAGAAAATAAAAGCTAGACATATAGTTTATATTCCCCCTTCTTAAAAATGGCTTAAAAACGATTATGAAGGAAATAGACATGGTTATAGTTTGGAAAAGATAAAAAGTATGGAAACAATGCAAAGGGATATGTATAGATGCAATTTTTAAAAAGTGGTTTTTATGCTGTTTTAGAAAATTAAATATAGAACTGGTTTAGGAAAAATGAAATATAGATACGAAAGATGAGGAATTTATATGCAAATCAAAATTCATAGAGGAGTTAATCAAATTGGTGGTTGTGTAACTGAAATTAAAAGTACAAAAGCAAAGATACTTGTTGATGTTGGCTCTAATCTCCCTAATTGTGAAAATGAAATAGAAGTGAATATTGCTAATATCAGTAAAAAATGTGATGCTGTTCTTATAACTCATTATCATGGAGACCATATAGGCGAATATATGCAAGTTAGTAAGGATGTTCCTATTTACATTGGAAAACAGGCAAAAGAGATTTTTACTATATTTCAAAATAAAATGAAAGATACAGGTGTTACAGACATTACACAGGAACATATTGATAAAATACATACATTTAAAATATTTAAGCAAGGTGTACCTTTTAAAATTGGAGATATGAAAATAACCCCTATTCGTACAGACCATTCGGCTTTTGACAGTTATATGTTTCTTATAGAAGCTAACGGCAAGAGAATTTTACATACTGGAGACTTCCGTTTGCATGGTCCTATGGGCAAAGGAACACCTAAAACACTTAAAAGAATAGGAAAAATTGATATTTTAATTTGTGAACATACAACACTATCAAGACAAGATGAAAACTTTGTATCTGAATTTATGTTACAAGAAGAAGCAATTAGTTTAATAAAAAGTAAAAAATACATTTTTATACTATGCGCTTCTACTAACATTGACAGGATAGCTTCTTTTTATCATGCGAATAAAAAAGCAGGAGAAAAACTATTTATATGTGATATTTACCAGAAGAAAATACTTGATTATGTAAGCAAAAATAGTGCGAAATATACAGATTATTATAATTTCTCTGATGTTAAGAGTTTTGATAGCAAATTGTATAAAAAGATGGTAAGTAATGGTTTTTGTATGTTAGTTCGCAGCAACTACTTTTCAAAGAAATTTGTTTATAACCCTAGATTTAAAAACAACATATTCATTTACTCTCAATGGTTAGGATATTTACAAGGTAAAACAGCAGAACAAGACCTTGTTAAGTTTGTTCCTAGAAAATACCATTATTTACACACAAGTGGTCATGCAACAGCTGAAGGAATTATTGAAGTTTGCAACATTGTTAAACCTAATGTGATAATTCCTATACATCGGAATAAACTCATACGATTTTGACAAGTTAGATTTACCATATAGAATTAGACATTTGAAGAATAAAGAAATATACAACATATAATGAATTATGAAAGGAATCAAAAAATATGGAACACAAAACAGCAGTTGAAAAATTAAAGGAACATGAATACGATATAAACTTAAAGGCTGGAATAAGAGGTTTTAAAATAGATATAACAGATAATGGCGATAATACAGGAACAATAACAATATGGAGATTTAAAAATAACACACCAAAATTTATAGATGTACGAACATTTGCTGAAACTCTAAACATTGAAGGAATTGCAGATTTTCAAGTAAGTATTAAGAAAGAAAATGAAATACTAGAAGATGGTTTGTTTTTAGATAAAATTACAAAATGGATATATAACCGACTAAACAATAAAAATATAGAATTTATGTATGAGTTTGTTGGTGGAAAATACAACGGACAAACTATGACTAAAGCAGAAGTTGAAACTTTATCACACGGACTAACAGAAGATTTAACACATATTAGACAAAAAGGTGGTACTTGTCAAAGGAAAGAATTAGACAACCAACCTCTAGTAGATGGTTACTTATCGCCTATGTTCTCACATATAGACTATGGACTGGTTTATTTACAATATGAAACACAAGAAGTCTATAATACAGTACCAGATTAGAAAGGAGATGTAAAATATGGCAGGAAGAATTGATTATGCAGAACGACAGGAACAAAAAAAGGAACGATACCAAGAACGAGTAGAACAAGCAGAACAAAGAAGTCAAGCACATTATGAAAATCACAGCAAGATAGCAAGTGTAATACCAATGGGACAACCTATTTTAATAGGACACCACAGCGAGAAACGACATAGAAAAGACCTAGAAAGAATTGACAACGAAATGAGAAAATCTATACAAGAAAGCGAAAAGGCAGAATATTATAGAAATAAAATAGACAACATTGATAATAGTAAATCAATATCTTCTGATGATCCACAGGCTATTGAAAAACTACAAGCTAGAATTAAAGAACTTGAAGAAGCAAAAATTGAAGTAAAAGCTAGACCTCATGAATGGTATGAGTTACCCTATCTTAATCAAGACATAAGAAGATTAAAAGACAGAATAAAAGAAATTCAAGAATTGGAAGAACTACAATTTGAGGAAATTACCTTTACTGGTGGCAAAGTAATATTAAATAGAGAAATAAACAGGTTACAGTTTATATTTGATAATATACCAGATGAAGAAATAAGAACTACATTAAAGAAACATGGTTTTAAATGGTCGAGATATGAACAAGCATGGCAAAGATTATATAACAAAAATGGTATTTATGCGGTTAATTATGTCGTTAAATTGATAAATGAAAGGTTACCAATATAAAGGTAACCTCTTTTTATGTCTGAATATCTTTAGTTGGTTTTAAACCCAGTTCTGATAATAATTTTATAGTATCTTCTTGAGTTATAGGTTTCTTTAAATACCCATTAAAGCCCATGTTCAAAAATTTATTATTTACATTATCACTAATAGTATGTATAACTACTGGTATATTAAAATCTTCCAATGTATGTAACAAGCCAAGTAATTGCTCTCCAGTACCATAGCTATAAATGTTATTAGTAAATATAGCGTCAAACTTTTCTCCACGTCTAATACGTTCATAAATTGGAAAAGGTGCATTTTCAATAACATATTCTATACCTAAACTATCTAATACCATTTTAGTATTATAATATGAACAACTAGAGTAATCGCCAATTAAAACACGTTTCCCCTTAAATATATCTAACTTGAAAATTGTACCATTTGGTGTACTATAACTTTTTATATCTTCCATTTCTATTACCTCTATTCTATTAGTAGTTATAACATATTTCTTATAAAACATCAAGCTTCTCGAAGTTTTATGATAAAAATTGCTTTTTTTACTACAATAAATAGTAAAAAGGTGGTTTTTATTATGATAGGAAGAATATTAAGAAATATAAGAAAAATAAATAAGCAAACCCAAGAACAAATTGGTAAAAAATTAAATCTTGCTGAAAATACTATTTCAAATTATGAAACTGAATATAGTAACCCAACTTTTGATACAATATTAAAGTTTGTTAATGTTTGTGATTTTGATATACAGTTTGTCGATAAGAAAACAAAAAAGGTTTATACTATAAAAGAATTATCTAAAGAAATGGACTTTTAATTTTGAAGTTAAAAGCCCTTTTTTAATGATTAATATAATTTATGTAGGATGCTATGCAACAATACCTCATATATTGAACTAGAGAGGCTACATAGCCTTTGTAGAGGGTATATTTATTTTTACAAATTTTTTTTCGCCGTAGTATATAAAACAGCTTAAAATCGAGCCTAGAGGGCGACAGATAGGATATAAGAGTTTTTAGACTAAACCATATCTGGCATAGTGGCATAGTGAAATTCCAATAATTAGTTGTTAGCATTTATGGATCTATGAAATTAATTTATTATGTTTAACAAGTAAATTAAAAAATTTTCAAAATAATGGATACTTGTTTTTATACTTCGTATAAAAACATAACGAACTTCATGCAAGTTTATTTTATTAATTTATACAAAAATATTATATACGAAATATTGATAGTATATTTATATACTTCGTATATAAATATAACAGACTTCATGCAAAATTGATTTATTGAATATAGAGAAAATATTTTATTACTAATACATATCTGGCATAGTGGCATAGTGAAATTCCATATTAAAGGAGATAGGTTTGACCCTATCTCCTTTATCATGGCAATACAATTAAGAATTTGACTTATTATCATTAGAGGTATCACGAGACTTCATGAACTCTTTTGCATAAGCACCATTATCATTATCAAGTTGATAATAAAGGTATTTACAAAGATAATCACTAAAGGTATCATTATAATGTTTTTTTATATAATTATCATCAAATGCTTTATCAGTATCTTCAGCCATACCAACAGCATTAAGATATTCATCATAAATAATTCTACTATCATCATTATTGAAATCTGGTGCAGCATAATAAGTGTATCTTGCTTTTTTAAATGTATAGCGCTCTGTTCTATATCCAAGGCCTAAAACTTCGCTACCAAATTTAGTATTACCAACAGCTTCTCTATTATTGATATTGCACCACTTCTTATATTCCTCATAATACCTAGATTTATGTATAAATGTTTTTATTGGAACTAAAGTACAAAATTCGGCTACGGTATTACATTCCATAAAGTAATCATCTGTCGCTTTTTTTACCTTTTCTGGAATTGTAAATTTACCAGTGTCTAACACTTTTTCAAATGCTTGTACTGATCTAGTTACAATTACCTGCAATGCTTTATCTTCGCATAATTCATCTTCTATGTTTATGTTTCTATTACCTTTTTCATCTGTAAATGTTACAGTAAATGGTATAACCACAAATCTATCAGTTATAGCTAATGAAGTTTCTCTGAAATTCACAACCTCATTCATAGAAAATAGTAAAGTTGCATGAGGTTTTACAGGTTTATCCATTCCTTTTTCTAATATAGGCTCTCCAGAAATAACCCTTGTAAGCATTGAATTGTTAATGTATTTTGGCTGTTTTTGGTCCTCTGCTATGTTTACGGTTACATCATATAACTTTTGTATTGTAGTTTTGCTTCCTGCTTTACTACCTGATAAGGCTTCAAGATGCTCATGTGAACATTTGTCGTCTAATACTTTTTCAATAGGTCTAAAAATCTTGCTTTTTCCATTGCGTCCATTCCCTAAAAATATGAACGATTTACTCAATTTAGCAGTTTCTGCAAAAGCACTTCCTATTGCTTCATATAGCAAGTTCTCTATTTCCTCATCATTGTCAGTAGCACTTTTAAAATAATCATCAACGTGTTTTTTCTCTGGAGAATCCGTTAAAAGTACATCTTCATTATAATAACGTAAAACTCTTTCTGGAAAAACACTAGAATTATCAATTGAAGCACTATTATTCCCATTTTTCTCATTACTAATTATCTTCTTTTCCGTTTCTTGTGTTTCTTCTGTATTGTTTGTGTTAATTTCCGCTTCTTGTATTTCTATTATAGTATTCTCCTTTGTTTCTATTTCTTCTTTTACCTCTTCTGTATTAACATTATTTTTTAATTCTTCTTCATTCATTTTTACTCTCTCCTTTTTTCTTTGCAAGAGTGATTTTTATACCACAATAGATACAGAAAATCACTCTTGATTTTCTAATAAATTATTTTTTAGCAGTTTGGTCACTAATTTTTTCTGCTTCTTCTCTGTTGATACCAGTTGATAAGTGCATTTAGTTCTACCACTTTCTGTTTGCCATAGTCCTCTACTGGTAGAGAATTGTCATTAAATATGTCCTGTGCAGTTTTGATGCTACAATTTCTGGCTTCCGCTAGTTGCTCGATTGTGACGAAGTTTAAAAGCTTCGATTTGTCCTCAAGTTGTTTAATTTTTTCTAGCATTTCATCAAGTTGTTTAATCTGTGTGTCTATGTCTGTATTGATATTTATTGTCATACGGTTTTACCTCCTTTACTTTTTATCATAAAAAAATACCTCCTTTTTAAAATTTACTATTGCAATATTGTAAATTATAGTTTATAATATTTTTGAAGTTAAAATTATAATTTACATTTTGTATAATAGCATAAATTTTTGGCTTGTGCGGTATATAAATTAAAAACTTTAAAATTTTTTAATTTGCATTTTGCATAAACTTTAATTTACGAGGAGATATTTTATGAGTAAATCAAAAGCTGGAAACTCAACAGGAAAAGTTATTTTATATAAAAAGGAAAAACTAGCAGAAAGACTAGATGATTTGAGGCATGACAAAGGAATATCACTAGAGACTTTATCAAAAAACATAGAAAAAAAAACAAAAGTATCAATTTCTAATACTCAATTAGGTAAATATGAAAATACTGAAAATCAAGATTTAATAAGTCTTAATAATCTTTTTGCACTCGCTAACTATTATAAAGTATCTATATACAATTTATTAGGAATGCATGAATGTAAAAATGTAGATAATGAAGAAATACATAAAAGACTTGAATTAAGCGAAGAAGCAATAGAGTTCTTATCTACTTTAGTAAAGAGAAAAAAATTTGAAGGAGAAAATATAAAGGATGCTTATTTTATGATTAAAACAATAAATTTTTTACTAGAACAAGAAAATAATATTTCGTTTCTTTCTACACTTTCAGATTTTTTATGGCATGAATATAAAACAGAAAATACTGATGGATGTGATACAGTAATGCTAGAAGATTTAGCAGGTGTTAAGCATTTATTTTCTCTTTCTGAAATGGATAATATAAAAATACTAGAAATTCAACAACTATTAACTTCATTGAAAGACATTTCAAAAGCCGAAAACATTGTGAAAGATAACAAAAACAAAAAATAAATGTTATATTATTAGTAAAAACGGAGTAAATCTATGGAAAAAACTAATAATGAAGAAATTTATAAAAGACTTGGACTAACTGAAAAATCAATCGAAGTATTGGAAGATTTAAAAGCTAGAGGAGATAAAGCAACTACAAACAAAAGAGCTTTTGCAAAAAGAATTGAAACGATTAACTGTTTATTAGAAAATGAAGCGAATTATGGTATTTTGGGTTATATTTCTCTGTTTTTATGGGATGAGTATAAGGGTGTATTTGAAGTATTAGAAATAAATTCTGGGAAAACACTTTGCTTTACCGCTTCTAAACTACAAAATACTTTTATGTTTGATATTGAAAAAAATCTAAAGAAATTAAAAGAAGATATAAAAGATAAAAAAATTAAATAAAAAAAGCAGGGAATATTTTTTGTACTAGTGACCAAACTGCTCAAAAAATAATTCCCCATAGAAAATCAAGAGTGATTTCCTATATTTAATTATAGTACAAAAAATCACTCTTGTAAATAATAAGGAGTGATTTTATTATGGCAAGAAAAAATAAAAAGACTAAATCTGTGGGCAATGGAGAAGGCTCACTTTATCATAGTGAAACTTTAAAATGTTGGGTATTTCAATATTATGATACACAAGGCAATAGACAGACTATGAAACAGAGGAAAAAAGAAACAGTAAAAGACTTTAAGGCTAGAGTTACAAAAGTTAAAGAAGAACTAAATACAGGAACTTATATTTGTAAAAGTACAGAAACAGTAGTTACTATTGCAGAACAACATATTGAAAGTAAGCATATAGATGGTATTACAAGTGGTAGAAGCTACAAAAGGGACTTAGAAACCCTAGAACAAATAAAAAAGACTTGTTCTAATTTCTGTAATCTTCCTATTCAACAAGTAACTATAAAGCATTTAGAAGATGCAAAAGGAGAGATTAAACAATATGCAAATAGTGTTATAGACAAAATATGGAGATTACTAGGTAAATCATTTAATATTGCTTGTTCTCCCTCAAGAAAAATACTTATATATAACTTGATGCTAGACGAAAACTTAAAGAAGCCAATATCTGTGAAGAAAACACAAAAAGTAAAACCTTTGACACATAAAGAAATTGAAAAACTTAATAGGATCTTAGACAATGAAGAAAGAAACCACCCTTACAGAAATATAGTAAAAATGCAAGGCATATCAGGCATGAGAATTGGCGAAGTATTAGCACGTTCCAAAGACGATTATAACAAAGACACACAACAATTTGACGTACATAATACTTTAACACAAGACGAACACTATCACGTTATATTAGGAGAACATACAAAGACTTACAATAAGAAAACACAAATAGACGAAGGACAAAGGTATTTGCCATTAGATAATAACTTATTTAGTGGACTAATAGATATAATAGAAGAACAATGCGACAAAAAGATTAGAAATATTTACAACTTGTTATTCTGGGACTATGAAAAAAATACATTTATAACACCTAGTGAAGTCAATTCATGGCTAAAAAGATTAAATGCGAAATATAATATCTGTTCATTAGAAATATCTACACATAGATTAAGACATACTGCTCTAACTCATTGGAAAGAAATTGGAATTGATTTATCTGCTATACAATATTTAGCAGGACACGTTGAAGGTAGTGATATTACAGAAGGTGTCTACATTGAAACTTCATTAGATTTTGTAAAAAAGCAAGTTGCAAAAATATCATAGAAATAAACCTACTGCATTACTACTGCATTATTTTAGGAATATAAAAAGACTAGGAAGCTTGAAATATAAGCATTTCTAGTCTTTAATTATTTGGTGAGCCAGAAGGGATTCGAACCCCTGACCCTCGGCTTAGAAGGCCGATGCTCTATCCAACTGAGCTACTGACCCATGTCAAAAATACAATTCTTATAATATCATTTTTTTTAATATATGTCAATAGCCATACTATTTATTTTTTCCAAATACTTTCCACATAGTTATCCACATTATCCACTATTAAATTATTGTTTATTTTACAGCTTTTTATGACTGAAATGTTGTTCTGTGGATTTAATATCTTTTTATTCCACATTATTCACATTATACAAACATATTTTTAAAGTATATGTCAAAACGGGCAAAATATGTAATAAAGGGACTATCCTCTCTTTACATTTTTTGTAAAGTACGGACTGTCCCCTGATTAACTAATTTCTAATTTTCCCAAAATGCCTTATAGGTTTTATATGCTGAATATAGATCTAGTTTACTTGTTACTTCATATGGAGCATGCATTGAAAGTACTGGTATTCCGCAATCTACTACATCTATCCCCTTGTTTGCTAATATATAGGCTATTGTTCCACCTCCACCTTGGTCTACTTTTCCTAGTTCTGCTATTTGATATCTTATATTATTGTCTTCTAATATTCTTCTTATTTCAGCTATATATTCTGCATTTGCATCTGACGCTCCCGATTTTCCTCTTGCTCCTGTATATTTGTTCATACATATTCCATGTCCTAAATATGATGCGTTATTCTTTTCTGAAACGTTTGCATATATTGGGTCAAATCCTGCATCTACATCTGCTGATAACATCTTTGATTTTGCAAATACTTTATCTAATAGGTTCGGTCTATTTTCTCCTGTTTTGTTTAATAATTCAGATATAAATGTATCAAATACATTTGATTGCATTCCTGTATTTCCCCTACTTCCTATTTCTTCTTTATCTGCTAATATACATACTGATGTTGTTTTTGGGTTATTTATGTTCATCATTGCAGTTAAAGCTGTATAACAACATATTTTGTCGTCTTGACCATATGAAGCTATCATGCTTTGATCAAATCCCATACTTCTTGCTTTAAATGCTGGTACAACTTCTATTTCTGAACTTAAAAAATCTATTTCTGTTATTCCATATTTCATATTAAGTAAATTTAATATATTTAGTTTTACTTTTTCGGATACCTTTGTATCCTGATCTCCGTAAGGAATGCTTCCTATTAGAAGGTTTAGAGCTTCTCCTTCTATTCCATTTTTTAGTTTCTTTTCCATTTGATCTTGTGCTAGATGTGGTAATAAATCTGTTATTGTAAATATAGGATCATTTTCGTCTTCCCCTATACATATATTTATTTTTTCTCCATTTGTTTTTGCTATTACTCCATGTATAGATAGTGGTATTGTTGTCCATTGGTATTTTTTTATTCCACCATAGTAATGTGTTTTAAAATATGCTAACCCTCCATCTTCATATAATGGATTTGGCTTTAAGTCTAATCTTGGAGAGTCTGCATGTGCTCCTATTATTTTTATTCCATCTTTTAGTTTGTCTTCTCCGATTATCGCTAAGTACATAGCTTTTTCTCTATTTATAAAATACACTTTATCTCCTGGATTTAAGTTTTCACATTCACATATACATTTAAATCCATTTTCCTCAGCTATTTGTTTACTGTTTGCTATAATTTCTCGTTCTGTTTTTCCTTTATTTAGGTATTTTATATAACCATTTGCATATTCAAAAATATTATTTTTTTCTTCATTACTTGCTATTTCCCATCCATTAGTTTTTGTGTTAAATAACCTATCTTTTAACTCTTGCGCTTCACTCATTTTTATACCTCCTATATTTTTTATAGTATATCACTAAAAAAAGTTTTTTGCTATTATTTTCTGCTTTTTTATTAAAATTATTCACTATTTGCTATTTGATAATTACTTTAAATGTGTCACATAAATGGCAAAATTCCAACTTTGGACTAGATAGCTAAACTAAAATATTACACATATTTAAAAATATACCTAAAATTTTATTTGTCAAAATTTGTCGAATTATCAAATTGTAACTGCTATTTTTTATATATATCCTATTGACATTTTATGTAAATTGTAATATATTATTTATATTATTATTTGAAGACTATAAATAGTCTAAATGAATTTAATATGTATTTGTACCTTGAAAACTTTATTTATTTCCTAAAGGAGGATATTATTATGAAGAAAATCACACAGCGGTTTGTACCTTTTTTATTAGTTGCTGCAGTTTTTGTTATGTCTATTGTAGTACACATATCAGTAGTTGAAGCAAAAGTAATTGATGTTACTCCTATCACTCCATTTGCTGAAGAGATACATTATACTTTTGATAACATCCCAAGTCGAGTAGTATATTGTGATGGTCATACACCTGTGGTAAAACTTTATGTTAATGATCATTATTATGATATAACACTTGATTCATTTGATAATATTTCTTGGGCTTGTTGTGATGATTATGGAACACTTTGGCTTCAAGAAAGTTCTGATTTGTATTGGACAAATTATGAATTAGAAGGAGAAAATATGATTCCACATTTCTTTAATTCAGATATTGTTCTATATACTCACTTAAATTGTGCATATGGTTATAAATTCTACTCTTATGATTCTAATAAAGAAGAAATTCCATTGCCTACATTTGATGAGTTAAAAAATTACATCAAAAATGGAATCTCAGTTCCAGGTTCAAAACCTAAACCATCCAAACCAGACCCATATCCTACAGTAAATCCAGATAACAAACCTACAACAGATCCAAATCATTCTGCACAACCAACTCCTTCAACCCCACCTTCAGATTCTACGCAAAAGGTAACTTCCTCAGCGAAAAAAGTAGCTAAAATAAAAAAAGTTACTACTTCAAAAAATACTATTAAACTTATAAATAGTAATAATAAAGTTGTTAATAAAGTTACCTTTAATAAGAAAAAATCAACTCTTTCTTATAAAGGAAAGAAGATAAAAAAGGTTAAAGGAGTTTGGTTTACTAAAAAAGGTAAGTTACTATATCTTAAAAAAAACTCTAAAGCTTACTATTTAAATGGTAAAAAAAGTAAGCTGATAAAATCTAAAGTTTTGCGTGTTAAAACATCTTCCAAGTTTGCAACTACTCTAAAACTTAAAAGCGGTAAGAATTACAAACTTAACTAAGTATTAACAGTTGTTATGCATATTAAATTCAAAAACAAAAAGAGCCTAGATATTTCTAGGTTCTTTTTTTATTTTTTATACCTATTTCTATAGGACTTTTTTCTTGATTAGGTATATTCCTCCTGCAAGAATTAAACCTGATGTTGTTATTATTATTGCTAGAATTGTTATGTTGTAATTTTTTTCATCTCCAAATGGTTGTACTATTTGTATGTTTTGTGCTGAACTTGAATCTGGTTCAAAATTTAGTGTGGTTGTAGGCTCTTTTGGATTTCCTAAGTCTCCTGGGATTGATAGAACTAGATAGTTACCATTTTCACTTGTCATATTTTCTTTTACTGGTATTCCTCTATTTCCTATATCTGATAATAGTATTTCATTGTAATTTCCTTTTAAGGTTATTCCATCTGATTGTACTTGAGTTGTATGATAACTTCTTCTTCCAGCACTATTTGTTGATTCTATTATTTCTACATAGTTATCATATGCCATTTGGTCATTTACATCATTTTGTGATAATATCTTTGTTTGTGTTAAATATACTTCTTCTGATAAATCTCCTGGTTTTAAATCTTTATTTAACTTTATTGCTATTAGTTTTGTTGTTACCGTATTATAATAGTCTTTAGAAGCTTCATCTAGATAACTTTCCATACTTGTTGCTTCTGACCAATAATAGTTATTTAATTTATCATTTTCTTCTACATTTGGTGCAGCTTTTTCATTTTCATCATATGTCAAATTATTATCTGTATAATCTATTACTTTGTCTGCTTTCGTAGTTATAATGTCTTGCTCTTCTCTATGTATACCATAGTCATAGAATTTTCTTGTTCCTATAATTGAAGATTTATTATCTATATCTAATTTAGTTTCTCCTGGATTATAATCTACTTCTCCTGTGTTTTCTACTTTTATTTTATATGTTACTGTTAGTTTAGATCCATAGATTAAGTTTTCATCTACTATTGGTTGTACATATCTGTCTGTCCAAGATATACCTTTTGCTCCTTGTGTTCCATCTATTATTGTTGATCCATCTGTTGCTGTTATTGTTACATGATCTACATTTTTTGTTATTGTTAATTCTGAACGTGGTCTTTCTGCTAGTCCTAAATTCATGTTTTCAATTTCATATTTCTCTTCATTTGTATTTTTATTTCCATTATCTCTTATTGGTACACAAAATCTTGCTGTTGTTGATTTGTTTTGGAATATCTTCCTATCCCCTTCTTCTACATTTTCATAATCTTCTAATTTTACTGCAGATGAGTTTGTTAATGTTCTTCCACTTCCATAATTTTCAGTTGTCATTTTGGTTTCTTCATCTTTTGCAATAGATTTATTTTTTATATTCGCACTTCTGTACCAATATTTGTCTTCTCCTTCAGTAGATTTAGTTTCTGCATCTACTGCTATTGATGTATCATAGTTAATTTTTGTTGTGTCTATTGTAGATTTATAGTCTTGTGCATTGTAAATTCCCGTTTTTCCATCTCCATATGTAAACTTAACTACATAATTATTACTTGGTATGAATCCGCTTATTGTATATTCTCCATTTTCGTTAGATATTACCGCTGATTCTTTCCAGTTTCTTTCATTATAAACCTTCATTGGAGCCTGGCTATCTATTTCATATAATTCTACTGTAACACCTTGAATCTTCTTGTCTCCATTTTCCTTTTTATATTCGCCATTACCTAATCTAGTTTTTGACTCATTATTTTCTACTTCTTCTTGTTTTGTTGCATCTTCAAATACTATTCCTGATAAAGCTCTTGAATTTCCATCTTTTTTAAGTTGTATTCCTATTGCACGACTTGTATCGTCTTCTTTAAGTATTTCTTCTTTTTGATCTGTATTTGCATTTACATAATCGCCTATTTTAAAACTTCCTGCATTTGAATCTTCATCTATTTTACCTGCATTTGGATTTCCTTCTCCATGTCCATTATTATATATATCTCCATCATATGTTGATCTATAACTTGCTATTTCTGCAATTGTATTAAATGTTATCATGCTTTGACTATCATTTTCTAATGCTTCTTGTATTGTTTTTCTATTTAAGTGTAATCTTATTTTGATTGTACATGCATCCTCTGCATTTGTTGATATTAATTTTCCTCTAAAATCTATATTAATTCCCTTAAATCCTGGTACTCCTAAAATCTGTGTACTTTCTAGTCCATTTGGTATCTCAATAACATCAAATCTCTCATCATAATATAAGTTTATATTATTTAAAATTCCGTTAAATTTATCTGCTGACGTATTATTTATTGTTATTTCGTAATTTACCCAAACACTTAATTCTTTATTATTATCATTTTCATCTGTATAGTTATAGTCTGACGCTTTAAAATATACATCTTGATTTTCAAGTTTTTTAGATATTCCTCCATTATTTATATTATTTAATGTTTGTTTTACATTATTTATAGATATATCCATTGAAACAAGTTTATTTGTTAGCTCTAAGTCAAAATCTCTTTTTACTAAACCTAAATTTACATTTTCTTTATATGTTGTGTCTACATTTATTTTCCCATCTTGACTATCCCATCCATTAGATCCTGTACAAGAACTTATGTTATATTCTCCATTTGGACCTTTTCCTTCTGCTACTTTTTTATACTCATCATTTTTCAAAGTGTATTGTGTACTATTTGCAGAATTTATTGTTGTAAATTTACTGTTGAAATTTGCTCTATTCTTATCTCCTTCTGTTGCATATGATGCAGTTGGATCATTTTCTTTATTTAAATCTCTCTTATTTGCATTATATGCTACATTTTCATACTCTTGCCCATTGTATGTAAAACGTATGCGGTATGGGGTTGAAATATCCTCATTCCCTACTATGTTTCCTTCTGAATCTATTGTTATTTCTCTTGCTGGTAAATGTGTAAATGTGTATTCTCCTTTATTATTAGTATATATCACAGTTGGATATAACTCCTTCGTTGCTTTATCTTGTATATATGGTATACCTTCAATCCATTCATCAGCTACATTATTTCCGTTTGTATATAATAATTCTACTTTAACATTTTCTGCCATTGTATCATTTTCTTTTTCTTCTGCATTAAGTAATGCATTTCCTGGATCTGTCGTTTTTCCTTCTTTACTAAGAGTTTTTTCATCTATAAATACTCTTCCTTTTATTTCGTATCCTGTACGTTGTCTACTAGGTGGTAGTGAATTAGTACCACTTATACTGTTTTGTGTATATGCAATATCTTTAGGATTAACTTTTACTTCAAATTCTAAATATATATCATGATATGGTATGTAATTACTTGTGCATCCATCTAAAAATACATTGGGAGGACTTATAGTTAGTGTATTATCACTATTATTTATTACTTCTCCTCCAGAGGCAGATTTATAAATTAATCCATTTCCAAACTTATCTTCAAGACTATAAGTTAAACATGTTGAATTTTCTCCTATTGAATAATATCTTATACAATATATTAATATATCTCCATTCATCACTGTTGGATTTGAAGCATTTAAATTATATGTAAATCTTCCTTTTTCTCCTACTGCAATATTATTGTTAACTGAAACAATAGGTTCTGTTAATTCTCTTTCTATTGTTTTACCTTCAGCATCTTTAGTAATTATTTTATGTAGGAATTTTAAATGTGCACTATCATCTCTTTGCGTTTTAGAATCATTGTTTGTAACTTCTATTTTAGTAGCATTTTTATCTCCAGTAACCTTAAATTTAATAGATGCATCTACAAAACTTGGCTTTTCTGATAAACATGCTTCTATAGTAGTATTATTAAACGCTTTTGCAACATTAGCTTTCATTATATTGCCTTCTTTTTCCCATATATTTGCATCACCTACAAATTCTAAATTACTATTATAATAATCATATACATATCCATTATTAATTACCTTCTTTGAAGTTCCATCTGTCATTTTTTGTGAGTCTGATTCATCTAATGTAAGATCAGCATCTCCATTTCCTATATTATATACTCTTATTTTGTATGTTATTATATCTCCATATGCAAAATTTATATTATTAGTATTTTGTTTTGTTAAATTATATCTATCACTTGCCATTACTTCTTTACTTGTATTAACAGTTACTGCAGGTTCTGTACTATTATTCCATTTACTTCCATTTTGGTGCTCTATATTAGTTATGTATTTTGTTGTTATAAGACGAGGAGCAGCAAGTTTAATTACTTCACTAGTATCCTCATCTTTTTCATAAGCCTCATCTGTGTGTATAGCGATTAATTTTTGTCCTGAAGAATCTACTGGATTATTATCTACATATCCTGTTCCAATATAATTGATGTAATCAGCATAATACCAATAACCTGTTACTTCCATCTTTATTTTTATTCCTCTTATGCCATTTAATTCATTCTTTGGAACATTTATATAGAAATCTTTATTTTTTTCTATTTCTCCAATATAAGTTATATTACACTTTATTTCATCTGTTTCTGCATCTATAATTTCTATTACATCACTTAAAAAAGCTTCCCCATTTGTTCCTCCCTTATAGTCAACTTTAATAGGTCCTATTTTATAATTATCTCCATCTAATTCACTTTTGGCTTTACTTGATTTAATAGTTATTTCAGGTTTAATATACTCTCCTACTGTTGTATTATTCCATTTAGAATATTCCACCTCAGTTCCAGTATTTGCTTCTGAAGCCCATAATATCCTTTGTTGTTTATATGTATCTCCTTCACATTCCCATAATAATTTTGCTAATTTTCTTTCATTTTCATCATTAGATTTAGTTATATATCTATCTTTATTAGTCTTCTTATAATAGTAAATTGGATTTCCCTTACTATTTCCATATAAACTCCCATTTTTTTCTCTACAAAAAATATTATAAGTTATTCCTTCAATATTTTCTTCTCTATGAATTACATCTGATTTTACATCTTCTGAATATGAAATTGTAAAATCATACTTATTGTTTTTAATATCATCTAATGAAACGTTAACTGCTTTAACAATATATCGAAAAAAAAGTATTGAAAATACTATAAAAATAGTTAATAATGTTAATAATTTTATCTTACTTTTTAATTTCATATTCTCCCTCCTTTCTTCTAAATTTTTAATACTCTTTTGTTTAATTCATATGCGCCTATACATATTAGAGTCATTATTGTTAAAGTTAATGTTATATATGTTATAGGTCCACCTGTTTTTAGTCCTAGTATTACATTTGCTGTTGAAATATCATCTTCTCCTTCTTTATTATTTCCTGGTATTGAGTCACTATCTTCTTCACCGAATTCATTATATATATCTGCTATTTCTGCAGTGTTGGCATATATTCCATTATCACTTTCTGTCATACTTTTTGTTAATACTAATGTTATACTAGCACTTTCGCCTGGATTTATTATTGTATCTGCTAATGCTTTTGTTTCTATATTTTGTCCTGATGTATACCAGTCTTTATTTAACTCTGTGCTAAAATCAAATTCTTTTGGTATATAATCTACTATTTTTGTAGCGGTTCCTGGTATATCTCCTTCATTTGTTACTGTTATCTCATATTTTATTGCTAAATTTGTACTATTTATGTATTTATAGTCTAAATCTATTTTTGCAAGTTTAGTATCATATGCTTTTGTACTTGTTGCTTTTGTATTTGCCATTGATATTTGTATTACTTTTTTATCTAAGCTTAAATCGAAGTTTGAGCCTTCTACTAAACCTATATTTATATTTGCTATACTCCTATCTATTATCGTTATTATATCTGTTGTTCCTACTTCTTTATTATTAAATGTCCCTTTTACTACATTTGAACTTATACTTTCTTCTATTCCTTCTTTTTGATATGCTGTTAATAAATATCTGCTTGTATCATATTCAAATATTACTGTATATTTTCCATCTTCTAATTTTTCTAATATGTATGTTCCATCTTCTTTTGTTGTTGTTTGTGCTTTTTGAGTTCCATTTTGATCTATCGCTTTTACTGTTATTCCAGATAGCTTTATTTCATCCTTATTCATACTTCCATCCTTGTTTTTGTCTAGCCATGCAGTTCCTGATATTTTGTATGTTTTTGATATTGGAGGAATATCTGGATTGTCTGGATCTACTGGCTTTTCTGGATCTTCCTTTTCATCTGTCATGTTTGCTTCTATAATATATGAAAATTCCTTTTTGAACTTGATCTTCTCAATATTAGTTATTACTTGCACTTCTCTATCTTCATATAATTCTAATTTTTCATAAACTTTACACTGTATATGTATTATCTTTGAACTGTTAGGTTCTATCTCAACATACGCAGCTATGCTGTTATTTGAATTACTATAATTTAAGTCTTCCTTTGGAATATTTTTATTATCAATATTAACACTTTCATATATTAGTTCATCTGCTATATTCATTCTTATAAAGTCTTTAAAGGTAACATCCCCTTGGTTCTTAATCTCAAAAGTATACTGTATTTCTTCTCCAGCTTTTATGTATTCTCCCTTGTTACTTATTACTGTTGCTGTAGCATTAATATCATATACATTTACACTAGCAACATTACTATATTGTTTCATATCTTCATATTCAACAATAGCGTAAATATTCCCTGAACTTCCTAAGTTAGGTGATTTTACAAAAATAGTTATAACATCTTCTTCTACCTTATCTATTGTTGTTATTATTTCTCTATTTCTTTCATCATAAAAAAATTTAGTAGTATCTAATTCATCATCATTAATATATACTTTTTCAATTTCAATATTATCTGGTATTTTAATTTTTATTGTTATATTTTCTATATCGTTTTCTTGCTTTGATAATTTTAATTGAAATTTATATCTATTACTAATTATAATATCTTTTTTAGTTCCTAATTCCATAGACATATTTAATATTGACTTTTCTATATTATTTTCTATTTTATCTGAAGATACTATTTGTTCATTTTGACTTATTTCTACTTGTATTACAGTTTTTTGGTTAACTTTTGGATTTAAATAAAAATTAACGGTTTTGGTTTCATTCTTTTCAATCTTACCTATGTTTATGTCTACATTCTTTATATTTAAGTCTTCTATGTATTCTCCTTGATTAATTTCATCTTCTGCTTCTTTGTATTGTGTATATACCATTCCTTCAGGCACCTTTGCATTTACCTTCACATTCTCAGCATCTTCTGTTCCCTTATTTGTTACTGTCACTGTATATGTTACAACTTGTCCAGTATAAACAGTTCCGTCTACTGTATTATCCTCTAATGTTGCCTCTAATATTGCTCCTTCTCCTGTTGTTAAGCTTACTTTTGTTGCTTCTTCTGTGTTTACTACATTTTTTCTATTATTTTCTTGTGCTACTGAATATGTTGCTACATTTGTATTTTGTATTGATGCTATTTGCCCTTGATCTTTTTTGCCTTCTTCATATTCTACTTTGTATGATGATATCGCTTTTGCTCCATAGTTTAAGTTTTCTGGTAATTCTACATCGTATGTAAAGTTAAGTTCTCTTGCTTGATTTATATCTTCGTTTACTACTATTAAATATGATTTTGAATTTTGGGTTATTTGGTTTGTCCATCCATTTTTCTCATTTTCTAAATCAGATGTTGCATTTAGGTTTTCGCTATAATATACAGTGCAATCTATTTGTTCTATAGAATTTATTGCTTCTATTAATTTTGTATCTATTGTTGAACCATATTTATCTTGTTTTGTTGGAATTGTTCCTATTACTTTTACATTGCTTATGGTATTATTTGTATTGTTTATTATTGTTTGTTTATATGTTGCTATTTGGCTTTGCATATTTCTTTCTAATTCTACTTCTTCTTGCTTACTTTCTAAAGATGTTGCAGTTTTTCCTGTTAATTTATTTGTTACACTGTTTAGTGCTATTACTCCTGTTGGTGCTACTATGTTTGTATTAACACTTGAGATGCCTTCATTTTCTAAATCTATCATCTTTTCATTTGTAACTTTCATTATTACTTGTGTTTGTTTATTTGTTGCAGTTTTGTTTAAATTTAAATCTGTATTTAATATTATAGTTATTCCTTTGTTTCCGTCTGTTATAAACTGAGTTTGCTCTCCTGTTAAACCTATTTTTATTATGTGATTATTTATTATTTCTATTTTTGTAATTTCCATTTGGTTTGTAAATAGTATATTTGCTGATTTTATGTTTATATTTTCAACTTCTTGTGGCAAACTTATTTCTAGTGTAGGATTTTTATATAAATCGTCAGTCATATCATCTGATTCTAATACAGCTCTTATTTCTACATCTTCATTTGTTACTACTGTTGATAAATTTTCTTTTCCTATTTGCATACTTGCTTTGGTTGTTGTTTCTAATAAGTTTGTTACTTGTTTTATGTCTTGTGTGTATTGTGCTAAACTATTTCCTACTAAGTTTGTTTCTATATTTACAAATGATTTTATTTGATTTACATTATATGGACTTGTAGCTGTTATCATTTTTGTATTTTCAATTATTATTTTTCCTTCTGAAACTGGTTTTGTTGTTTGTATTTTGATGTTTGAAATATGCTCATTAAAATTAAATACATAGTTTCCATTTTCATCTAAACTTGTATCTTTATTTATTATTCCTACTAATTTGTCTCCACTTAATATTTGTGCTTGTCCTTGTTCTCCTAATATTTTATTAAAGTTTACTTTGTTTATTTTTGTTTGTTTATAGTATGAATTTACATACTTATCTTTACCATCTTGTTGTATAAATTTATCTGTATCTTGTGCAAAGACTAATGCATCTGTAAAATCTGCATAAGATATATTTGCACTCCATATTGATTTATACTGGGTTTCATAGTTTGAGCCAGCATACATATATCCTTTACTTAGACTTTTAGTTGTATCTAAGATAAAATCTACATTATTTCCATTTAAATTAACTTCTTGTGATTTTGTTATTTCGTTTTTTACTTCTATATTTTTATATGTTGTTATATTGCTTGATGCTTTTAATTCTATATTTGATATATTTTCATTATTTTCATATACAAAAGTTACTATATATTCATCTACTCCATCTTTCCAAGATATCTTGTTTTCATTGTTTGGAAGATTTTCTACATTTATTTCTACTATTCCAGTTTCATTATTATATGTATAATTTTGATTTGTAAAGTAATTACCATTTTCTATTCCATTTGTAGCAACAGTATTTACAGCTGCTACTCTTACATCTTGTGCTAAAGAATTGTTTATTTGTGGCACTTGTACTTTTATATTTGTATTTTTTATTGGTAAAACATTGTCTACTATTCCTGATGTTACTTTTGTTTGAATTACAGTTTTATTTCCTAATATCATATATTTTTGTACATTTGTATCTATTATAGTTTTTGCATCTGCTGTGTAATCTACTCTAACTATAATATTTGAATTTACATCTAGAGCTTTTCCTTTTATATTTGTGTAACTACTTGTAAACTCTACATTAGTTTCTTTTGCTAAATAATCTATATCTATAATTTGACTATGATTTATTTTTATTTTTGCAGATATTATAGCTTTAGTCTTACTACTTATTTGATTTAATATTATTTTATTTTTTTCAAATGTATTTACAAGTGAATCTATACTTTGGCTTTCAATAGATATAATTTCAAAGTTTGAATTTCTAAGTTCTATTGTAGATCCTTTTAAATATCCTTCTGATACATTTACTTCAAAATTTATTATAGCCTCATCTTGAGTATTAACAAAGATACTATGTGTGTTTTTTTCTTCTACTACAAAAAATGCATCAAAACTTACATTTTTATCAGATGTAATGCTTTTTTGCTCTTCTAATTCTTCAAATGCTGCATAACTTTTCGTAGCTATTGGCAATATATTTATTATTGCAAGCAACATAATTATAAATATTGCAATTATTTTGTTTAGTATTTGTTTTACCATTTCTTAAATCCTCCTAATTTTTACAAAATATCACATATATTTATATTATATTTTCTTTATAGACCTTTTTCAATTGTATAAATTTAGCTCATTTTTTAGATTACATCGTTTTTATTTACGGAAAAGCCATTTGGCATTTTTATTTTTCATTTATTACATTTTCATTAAGTTTTTGTTTTGTTTCGTAATATATTTGTTTTGGGATTATTTACTATCTTTCTAATTACAGTTTTCCGTAAGAATTTTAAAATTGTTAATTTCATACTTAAAACAAACTATATATTTTTTAAGCTTTAGTTTTTAATTTTTTTATCTCATCTATGTAACACTTTATCTTTTTACATCATATAATTATTATAGTTATTTATATTTTGCATTTTGCATATTAATTAATAGGAGGTCAATTTTTATGAACAATTCTAATAATTTTGATATGAAAAGTCTTATGAATATGCTTTCTAAAGTAGATAAGAAGGATTTACAAAATAGTATTAAAAAAGCTAATGAAATTATGAATTCTAGTAATCGTGATGAGATTATTAATGAGCTTAAGAAGAATTTGAATAAAAATAGTAATAATTAGTTTTTAGTTAATTTAATAATTATTAATCTAAAATTTTTTCAAAGGTCCCCACTTACTTCTTAAAATTTAATCTTAATAATTATTAAATTAAACTCACATACTTTTTTAGGAGGGTTTTTATGAACGAAGATATGTCTGAATTAATGAATAAATTAAATGATATGCTAGGCTCGGATTCTTCTTCTGATTTGAAGAATCTAATTAATAATTTTGCTAATAATTCAGATAATAATTCTTCTGATAAATATAGTAATAGCAATAATAATTTCCAAAATGACGAAGATGAAAATTCTTCTAATTTTAATATTGATTTTGAAACTATAATGAAAATTAAAACTATGATGGATGCTTTTAATACAAAAAAAGACGACCCAAGAGCCAAACTTCTTAAGTCTTTGAAACCGTATTTAAAAGAAAGTAGAAAAAACAAAGTAGACCAATATATTGGTCTTCTTAATATGAGTCAAGTTTTTGATCTTTTTAAAAATTCTGGTGGTGATGTAAATGCCAGTGATAAATAGTCCTTTTACATCTCCATTTTCCAGATATTCGCAATATAAAAACCAAACTAATTATTATAATAATCTACATAATTATAATTTAATGGGTAAGTTTAATCATAATTCAAATAATAATTATACTGTAGATGAGCGGTAGCTCTTACTTTAATGATAAACAACAAAATAACTCTACTGAAGATGAAAAACGTGGAACAAAGGAGTTCTTCGAAATTCTCGGAATTAAATTATATTTTGATGATATCTTGCTTATTTGCTTAATCTTTTTTCTTTATAATGAAGATGTTCATGATGAAATGTTATTTATAGCACTTATTTTGCTTCTTTTATCTTAATTTTTATAATAATTATATAATATCTTCTTTTTCTAAAGCCCAGGGCTTTGCCCTTACCTTTTAATCTCATACCACTTAAGACACCTTCGTTCTTTCGAATCTTCAAAAAGGTTTGATTTATAAATTCAATTTTGGTATCTTGCTCGCCCTTCCCCAATGGTATTGTAACAAGCTTCGCTTTAACAATACTCATCGGTCCCCCCGAAGAATTCGCAAGTTTTAAGTAAAGTTTTTCTAATAATTAATTTTATTCTAATTCTATTTTGTTTCCTTCTTTGTTCACTGTGGCATATGTATATAATATATTTTCTTCATCTTCTCTTTTTTCTATTTGTTTTACTATGTTTGATATTCTTATTTGTGGTACATCTATTTTTTGTGCTGCTATTATTGCTTTTTTGTTTCCTTTTGCTCCTGCATGTGCAAGTCCCATTAATCGTCCTAATATTACTATATTATCTCCTGCTATTACTTCTGCTCCTGAATTTACATCTCCTATTATTACTATGCTTCCTTCATTTTCTATTTTTTGTCCTGATCTTAGTGATCCTCTGTGATATAAAGTATTAGACTTACCTACATCTTGATTATATGTTTTTCTTATTCCGTGTAATCCTAGCTCTTTTGAACTTTCAAATTTTATTTCAACATCTATTTGTGATTGTATTACTTTTTTTATTTCTTCTATTTCTTTATTTTTTAATACTTTTCCTGTTACATATATTGGTGTTTTATCTTCTTTGTATAGATTTTTTAGTTCTTGCAACTTTAGACTTAAAGATTTTATTATCTCTTCATATGCGCTCTGTTCGTTTAATTTGATTATTATTTCATTTGTTTGTAATTTTATTTCTATTATTTGTGCCATGTTTCTTCATCCTTTCTTTTTTCTAAGGACAGGGACCTAAACTTTACCAATGGGACAGGTCCTTGATTTCTTCAAAATCAGAGATCAGTCCATTATGTCCCACTACCCATATGTTTTACCTATGTCAGAACATTAGTTATTTATATGTTTATTTTTTTATAATTGTGCCGTTTTATCTTATTGATTCTGTGTATGGTATTGATGTTATGTCTTCTTGGATTTGTTCTATGTTCATCCCAAAGTATTGTCTCATTATTTCTTTTACAGCTTCTGCTGTATAGTATCCGTGTCCCCCATTTTCAACTAGTACTACTACTGCTATTTCTGGTGAATTGTATGGTGCAAATCCTGCAAACCAGGCATTTACTTTTCCTGTTGAGGTTTCTGCTGAACCTGTTTTTCCTCCAACTCCTATTGAAAAATCTCTAAATACACTGTATGCTGTACCTCCTTGATCATCTGTAACAGATTCCATTCCTTCTAGTACTGCTTTTAGGTTTTGCTCCGAAATTTTTATTTCTTCATCATTCTCACTATTATTTAAACCTAATTTTTGATTAATATAATTTTGTATCTCTAGACCCGAAACTTCGCTGCCATCTGCATTTATAACCTTTTCTACAATTGTTGGCTGTATTTTGTTTCCTCCATTTGCAACCATACTTATATATTTTGTTAATTGCACTAATGTAAATGAATTATAACTTTGCCCTATTGCTGCTGAAAGAGTCTCTCCTCCATACCACTGCTCTGAATATAGCTTTTGCTTTGTTTCTACAGATGCAAGCGTTCCAGAGTTCTCATTTGGAAGTTGTATTCCTGTTTTTGTTCCTAATCCGAAATATTTTGCATATTTTACTAAAGTATTTATTCCCATTCTATCTGCTATTTCATAAAAGTAATAGTTACATGAATGCTGAATTGCTCCTGATACATTAAGTCTTCCATGTCCTCTATGATGGTCTGTATATATCCAACATTTTGGATTTGTGTATTTAGGATATACTCCTGTATCATTTATTGTATCTTTTATTCCAATTGTTCCTGATTCCAATCCTGCTATTGCTGTTACCATTTTAAATATTGAACCTGGTGCATAGGATGTTTGCAATGTTTTATTTACAAGTGGAGTATCTGCTGTATTATATTTACTCCATACTTCCGAACTCATAGGTTTTGTGAAATCTTGTGGATTAAAGTCTGGGTAACTTGCCATTGCTAAAACTTCTCCAGTTTTAACATTCATTACTACTGCTGCTCCCGAGTTTGTTTCATATTTTTTAGAAAATCCTCCACTATTTATTTTTTTTATGTTATTTTCTAAAGCTTCCTCAGTTACTTTTTGCAAATTTGCATCTATTGTTAGTACTATATCACTTCCCTGCACAGCATCCTCAGTTATGTATTCTTCAGTTGTTGTTCCATTAACTGCCATATCTATTTGTCTACTTCCATTTTTTCCCTTTAAATAATTCTCAAATAAATACTCTATTCCTGTTTTTCCTATATAATCATTAGACTGATATTGATCTGATCTTTGCTTTAATTCATCTTCTGTTATCCTTCCAATTGTTCCTATTACATGAGATGCTAAATTATCAGATAAATATTGCCTATTTGGTTCTACTACTACACTTATTCCTGGAAAGCTTTCGTTTCTTTCATTAAATTCTAATGCACTTGCTCTGCTTATATTATTTGATATTGTTATAGATTTTGTCGTACTATATCCATCCTGAGCTATTTGGTATCTTATTGCCATTACTTTTCTTGCTATATGTATATCTTCAAATTGTACTTCGTATTTTTCCTTGAATGCATTAAAGCAATCTTCTACACTTTGTCTATTTTCAATTTTGTTCCTTTTTTTCCAATTTGCAATTTTTTCTTCTGTATCAAAATTAAATGTTAATATTTCATTTTCATTTATATTTATTGGAAACGTATCTATATATGTATCTTCATTTTTTTCTAGTACTTCTATTATGTTTAATATTGTCTGATTTAGTGTTCGGTTATCTACTTTACTTTTATATAGTTCTAAACTAAATCCCATATTACTTCCTACTATTTTATTTCCGTTTCTATCTAATATTGAGCCTCTTGTTGCAACAAGTATACTTTCTCTTGTAAGCCTTGTATTTGATTGCTCTCTATATTCTTCACCATGTATTATCTGTAGATTGAAAAGTTGCAATAGTAATATAATCCCTAGTATATATATTAGGGTTGTAATAGAATTAAATCTAAGTTTTGTGTTTGGTATACTACTTTTCAATCTTTTCTCCTTTCTTCTTTCTAAGAATAGAGGACACACCTTTTTTCTAGGGTTATTTCTTTGTGGTTAAAGGTATGTCCCGCTACCCATATGTTTTATTGATGTCAAAACATTGATTATTGATACACTTATGTAACACCTGGTATGGGGCGCCAAGCATTTCAGAGTTTAACATATTTTTTGCATATGTTCATGAACGGGTCGCCTAAGGGCGCCGACCCCCCTACACATGTCTGACATTTACTTTTTAATAATATCTGGTTAGAATTTTGCTTTGTTTGAACATGTCTTGAATGTTGAATCCTACTTTTTGCATTAATGGGTATAGTATTATTGTTAATATTGAATTATATATTACTTCTACTATTACTTTTACTAAAAATTCTTTTGGTTCCCATATATATGAAAATATCATTGAATTTATTATATAATTTATAAGTTCATAAAAAAATGTTGTTACAGCTACCATCCCTATTATTGTTATTTTACTATCTTTTGAAAAGTTTTTGTCTAATATTGCACCAATTAGACCTAACCCTCCAAGCATTATTGCTGATAATCCTATTTTTTTACTTATAAAGATATCTAGCAATAACCCAAATATAACTCCAAATGTTAAACCATACACTTTATTTGTAAATAAACCTATAAATAAAACAAATACTACTATTAAATTTGGCTTTATTCCTGCTATTGTAAACCAAGAAAAAAAGTTTGATTGTAATATATAAATACATAGAAATATTACTATAAATCCTATTACAAGTCCAAACTTTTTCACTTTAATTACCTCCTTTATTTCATTACAACTAAAACTGTATCTAATTTAGAAAAGTCTACTGCTGTTTCTACCAAAGCATATCTGTCTGCTATATTATGCTTGTTTATTACTTTTTTTACTGTTCCAACATATATTCCTTTAGGGTATATACCTCCTAAACCTGATGTTTCTACACTATCATTTTGTACTAGTTCTGAGTCTATTGGTATATATGATGCTTTTAATTGTGATCTTCCTTCTAATGTTCCTTTTACAATTATTCCATCTTTTGAGCTAGATATTGTACAACTAACTGAACTTGCTGGATCTACTATTGTCTGTACTTTTGCAGTTGAATCTGTAACTGATATTACATGTCCAACTAAACCTTTATCTGCAATTACTGTCATATTAACTGCTACTCCGTCTTTTGAACCAATGTTTATTATTATATCACTACTATAATTACTAATATCTCTATCTATAACATATGCTGCTTTACTTTTATATTCAGAGTACTTTTCTGATAAATCTAATTCTTCTTTTAAAGTTACATTTTCAGATTTTACCATTTCTAATTCTCTTAATGATTCTTCAAGCTCTGAATTTCTTACTTTTAAGTTCATATTTTCCTGTTTCAAATTATTTATGTCAGTAAAAAATGTATTGTTCCCAGACATCTTATTTTTTAAATACGTTAGACCATTTTGTATTGGAACTACTAATGAACTGACTGCATTTCCAATATATGAAAATTTTTCTATATTTATATTTGATATAAATACTAGTAATATTAATAATACTACTGTTATAGTTATACCTAATATACTGTCTTTATTGTTTTTATACATTTCTTACCTTCTTTCTTTTTTCTAATGACAAGGGAAATTGGCTTGTTTGTATGTTTTGATTTGTGTGGGTCAGTCAAGACTGACCCCTACATTGTTTGACATGTGTTTATTTGTGTATTTATACTTATTTTTTAAACACGTTTGCTTGAACTTGTTAAAACATGTTTTAATTTTTCTATTTCTTCTAGTGTCTTTCCTGTTCCATTCACTACTGAATTTAGTGGTCCTTCTGCAATATATACTGGCATATCTGTTTTCTCACTTAATAGCTTGTCCAAATTTTTTATTAGTGCTCCCCCTCCTGCAAGAATAATTCCTTTTTGTGCTATATCTGATGCAAGTTCTGGTGGAGTTTTCTCTAATGTTCCTTTTACTAAATCTACAATTTCACTAATTGAATTTGCCATTGCTTCTTGAGTTTGGTTTGAATTTATTTCTATTTCTCTTGGAAAACCTGTATTTAAATCTCTTCCTTTTACATACATTAACTCGATTGTCATTGGAGCCATTGCACATCCAATTTCCTTTTTTATTTGCTCTGCAGTTGTTCTGCCTATTGCTAAATTATACTGTCTTTTCACATAATTTATTATGTCTTCATCTAGCTCATCTCCTGCGACTCTTAAAGATTTGCTAACTACAATTCCTCCTAAGGAAATTACTGCAACTTCTGTCGTTCCTCCTCCTATATCTACTATTATACTTCCACTTGGCTCTTCAACATCTAAATTAGTTCCGAATTGCTGCTGCCATTGGCTCTTCTATTAAATAAACTTCCTTTGCTCCTGACTGTATAATAGATTCTTCAACTGCTCTTTTTTCTACTTCTGTTATTCCTGATGGAACTCCAACTACTACTCTTGGTTTTCCAATATTATATTTATCATTTATCTTAGTAAAAATACTCTTTAACATTAATTCTGTTGCAGTAAAGTCAGCTATTACTCCATCTTTTAACGGCCTTACTGCTTTTATAGTATCTGGCGTTCTTCCTAGCATTTCTTTTGCTTCATTCCCTGTTGCAATTACTTCTTTGGATTCTTTGTCTATTGCAACAACTGATGGTTCATTTAATACTATACCTTTTCCTTTTATTGTAACTAAAATATTTGCTGTTCCTAAGTCTATTCCTATATCTTTTGATGAAAAATTTGAAAATCTAAACATGTTTAACATCCTTTCTTTTTGGTTGATTTATTTTTTATATTTGATATTGATTTTATCATATGTTTTAGAATGAGTCGCCTAAGGCCGCCGTCCCCCTACAATAATTACTTATTATTGTGTTTTTTATCTTCATGCATTTTTTAACATTTCGGAGATTATGCTAGTATATCTTCCGTCTCCTATTACTATGTGATCTAATAATTGTATTCCTAACTTTTCTGATATCTCTAATATTTCTTGTGTTGTTTGTATATCTTGTTTACTTGGTGTACAATCTCCTGATGGATGGTTATGTGCAAGTATTATTCTAGGTGCCCCCATTTTTATTGCATCTACTAAAGTTTCTTTTGGCTCTATAAATGTATAATTAGACCCTCCTATTGAAATATCTTTTATTTTTAATATCTCATTTTTATTATTCAATATTAAAATTTTAGCTATTTCGTTATTTTCATATCGCATTTCTTCCATTATTAGATTTGCAACATCATCTGATTTCTTCAGTTTTATATTTATGTTATCTATTGGTCTTGACATTCTTTTTGTAAGTTCAAATAATGCTTTTAATTGTATTGCCTTCACCTTTCCAATTCCCTTTATTTTCATAAATTCTTCTATTGAAAAATTCTGCAGATATCTTAATGTTTCTAATCCTTTTTTATCTGTTAATTTTAAAATGTGCTGTGCAAGCTCTACAGCTGTATAATCTTTTGTACCTGTTTTTATTATTATAGCTAATAATTCTGAATTAGATAAGTATTTTTCTCCATACATTTCTAATTTTTCATATGGTCTTTCAGAAGATGGTAATTCCTTTATTTTCATAAATAAAATCCTTTCTGCTCCCTTTTCCCCATATTTACTTTTTTGTCTTTTACATTAATTCATTCTATGTTTTTGTTTGTTTTGGTTGACATAAAATCCACCCCTACGTTGTTTGATTTGTTTGTATATTTCTACATTACCTTTTTATAAATAAATATAGCAATAAACATTCCTAATATGCTGGCTACATTTATTTTAAACATTAATGCAAATGTTAATTTTATTATGCTTAAATTAAGTACTAGTGGGCTTTCTAATCCAAATGAATCTCCATAACCTAACCACCATAGTCCATTAATATTTTTTGTAACTTCTCCTATTAATCCACCTAATACTAAACCTGAAAATATAAATAATATTAATATCCATATGCTTTTATCTTTAGTTGACATTATTTTCCTCCTTTTCCTCTACGGAAATTTATTTTTATCTTAGTTATTATATACGTAATTACCTTTTTTTTCAAGAAAATTTTAAAATTATTTCAATTTGTATTTATTTTTTTATTTTATTATGCTATATTATTATTACATTTTTTCTTAAAAAATCATATTATATAATAATTACCAAATATTGCTTGTTTCAATTATTTGATTTTTGGAGTATAATTATTATATAGGTAAAACTTAAAATTTACTATCACTATGGAGGTCTTATAATGAAATTTGAGAAATTAAACGAAAACAAATTGAGAATCACTTTAAATATCAGTGATTTAACTGATAAAAATATAGACTACCAATCTTTTATGGCTAATTCTATAGATACTCAAAAATTATTTTTAGATATGCTAGAAAAAGCTGAAAAAGAAGTCGGATTTGATACTAAAGACTATAAAATTATGATTGAAGCTTTAGTTACTTCTAAGGGAGATTTTATTGTTACTGTTACAAGATATATGCCAAATGAGTCATCTAGTACATCTAGCAAGAAAAAAACTCTGAAAATAAAAAGAAGATATACCCAAATTGTAAAAAATAAGTTAATTTATTCTTTTAATTCTTTTGATGATTTTATCTTATTTTGTAATTGTTTAGATGAGAATATAATAAAAAATATAAATAAAGTTTCTAAAAACATTTCTTTATATTTATTTAAAGATACATATTTTCTTTTATTAAATAACATTAATACTGATTATAAATGTACAAAACCTTTTGTTACTAAGCTTGCGGAATTTGCTACTTATATGCATAATTCTAATATTTTGGAATATAAACTTCGTGAATATGGTAAAGTCATTATTGAAAATCGTGCAATTAAAACTTGTATAAAATATTTTGGATAAAAAAATGATTGCATTTATTGCAATCATTTTTATGTCTAATATAAATATTTTTGTGGGTTTACACTTGAACCATTTACACGTACTTCTAGGTGCAGGTGATTTCCTGTTGAATTTCCTGTTGATCCCATTTTTGCGATTACTTGTCCTTGTGATACTGTTTGTCCAACACTTACATCTAAACTACTACAGTGACCATAGTATGTTTGTATTCCATTTCCATGTGATATTATTACCATTTTTCCATAAGAGCCTTTTGTTCCTGAAAATACTACAGTTCCTCCTGCTGCTGCTTTTATAGGGGTTCCATGAGAATTAGCTATATCTAATCCTGTATGTGCGCTTGAACGTACACTGCTTCTTTCGCCATAACGTGCTGTTATTTTTCCTGATACTGGCCTTGCTAAACTAACTCCAAGCTCTGGCTTTGCATTTGATATGGCTGTTGAAGTACTTATTTTTTCTGTTCCTCTTGATGTTACAGTAGAAGCAACCTCTTTTTTAGATTTTACTTGCCTTTTATATAATGATGAAACTGCTTGCTCTGATGTTACAAAATTATTTAAACTTGTCTCATATTTTTGTTCTATAGATATTTTGTCTTTATTTTCACTATTTTTTTCTGATAACTCATTTAAAACATTTTGTGCATCTTCTAATTTTTCTAAATATGCTTTTTCCTCTCCATTTTCAACAATTGCATAATATGTATAATAATTTGTTCCTGTACTTTTTATGTCTTCGAAAATCTCATCATCATTTGTAGTTATATTTTTCTTTAATAAGCATAATTTATATTGTGGCAACTTCTCTATATCAACAAACTCGACGCTTTCACCATCTCCTTCGTCCATATAGTTATTTATTTTAGTTTGCAGCCTTGCTTTATTTTCACTATATCCTATTAATTCTCCATCAACATATACAGCATATATTGGATGATATACAAAAAATACCATTCCTATTGTTATAAGTGTAGCTATAAATGCTACGGATATTATCTTTACAGACGACCTAAAATGTATTAGAATTTTTCTTATTTTACCAATAATTTTAATACACCCCTTCTTTTGTTTTTTGTATTTTATATTAAATATGTCTTTTATTCAATTTATATAATTTATAATTAATACTATTTATTTTTTATATTATTTCTTTTTCTTCATTTTTCTCTTTTTATCTATTATTTTCTTTTTCTTCTTAGGGATTATTATGTTTACGATATATTAAATGTTGTTATTTTGTATTGATTTAATTGTATTTTTATATCTTTGCTTTTGGTCTAAAGTTTATTAGGACGCAGCACGCCGCGTCCCTACAATTTCTTATGTTTATTTTTAATATTTTCATATATTCAGTCACAGTTCGACAATACCCCTACATATATTTGATGTTTATTTTGTTATATATTTAATTTTACTGCTCAAAATCACTTTTTACTGATTCTATTTCTGTATATGTTGCTTTTGCTGCTGGTTTATAATATCCCTTTGTTTGTGCTATTTTGAATAATTCGTACTCAAAACTTTCGTCATTATTTCTTATTTGTTGAAGAGTTTGTCTTAATCCGCATATTTTCACATTCACTTATTGCTGTTTGATAACAGCTTAAATCTGATTTAACAGATGCTAATATATCATTTACCATTATTTTTTCATCCATAATAATTCTTCCTTTCTTATTTTTTTATTTAAAATATACTTTTTATTGTTCTAAAAACCCCATTAACTTTTGTTTTGTATTTAACGCATCTTGTGCAGATTTTGCAAATATTTGCTTTATTTGAGGATCTACTGCTTGTGATGAAAATGTATTTAATTTTTGATATGCTGTTTCATGTGCACCTATTAAATGTCTTAAATTTTGTAACTCCATTTGATTTAGATCTGCCATTTTTCCCTTCCTTTCAATTTTTTATTATTTATATTATTTACTTTTTTTATTATATTATTCAAAGAATATATTTAAAATTTGCTAAAAAATGATATTAGGGGCGGATAACATCCGCCCCTAATATCATTTAATTATTCACTATTTATATAATCTCTAACCCAGCATATTTTGCCATTAATCTTTTTATTCCAAATTTTTGGAAATTTATTTCTACTTTTAAATCATCTACTTCTTGTTCTATTTTCATTATTATTCCTTCTCCAAATTTTTTATGATATATAGCTTGACCTACTTTATATTTACTTAGATCTACATTTGTTTTATTAGATGATAATTTATTTAAAAAGCTTTCAGCTGTTCTAAATGCAAAGTTATTATTTTCCTTTTTGTTTTTCGAGTGATCTAAGTTTGCCACCTGTACATGTGTCTTTTCGTCTGAATCAAATTTGTATGTTTTTATTTTTCCATTTGATGTACTTCCATATTTCCAATTATATGGCAAATCCTTAAATGCGTTTTTTCTTGTGTCACCGTGCGCGCCGATCCCTACATCACCCATTATCATCTCTTTTGGTATTTCTTTTATAAATCTTGAGATCGGATTGCAACTTGTTGATCCAAACATTGTACGCATCTTGCTACATGTTAAATATAGCTGATTTTTAGCTCTTGTTATTCCTACATAACATAGTCGTCTTTCTTCTTCTAGTTCTTTTTCTTCACCTATTGATTTATTTCCTGGAAATATACCTTCTTCCATTCCTACTAAAAATACAACTGGAAATTCTAGTCCTTTTGCACTGTGAAGTGTCATTAATATTACGCTTTCTTGCTGCTCATCCATTCCATCTATATCACTTGCAAGTGTCATTCCCTCTAAAAAGTTACTTAAGTTTTGATCTGCTTCTTGTTCTTCGAATTCTACTGCAACTGTTAAAAATTCTTCTAGATTTTCTATTCTATTTTGTGCTTCTATTGTATCTTCTTGTTCCAATGCCTTTGTATAGCCTGTTTGCTTTAATGTAGATTTTATTAAATCTGATATTTCCATTTCTTCTTTTCTTGCAATTAGGTCTTCTATTACTTGTATAAATTCTCTTGAGTTTAAATAAACTCGGTTTAATCCATAATCTGCTGCACTTTTTATTATTTGATACATAGATTTACCTTCTTGTTCTGATAACATTTGAATTTTATCTAAACTTGTTTTTCCAATTCCTCTTTTTGGTTCATTTATTATTCTTCTTAGTGCCAGGTTGTCTGATGGGTTATTTATTAATCTTAAGTATGCAATTATATCTTTTATTTCTTTTCTTTCATAGAACTTTAGTCCACCTATTATTTTATATGGAATACTTTCTCTCCTTAATATATCTTCTATTGCACGTGATTGTGCATTCATTCTGTATAGTACAGCAAAGTCTGAATATTTATAATATTGCTCATGCTTTTCATGTTCTATTTGCTCTATTATGTATCTTCCTTCATCATATTCATCATCTGCCAAATGAACTATTGGAAGCCCACCTTCTTCGTTTTCGGTCCATAATTTTTTCTTGTATTTTACTTCATTATTTTTAATTACTGCATTTGCAGCATTTAATATATTCCCAGTACATCTATAGTTTTGCTCTAATTTTATTATTTTTGTTCCTGGAAAATCCCTTTCAAAATTTAGTATATTTGATATATCTGCTCCCCTAAATGAGTAAATTCCTTGGTCGTTATCTCCTACTACTGTTATGTTTCCATATCTTGAAGCAAGCATAGAAACTAATGTGAATTGTGCTTTATTTGTATCTTGGTATTCGTCTACTAATACATACTTAAATTTTTCTGTATAATATTCTAGTATATCTGGATTTTCCATTAATATTTTTATTGTAAAATTTATTATATCATCAAAATCTATTGCATTATTTTCTTTTAATCTTTTTTGATATAGGCTATAAATTTGCCCTATTTTTTCTTTTCTAAAATCTCCCATTGCCCTAGCCATATATTCTTCTGGCTCTAGCATTTCGTTTTTGGCATTACTTATTTCAAATTGCATAGATCGCTCTGTAAACATTTTATCATCTATTTCTAAGTTTTTTAAACATTCTTTTATTAGTGTTTTTTGGTCTGATGTATCAAATATTACAAATGAATTCTCAAACCCTAATCTATCTATGTATTTACGCAAAATTCGTACACAAATAGAGTGGAAAGTTCCTATCCACATATTTTTAGCTACATCCCCTACTAAATCTTCTACCCTCTGCTTCATCTCGTTTGCAGCTTTATTTGTAAATGTTATTGCTAGTATATTCCATGGTGATATTTTCTTTTCTCCCATTAAATATGATATTTTATGTGTTAATACTTTTGTTTTTCCGCTTCCAGCACCTGCTATTACTAAGCTTGGGCCTTCTGTATTAATTACTGCTTCATATTGTTTTTCATTTAACCCTTCTAATATATTTTGCATTATTTTCTCCTTTTAATTAAATTATATGTTCTTAGGACGTAGCACGCCACGTCCCTACTATATATTATTAAATACTTTTTATAAATTATATATTTTTAGATATAAAATGTCAATATATATTACAAACATTTTTTTGCACTATTAAGGAGCACGATGTGTGGTGCTCCTATAGTTTAATTTTTTCCAATAAAATTTTTATACATTCGTAAATTTGTGCTGCACAAAATCTATAAATTTCTATATCATAGCCCCAAGGATCTTTTATATCTAGACCTTCTTCTGTTTTGTATTTTGTATACTCTTTTAGAGTGTATACTTTATCTTTTAATCCTGGATACATTTGCAATACAATATTTTTGTGAGATTTTGTCATACATAATATTAAGTCCATATTTTCTATTTTTGAGTTTCTTATATTTGTTGCCTTATGCTGTTTTAAATCCACATCATATTCTTTCATTACTTCTTGCGCATTATACGTAGATTCATCTCCGATCCTCAGCATATACTCCACATGAGAAAACTTCTATATCTTCATTTTCTTTCATTTTTTCCAATAGACTATGTGCCATAGCACTTCTACATATGTTTCCTGTGCATATAAACATTATTTTCATCTTTTGATCCTCCATGAAGAATTTTAGCATATTTATTTTTTGAGTGCAATAAAAATTTATAATGTTATTGCTAATATTCCTATTGTTATTCCTATTATATTTCCTACTCCTGTCATTCTTCCACTATATAATTTATTTGATTCTGGAATTAACTCTCCGAGATACTATATATAACATCGCTCCGAGCTGCAAAACTTAAGCACATTGCAATTATCTGCTTAGATATTGAACCTACTATACTTCCAAAAAATGCACCTATTCCTGTTGTTATACCTGATAATATAACGTAAAAAATTATTTTTGAAACTTTCATTCCTCCACTTTTCATTGGAACTGCCATTGATATTCCTTCTGGTATGTCATGTAGACAAATTGCTATTGCTAAAGAAAGTCCTAGTTTTAATGATGCCTCAAATCCACTTCCGTATTGCTAATCCTTCTGGGAAATTGTGTATTGCAAGACCAATACTTACTATTATTCCTGTTTTTAATAGGTTATTATTTGTATATTGTTTATTTGCATTAAACTTTTTTTCTACAAGCATATCACATATTATCATAACTATTACTCCTACTATTATTCCTATAAATATATTTATTACTGAGCTTATTTCTAGTGCCTCCGGTATTAAATCAAAACATATTATTGCTGTCATTAATCCAGATGCAAACGATAATATAAAACTTAAAAATTTATTTGATGTATTTTTAAATGTTACTCCTATAATTCCTCCTATTGTAGTTCCAAATGTTCCAAAAAATAAACCTATTAATGTTGTTTTTAATAAATTACTCAAAAAAATCACCTTAATAATATATATTACTTAGGTGATTTTTTATTCAGATTATTTAACTTTTAATGTGTTCTAGGTACAAATCTATGAGTAACCTGATTTTGTGCTTCTTCTTGTGCTTTTTTATGGTTTACTACACTATGTAATGCCTCAGCAAAATTTTTCCTTGTTTCTTTTTTAGTTTTTGTAGAATTAGTTGTTTTTCCTACAGTTTCATCAAAATTGCTGCCTACGTCATTTTCTCCATAATAATATTTCATATTATTTCTATATGCATTTATTGCTTTTATCAATTTAAAATTTGATATCTTTCTTTTTACTATATCAAATTTGCTTTCTGCTTTACTTGTATTACTTTCATTCTTAATTTCTGTACTACTATTTTGAATAATAGTTTCATTAAGTTGTTGTATTATTTCCTTTTTATCTAATTGCTCTATTTGTTTTAGTTTTCTTTCTCTTTGTTCATTTTCTTTACTTTTTTCTAATTGAGCAAGTACATTTTTTCTTTTATTTTCTTGTATTATATTTCTTTGTCTTAATTTTTCATTTTCGCTTTTCTCTAATTTTTCTCTTTTTATCTCTTGATATTGTTTTAAAACTTTGTTATTATTTCTTATGTTTAATTCTTTTAAAATTTCATCTACATTTTGTCTTCTTTGCTCTTTTAATTGTCTTTCCTGCCTATTAGAATTGTTAACTTCTGTATTTACAGTTCTTATTAATCTCTTCTTTTCTTCTATTTGTTTTTCATTTTCAATATTTTGCTCATGCAATTTTCTTTTTAGAATTTCAGCTTTTCTCTGCTGAATATCTTTTAATGATTTATATGTGTTTTCTTTTACAGCTTGAATTGTTGCTTCTTTTTCTAAATTGCTTCTATTTAAAATGCTTTTTATTAATTGTTCTTGTTTTAATTTTTCTATTTGGCTATTCTCAAATTCCTTATTATTAAATTTACTCATAAATTTCTCCATTCTAGTAATAAATACTCTAATAAATTTTAATTCACATAATTATATGTTAACATATTTTGTAAGTTTTTTCAAGTTTTACATAATTTTTCTTTAAATTTTAATACTATTTTTTAAAAAACCACCATAGTGGTTAAAGTATATGCTTTAATAAATTGGTTAATACTAAGCACAGAGGTGCAGACATGTTAAAAATATATATAAGAGAAATAAGAGAAAAGCAAGATCTCTCTCAAGAAAAACTTTCTAAATTGAGTGGTGTTAGTGCTAGTCATATTGGCTACATTGAAAATGGCGAAAGAGAACCTACAATATCTGTTCTTTGTAAAATAGCCCGTGCACTAAAAGTAGATATTAAAGATTTATTTAAATATGAGGGATATTAATGATCAAAAATTTAAAAAATAAAATGTACAAATATATAGATAAATATGGTTTAAATTCACAAAAAACAATAAATATAAGTGAACAATTAGATAGTGAAATAAATAAATTTTATGAAAATTCCAGTATGTTATATTTTTATAATCAAAGTAAATTAGGATTAATTGAATATTATAATATTAACAATAAACTACCTAACACTCTGGAGTGGAATAGTTATGCAAAACATAACGATTATTTATCTTCTGAGAGTATACGATATATAAGCAAAAAAGACTTTGATAATTGGTGTATGTATGTAAAAAGTGATTTAATTTTATAGATAGCTAAAAAACAATAGAATTTTTTAGTATTCATTAAATAATGTAAAAAGGAGTTATCTAAATTGATATCTCCTTTTTTTGGTCGAGGTGGTAGCTTTTACAAACCACCTCAAAGTCTTTATTTATCAATGTCTTATGACAACATTTATATTTTAAAACATTTTTTTAAAACTCTTATTTTAGTATTAATCTAAAATTTATAT
>CAOKLQ010000007.1 GCA_948469315.1 uncultured Clostridium sp.
AAGAGAAAAATGTTGCAATACTATTTGAAGAAGAAAATATCAATACAGGTTCAGGGCAAGGAGAATTAGTATTAACTTTATTAAGTGCTATGGCACAACAAGAAAGCGAAAACATATCTTCACATGTTCTACTAGGACTAAAAATGAAAAAAGATAGAGGAGAATTAATTGGCTACAATGGTTGTTATGGATATAACTATAATCTTGAAACCAAAGAAATAACAATTAATGAAGAAGAGGCAGAAGTTGTAAGATATATGTTTGAAAGATATGTTAAAGGTGTAGGTTCAAGTACAATTGCAAAAGAACTAACAGAAAAAGGAATAAAAACTCCAAAAGGCGGAACAAAATGGTGTGAGTCAACAGTAAGAGGAATTCTAAAAAATGAAAAATATATTGGAGATGTGCTAATGGGCAAAACATTTACAATAGATCCAATATCACATAAAAGATTAAGCAATTTAGGAGAAGCAGACAAGCATTATTTAAAAGAACACCATGAGCCAATTATTAGCAAAGAACTATTTGATAGAGCTCAAGAAATAAGAACAAAAAGAGCGGGTAACAGAGAAACAGGAAGAAGAAATGATAACTATAGTAAAAAATATCCTTTTAGCAGTAAATTATATTGTGGCTTTTGTGGTAGTTTACTAACAAGAAGAAATTGGAATGGAAATAGGAACTGTGCAAAACCAGTATGGCAATGTATAAAAAGAGCAAAACATGGAAAAGAAGAATGCCCACATTGTAAAGCAATTCCAGAAGAAATACTAGAAGATTGTTTTATACAAGGATATAGAATACTCTGTAATGACAATAGAAAAGTAGTAGAAAACTTTTTAGAAAAAATAGAAAATATATTAAAAGAAAATACTACAGAAACAATAGTAACAAAACTAGAAAAAGACAAAGAAAAAATAAACAAAAAACTTGCTAATCTATTAGAACTAAATTTAGAAGGGAAAATCAATAAAGAACAATATACAGAAAAATTTGATAACTTAAATGTAGAATTATTGAAAATAGAAAATAAAATACAAAGTTTACTAAAAGAAACAAATAGAAATGAAAGCATTAAACAAAGATTAAACAAGTTTAAAAGTTTATTTAAAAATATAGATAAAATAGCCCAATTTGATAAAGATGTTTTTGAATGTTTAATAGATAAAGTAGTAATAGGAGAAACTTTAGAAGATGGAACAATCAATCCATATACAATAAGATTTATTTGTAAAAATGGAACAGAAATAAATTGCAAAAATAAATTTACTGCTACAAGCGATAAACAACATTCAAATAATACTGCAACCAGAGAGAAACAACACATGTGGAGTGTGTAGCAGTGCTTAATCTTAAATAACTCTGAAATTATTTCTACTGTAAAGATAGATAGATTAAAAGTTAGACAATTTATTTTATATATCTAACTAAAATCTAACCAAAGTAAAATTTCAATTAAATATAAATAAAATTATGAAAAATTGTAAATAAGTAAATCTAGTTTAGAAAAAATGCTAAGCTAGATTTTTTAATTCTTAAAACTAAAAGCAGAAGATATAGCTTCAGCAGATAGTAACTTAGAATTTATATCTAAATGAGCATATACATTAGCAGTAGTAGAAAAATCAGAATGGCCAAGCCATTCTTGAATAGCTTTCATAGATACATTTCTTGCTAACAATAAACTAGCACAAGAATGTCTTAAATCGTGAAATCTAATATGTCTTAAACCATTATTTTTAAGTAAAAGAGGAAAATGCCTTGTAACATAATCAGGTTTAATTATAGAACCGTCAGGATTTAAGCAAACATATTCTTCATATTTTGTATTATAGTTTTTCTTAAATTTCCTTTTATAATATTTTTGTTGCTTTTTTGCCAGTTCTAAGGCAAATATAATTTCATCAGTTAAAGGTAAAGTTCTATGACTAGCATTTGTTTTAGTTCTATCTTTTCCTAAAATTCTATTTGTACCTTTTATTTTGATTTCTATGATTGTATGCTTAATTGTAATTGTTTTATTCTCAAAATCAATAGCAGACCATTTTAAACCTAAAACTTCACTTCTTCTTAAACCATAAAAAGCTGTAAGTAAAATGACTAAATGAAGTGGATCATTTTTAGATTTTTCAAAAAGAGTATTTAACTCATTTTCAGAATAAAATGAACCAACAAAAATATTCTTCTTAGGTCGTTTTACTTTGTCAGCAGGGTTATTAACAATTAAATCATTTTTAAAAGCATAATCAAGTGATTTCCTGATAATAGCATGATAACGAATAACACTAGTGGGTTTTAGCCAATCAGCTAATAAAATATCATAAAAATTTTGAATATGTATAGGCTCTAATTCTAATAACTTAATAGGATTTAAAGAAAAATAAGTCTTAATCCTAGAATTAATCATTTGTAAATGAGATGTATAAGTAGTTAATTCAAGATTACTTTTTACTTTCTCAATCCATAATTTTAGATAGTCAAAATAAAGAATATTTTCATCATAATATTTACGAGAATCCATTATATGCAATTTTTCTCTAAATAGCATATACTTTTTTTAGCCTGTTCATCATTTTCTTGTTTAATACGTTCTTGTAAATTAAAAGATTTTTCAAATTGTTCTCTATATACTTCAGATTTTTGTAGAGCCAACCTTTTATTACCACGAGCTACTTTAATTCCAGTAGAAACCCATTTTTGTTTTCGTTTATTGTTATCATCTTTATAATTAATTACTGCTTGATATATATTATTTTTTTCGTGTAAACTAACAGTTATATTTGTTTTACGTAGGTTTTCTGTTATATTTTGCATAAATAACTCCTTTCGTTCATAACAGAATTGAATTTACCTACTATTTATAATATTGAAATTATAATAGCATAGATTTAATCAAAAATCTAGTTATGAGCAATTTTTTTTGGTTAGATATAAAATTACGTCAGCTTTAGCAATTTTATATTGTCGACCAATTTTAATGGATTTAATAATGTTATTTTGCAATAAGTGATAGGCTAGCTTTTTACTAATACCACCTAACATTGATTGAAGTTCTTTAACATTTATAACATCAGGATAGTTCTTAAACATAGATTTATAATATTTCTGAGAATAATTACTACACATTTTCATACCTCCAGTAAGTAAAATATATTTATAAGAAAAGTATAGCAGGTTAATTTTTAAAAGTATACTGCAGAGTTTTGCAATGTTTTTGCAAAATTTTATGTAAAATTTTAAAATAGAAAAGTCTGAAATTTTGAAAATTCTATTGACTTTTAAAAACAAATGTTTTATCATATAAACATGATTGAAATTGGAGATGATTTAAATGAAATATGTTTATAATAAATTAGTAAGAGATAGAATACCAGAGAATATTAACTCTATGGAAGGAAGAAAATGTAATTTTAAAATTCTAAATAATGATGAGTATTTAAAAGAATTAGATAAAAAATTATTTGAAGAAGCACATGAATTTGTAGAAGAACATTCAATAGAAGAACTTGCTGATTTAATGGAAGTTATTTTTGCTATAATGAAGGACAGGAATATATCAATAGAAGATATAGAAAATGCTAGAAAAATTAAAAATAATAAAAAGGGTTCTTTTAATGATAAAATTTATTTGATTGATGTTGAGCAAGAAGTAATAGATGAAAGAGAAGAAAATGAAATGAAAAAAGAGTGGAGGAAAAATACTTAAAATATGTTGAATTATGTTATAAAAAACGTTACTAAATATATAAATAGAAATAATTTTAAAAAGCTTTTTGATTGGTTTATATATAAGTTTGACTTAAATGATAAATCTGAACAATTTGAGAAGAACAAAAAAAATAACTTACACCCTATAAGACCAAGAAAAGGAGAAATATATTTAATAGAATTTGGTCAAAATGTAGGAAAAGAATTGTGTAATACACACATGGGAATTATTATGCAAGATTCATATAAAAATAGTGTATCAAGTACAGTTATTGTAATACCAATTTCTAGTTCTAATAGGTTATGTGATACACACGAAAAGATTTTGGAAACAGACTTAGAAGAAGGAAAACTAAATAAATTACCATCTAAAGCGAAAGCAGAACAAATCTCTTGTATAGACAAATCTCGTTTAATTTATAAAATAGGAAAAATGACACCTGAATTTATGATAAGACTAGAGAAAAGACTTTTAAAAAATCTTGACATTGCCTAAAATTATGGTATAATTAAATTAACAAATATTTTCCACGTAAGGTGGAGCTTACTTATATAGAAATATATAAGGTTGATTTAAGAGTAAAGGTTCAAAACTTTACTCTTTTTGCATATATTTTAAAAATTTTAATATAATAATAATATAGATTAATCTAATTTGAGATTTTAGATCTCACTTATATATGAGTAACTTATATAGTTTTAATTGGAGGAGTATTTTTTACAAGATACTTCTCTTTTTTAGTTACCCTTAAATTTTAGAAAAATTTAAGGGCAGGATAAGGAAAGCAGAGGCTTTCCTGTGAACATATAGAAAGACAAGCTTTCTAATACTCTGTGAAGAAGAAAAAATTGCAGAGGATATGCAGAGTGCGTACACTTCGGTGTATTTTTTATATAAAAGTATTGAAATATAGGCGATTGTAGTTATAAAAGAATAATAGATAAATTATTTTTTTATTATATTATTATTAGAGTTAAATTAATATAATCATGTAAATGTGAATAAATTTTTTATAGTAGTTAGAAGTATAGAAGAATGGGAAGCAAAATTAGAAGGTTCAACTTTTAATGAAGAAACAGGAATTACTAAATATCCAGACATAAAAACATTAGGAACAGATAATGTTAGATATATATATAGAAGATTACATAGTAAAGATTCAATTAAACAATTTTTATTAAAAGCTGGATTTAAAATAGATTATATACAGGAATATGAAGAATATTTATATAGAGATTATGAAAGGATAGATGTAAATCCTAAACCAAGTAAAATTGTTGAAGTTTGTGCAAGTAAAATAAGATTGGAGGAAAGTAATGTTTAAAACAGTAAGAAAAGCTGTAAGATGCTATTTGATAAAAGATAATAAAGTAGTAGTTACAAAATATAAAAAAGGAAATAGAAAAGAAGGATATTATGATATTCCAGGTGGTAAAATTGAAAATATGGAATTACCAAAGGAAACAGCAATTAGAGAAGTAAAGGAAGAAACAGGATTAAAGGTAAAAAATCTAAATTATAAAGGACATATGATAATTGAATATCCAAATAGGATATTTGATTTTGATGTGTTTGTTTGTAATGATTGTGAAGGAGAACCACAAGAATTTGAAGAAAATACAGCAGAATGGATAGAAATAAAAGAATTATTGCAAAAAGAAAAAATATTGTCTAATATAATGATTTTGGATAGATTTTTTATAAAAGGACTAGTTAATAATAATTGTAGTTTTAAAATGAATATTCAAGTAGATGATGAAGAAAATATATTAAATGTGAAATATGAGATAAAAGAAAATAATAATATTGAATGAAAATTTTCATATTATAAATAGTAAGTATTCTGTTATGTAAAACCATCTAACTAAAATCTAACCAAAGTAAAAATAATTTACAAAATAGCCTAAAATTTTAGAAATATTCATACTACTAAAATCTATCAAAAAAATGTCAAAAATCATTACAATTTCAAGGATTTAAAGTTACTTAACTAACCACAAAAATCTTAAAAGATTTTTAGATGAAAACATGTGGAATGTTGCTCGGTGCTATATCTAAAAGATTCGATATAATAGTTGAATTTACTGCTTTTGAGGATTTTATTAGTTTTGAGAGAAAAGGTAAAAATAAGGTTAAAAGAGTAGAAAATAATAAAATTAAGGTAACGATAGAGGTTGATATGGTATGCGGAGTAGTATAATTTTGATAAAAAAATTTTAAATGTTTGGAGATAAAACTTAAAATGTAAAGTATGTAATAATTTAATTTGTTATATACTTTATTTTTTTGTTATTTTATGGTAAGATTTTAGCATAATTAATATTGATTTAGGAGAAATTTATGTTTAGAATAGCAAGATATGAAGATATAGAAGAAATATCAAAATTAAGAGTAATGCAACAAAAAGATGATTGGAAAGAATTATATCCAAATAAAGATGAAGAATTTTATATAATAACAAAGAGCTATTTGGAAGAGCATTTAAACAAAGATATATTCTTTTTTATAGAGATTATAGAAAACAAAATAGTTGCAACTTGTGGATTACAAGTAATAAAATATATGCCACAATGTGTAGAAAGTGGCATTGAAGGATATATCTGTGATGTATTTACATTGAAAGAATACAGAAGAAAAGGGATACAAACTAATTTGATAAAAGAATGTATTAAATTTGCAAAGGAGAATCACATTATTGAATTAAAACTTTCAAGTGATAATCCAGAGGCTATAAAAATTTATCAAGAACAAGGTTTTGAACATGATAAATTAATTATGAAAAGGGAAATTAAGGAGCATAAAGTCGATGAATAAATATTTAACAGAACTACATTTGCACACAAAGGAGTCTAGTTCTTGTTCAGAAATACCTGCTAAGCAAATGATTGAAAAATATAAAAAAGAAGGATATTCTACAATTGTAATAACAGATCATTGTAGTAAAAGTAAAATGGATATACTAGGAGATATATCTTGGAAAGAAAAAATAGATTATGTATATACAGGATTTGATATGGCAAAGAAATATGGGAATGAGCTAGGAATGAATATATTATTAGGAGTAGAAATTACATTACAAATAACTGATAGTGATTATTTAATATATGGAATAGATAAAGAATTTCTATATGAAAATGAAAAGATATATGAATATACATTAGAAGAATTATATAAAATTTGTAATAAAAAAGAATATTTATTAGTACAAGCACATCCTTTTAGAGATGATATACAACTAGCACCATTGGAATATATAGACGGAATAGAAGTATTTAATGGATGTCAAGATGAGGTATCAAGAAATGATAAAGCATTAGAATATGGAAAAAGTACAAATAAGATACTAACATCTGGTTCAGATTTTCATAGAATAGATGACTTGGCACGAGGTGGAATTATTACAGAAGTAGAAATAAAAAATGTTAAACAATTAGTAGAAATTTTAAAGACAAAAAATTACAGATTAAATAAAAGATAAGGAATTATGTATGGAAAAATTAAAAATAGAATATAAATTTGATTTAAAAGACTTTGAAATGATGGAAAATATAGAACATTCTTATTTTCCAAATGAAAATATAACACCAGCAGAAGAAGTATTAAATTGGTATAAGAAAAACAATTTAACTTGTATTGGACTAAAAAATAGTAATAATGAAATTATAGCTTTTGTAAATATATTACCATTAAGTCAAGAAGTCTTTTATGATATTTATGAAGATAAAATAAACGAAGCAGATGTAGTGTATAGCCAAATAGAAGAATATAAAGATAATAAATCATATTACATATATTTATCTTCTATATCAATAGACAAAAGATATAGAAACAATTATAGAGTAATAACAAATCTTCTAAAAGGATGCATAAATATATTAGATTTATTATTTGAAAGAAATATCAAAATAGAAAAAGTAATGGCTGATGCTAGTACAATACATGGAGAAAAAATATGTAAAAAATTATTAAAAATGGATTATATAAGAAATACAAGTCATGAATCTAAAATATATTGTGAAGATGGAGAAAAATTTACGAAAGTTATAGAGAAAATGAAAAGGGTATAGATAAAAAAGCAGTTATTTAATTTTAAATAATTGCTTTTTTTATGACACAAAAACAAATGTTTGACAACAATAGAAAAATGTTATATAATAGCAAAAAATAAATAAGGAAGTGGTATTATGCAAGAAAACAAATTAGCAATATTCGAAGAAAAAGAAATAAGAAGAGAATGGTACAAAGAGGATTGGTATTTTTCAGTCATAGATGTTGTAGAAGTTTTAGTTGAGAATAATAAAAGACCAAGAAAATATTGAAGTGTCCGAAAAAATCGGACAGTTGAAAATGTTAGCAAAAGATGGGAATACATCATTCAGTATATTACTATCACAAAAATAACAAAACAAACAGATATAAGGAAAATAATAAAGAATTAGACAAAAAAATACTGGAAATATATACTGAATCAAAAAGAAGATATGGATCACCCAAAATACAGAAGGTACTAGCAAGTAAAGGAACAAAAACAAGTCAAAAGCGAGTAGCAAGAAGGATGAGAAAACTAGGAATACGAAGTATAGTAGTGAAAAAATATAATTATGTAAGAAATAAAAGAGTAGATGATACAAATAAACCAAACTTATTAGAACAAGATTTCAAAGCAACAAAACCAAAAGAAAAATGGGTTGGAGATATAACATATATTTATACAAAGGATAATAATATTAATCAAAAATGGAAAAATCTAAATATAATAAAACAAAAAACGATTCAATTTATATTTGATAAAGGTGATGTTATGACACAACAAATTGCAGAATATATTGAAAGGGATAGAAAAACAGCTCAAAGAATATTGAAAAAACTTGAGAACGAAGGATTAATCGAATGGGTAGGAACATCAAATAAAGATCCTAAAAAATATATAGAATTAAATAAAGTGTCGCAGTAATATCGCATTATGAATGTTTGAAAAATATAAAATTTTAAATTAGTACACAGTTTTTGAGAGTGAGGAGATTTTTATAATCCTACCAATAATGTAATATAATAAGAAATAAACAAGGCAGGAAATCAAATCCTGCCTTTATGTATCTTATAAATAAAATATATAAAAACAAAATTTAATTTTCTGCCTAAATAAGTTTAGATTAAAATGCTTTAATAGAAAAATGCTATTGTTTAATAAATGCTAATTTATTTCATGTTTCTTTCAGCTTGTTCTATTAATTTTTTAACCATTTGTCCACCTATTTTACCAGCATCTTTAGAAGTTAAATCACCGTTGTATCCATCTTTTAAGTTAACACCAACTTCGCTAGCTACTTCATATTTGAATTTATCTAAAGCTGTCATAGCTTCTGGAACTACTTTCTTTGAGTTTGCCATTGTTTTTCACCTCCTAGGAATGATAATTTAGTGTATAAACAAATCTATAAAAGTATAAGTATAATGAATTGATTTGTTACTTTAGAAAATAAAAATTTTCTAATATAATCGAAAAAACTTAAATTTGCTTTTTCAATATTTAGAATGCGTAATTTTATTTTTTATATTCTGGTAATTTTTGTAAAATGAAAATTGACAAAAATATATAAATGTATATAATAATTAAAAAGTAAAATAAATAGATGACAGATTATTTATAGAGGGCGATGTCGTCATCGCCCGTTCTTCAAAGGTATAGCTGAAATTCATATAAATAAAAACAAATTAAAAAAATAATGTTTTAAGGAAAATCGTTAAAGCATAGGCAATTAATAAAATCAATTCTAGAATAAATTAAAATATTAATATGGAGGATATTATGTATAAATTAATAGCAATAGATTTAGATGGAACTTTGCTAAATTCATATGGAGAAGTAAGCAAAAAAAACAATGAAGCTATAAATCAAGCTATAAGTAAAGGAATAGAAGTGGTTCTAGCATCAGGAAGAATTGGAACATCAGTTGAAACAATTGCAAAACAAATAGGTGCAGATAATTATTATATTTCTGGAAATGGATCAATGTTATTTAACATTAAAAATCAAAAAATAGAATATGAGAATTTTATAGAAAAAGACAAAATATTAGAATTAATAAAAATATGTGAAGAAAATAGTATTTATTATAATATATATACGCAAACAATGGTTATAGCAAATTCACTTAAATACAATGTAGCCTTTTATAATTACGAAAATAGTAAAAAAAGTACAGAAAAAAGAACAAACATAAATATAGTACAAAATGTATATAATTATGTAAAAGAATTAGAAAATACAAAATTTTTAAAAATGACAATATGTGATGAAAGCAAAATAATATTTTCAAGTATAATAAGAAAAATAAAAAGTATAAAAGGAATAGATGTATTAGATGTATCACATATGTGTAAAAAAGTAATAAAAGAAGGAACAAAGAAAAATGATATAGAATATTTTTATACAGAAGTTACAAAAGAAGATGTAGATAAATGGACAACTATTCTACAATTATTAAAATTAATAGATATAAAATCAGAAGAAGTAATAGCAATAGGAGACAATATAAATGATGAGAAAATGATAAAAAATGCAGGACTAGGAGTAGCAATGGGACAATCAAATCCAAGAATAAAACAAATAGCAGATATTGTAACGCAAGATAATAACAGCGATGGTGTTGCAGAAATTATAAATAAATTAATATAATTTATTTACAAAGTTATTATATTTTTTACGTAGTAACAATTCGCGGGGACCGACAAGTTACAAGATATAAAGATTAATAAATTCATACCTTAATTTATTAATCTTTTATAGATTGTTCGCAGTTGGGAGTTACAAGTAAAACATATAATAACTTTGTAATATATATTTTTTATAAATATTACAACAATATTACAACAATATTATATTTTAATAACAAACGACTAAATTTATTGAATTTAGTCGTTTTGTGGTGTAAAATAAACTTTAGATGATAAAAGTAAAAAAGGGAGGAAAAATAAATGTCAAGTAATCCAATGCAAAGACAAAAGAGAATATCTTTTTGGATGGGAGTATTAGTAACAATATTAATTTGTGGAATAGTTATATGTGGACTAGGCTATATGTTATATACAAAAATAATGGAAGAAAGAAAATTACAAGAAAGTATGGTACAAGTATATACTTTAAATGTAGATGTTCTATCTGGACAAGTAGTAACAAGCAATATGCTTGACTTGCAAACTGTTAGCAAAGATACAGTGCCATCAAATGCTGTAAGTGATTCAAGTACATTTTCATCATATTTATTACAAGATAACAAAGGAAATGAAATATTTACAGATTCAAATGGAATGTATATACAAGAAGGAAATTCAAAAATAAGATTAAGTCAAGATGACAAAGGAAATTATACAAAAAGAGTTAACAATCAAACACAAGAGGTAGAATTAAAAGAAGTTCCACTAATAGCAAAAGTAAATATGAAAGCAAATACAGTGCTAACAAGAGAACTTGTGGCACAAAGTGATGAAGTAAACACAGACGATGTAAGAAATCAAGAATTTAATATGATTACATTACCAACAACATTAGAGTCAGGAGATTTTGTAGATATACGTATGCGTATGCCAAATGGAGTAGACTATATAGTAGTATCAAAAAAAGAAGTAACAATTCCGGATGTTGCAGGAATTCCATCATCAGATACAATAAATATAAAAATGTCAGAAGATGAAATTTTAACAATGAGTAATGCGATTGTTGAAGCATATATAATGACAGGAGCAGAACTTTATGCAAGTAGATATACAGATCCAGGAAATCAGCAAAAGGCTACACCAACATATCCAATTAGCAGAGAAACTATGGAGTTAATAAATACAAACCCAAATGTTGTTAATGAAGCAAAAAATGCACTATGGGCAAGATACAATGCAGACCAAAGAAATGGAAATGTAAATAATCAATTAAATAATTATTCTGCAGAAAGTTCAGATAATGTTGAAACTGGAATTCAAGAACAAATACAAAAACAAAAACAATTAAGACAAGAGTATTTAGAAGCTTTAAATGGAGCTACATCTAATTAGGAGGAAAGTATGAAAATAGTAGGATTTTTAGGTGCTTATGATAAAACAGATTTAATTATATATGTGGCTAAAATGTTGTCAATAACAAATAAAAAAGTTTTAGTGATAGATAGTACAGTAGAAGGAAAATCAAGATATATCGTACCAACTATAAACCCTACTATTTCATATGTTACGAATTTTTATGAAATAGATATAGCAATAGGTTTTGATAATTATACAAATATAGCACAGTATTTAGGCAAAAAACAACTAGATTATGATTTTATATTAATAGATGTAGATAATTATGAATCTTTTGAGAATTTTAAAATAAAACAAGCATATAAAAATTATTTTGTAACATCGTTTTCTTTATATTCAATAAAAAAAGGATTAAGTATATTAGAACAGCTTAAGGAACCAATTAAACTAAGTAAAGTGATATTTTCAAAAGATGTTTCAAATGAAGAAAACGAATACTTAAATTATTTATCTTTAGGTTATAAAGTCCAATGGGACGAATATAGAATATATTTCCCACTGGAAGCAGGTGACCAAACTGCAATAATAGATAATGAGAAATTATCAAGAATTAGATTTAAAAATTTAAGTGCTCAATATAGAGAAAGCTTGCAATATATAGCAGAAGAACTATTAGGTGAAGAAGAGATAAATAATTTTATGAAAGCTTTAAGAAACTTTGATAAAAGAGATTAAATAGAAGTTTACAATTAAATTCTGGTAGATACTTTTAAGAAAGGGATGATATTAAAATGGCTATAGTAACATTTTGGAGTCAGTGTAAAAAAGAAGTTGGACAAACATCTGCAGCAATAGCAGTTGCAACACAAATGGCTATGGAACATAACTATAAAATATTATTAATATCCACATATAATAACAGTGAATTAAAAGAAGCATTTTGGCAAGAACAAAAACAAAGAAAAGGTCTAGCAGGATTATTTGATGCAAACAAAAAAGTAAATGTAGACTCTGGAATACAAGGATTAGCAAAAGCAGTAAACAGTAATAAAATAACACCTCAAATAATTACAAATTATACAAGAATAGTTTTTAAAAATAGATTAGAAATATTAGATGGATATGATAGTAAAGAAATGGAATATGAAGATATTTATAAAGTATATCCAACTATTATACTAAATGCATCGATGTACTATGATATGGTAATAGTAGACTTAAATAGAAGTATAGATAATGAAATTAACAATAAAATTTTAGAAATATCAAATGTAATAATGTATGGAATTACTCAAAAAAATAGTAGTTTAAACAATTATATAGAATCAAAAACAGATGGATTTTTAAAAGATAAGAAAAATGTATTAACATACTTAGGAAGATACGATAGATTTTCAAAATATAATACAAAAAATATTTCAAGATATTTAAAATCAAGAAAAGATATAGATTATATGTCATATAACACATTATTTAATGAAGCATGCGACGAAGGAACAGTTGCAGACTTATTTTTAAAACTTAAACCAATCAAGACAGAAGATAAAAATGTGGACTTTTTAAATGAAGTAAGAAAACTCTCAGAAAGTATAATATACAAAATTCAAGAACTAAAACTTAAAATATAGAAGTTGAATTTTTAGGGGAAGGAGAACAAATATGATTATTAACATAATATTAATAATTGCAATAATTGGAATTACAATTGCTGTAATTTGTAACAATATAAAAAAGAAACAAAATGAAACACCAGAACAGCAAATTGAAGTTGATGATAAAACATATACAATAGTAAAAATGACTGCATATGTAAAAAAGAGATTAGATGAAATTACAAAAATCAACTTATACGATATAGGCCTTTCAGAAGAAGAGTTAAAAAGAAGAAAAAACAAAAAGTACGAATTAAAAAAGGCCCTAAAAGGTTGTACATATGGTGATGTTAATGATAAAAAATATGTAAAAGAATTAATATATGATATTTTATCAAAAGAATATGGTGTTGATGAAACAAACATTTCAAGAGCAATTGCATTTGATACTCCTTCATTACTAACAGCCCAAGATAAATTTGATATATTAATTTATGTATATAAAGAGCAGTTTGCATATGAAGCTTTAACAGAGCTTATAAAAAAATATAATTTGGCATCTTTAAAATATATAGCAGGAGAGACAAAACCATCATATGTAATAACAGCAGATGAAATAAATGACATATTTGAAAAAGAGCAAATAGTATTATCATTTTCAGATAAATTAAATGTAGTAGTGCAAAGAATATATCAAAAATACAAAGGATACTCAAGTATAGATGAAATAAGAGATATGAATATAGACGGTGTATCTGGTGGTGTATCAGGACTTCCAGAAAGTTTTTTAAGTCAAGTTGCACAAACAGATGGAGATTACTTAGTGCAAGTTGCAGAACACAAAGTGCCACGTGCGTGTGATAGTATATGGATTTTCTTCCAAGGTAAATCAATACGTTTAGCATTTCTAAGTTTTGGAACAGAATCAGAATTAAAAAGAGTATGTCAAAACATATATAAATACAATAACCCAGGACAATTATCAGATACAAATGGATATAAAATAAATGAAATGAAAGATGGTTCTCGTATAGTAGTTGTAAGACCAAGCTTCTCAGAAACATGGGCATTTTTCGTAAGAAAATTTGACGTAAAACGTTCAACATTGGAGCAATGGTTTAAAGGAGAGCAAGGAAGCACTGAATCAATAGAATTATTAAAATACCTAGTAAAAGGAGCAAGAATTTTATCAATTACAGGAGAGCAAGGTTGTGGTAAAACAACAATGCTAATGGGAATGATAGAAAATATATATGAAACAATGAACCTAAGAGTTCAGGAAACAGCATTCGAGTTACACTTAAGAAAAATATACCCAACAAGAAATATACTAACATTTAGAGAAACAGATACAATATCAGGACAAGAGGGACTAGATGTACAAAAGAAAACAGATGGATCTGTTAACATTATTGGTGAGGTTGCAACAGACCCAGTTGCATCATGGATGATACAAGCAGCACAAGTTGCATCTAAATTCACATTATTTACACACCACGCAAAAACATTTCCAAATTTAGTAACAGCACTAAGAAACTCAATGTTAAGAGCAGGAGTATTCAAAAATGAAAGAACAGCAGAAGAACAAGTAGTGCAAGTATTAAATTTTGATATACATTTAGTAAAAGACTTTAGAGGAAAAAGATATGTAGAAAGAATAACAGAATGTATACCAATAGAAGCTAAAAATGAATATACATTTGATTATAGACAAGAAAAAACATTAGAAGCAAAGTTTAATAAATTCTTTGATAATGCAACAAACTATTTTACAAAAATAACAAACAATGAACTATATACATATAGAAATATATTAGAATATATAGATGGAAAATACATATTAACAAACCCAATAACAGAAGAAAATATATCTCAAATGAGATTAAATATGTCAGAAGAAGATGTAGAAGAATTTGATGAATTTCTAAAAAGAAATTGGGGAATAAAGTCACAAAAATTAGAATTCAAGCAACAAAACGACAATATCTTAGTACAAGACAACAAATCACAACCAAAAAAACGTGGCAGAAAACCAAAACAACAACCAGAATTATAATAAACAATGTAATAAAAATATATGAATGAATGACATCAATAGAACATAAGGGGAGGGGACATACCTTATACAAATAAAAATAGCCCTTTATAAAAGGTGTGTCCCTTGTCTACTAAAAAGAAGGAGGAGCAAAAAAATGTCAAACGAAATATTATTATACATAGTAATAGCGGCAGTAGCATTACTTGCAATAATAGTAATAGCATATATAATACTAAATAAAAAAATGCAAAGCTCAGAGATGAAACAAATAAAAGCCCTAAGACAAGGAACGCAAAAAAGCTCTTTCTCATCAGAAATATTATTTCAAAAATTATATCTGCAATATAGAAAAATACCAGTAATAAAGAGATATTTACTAAAAATAAGAAGAAGATTAGAAATAACAAACATAGACGATGAATATTTAACAAGAAAACAAGCATCACAAATAATGACAAAAACATTATGTGCAGTAATTCCAATAACAATAGCAATAATAATATTTACAAAAAGCAATCCATTATTAATGGGAATAATATTAATATTTGAGCTATTTTTACTAGATACAATAATAGATGGAATGGTAGATAAAATAGATAATAACTTGTTAAAACAACAAATAGATTTTTTTAGTGAAATAAGACATAACTACCATGAATGTAATATGGTAGAAGAAGCAATATATCAAACAGCACAAGAAAACGAAACAGAAATATCAAGACAAGCAGAAAAAATATATGAAATATTAATATCAGATGACCCAGAAATGGAACTTGAAAAATATTATGATATAGCACCAAACAGTTACTTGAAGGAATTTGCTGGAATATCATATTTAACAAAAGAATTTGGAGATAGAAAAACAGATACATCATCTTCTTTATATTTAAAAAATTTAACTAATATTACTCAAGAGATGCAATTAGAAATATTAAAAAGAGACAAATTAGATTATGTATTTCAAAGTTTATCAGTAATATCAGTTGTACCAATGCTATTTTTAGAAACAATTAAAAATTGGTCAGTTAATCAATTCTCATTTACAAAAAGCTTTTATTTTGGAAAACAAGGATTGATAGTACAAATATTAATATTACTTATAACTGCAATATGTTATATGTTAACAAGAAAATTAAAAGATAATGGATCAGTAAGTACAGCAACAAAAAATTACGAAAATCCCTGGCAACAAAAACTATATAAGAATAAAATAGTAAAACAAATAGTAAACATGTTTATGCCAAAACCAAGAACAAAAGATTACAGAAAAATAAAAGAACTTTTAAAAGATGCAGCTTCAAAGCTAAAAATGGAATGGTTATATATAAATAGACTCAGCATATGTATAGTAACATTTTTAATATCTTTTATAATGTTTTATCAGTTACATAAAGTATCAATAGACTATGTGTATACACAGCCAACAACTGAGTATGATATTTTGCGGAGAAATGTCTGATATAGATACCAAAAAAGCAATGGAAGTAACAAAGCAAGATAATATATTTTTAGACCAATTTAAAGGAAAATTAAAAACAACTCAAAGTGACATAGAATATGCAATGAAATATTCTCCATATTATAAAGAAGTTTCTAAAGAAGATATACAAATAGATGCTGGGAGAGTATACAAAAAATTACAAATAGTAAATAGTGAATATATGAAATGGTTTGAAGTACTACTAGCAATAGTATTTGCATTATTAGGATATATGTCTCCAATAGCATTATTACATTTTCAAAAAAGAATGAGACTAATGGAAATGGAAGACGAAGTAATGCAATTTCATACAATAATACTAATGCTTATGAAAATAGAAAGAGTAAATGTAGAAATGATACTAGAATGGCTAGAGAGATATTCAAACATATTCAAAGAGCCATTATCAAGATGTATAAATAACTATGAAGCAGGAGCATGGGAAGCATTAGAAGAAGCAAAAGAAGATATATCATATCAAGAAATGGTACGTATAATAGAAAGCTTGCAAGCAGCAGTAGAAAAAATACCAATAAAAGAAGCATTTGACGAACTAGACACAGAAAGAGCATATTATCAAGAAAAAAGAAAAGAATCAAATAATAGATTAATATCACAAAAAGGACTAATAGGAAAAGTAATAGGATTTGCACCAATGGTATGCTTATTTGTAGGATACTTAATAATACCACTAGTATTCATAGGACTAACAAGTATGTCAAGCTCATTTAGTACAATGTCTAAAATGTCAATGTAAGCAAAAACAAACTAAAATCAGCAATCTATGAATTTTCGAATCATTAATCAAACCTCGACGTACCAACGTATGCCTTCGCCTTGATTAATTCACAAAAATCCATATCTTACTAATTTAATTTTGTTTTGAAAAAATGAATATAAAACAAAATTAAACACCGTAGGGGCCGTCGCCCACGGCGATCCGCAAAAACATATAAAAAAACAAATGTCAAACATCGTAGGAGTCGGACGCGACTTTCCGCCCGTAAAAATAAAACAAAGGGGGAAAAACAAAAATGGAAAACGCATCAAAAGCTCTAACAATTGCAGGAACAATATTAATATCATTAATAGTAATATCAGCCCTAATATTTATGTTTAGAGAAATAAGAGGAATTAAAACACAGAATGCTTTAAATCAGAAAACACAATCAATAATAGAATTTAACAAATCATATGAATCATATAATAAAAACTTATATGGCAGTGAATTATTATCACTTGCAAACAAAATGAGTGATTATAACAAAAGCCTTGTAAAAAAATATGGTGAAAATAAAGATGGCTATGAAGATATGCAATTAAATGTAAAATTTGAAAATGAAACAACAAATAAAGATTTTACTTATTTCATAGGAGTAATTAAACAAAATGATGAATTAATGAAAACATATAAATCATCAAGTAATTTAGAAACATTATATAAAGCAATGGTTATAGATAAAGATAAACCAAGTGCTAAAGAACAAAAAGAACAGATATTACGAAAAATAGGAAAACAAGAGGACGAAATAATAAATAAAATAGCAAGTAATTATGAACAATATAGTAAATATAAAGAATTAAAAACAAAAAAATTCAAATGTGAAAACATAGAATATTCAAAAAATGGAAGAATACGATTAATGCAATTTACAGAACAATAAAACAACCTTTTAGGGGTCGGCGTCCTTAGGCCACCCAAACAAATTAAAACATACAACAAAACAAACGTCAAACAAAAAATCAAAAAGAAAGGAGCAAATACAATACAATGGAAAACGCATCAAATGCTTTACTAATGGCAGCAGGAATATTAATATCAATAATGTTAATTTCATTAGGAACATATCTATTTGCAACTTTCGGAGGATACAGCAAAAATATAAACGATACCTTAAACCAAACACAAATAGAAGAATTCAACGCACAATTTACCAAATACGAAACTACCACAGGTGACGAAACAACTTACTGCACAGTATACGATATAGTAAGTGTAATAAACTTAGCAAAAAATGCAAATGAGAAATATGAGGAATATAAGAATTTAAATAAAAGAAGACCTAGTAATGCAGAAAGGGAAAATAATACATATATATATGTAAATGTAAATGGTAATACCATAAATGAACTCTCTTTAGAAAAAGATTTAAATCAATTTATACAAAATAATATTGAAACAGACAGAGAAAATACAAAATTAACAAAATATAATTGCAAAGTAGAAATAAGTGGAAAGACAAAATTAGTAAAAAGTATAAAATTTACTAAAAAATAATATAAAAAATCAAACAATGTAGGGGTTGACATCCCCGACGACCAAAACCAACCCAGACATGTAAATAACCAAACGTCAAACAAAAAAATAAAATTTAACCAAAATCTATTTACAAAAAAACAAACCAATAATATAATACAAATAGGTGTAAAAGCAATGAGAAAATATATAATAATACTAATAATATTAACAGCAATAGTAATAATATCTACATTATACGCATACCAAACATATAAAAAGGATATAAGCGAGTTAAAAGAATATAATAGCAGTTTTGAACAATATAAAGATAAGCAAATAGAAGGAACTAATATTGCAACAATACTAAACAAAGCAATAAACAATAATGAACAAAACAATATCCAAAAAGACAATCAGCAAAACTATATAGAAAATGACGAAAACTCCATAAAAATAGATATATACATAAAAGATAATGATACAACATACTCAATGGAAACAATCTATAACATGGGAGTAGAAAAATTTATAAACAGTTTCAGCCTAGAAACATTTAAAATAGCAAAAATAGAGTACCATACACAAACAAAAATGATAAAATACTTGCTTATAGAACAACAATAAAAAATGTTAGGTAAAATATAAAAATAAAAAAATAAGGAGGAAAAAATCATGGAAAACGCATCAAAAGCATTATTAATAGCAGCGGCTATAATAATTGCAATAATATTAATATCATTAGGAGTATTTGTAGTAAGACAAGGACAAAGCGCAATAGGAAGTATAAATTTATCAGAACATGAAGTTACAGAATTTAATTCAAAATGGGAATCATATCAAGGAACACAATTAGGAAGCTCAGTAAAAAGTTTAGTTTCTCAAGTAAATAATTATAATAGAACAGCTAATGATGGAAGATATATAACAATTGACACAAATGAATATACTTCTAATTCAGCAACATCTGAATTCCCTAATAGTGCACCAGTAAATAATATAACTATTAATTCAGGTACAACATATAAAGTTACTTTCCAATATACAAAGGGTGGTTTAATTAGTCATATAGGAATAAGTGAGACTAGATAATATTGGAGGCATATTATGGAAAATGCAGCAGAAGCTATAAAATTAGCAGGATTTACATTACTGTTTGTAACAGCACTTGCAATAGCAATGACAACAGTAATGCAAGGAAAAAAGACATCTGAAACAATAATAAGTTATTCAGATAAAACCAAATACTATTCAACAGTTGAGCATACACAAGCTACAGATGATAAAGGCAATAGAATAGTGTCTATTTATGATATAATTCCAACATTATATAGATATAAACAAGAAGAATATATAGTGTTATTTGAATATGAAAGTGGTCAACCTTTACAAATATATGAAGGAGATACAAAAATTGACTACAGCAAAAAAATATCATATTTAAACTATAATTTAGAAGATAAATTACAAGAAAATTGGAGACAAAATGATAATACAGTAAAAGAACATTTAGATGAAATTGTAAAGTATTTATTAGATAAGTATTCAAATAAAAAATTCATAGAAACAATAGAAACAACAGAAAATATATATTATAATAATGCAGATATAACAATAGATACATCATCTGATCAAAGCCAAACAACAAATGATGAAAAAGAGGAAAATAAAGAAATTCGTGTAATAAAATACACATTAAAAACAAATTAATAAAAAATAATTTATTTTCAAATTCCGTTCTCTAAGGCGTTTAATATAGCAAATAATCAAAATATAGATACACATTATAAATATATAAAATTAAATGGCTAAATGTCGAACTCATTTTCAAATAAAATTATTTTTTATTAATAAGAAACTAAGATAAAGTTTAAAAACTGACATCAATATAACATAGGAGGAATGGTACATACCTTAAATAGAAGAGGAGCGACCTTTGCTTAAAAGGTATGTCCCTTGTCCTTATAAAAAGAGGAGGAAAAACAAATGGGAGATTCACTAATAACGGTAGTTGCAATAGCATTAGCTGCAGTGCTTATGTTCGTATTTCCTTTGCTTACAGTATCACAAAATAGTGATAGTACATCTGCGTTATCTGTGCAAAATGCAACAACAGAATTTGTAGAAAATATACGATCAAAGGGTCAAATAACTAGGGACGCATATGATAGATACATACAAACAATAAACTCAACAGGAAACACTTTTGATGTACAAATAGAAGTGCAAATATTAGATGAAAACCCTGGAAAGAAAACAACACAAACAAGTCAAACAAAAATTGGAGAGAATATATATTATACAAAATATACAACACAAGTATTAGAAGAAATAGGAGTAGGAACAAATGATCCTAAATCAAAAACTAAAATGATACTAAAAGAAGGAGACATAGTAACAGTTATGGCATCAAACACAAATACAACAATAGCACAAACATTAAGGAATTTCCTATATAGAATAGCAGGAAGCAACACATCATCAATAGCAGCATCACATTCTGGAATAGTAACATCAAACGGAAGTAATTAATAAAACCCCTGCGGGGGTTTTTATTAATTACTGTATACAAAAATCCAAAACAAAAAATAATTAGAAAGGAAACCGCCCATGAAATTGCAAACTCTAACAGTAATATTTATAATAATAATGTTACCAATAACAATGGTAGTATCGCAGTATATAGAAACACAAATATCAACAATAAATGAGCAAACCCAATATGATACCATATTAAATAATGCAACATATGATGCAATAAAAGCCTTAGAGTTAAACCAAGTCAATAGTAGTTCAAGCAATGTAGTAACAGAAAAAAGAAGAGATATAGAAGCATCAATAAATTCATTTTACAATTCAATGGCATCAAGCATGGGCGTTGCAGGATACACAAAAGAAGATTTAGAATCATATATACCATGTTTAGTATATACACTATATGATGGTTATTATATATATACGAAAAATAATGATGGAAAATATATATTAAAACCATATGTATATTATACAGAGCAAGTAGGAGAGTATTCAGTAGCATATACATTAGATAGTTATATAATAGTAACAGGAAAAAATGGACAAACAAAATCAGGTTATCTATGTGCAGGAATAAATGAGATTTATGAAGAAGAAAGTTTAAAAGAATATGTTGAATATTATAATAAAGATGGTAATATTGAGGTTAAAGAATTGCAATATGTGTATAGAGATTTTACTGGTCAAAATATAAAATATTATAATAAAGATGGTGAGTGGTATAGTTTAGGGATAGATGGAAAATTAGCACAAGTAAATAATCAAACTTATATAAATGAACTTAATAACAATATGAATAATAATAATGTAATTGATAAAAGTGCTAAAAGTTATGTTGATAAATATAAAAACGAAGAGAATAGTTTTACTAAATGGGTAAATGAAAATATTGCAAAAAATGATAATAATTCTCCATTATATATAAATGAAAGTAACGACCCAGATGCTTACAATTCGCTTTTCAATGTACACAGAAGAGAAATAATACAAAAGTCTATAAAGTCAAATATAGAATCAACATTGTTCCATTATAATGGAGGAACTAATACAAAAACATTTGAATTTAAAATGCCAGAATTAGATGAAAGAGAATGGGATAAAATAATAAACAATGTAAATTTAATATCATTTATGCAAGGAATTCCTTTAAAAAACAAATATTACATGGGCTATAGTGTAGTAACAAATACTCGGAAATAAAGAATTTGTAGATCCAGATGAAATATATTTACTAACAAATGAGAGTGGGAATAATCAATATCATAAAATAACATGGAAAGGATTTGAGGATAAAAATCCTCTACAAACAGCATATAGAAATACAGACTTTAGGAGAAAAACATATATAGGAATAGATACAGATGGAACAAAAACACAAATGTACTATTATCCACAAATTGCAACAGCAGATTATGAATCGGTAGTAGCATCAACAAACGTATATGAAGCAACAGCAGAGGCGTTAACAAATATAAATAATAACGCAAAAAAGGCATATTACACAGCATTATATAGAGAAAGATATGTAAATTATAAGTCGTTAAATTTTGGAACTAATGAATAAGAATAAATAAAATTAGTGGGAAATAAAAAATATATATTAGAAAATCCAATTAGATCGTTAAATAAAAATTAAATAAAAATTAGTTTAAAAAAATAAAAAATGGTTAAAAATAAAATTAATAATATATAGGAGAGAAAATATGAAAACTTTCAAAAAAATATTATTAATTTTATTTTTGTTTTTAATCTTAATATATACAAGCAATTTATCTGCAATACCATCTAATTTAATATTATTTCAAGGAGAAACATTAAATATACCAACATTATTTGGAATAAACATATCACCTAATCAAACATATGAAGCATCGTCACCTGTAGGGGAGCGGCGCCGAGGGCGACTCTAATACACAACAAAAAATATCAAATACCACAGGAACCTACGACTTAAACATAAAGCTTGCAAATGTAAAAATAAAAGAAATGACAGTAAATGTAGTACCAAAATCATCAGTAGTACTTTGTGGAGAAGCCATAGGTGCAAAACTATATACAAATGGAGTATTAGTAGTAGGAATGTCAGAAATAGAAGGAGTAAAACCATATGAAAATTCTGGAATAGAAGAAGGAGATATGATAACCCAAATAGATGAAGAAGTGATTACATGTACAGCAGATCTAATAGAAAAAGTAAATGAAAGTGGACGGAAACAATATAAAAATAAAATATGTACGAGAAGGTGAAGAATATAGTACAAATTTAAATCCAGCAAAAACAAAGCAAAATGAATATAAGCTAGGCTTATGGGTAAGAGATGCAGCAGCAGGAGTTGGAACAATAACCTTTTATGAACCGGAAACAGGGAATTTTGCAGCATTAGGACATGGAATAATGGATATAGATACAAGTAAATTAATAAATATTTCAAAAGGAGAACTAGTTACAAGTAAAATAATATCAATAGTAAAAGGGGAAAATGGAAAACCAGGAGAAATAAAGGGAAGCATAGAAAATGGAACATCATGTGGTGAGATATATGAAAACACACCATTTGGAATATATGGAAAAATAAGAAATACAGCTGTACTTGGAATTGATAAAACACAAACAGTAGGAGTAGCAAACAGGGATGAAATAAAAACAGGAGATGCCAAAATACTATGTACATTAGACAATGGAAAAAAGAAGCAGTACGATATAAAAGTAGAAAAAATATATTATAATAACAATTCAAACAACAAAAGTATGTTAATAAAAGTAACAGACGAAGAACTAATAGAAAAAACAGGAGGAATAATACAAGGAATGAGTGGAAGTCCAATAATTCAAAATGGAAAATTCATTCGGAGCAATAACGCATGTATTAGTAAATGATTCAACACAAGGTTATGCTGTATTTGGAGACCTAATGGTAAAACAAATGAAAGCAGTAGATTAAAAGATGAAGATTTTTAATCTTCATCTTTTAACATTGGTCCTATATTTGTAACTGTTCCAGCACCTAAGGTAAGTATTATATCATCTTTATTTACATTTTGCTTTAAATATTTTACAGTTTGTTCAAAATCAGGTATATATTTAGCATTAGCGCCAGATTCAGTTAATTTTTTTACTAAATCTTCTGAAGAAATATTATAGGTGTTTTGTTCTCTTGCAGCATATATATCTAAAACAATTATATTATCAAAATTTAATAATGCGTGAACAAAATCTCCTAATAAACTTTTAGTTCTACTATATGTGTGTGGTTGGAAGATGGCCCAAGATTTATTATAAGTTTTATTCATTAAAGCTTTTGCAGTTGCAACAATTTCTGTTGGATGATGACCATAATCATCAAAGATACTTGCTCCATTTACTTTTCCTTTATATTCAAATCTTCTATTAGCACCTGTAAATTTTGAAAGTCCAACTTTTATATTTTCACTTGAAATTCCATATTCATTGCATAAAGATATACATGCAAGAGCATTTAAAACATTGTGCATTCCTGGAACATGAAGTTTAATTCTATCATAAAATTTATCATTATGATAAACATCAAATTCAGGAAAGCCATCTTTATCAAAAGAAATATTTACTGCAAAGAAATTAGTATTTTTATTTGTAATGCCATATGTTACAGTCTTAGCATTAGTTATTTTACATAAATCCAAACAATTACTGTCGTCTCCATTTACAACTAATAATCCATCATCTGGGATAATTTTTACATATTTAATAAAAGCATTTTTTATATTTTCAAAAGTTTTAAAATAATCTAAATGATCATTATCAATATTTAAAATAATTTCAGCTTTAGGGAAGAATTTTAAAAAACTTTCAACATATTCACAAGCTTCAATTATAAAATGTTCACTATTACCAATTCTATAATTTCCATCTATTTGCTTTAACAAAGCACCAACTTGAATACTAGGATCTAAACCTGCTTCTATAAAACATAAAGATACCATAGAAGTAGTAGTAGTTTTACCATGTGTTCCAGAAATACCAATAGTATCTTTAAATGCTTTTGTGAGTAATCCCAAAAAATCACATCTTTCAATAGTAGGAATATTAAGTTTTTTTGCTTCAAGCATTTCAATATCATCATTTTTTATGGCGGCAGAATAAATAACACTATCGGCTTTAGCTAAATTTTCTAAATTATGACCAATAGTAACATCGATTCCATTTAATGTAAGCTTTTTAACTATTTCAGAATCAGCAATATCAGAACCAGTAACTTTAACACCAAAATTATTTAAAATTTCAGCAATACCACTCATACTAACTCCGCCAATTCCAAGCATATGTACTCTATTATATTTCTTTATTAAATCTATATTAGGCATAAAAAAACCTCCATATTACATTTCAAAATTATTAACATTTAAATTATACACTTAATTGCAATATTTTACAACAAAAATGTAAAAATATTAGAATGTAGGGGATAATATATTTTTATATAATAATATTTGAAAAACAAAAATTTTGTGAATAATTTTTTTATATTTGTAAAAAATAAGAAGGAAAAAAGTTTTTTTTGACGAATAATATAATTGTACATAAGAAAAATGTACAATTATAAACATTGGAAGGCGGTGCACAAGATGCAAATAACAGATGTACGTTTAAGAAAAGTAAATTCAGAAAACAGAATGAAAGCTGTTGCTTCTGTAACATTCGATAATGAATTTGTAGTACATGATATTAAAGTTATCGAAAAAGATGGATTATTTATTGCTATGCCAAGCAAAAAAACTCCAAACGGAGAATTTAAAGACATAGCTCATCCAATCAATGCTGAGACAAGGGAAAAAATACAAAGCGCTATATTAGAAGCTTATAATGCTCCTGAAGAAGAATCAGCAGAATAATAATTTAAGTAAAATAAAAATGACCTTCGGGTCATTTTTTTGTAAGAAAATTGGTTGTCATTAGGGACACAAACGAAAGGAATGATAAAAATGCAATATGTATATGAGCCACAAGGAGTATGTTCACGCCAAATGGTATTTGAAATAGAAGGAGATATAGTAAAAGATATAAAAATAATAGGAGGATGTGCTGGAAATACAGTAGGTGTTTCAAAACTAATACAAGGTTTAAAAATAGATGAAATAATAAAAAAGCTAAAAGGAATACCATGTGGATTTAAAGGAACATCATGTCCAGACCAAATAGCAAAGGCATTAGAAGAGTACAAGAAAAATAATTAAAATTATTATTTGATTTTTTATATTAATAAATTATTATGTTTTAATAAAAAACAGAGAAAAAGCGAGGAAAATACCAAAAAAAATAGCAAATTATACCAAAATTTAATATAAATATTTCTCAAAGATGTAAATTTTTATAAAATTACATCTTTTTTTGGTATACATAATTTGAAATTGTGAACAATATATAGTATAATAAAATTTAGTTGTGCATAAAATTTTTGTTAAAGGAGAGTGAATTTATATTTTAAGATTAAAATTAAAACACTGCACAAAAGAAGTAATAAAAATAGCAAAAATAATGGCAGTAGCATTATTTTTTGTATTAAGTATGATATTAATTAAATATAAACCACTATATGAAGTGGAAATAAATGGTAAACAAATAGGGTATGTAAAAAACAAAAACGAATTTGATAGTTTAATAAATGAATATACACAAAGCAAAAGTGGAAATGTAGCATTTATTACATTAAATTTTAAACCAGAATATGAATTAAAGTTAGTTTCAAATAAGGAAAAAATAAATGAAGGGGAAATTTTAGAAACTATAAAACAAGATAGTATAACAACATATACAGCATATGGAATAACCATAAATGATGATATAAAAACATATGTAAATACACAACAAGAAGCGGAAAATATATTAAATGGTATTAAAGAGCAATATAGTGAAAATTCTAATGTTAATATTGGAATAAGGCAAGTATATACTGAGCAAAATTTAGAAACTGTAAAACAAGAAGATGCAATTAAAACTGTTACTCAAATTGCAAATATGAGAATTGAAGAGATAACAAAGCAAAAACAAGAAGAAGAAAAAAAGAAAAATGGCATTGGAAATATAAATGGGATGGTAATTGCAAATAAGCCAATAACAGGAATGATTACTGCAAGATTTGGAGAAAACAGTAGAGTAAGAAGTACTAGCCACACAGGACTAGATATAGCTACATCTACAGGAACTCCTATAAAGGTGGTAGCAAATGGAACAGTTATATTTGCAGCACAAAAAGGATCTTACGGAAAAATGGTAAAAGTACAGCATGAAAACGGAGTTCAGACTTGGTATGCACACTGTAGCAAGTTATATGTAAAAAGTGGAGATAAAGTTTCGGCAGGAGAAACAATCGCAGCAGTAGGTTCAACAGGAAATTCAACAGGATCACACCTTCACTTAGAAATAAGAATAAATGGAACAGCAGTAAATCCACAAAAATATTTATATAAATAAATGATGAGAATATATTTTCTCATCATTTTTTTATATTCTTAGGAAAGCCATCCACGAAAGTGGTGAGTTTCCTTAGAATATAATTATGGCGGAACTTAGAGTTTGCAGCAATTGTAATTAGTGTACAAAGTCTTTCTTACGGTTTTTTATTTTTACATATTGTTTTTTATGGTGTGAATTGCAACAAAGCAATTCCAAAAATAGAAATTTCCAATATTTTTATCTTGTATAAAATAAAAGTATAATGTATAATACTACATAAAAGAGGTGAATTTATGGGTATTATTCAGAAATGGAAATTAAGAAGAGAAATAAAAAAATTGCTAGATTCAAATGATAAAGCAAAATTAGAAAGTGTAATTGATTATAATAAAGATGAAAATCTGGAAAACATAATACTTAGTATAAAAGACAAAAATACAAGAGCTCAAGCACTCCAAGAGACTATACATAAAATAGACAGTAAAGAAGTTCTAAAATCAATAATTCCAACATTAAAAGATGATGATATTTTAGTAATATTAGAAAAAAAGCCAGAATATTTAAAAAATGATACAAGAAATATTTTATATACGACAATATCAGGAATTATAGATCCAAAAAAGAGAATTAGGGCAATTAAAAAATTTTATAAAAATCTTTCAGATAAAGAGATATCTGATCTATTATCAGAACTTAAAGATGAAAAAATAAGACAAAAAGATTTACAAGATTCAGAAGATAGTATCGAAAGTTTAAAAATAGAAATTATAACAAATAAAATAATAAATAATTATATAACTACAGGAACTTTATTACATATGACAGAATTATTAGGATGTTTAGAATTGGAAGTATCAAAAGTTGAAGTTGTAGAAAATGCATTAATACAAGAGGAAAAATTACAAGACAAAGTGAAAAAAGGTGAATTGCCAGATGAATATCAAAATAAGGATAGATTAGGTAATAATATAAGAGTTAAAAATTGCATTTTTGATGATCATGGTAAAAGACTACTAATAAAAAAATCTTTTGAAAATATACATGGAAGCAAAACTGTAGAAAAGAGAAAGAAGGAAATAATAATAAAATTATATGAAAAAGGATTATATTCATATGAAGAGGCACGAGATGTTTTAAATGCAGGATTAAGTAATGAAGCAATAATAAAAGATGGGAAAAAAAGTTTACTAAAAATAGAAGGTAGAAGAAAGATAGTAGAAGAAGTAAGAAATAAAGGTTTAATTGAAGCTCCAGTCGCAATAGAAGAAACGGGTGAAATTATAAAAGTTATTGAAGATGTTCAAAGATAAATTTAATTGACAAAATTTTAATATATTATATAATATTTACATACAATAAAAAATGAATTATAAGAATTTCTAAGAAATGGAAATTGTAAAGGAATTTTTATAATCAACATAATTATCTTGTGAGGGGTTTTTTACCTATTAGGTGAAAACTTCTACAATATAAAAAACAAAGGAGGAAATTATGTCAGAAGTTGATATTAATGAAGAACAAAAAGTAGAAAATGAGATTAACCAGTTAGTAGAAAAGGCAATACAAGCATCTAAAGAGTATGCAAAATTAAATCAAGATCAAGTAGATAAAATAGTAAAGGCTATGTCAATAGCAGGGCTAGAAAATCATATGAAACTTGCTAAAATGGCAGTAGAAGAAACAGGCCGTGGAGTATATGAAGATAAAATAACAAAAAATTTATTTGCAACAGATTATATTTATCATAGTATTAAATATGATAAAACAGTTGGAATAATAGAAGAAAATGAAGAAGAAGATTTTGTAAAAATTGCAGAACCAATTGGAATAATTGCAGGAGTAACACCAGTTACAAACCCAACATCAACAGTAATTTTTAAATCTATGATTGCTGCAAAAACAAGAAATGTAATAATATTTGGCTTTCATCCATCTGCACAAAAATGTAGTATGGAAGCTGCAAAAATAATAAGAGATGCAGCAATTAAAGCAGGAGCACCAGAGGATTGTATATTATGGATAGAAAATCCTTCTATTTTAGCTACAAGCAAACTTATGAATCATCCAGCAGTTGATTTAATTTTAGCAACAGGTGGAACAGGGATGGTAAAATCTGCTTATTCATGTGGAAAACCAGCATTAGGAGTAGGACCAGGTAATGTTCCATGTTATATAGAAAAAAGTGCAAAATTAGAAACATCTGTAAATGATTTAGCAATGTCAAAATCATTTGATAATGGAATGATTTGTGCATCTGAACAATCTGTTTTAGTAGATAGAGAAATTTATGAAAAATTTGAAAATTTAATGAGAAAAGCAGGATGCTATTTTGTAAGTAAAGAAGAAAAACAAAAACTGCAAGATGTAATGTTTCAAGATGGAAAATTAAATTCAAAAATACCAGGACAAAGTGCACACAATATAGCAAAACAAGCTGGATTTGAAGTTCCAGAAGATACAAAAGTACTAGTTGTATATGAAGAAGGAATTGGAGAAGAATATCCATTTTCAAAAGAAAAGCTAAGTCCAGTACTTGCATATTATATTGTAGATGGAACAGAAGATGGAATTTCAAAATCTGAAAAATTACTAGAAAATGGAGGACTTGGACATTCAGCAGTTATTCATTCAGAAGATGAAGATATAATATTAGAATTTTCTAAAAGAGTAAAAGTAGGAAGAATAATAGTAAACTCTCCATCATCACATGGTGGGATTGGTGATATATATAATACAAATCTGCCATCACTTACACTTGGTTGTGGAAGTTTTGGAAAAAATTCAACAACATCTAATGTATCTAGCGTAAATTTAATAAATATAAAAAGAGTTGCCAAAAGGAGAGTTAATATGCAATGGTTTAAAGTTCCAGAAAAAATATATTTCGAAGCAGGAGCAATAAGTTATTTAGAAAAAATGCCTAATATAACAAGAGCATTTATTGTAACAGATGAAGGAATGGTAAAACTTCGGTTATGTAGATAAAATATTATATCATTTAAGAAAAAGATTAGATTATGTACATTCTGAAATATTCTCAGATGTAGAACCAGATCCATCTTTTGATACAATAAAAAATGGAGTTTCACAAATAGAAAAATTCAAACCTGATGTAATAATTGCATTAGGAGGAGGATCTGCAATAGATGCAGCAAAAGGAATGTGGCTATTTTACGAACATCCAGATGCTGATGTAGAAGCAATGAAATTAAAATTCTTAGATATAAGAAAGAAAACATACAAATTTCCAAAATTAGGACAAAAATGTAAAATGGTAGCAATACCAACAACATCAGGAACAGGTTCAGAAGTAACATCTTTTGCAGTAATATCAGACAAAAAACAAAATAAAAAATATCCATTAACAGACTATGAACTAACACCAGATGTAGCAATAGTTGATCCTAATTTAGTATTATCACTTCCAAAGTCAATTACAGCAGATACTGGAATGGATGTATTAACTCATAGCATAGAAGCATATGTATCAAACATGGCATCAGACTATACAGATGCATTATCAGAAAAAGCAATAGAGTTAGTATTTAATAATTTAAAAGAATGCTACAACAATGGAGCAAATAAAACAGCAAGAGAAAAAATGCACAATGCAAGTACAATAGCTGGAATGGCATTTTCAAACGCATTTTTAGGAATAAATCACTCACTAGCACACAAACTAGGAGGAGAATTTCACTTGCCACATGGAAGAGCAAATGCAATATTACTTCCATATGTAATAAAATACAATGCAAGCAAGCCAACAAAATTTGTATCATTCCCAAAATACGAATACTTTATAGCAGACCAAAAATATGCGGCTATTTCAAAGAAAATGGGATTTAAAGCAGACACAGTAGAGCAAGGTGTAGAGTCATTAATACAAGAAATAGTAAAACTAAATTCAGATTTAGGAATACCAAAATCTTTCCAAGAAGCGGGGATAGATGAAAAAGAATTTTTAAGCAAAGTAGATAGACTTGCAGACTTAGCATTTGAAGATCAATGTACAACAGCAAATCCACGCTTGCCACTAATACCAGAATTAAAGCAAATACTATTAGATGCATATTATGGAAGCTAATGGGGACAGCCCCAAAACCGACACTTTGTCGGTTTTAGGGACAAGTCTTAATAAAGATATAATAGGCACGAAGTACCGTGCCTATTATTAAGTGGAAGGATAATGAAAATGAAAAATAATAAAAGCAAAATAATAAAAATAATTTTAATTACTATAACATGTATAATACTAGCATTTACAATATATCAAGTTGTAACATACAATAAAACATATTATATAAATGAAAAAAACATAGAAATACCAATATTTTTATATCATGATATAATAGATACAAAAGAGCAAATAGAATTTGACTATATGCAAACAGATAAAGACACTTTTGAAAAACAAATAAAAGGTCTATTAAAATTAAATTATAAAGTAATAAGTTATGAAGAACTTGTAGAGTACAAAAATGGAAAAATACCTCTTCCTAAAAAAGTGTGTTTAATAGATTTTGATGATGGATATAAGGGTAACTATGAAATTGCATTTGATATTATAAAAAAATATAACATACCAATAAGCATATATGTAGTAGATAACTGTATAGGAAAAGATGGATATATGAATTGGGAAGAATTAAGAATTTTAAGCCAAAGTGGATTAGTTACAATAAATACACATGGAAGATATCATGATGATTTTGATAAATTAGAAACTGTTAAAGCTGTAGAAGATGTAAAATATGCACATAAACAAATAGAGCAAAATTTAGGAAGACAAATAATAAAAGTATTTACATATCCATGTGGATTATATAAAGAAGAAACAATAAAAGCATTAGAGCAAGAAGGATTTATACAAAATCTAACAGACAACAAAATAAACAAAAGCAAAACACTAAATTTATCAGGATTACATAGATGTTATTGTTTAGGAGATTCTACATTAAAAATGATGATAAAATTAAAATATAGAGCAATTAGGTATAAATAGTAAAGATCCTTCTTAAAAATTGTAAAAAAGCTTGACTTAAATAGTAAAATAAGGAGAAATAAAAATGAAAGAAGAATTTTTAGAAATATTAAAAAAGATAAAAAGAGACGGAATAGATGAATTAATAGAGTTTATTGAAAATAAAACAGATTTTTTTACAGCACCTGCAAGCACTAGATTCCATGGCTCTTATGAAGGCGGACTTTTAGAACATAGTATGAAAGTATATGAAATATTAAAACATAAAATAGAAAATTCAATAGAAGATATAGTTGCAGACGAAGATACAATAAAAATAGTAGCTTTATTACATGATATATGTAAAGTGAATTTTTATAAAGTAGATTATAGAAATGCAAAAAATGCAAAAGGAGAATGGGAAAGAGTACCATATTATACAGTAGATGATACAATTCCATATGGACATGGAGAAAAATCTGTAATGATGATTTGCGAATATATAAAATTAACTCCAGAAGAAAAATACTCAATACGTTGGCATATGGGATTTACAGAAGCTAAAGAACAATATAACACCATAGGATCAGCATTTAAAAAATATCCATTAGCATTACTATTACATGAAGCAGATCTAGAAGCAACATATTTTTACGATATATAAATTTCATTTAAACTATTGAATTTTTAAAATTAAATGATATAATATCATAAATTAAAAAATAAAAACAAAAGCAAGGACAACACAAATAAATAATTACTTAGAACCAGAGAGCTAAACAAAAGCTGGAAGTTTAGCATAAGGAAAATTATTTGTTATCACCTTAAGCTGTTGCAATTCTGAAAAAGTAAGTAAGTTTTGCCGTAAATCTCGCGTTAAGAGAAATTAAGAGAGTAATTAGATTAAAATAAATTACTAAAATAGGTGGTACCGCGGAAAACCCCATTTCGTCCTATATATAGGATGAAATGGGGTTAATTGATTTTATAAAAAATGGAGGGGAATTTTATGCAAGAAATAAAAATTGGAGGAGCTTATAAACATTTTAAAGGTTCAAAAGTAATTGTTATAAGCAGAGCAAAACATACAGAAACAGGAGAAGATTTAGTTATTTATGCTTGTACAAATAATGATAATACAAATCATACAGACGGAATATATGCAAGACCATTAAATATGTTTTTATCTGAAGTAGACCATGAAAAATATCCAGATGTAAAACAAAAATACAGATTTGAATTACAAAAATAAAATCTGTAAAAAAAAAGGAGTGAAGATTATGTACAAAAAGGTAGAATTAAAAGACGGCTTTGTAGGAATGGAAAGAAAAGTCGCAAAAGTATGGAAAGAAAAAGACATAGTAAAAAAGAATTTTGCTATGAATGAGGGGAAAGAATATTTTACATTTTATGATGGACCACCAACAGCAAATGGAAAGCCACATGTAGGTCATATTGAAACAAGAGTTATGAAAGATATAATTCCAAGATACAAGGTAATGAAAGGTTATAAAGTTTTAAGAAAAGCAGGTTGGGATACACATGGTCTTCCAGTAGAACTTGAAATAGAAAAAAAATTAGGAATTTCAGGAAAACAACAAATAGAAGAATATGGTGTAGAAAAATTCGTAAAACAATGTAAGGAAAGTGTATTTGAATATGTTTCTATGTGGGAAGAAATGACAAACAAAGTAGGTTATTGGGTAGATATGGAAAATCCATATGTTACATACCACAATGAATACATAGAATCTGTATGGTGGGCATTAAAACAGATATGGGAAAAAGGCTTATTATATGAAGGACATAAAGTAATGCCATATTGCCCAAGATGTGGAACAGCACTTTCTTCACATGAAGTTGCTCAGCGGTTATAAAGATGTAAAAGATTTAACATGTATAGCAAAATTTAAAGTGATAGGAGAAGATAAATATTTCTTAGCCTGGACAACAACTCCATGGACGCTTCCATCAAACCTAGCTTTATGTGTAAACAAAGCATACACATATGCAGATGTTAAGGTAAATGTAGGAAATGAAGACGAGCCCAAATATGAAACATATATTTTAGCAAAAGATTTAATAGATACAGTTTTAAAAGATAGAGAGTATGAGATATTAAAAGAATATAAAGGTGAAGAACTATTAGGAATAAAATATGAACAACTAATGCCATTTGCAAAAGTCGAAGGTAAAGCATTTGAAGTAATCCATGGAGATTATGTAACTTTAACAGATGGAACAGGAATAGTTCATATTGCACCAGCATATGGAGAAGATGATAGTTTAGTTTCAAAACAAAATGGAATAACATTTGTAAATTTAGTAGATAAATCAGGAAAATTTACAAGCGAAGTTACTCCATGGGTAGGAAGATTTGTTAAAAATTGTGATGAAAGTATCTGTAATTGGTTAAAAGACGAAAACAAATTGTTTATCTCCCAAAAACATATGCACTCATATCCACATTGTTGGAGATGTGATACACCACTTTTATATTACCCAAAAGAAAGCTGGTTTGTTGCAATGAGCAAACTAAGAGATGAATTGGTCGCTAATAACAACAAAGTAAATTGGTATCCAGATACAATAAGAACAGGAAGATTTGGAAAGTTCTTAGAAAATGTAATAGATTGGGGAATTTCAAGAGATAGATATTGGGGAACACCACTTCCAGTATGGACTTGTACAAATAAAGAATGTGGTCATCAAGAATGTATAGGAAGTATAGAAGAGTTAAAGCAAAAAGCAATTAATTGCCCAGAAGATATAGAACTTCATAAACCATATATAGATAATGTATATTTAAAATGTCCAAAATGTGCAGATAAAATGGAAAGAGCAAAAGAGGTAATAGACTGTTGGTTTGATTCAGGTTCAATGCCATTTGCACAATTGCATTATCCATTTGAAAATAAAGAATTATTTGATAAAAACTTTCCAGCAGGGTTTATCTCAGAAGCAGTAGACCAAACCAGAGGATGGTTTTATACTCTAACTGCAATAGGAACAATATTATTTGGAAGAACACCATTTGAAAATTGTATAGTATTGGGTCATGTATTAGATGAAAAAGGACAAAAAATGTCTAAATCAAAAGGTAATGGAGTAGACCCAATGACACTTTTAGATACAGTAGGAGCAGACGCAACACGTTGGCATTTTTATACAGTATCAGCACCATGGCTTCCAACAAGGCTTGGAATAAATAATGTACAAGAAACCCAAAGAGGATTTTTAAGTACACTTTGGAATGTATATTCATTTTATGTTTTATATGCTGAGATAGACAATTTCAATCCATTAGAATATAAAGACTTTAAACTTACAAATGTAATGGATAAATGGATTATTTCAAAATTAAATACATTAATAAAAAATGTAGATGAAAAGCTAGAAAAATATGATATAACATCTGCAGCTCTTGCAATAGAGAGTTTCACAGACGAACTTTCAAACTGGTATGTGCGTAGAAATAGGCAAAGGTATTGGGGAAAGGGAATAGATGATCAAAAAATAGGAGCATATGCAACTTTATATACAGTACTTGTAAATTTAGCAAAAATATCTGCACCATTTGTACCATTTATAGCAGAAGAAATATATCAAAATTTAGTAGTAGGATTAGATAAAACAAAACCAGAAAGTGTACATTTATGTTTATGGCCGGAAGTAGATGAAAGTAAAATAGATAAAAAACTAGAAAAAGAAATGGATTTAGCATATTTAATAGTAAAATTAGGACGTAGTAGCAGAAATAACGCAAATATAAAAAATAGACAACCATTATCTAAAATGCTAATTTCAGTAGATACTTTGCCTAAATATTATTCAGATATTGTAAAAGAAGAATTAAATGTAAAAAGCCTAGAGCTAGGAGCGCAAATGTCTGAGTATGTTAATTTTGAAATAAAACCAAATCTTCCAGTTTTAGGTAAATTATATGGAAAATTAATTCCTAAAATAAAAGAAGAAATTTCAAAGAAAAATCAAATGGATTTAGCAAATAAAGTAAAAAGTGGTAAAGTAGAATATATACAAGTAGAAGATAAGCAAATAGAGTTAAGTTCAGAAAATCTGTTAATTACAATGCAAGGAAAAGAAGGTTTTGCATTTAGTGGAGAAGGCGAAATTGGAGTTGTACTAGATACAAATATTACAGAAGAATTAAGAAAAGAAGGATATGTAAGAGAAATATTATCTAAAGTACAAAACATGAGAAAAGACAAAGGTTTTGAGGTATTAGATAAGATTAATATATATGTATCTGGAAACCCAAAATTAGAAAAAATAATAAAAGAAAATGAAGAACTAATAAAACATGATACACTTGCAATTCAAATAAAATATAATGAAAAACATGAAGATTATTCAGAGACTAAAGTAAATGATGAAATATTAAATTTAGATGTTGAAATTATAAAATAATTTAATGTAGGGACGTGGCGTGCTACGTCCTCTTTTTTATATTCTAAGAAATTTCTCATAAAGAATGAGAAATTTCTGTAGAAGAGAATTATGCGGATTATTAGAATTGCTTTGCGATTACTATCGCTTAGCAATTCTTGAAATCCGCTTTTTTATGTGTTTTCTTATAAAATGTAAAAAAATTGATATAAATCACATAATGTTGAAAAATGTCATCATAAAAAATTAACATAAAATTGACAAGAATAGAAAAAAATGGTATAATAATTACAGATTTATGAGATTTAAAAACATATATATAATATTATTATGTAGAACGTTATTGTTCTAATAGGAGGTTCTTATGAGAAAATATAAAAAAATAATAGTTATTGTAACAGTTTTATTAAGTCTTTTAACACAACTTACTGTATATGCAAGTACAGTTTCAATTAACAATATAAAAAATGAAGGAACACCAATAAATACAGACGATGGTATATTAACAAATAAAATTACTAGTATACAAGATAATGAAGTAAATTTGAAATTAGAATTATCTTTAAATAGTAATAAAATAATTAATAGTAATAGTGAAATTTTATTTTTAATAGATAATTCAACAAGTATGAATACAGTATTAGAAGACAAAGTTACTACAAGAAAAACAAAAGTAATAAAATCAACAGCAGAACTTATAAAAAAAATACATACTAATAATCCTGAAGTAAAAATAGGAATAATGACTTTTTCAAAACAAACACAATTAGTACAAGGCTTTACAAACGATCAAAGTAATTTAATAAATGCTTGTGATAAAGTTGCAAAATTAGCAGCAGAAGGTGATACAAAAATGGCAACGGCAATAAGTGTAGCAAAACAGCAGTTTTCTGGAAATATTGAAAACAAAATATTAGTACTTCTTACAGATGGATTCCCAACAGATGGTGATAGCCAAACAAAAGCTGGCTTACAAGATAGAAGTGTATATATAATAAGTACATTAGTTGGATTAGATGGGTTAGATGATGCAAGTAAACAAAAAATAACATCAATATTTGGAACAAAAGAAAATCCTTCAGCAAATAGATTTTATAATATACAAGATAGTGATATAGAAACAACAATAAGTAAAAATATATATAATAGAATAGTAGAAGATTTTCAAAGTTCAATTAATAATATACAAATAAAAGATTATTTTTCAGAAGAAATAATAAACAATTTTGATATAATTATAAATAATGTATCAAAAGGACAAACTATTAAAAGTAATAAAGATATAATATGGAATATAGATACTATGAAATACGGAAGTAATGCTATTTTAAATTATACATTAAAATTAAAAAATGAATATGATGAAAATATTATAGAAAAAATATTAGATGCAGATCAAAAGGTTGAATTGAGTTATAATACTATAATGAAAAATAATCAAACATTACAAATGTTAGATGCACCACAAATACAACTTACAACAAAAGAGATAACTTCAAATGTAAATACAAACCAAACACCTAAAAGTAAAAAGTTAGATAAAACAACAGTAAGCAAGCAGATACCATACACAGGAACAAACACAATAATTTTAACTACTATAGTATTAGGAATAATTAGTTCAATAATATTAAAAAGAAAAATAGATTCAATTAAATAATTAAATAAGGGCGATTTATAAAGTCGCTCTTATTTTTTTTATTTAACTATTGTTAAAAAATATTAAGTTTTGTATAATATATATAATTTTAAAATTGGAGGAACAAATGTCAAACAAAAATAAAATTATAAGTAATATTATATTTGCAATAGTAATAGTTATAATTTTCGTAATATTTTATTTCTTTTTTGAAAAATATAATTTTAATGATTACGAAAAATCAGAATATTATGCAAATAAAACTAATTTTACAAGAGACAAAGATGTAAAATATTCTAAAAGTGCTAGCTATAAATTACAATCAGAAGAATATAATGATGCAATATTTTATAAAACAATAAAATTACAAAAAGATACAGTATATAAAGTAACTTGTATGGTAAAAACTGAAAATATACAAACTCAGGAAAATTCATCAATTGCAGGAGCGCAAATCTCTATAGTAGATACTACGGAAAAGTCAAGATCTATAACAAATACAAGTAATTGGCAAAAAATAGAATTATTATTTGATTCAAAAGATAGACAGGAAGTAAAAGTAGGATTTAGATTAGGAGGATATGATGATAACTGCATAGGAACAGCATGGTTTACAAATTTAGAAATAGAAAGTGGTATGCCAGATACAAATTCTAATTGGAATTTTGCTTTATTTATATGCGAAAACTTAGATGTGAATATTGAAAAAGATGGAAGTACACAAAATATAAAAATTAATATGACAAATGAAGATATTCAAGTTATGGCAGAAGATATAGAAAGATTTAAAAATTCTATAAAGACACTTTCAGGAAATCAGATGACAGCTACAACAAATATATATGAAGTAAAAGCGCCAATAAAAACATTGTCATATGATAGAGACCATGGCTACTATGTTGGAGTAAAAGATGTAGAAGATATAATAGATGATATTGTTTTACAAAATGAATTTGACCATATATTTATAGCAATTAAATTTGGAGATATATTAAAAAATCAAGAAGTTCCAGTTAATGATTGGATAGGACTTGGATATATGGACTATTATGGTATAGGATTTTCTAATATAAGACTTCCAAATAGTTCAGGAAGTTATATATATAGATATAATTCTAGATTAAATACATTCCCAGAAGAAGTATTTATACACGAATTTTTACACTCATTAGAAAGACAATTAAATGAAAGAAATTATGAAATACCACAGTTACATAGTTATGCAGAATATGGATATAGCAATTCTAGTTTAGAAGGACTAAAAAGTTGGTATGAAGCATATATGCAAAAAAAGATAAAAACGAGATCTGATTATATTGGATTAGACAGTAAAGTATATACTATAAAGCCAGTAAAAAAATCATGTTTTGAATATAGCATAAAACTAGATTATTTTGAAGAACCAAGAACAATATTTGGAGAAATAGGAAAAACAATATCTACAATATTTTGAAATTAAAACATGCAAATATATAAATTAAATAATGTAGGGATAGGTGTCCTTAGGCGACCAGAATGTATATAAACATAAAAAAATAATATCAATATAAAATATTATACAAATAGAAAAGAGGTAACAATGAACGTACAAGAATTTGATTATGAATTACCAGAAAACTTAATTGCACAAACACCATTGGAAAAAAGAGATGAATCAAGATTAATGATATTAAATAAACAAAAACAAACAATAGAACATAAAACATTTAAAGATATTATAGATTATCTAAATCCAGGAGACGTTTTAGTAAGAAATAATACCAAAGTAATTCCAGCAAGAATATATGGTAAAAAGCAAACAGGAGCAAATGTGGAATTTCTATTATTAAAAAATATTGAAGGAGATATTTGGGAAACTATTGTAAGGCCAGGAAATAAATTACATATTGGAACAAAAATAATATTTAAAGAAGGTTTATTACAAGCTGAAATTATAGAAATAATGCCAGGAGGAACAAGAAAAGTAAAATTTGAATATAATGGAATTTTTAACGAGATACTAGACGAAATCGGGCTAATGCCACTTCCACCATATATTCATGAAGAACTAAAACAAAAAGATAGATATCAAACAGTATATGCAAAATATAATGGATCAAGTGCAGCTCCAACAGCAGGACTTCATTTTACTCCAGAGTTATTACATGGTTTAGAGCAAAAAGGTATACAAATAGCAAATGTAACTTTGCACGTAGGAATAGGGACATTTAGACCAGTGAAGGTAAAAACAGTAGAAGAGCACGAAATGCATTCAGAACATTTTTATATAAAACAAGAAGATTGCGATATTATAAATAAAGCAAAAAAAGAAGGAAGAAGAATAATAGCTGTTCGGAACAACATCTTGTAGAGTGTTAGAAACAATTGCAGATGAAAAAACAAAAATTGTTAAGGCACAAGAAGGTGACACTAAAATTTTTATTTATCCAGGATACAAGTTTAAGTGTATAGATGCACTTATAACAAATTTCCATCTGCCACAATCAACTCTACTTATGCTAGTATCTAGTTTGGCAGGAAAAGATTATATTATGAAAGCATATAAAGAAGCGGTAGAACAAAAATATAGATTTTTCTCTTTTGGAGATGCAATGTTTATAAATTAATTATTAAAAAAGAAAGAATTTAATTATACATTTAATAAACCAATAGTATGTTAAATTATTAAAACATATAAAGAATTAAGGAAAGAGGACTAAACTTGGAAGAGATAGAAGGGCAGATAATAGAATTTATATATCAAAATGAACTAAATAGTTATACAATAGCAATATTAGAAACTAATGAAGATGAAATAACAGTAACTGGGTATCTTCCATTTATAAATGTTGGAGATACATTAAAATTAGTGGGAAAATATGTTATACATCAAGAATATGGTGAGCAATTTAAAATAGAAACATTTGAAAAATTAATGCCTAAAACTTTAGATGCAATTGAAAGGTATTTAGCAAATGGAACTATAAAAGGAATAGGACCTGCTACTGCTAAAAAAATAGTAGCAACATTTGGGGAAGATACAATAAGTATATTTAAATTAGAGCCAGAAAAGCTTACTCAAATAAAAGGAATTACGGAAGAAAAAGCCAAAGAAATGAGCAGAGAGTTTATAGAAAATTGGGAGCTATGGCAAATAGTAGGATTTTTAGAAAAGTTTGGAGTAGGCGTTTCAAGTGCAAAAAAGGTTTATAAAGAGCTTGGAAATTCCTCAATAGAAGAAATAGAAGCAAATCCATATTTATTAGTAGATATTATACAAAATGTAGATTTTAGAAAAATAGACAAAATGGCTTTAGATATAGGCATATCAGCTGATAATAGTAAAAGAGTAAAAAGTGGAATAAAATATGCTTTAGGAAAAATTTCTATTAATGGTCATTCTTGTGTGTTAAAACAAAACCTAGAAAAATATGTTACAGAACTTTTAGGTATTGATACAGGTTTTATTGAAGATAGTCTGATAGAATTAAAAGTAAAAGATGAAATTTACATAGAAAACCGAGATGAAGAACAATGGATATATCTTAAATATTTTTATGATGCTGAAGTAAATATTGCCAAAAAAATAATACTTATGAATGAAGCAAAAAATATAAAAAAAATATCATCTTTTAAAAAAGAACTAGAAAAAGCACAAAAAAATATAGATATTGAACTATCTGAAAAACAAAAAGAAGCAATAAAACAAGTAAATGAAAACAATGTAACAATTATTACAGGAGGACCAGGTACAGGAAAAACAACAATAATAAAAACAATAATAGATCTATACCAAACTCATGGCAAAAAAGTAGTACTTTGTGCTCCAACAGGAAGAGCTGCAAAAAGAATAACTGAAACCACAGGTCAGGAAGCAAAAACTTTACATAGGCTTTTAGAAATAGGAAAGATAGAAGATGATGTTAAAAATGTAAATTATGATGTATCTCCAGTAGATGCAGATGTAATTGTAATTGATGAAACATCAATGGTAGATATTTTTTTAATGAACTATCTAGTAAGAGGAATATATCAAGGAACAAAACTTGTGCTTGTAGGAGATGTAGACCAGCTTCCATCTGTAGGACCAGGAAATGTTTTAAAAGATATAATAGAATCAGGGCAAGTTCAAACTACACATTTAGATGAAATATTTAGACAAGCTGCAACAAGCAAAATAACATTAAATGCACATAAAGTAAATGAGGGACAAAATTTTATAAAACCTCAAGATAGTTCAGATTTAAAACAAGACTTTTTTTATATAAATGAAAGCAATCGGAGAAAAAATGCTAAGTGAAATAGTATCTTTATGTAAGGGAAGGCTGCAAAATTATGGAGATTACAATTTTTTTGAAAACATACAAGTTCTAACACCAACAAAAAAAGGAATACTTGGAACAAAAGAACTAAACAAAGTATTACAAGAGCAGTTAAATCCACAAATTTCAGGAAAAAGACAAAAAAAATCAGGAGAAATTATTTTTAGAGAAGGCGACAGAGTAATGCAAACAAAAAATAATTATGATATGTACTGGGAAAAACAAGATGAAAATGGAACAGGAATATTTAATGGAGAACTTGGAAAAATTTTAAGAGTTAATGAAGAAGAAAAACAAATAAAAGTTGAATTTGATGATGGGAAAGTAGCATGGTATTTATACTCAGACTTAGAGCAATTAGAGCATGCATACGCAATTACAATACATAAATCCCAAGGAAGTGAATTTGATGTTGTAATAATAGTACTTCCACAAGCTTATTCAGGATTACTTACAAGAAACCTATTATATACAAGTATAACAAGAGCAAAAAAACTTCTTATTGTAATAGGTGGTAATAGAACAATTAATTTTATGATAAATAATGATAATAATAAAAATAGAAACACAGGGCTTAAATATAAATTACAGAATATTTAAAAATGCAGTAAAATAAAAATTTAAATAGGTTAATATATTTTTTATGCAGTAACAATTCGGGGGGACCGACAAGCTACAATCTGTTAAAATACAAAAATTTAGACTTCAATTTTTGTATTTTAATATAGATTGTGTGCAGTTGGGAGTTACAAATAAAAACATATATTAACCTATTTAATATATATTTGACATATAAATTAATTTAATATATATTATAAACTATAGGGAGCAGAAAGGAACGTGTGTTGAGTTTTTTTGAGATGCTCCTTAATTTTATTTATCCAAATAAATGTGGAATATGTGAGAAAATTTGTGATAATTTTTTATGTCCTAATTGCAAAAATAATATAGAAAAGCTACAATTTAATAAATTAAAAAAATTTTTAATAAAACCTTTAGATGAGCATTTTTATATTTTTAAATATGAAGGAATAATTAGGAAAAAAATAATTGACTATAAATTTAATGATAAAGCTTTCTTATCTGATTTTTTTACACAAATTATTTTAAAAAACAAAAAAGTATATTGTTTCATAAAAAAATATGATATAATCATTCCAGTTCCAGTACATAAAAAAAGAAAAGATCAAAGAGGATATAATCAAACAGAATTAATATCAAGGAAAATTGTGCAAAATATAGATGACTTAGAATATTTAAATAACTGCTTAGTTAAAACAAAAAATACTAAACCACAAAGTAAATTAAAAGAAAATGATAGAAAACATAATTTGATTGGAGCATATAAAGTAAATAATGATTTTAAGATAAAAAATAAAAAAATTCTACTTTTAGATGATGTATATACAACAGGAAGTACAGCAAATGAATGTAGTAAAGCTTTAAAAGAAGTGGGTGCTAAAAAAGTTGGAATTTTAACTATTGCAAAAGATTAAATTTAGGAGGATTTACAATGGAAGATTTAGTTGAGTGCATATTAGACTATATTAGAGCCTATTATACAGATTATGCAATAATGATTAATGGAGAATGGGGAAGCGGAAAAACTTACTTTTGGAATAATAAAGTAAGAAACAAAATTGAATCTATGAAAATAAATGGTAAGCAATATACAACAATATATATGTCCTTGTATGGAATATCAAACTTAGAAGATATAAGCAAAAAAATATTTATAGAAACAACTCAATTAATGGATAAAAACTTAAGAAAATATATGAATTCACATGGTCAAACAACAATTCCAGAATATGCAAAAACAGGACTTGATATGGCAAACTTTTTTGGTGTAACACAAAATGGGGATAAATTAGATTATAGTAAATTCTTTTCAACAGATGACAAAATATTATGTTTTGATGATTTAGAAAGAGCAAATGTAGATGTTATAGATATTTTAGGTTATATAAATAATTTTGTTGAACATGACCATATAAAAACAATTATTATTTGTAACGAAAAAGAATTATCAACAAAAATAAAAAATTCTAATTTAGAGATGAAAACATTTATTGCAACTTACCTTTTAGACAAAGAAGGAGACCTAACAAAAACAGAAAAACCAATGGTTGAAAAAATAAAAGATAAAATAGAATATGTTTTTGATAAAGCAAATGAATATGAGAGAATAAAAGAAAAATTAATTGGTGAGACTTTTGAATATGATCCAGAATTTAATTATATAATTAATGGATTACTTATGAGATATGAAAATTATTCAGAATTAATACGTTTTTTGAGAGAAAATACAAGATTAATAATTTCTACATTCAACAAAAGTGGTACTAGAAATTTAAGAATTTTAAAACATGCATTAAATGACTTTAAAAGAGTTTTTGACATGGTAAATAAAAGCTATCCAAAAACAAGTAACAAAGTAATGCAAACAATGCTTATATTTACAATAGCAATATCTTTTGAAATAAAAGCTGGAAAAATAACAAAAGAAAAATTTATAAATATACAAAGTAATGAAGAATATAAATCAATACTTGTTTCTTCAAGAGTATTATCAGATAACAGACAATTTTATATAAAAGAATTTGATAATAATTATTATTATAACTTCAAAGCAGAATATAGGTTTTTTAAATTTATTGAAAAATATATACGTACACGTATTTTTGATATGAAGATATTTAAAGATGATATGGAAGTTATAATAAATACAGTAGATGTAGAAAACTTACCAGCATATAAAAGGTTACTTACAGAAGAATATTGGAAAATACCAGATGATGAGTTTGGTCTAGCAATAGATAATATATTAGATAATGTAAAAAATGGAGAATTAGAATTAATAGATATTGTAAAATTATATGCATATTTTAGTTATTTTACTAAAAAAGATTTAATAATGTATGATATAAAAACAATAAAAAATATATTTTTTGAAGGAATGAATATAGCATCACTTAAATCTGAATATTGCGAAAATGTAGAAGAAGAGTTAAACAAAATAACAGTAGATGGTGAAATGAATGAAGATATGCAAGAAATTCTAAAACATTTTACTAATTTAAATAATTCATTAAAAGAAAAAATGTATAGTCAAAAAGCAGAAGAATTATTTATGAATATTCCAATGAAAATGGAAGTATTTTATGATATGTTAGATAAAGAATTTATGGATGTGCCTATATTTAAATATTATGATCCATACCAAATATTCCAAAGAATATCTTGTGCAAGCAATGAAGATATAGTCGCAATAAAAGAAAAGCTAGTAAATAGAGCAGATAAATATAAAAAGCAAATCGAGCCAGAAATGAACAATATAAAGAAATTAAAACAAATAACAGATGAATATATACATGGAAAAGATATATCTATAAAAATTGTAATGTTAAAAGAATTTTCAAAAGAACTAGAATATATCTTAGATAAATATAAAACTCCATTTTTGAGTAGAAAAGAAGAATAAAGTATAGGAGCACAAAATAAAGTGCTCCTATAAATTTTCAAAATTATATTTCCATTTGTGTACCTAAAAAGTTAGCAGCAGATTGAGCAACTTTTTTTTCTATATCATTCATTTTAGTTTTAGCTTCTTTTGAAATTAAAATTACAGTACCAATTGCATCTCCATCAGATATTATAGGATACACAATTTGAGAATTAAATTTTCTTTCTTTATTATCATTTTTAACTATAGGAACAGACATATCATTATTTTCATTACTTGTATAAACTTCTTTATCTTCAATTATTTGCTCTAATTCCTCACTTAAATTTTGTTCTAGTAATTCTTTTTTAGCACCACCAGAAACTGCAATAACAGTATCTTTATCTGTTATACAAGCAATATGACCAGTAGTTTTAGCCAAAGTTTCAGCATAACCTACAGCAAATTCTGAAAGTTCTCCAATAGGAGAATATTTTTTAAGTATAACTTGACCTTCTCTATCTGTAAAAATTTCAAGTGGATCACCTTCTTTAATACGAAGTGTTTTTCTTATTTCTTTTGGGATAACAACTCTTCCTAAATCATCTATTCTTCTAACAACACCAGTTGCTTTCATATATATTTCCTCCCTTTTTTTATTTTCATATTCTTATTATGTCAAAAAAGGAAAAAAATATGCGTTTGAAAAATTTTGATTAAAAAAAGTTATATTTAATAATAAAAATAATACTAATATTTTAAATAAAATAGTATACAAAAATATTAAACTAATATATAATAAAAAAATGAAAGGAGATAATCTATGAATTTCAAAAAATATAAAAAAACAATATTATTAGTATATATATTAATGTTTATGTTAATACCGATATTTTCAATAGCTAATAATAATACTAAACCAATTGTTAGTTATAGTACACATATTCAAAACAATGGTTGGGAAAATAATTTTAGTAAAAGCAATGGTGAAGTATCTGGAACAAGTGGACAAGGATTAAGATTAGAAGCAATAAAAATAAAAATAGACAATATGCCAAGTATAGATTTAAGATATCAAGTACATATACAAAATATAGGATGGCAACAATGGAAGGAAAATGGGGACATAGCAGGGACAAGCGGACAAGGACTAAGGTTAGAAGCAATAAAAATAAAATTGGTAAATTCTCCAGATTATACAGTAGAATATAGAGTACATGTACAAAATATAGGGTGGCAAAATTGGAAACAAGATGGTGCAATAGCAGGAACAAGTGGACAAGGATTAAGATTAGAAGCAATACAAATTAGAATTGTTAAAAAAGAAAATAAAGGTGAAATAAAATTAGAATCAAATTTTAAAGAGCAATCTTATTTTGATAAAATTAATGTTTCAGGTTGGAAAATTACAAATGTAGAAAATGCAAAATTAAAAGTATTTGTAGATGACAATGATATAACAAATCAATTAAATGTACAATATACTAAAAGAGACGATTTAAAAGAAATGATATCATATGGTGATGATATAATTAATGATAAGCCAGGTTTTAATTTTACTTTAGATGCAACTAAATTTAAAACTGGGATACATAAACTAGAAATTAGACTTTTAACAAATGATGAAGTGTCTACCATATCAACTGTTACAAAAGAGTTTAGAACAGATAAAGATATACACATACTATATCAATCACATGTGCAAGAAATAGGTTGGCAAGATTTTAAAACAGATGGTAATATTTCTGGAACAACAGGAAAATTTTTAAGGATCGAGGCAATAAATCTTAAAACTTATAATTTACCACAAAATGTAAAATTAAAGTATCAGGCGCATGTACAAGGAATAGGTTGGCAAAATTGGAATTATGAAGGAAACTTTATGGGAACAATTGGACAATCTAAAAGAATAGAAGCATTTAGGTTAAAACTGGAAAATCAACAAGATTATACAGTAGAATATAGAGCACATATACAAGGAATAGGTTGGCAAAATTGGAAACAAGATGGAGCAGTAGCTGGAACAATAGGAAAATTTTTAAGGATTGAAGCAATACAAATTAGAATTGTAGAAAAAACAAATAAAGCCTCAGTAGTTATAGAAACTGATACTCAAAATCAGACATTTTATGAAGATATAGCTATTAAAGGTTGGAAAATGACTAATGTAGAAAATGCAAAATTAAAAGTTTTTTTAGATGGAAATGATATTACAAATAATGTAGATCTTAATTATCAAACAAGAGATGATTTGATAGAAAATATTGATTATTGTAGTAATATTGAAAATGAAAAGCCAGGATTTACATTTGTAATAAAAAATAATAAAATATCAACAGGAAACCACAAATTAGAAGTAAAACTTTTATTAGAAGATGAAACTAAAGTTTTAGCATCAAATAGTAAAAATATATTAATAGATAAAGATATACATATTTCATATCAATCACATGTCCAAGGAATAGGTTGGCAAGACTATTTTGTAGATGGATCAACATCTGGAACAATAGGTAGAGGATTTAGAATAGAAGCAATGAATATTAAGGCATATAATTTACCAGATGGAGTAACATTAAAATATCAAGCACATGTAGAAGGTATAGGTTGGCAGCCATGGAAAAACAATGGTCAAATGATAGGAACAACGGGAGAATTTAAAAGAATTGAAGCAATTAAATTAGAATTAGAAAACACAAATAAATATTCTATTATATATAGGACACATGTTCAAGACTATGGATGGCAAGATTGGGCAAATGATGGGGAAATGACTGGAACTGCTGGTGTAGGAAAAAGAATAGAAGCAATAGAAATTAAAATTGTAGATAAATTAACTGAAAATAAAACAAAAGTACATCTTGATGAAATACCAACTAATTTAACTAATAAAACTCATAGAATAAGTGGATATATTATGACAAATGTACCAAATGTTCAATTAGAATTATTAATAGATGGTAAAAAAATAAATACAATTTTGCCAAGAATTTGGGATCAAGAAGTATTTAATGTAGTAAAAGGATATGGAGGAGAAAAGCTAAATCCAATACCAAGATTTTATATAGATATAGATTTTTCTAAATATTCTTTAGGAACACATACTGCAACAGTTCAAGCAATTTTAAATGGAAATATAATACAAACTCAAAGTAGAACTTTTAATACAATAAGACAAATACAATATTTTGCAGGAACATATGGATATTCAGGTCTTGCTATAAATGGAGATCAAAATGGAAATATTTTGAGATATTATAAATATGGAGATGGACCAAATGTATTTTTTGCAACATTTTGTGTACATGGATTTGAAGATTCTTGGTATAGAGATGGACAGTATTTAACAGGAATTGCAGATGCATTTTACAATACTCTTATATCAAGACAAGACTTTGAAATTGCAGACAAATGGACTATATATATATTACCAGAAGTTAACCCAGATGGGGCAAGAGTAGGTACAACTAATAATGGACCAGGAAGGACAACATTATATAGTAAAATAAAAAGAGGAATAGATATAAATAGATCATGGCAAACAGATAGTTATTATAAAAGATATACAGATGCAAGAAATTATAATGGAACTTCAGGATTTCAAGCATATGAAGCAGAAGCATTAAGAGATTTTCTTTTATCTCATAAATCTCTAGTAGGGCAAAATGTTTTAGTAGATTTACATGGATGGGAAAATCAATTAATAGGAAATGAGCAAGTTGCAAGTTATTATAAACAATATTATAGTAGTTGTTCAACAAGAAATTATGGAACATATGGAACTCAATATTTAATATCTTGGGCGAGACAAAATTTAGGTGCTAAAACTGCTTTAGTAGAACTACCAAAAGCTAATAGTGAGCAACATGCAAATAATATGCACTTACCTGAAAATTATATTGATGCAACATTTAAAATGTTAAGAGGGTTATAAAATATGAAAAATCAAATAAAAAATATAATTATAGTTGTTATTTATTTAATAATAGTAATTGTTTTATTTAAAACAATTACTATTATTAAATCTAAAAAACAAGAAAACGAAAATTCATGGAAAGATGATTCTATAATGTATAAACAAAATATAAGTATAGATGATTTAAAACAAGAATATAAAATTACAGGAGATAATAATTTATATGAAATAAATACAGAATATGATGGAAGAAAAGTCTTAAATATAAAGTCTAATATTAATTATAAAGTAGCATTTTCAGGAATTATAAAAAAACAGATGCCTAATTTTGATGAAATTGAAACAATATATAACAATTATTATCCAAAAGATAAAAAAGGAATATGGATAGAAGAAAAAAGTAGAGATAAAATAATAAATTATTTAAATACTACACAATTACTAAGCTATAAATATAATGTTGATGATAGTGGATTTATAATAATAACAAATAAAGATAATTCAAGCAAATATGATAAAATTTTAGAAGATATTATAAATTCTAATAATACATATATTTTATCTATTACAGGTATTTATTATATGGTAGATATTGTAACAGGAGAAATTATAAAAAATCCATATGAAGATTTAGAGCCTGATCAGCCATATGAATATATTCAAAATAATAATGATTTAATTATTTGTATAACAGAAAATATAAAAGAAGAATTAAGCAGTAACGAAATCTTTGAAAATATAATAGAATTAATAAAACAATAAAAATATCAAAAGCCTTATTTGTTATGTAATAGTTGACAAATAAGGCTTATATATATAAAATTATAATATAAATTAAAAAGGAATAAAAAGATGAGAAGAATATTATTTTGCGCATATTCATTAGATATTGGAGGAATTGAAACAGCTTTACTTACTTTAATTAATGAACTTGTAAAAAAAAATTATGATATAACATTAGTTTTAGAAAAAAAACGAGGAATATTTTTAAATCAAATAGATAAAAATATAAAAATTATAGAGTATATACCAAATAACAATAAAAATATAGTAATAAGAAAAATATCAAATTTTATTAAAAGAATTAAATTTATTTTAAAATATAAAAATAGATTTAGTTTTGCAGCATCTTTTGCTACATACTCTCTATCAGGTTCATTTATTGCAAGACAAGCTTCAAAGAATAACTGTATTTGGGTACATTCAAATTATATGAGTTTATTTTCTAATAATAAAAATAAATTTATTAAATTTTTTAATGATATAAATGTACAAAAATTCAAAAATATAATATTTGTTTCAAATAATGCAAAAGAGGTATTTATTAAACAATTTTCACAATTAGAAAAAAAATGCAAAGTAATTAATAATATTATAGATTATGAAAGAATACTTAAGTTATCAGAAGAAAAAGTAGAAGATTATAAAAAAAGTTACCCTACAATTTTATATGTAGGAAGATTAACCGAGGAAGATAAAAAAATAAGTAGAATAATAGAAGTTGCTAAGAAATTAGTAGAAGATAATATTAAATTTAAAGTTTTGATTATTGGAGATGGAAAAGATAAACAAAATTATATAAAAAAAGTAAAAGAGCTAAAATTAGAACAAAATATTGTATTTTTAGGAAAAAAGAAAAATCCATACCCATATTTTAAGAAAAGTGACTTTTTAATATTAACATCAGACTATGAAGGATATCCAGTTGTATATAATGAAGCAAAAATTTTAAATCTTCCAATACTTACAACAAATGTATCAGATAGCAAGCAAATAATTGAAAATAAGTATGGAATTGTAACAACAAAAGATGTAGAAAATATATATGCAAATACTAAGAAGATGTTAGAAGAAAGATTTAAATTAAAAGAAAAATTTGATGTTTTAAAGTATAATAAAGAAAATATTAAATTAGTAGAAGATATTATAAATTATATAGTTTGACATACTTTACTATTATGATATAATATAAAAAATCTTTATACAAGGAGAATAAAATGAGCCAAGAAAGACAAATAGCAATAAGCGTAAAAAATGTAACCAAAAAATTTAACGTATTTTTTGATAAAACAAACACAATAAAAGAAAAGCTTTTATTTTGGAATAGAACTAAAAATAAAGAAGAAAGAACAGTTTTAAATGATATAAGTTTAGATATAAAAAAAGGAGAAGTAGTAGGATTAATTGGGACTAATGGAAGTGGAAAATCTACACTTCTTAAATTAATGACAAAAATAATATACCCAAACAGTGGGCAAATAACAACAAATGGAAAATTAACCTCACTTTTAGAATTAGGAGCGGGATTTCATCCAGACTTTTCAGGAAGAGAAAATATATATTTTAATGCTTCAATTTTTGGACTTACAAGGAAAGAAATAGATGATAGGTTAGAACAAATAATAGAATTTTCAGAATTAAAAGATTATATAGATAATCCAGTAAGAACGTATTCATCAGGAATGTATATGAGGCTTGCTTTTTCTGTTGCAATAAATGTAGATGCACAGATTTTATTAGTAGATGAGATATTATCAGTAGGAGACCAACATTTTCAAGAAAAATGTTTTAAAAAGATCGAAGAATTAAAAGCACAAGGTAAAACAATTGTTATTGTAACACATACAATGGGAGCAGTACAAAGATTTTGTACAAGAGCTGTGTGGTTATATAATGGAAAAATTAAAATGGATGGAAATCCAGATGATGTAGTACCAGAATATACAAAAGTAACTGCGTAAAACAAAAAAGAGGAGTAAATGTAATGGTTAATATGTTTAAAAATATATATCAATATAGAGAACTATTAAAAACAAATATAAAAAAAGAAATAAGAGGAAAATATAAGCATTCATTTTTAGGTGTATTATGGTCGTTTTTATACCCATTATTACAACTTGCAGTATATGCTATAATTTTTCCATTAATATTAAGAAATACACAAGAAAACTATGTGATATTTTTGTGTGTTGCATTAATACCTTGGAACTTTTTTACAACAATTGTAACACAGTCAACAGGAACAATAATTGCAAATGGAGATATTGTAAAAAAAGTATATTTCCCAAGAGAAATATTGCCAATATCAGTAGTAACTAGCCAGCTAGTCAATTTTTTAATATCAACAATTATAATAATTGCATTTGTTTTATGTGCAGGAATGGGACTTTCAAAATACATAATTTTTTATCCAATAATATTGTTAATACAATATATACTTTCGGTAGGAATATCATTTATAGTATCTAGTGTAACAGTATTTTTAAGAGATTTAGAACATCTAATTAGTATTGCAATGATGATGCTATTTTATGCAACTCCTATAGCATATTCAGCAGATACAATACCTGCAAATTTTCAATTTATAATAACATTAAATCCAATGGCACATATATTAAATGCTTATAGAGATATTTTTTACTATCAAAGAATGCCAAACATACAAACTTTAGGTATAATGCTTGCAATATCTATATTTATATTTGTTATAGGATACTTAATATTCAATAAATTACAAAGAAACTTTGCGGAGGAATTATAAAATATAAAAGGGAATTTGAATATGAAGAAAAGAATAGGATTTTCAAGCTTTCCAGACTATTCTGGAAATAGTAAAGCTTTATATAAAGCTTTACTATTAAAAGATTTAAAAGAATTTGAGTTAGTATGGTTTGTAAAAGATATAAAAGTAAAAGAACAATTAGAAAAATTAAATATAAAAGTTTTTTGTGATTTTGAAGACAACTTTGAAGAAGAGTTTTCTAAAACACACATAATGTTTATTACACATGATAATTATATAAACATAAAAAGGGATTATCAAATATTTGTAGGCTTATGGCATGGGTTAGGACCAAAAAAAAGTGGAGCTTTAATTCAAACAAAAGAAGCAAGAGAATTTATTGATACATATTCAAAATCTTGTGATTATATACTTGCACCTAGTGAATTTGGAAGTATTGTTTTTTCAGCATTATTTAATAAAAAAGTTGATAAAATATTACAATATCCTCAACCAAGATATGAATTTTTAGAAAAAAGTAATGGAAAGCAAAATCTAGAAAAATTATTGAAAAAAGATTTATCTAAATTTAGAAAAATTATATTATATGCACCAACATTTAGAAATGGTTTAGGAGAGCGAAATGGACAATTAAGTAATCAAAATCTAATAAATGTAAATAAATATAAAGAAAAAGAATTTATAGATTATTTATTAAAAAATAATTATCTACTAATTTTAAAAATGCATCCATCAGAGGAAACAAAAGTAAATATAGAAGATGGTACACAAAATGTTGTTATATTAAAAGATGAATTAATGATAAAAAATTTAATAAGTATAAATGAAATACTAAATGGAATTGATTTATTAATTGCAGATTATTCTTCAATATATATAGATTTTATAAATTTATTAAGACCTATTATTTTCTTAAATACAGATGAGGAAAAATATATAGAAGATAGAGGTTTAATATTTAATTCAACACAATTTTGGTTTCCTGGACCTAAAGTAAATAATATGACAAATTTATGTGATGAAATAGATAAAATGTTTCAAGATGAAAACTATTATAAAACACAAAGGATACAATTTAATAATTTAGTAAATGAATCTAAAGATTTAAGCTGTGATAGATTTATAGATGAATTTATTAAAGATATTGAAGTAAAAGAAGATGAAAAAGAACAAAATAAAGAAAGTAAAAAAACATTAATTAGTAAAATTTTAAATAAATTTAAATAGGAATAATATTATGTGTAAAGTAAGTATAATAGTACCAGTTTATAATACTCAAAAATATTTAGAAAAATGTTTAGACTCATTAGTTAACCAAACTATGAAAGATATAGAAATCATAGTTGTTAACGATGGGTCTATTGACCATTCTGAAGATATTATTAAAAAATATGAAGAAAATTATCCTACAATGATAAAATATTTTAAAAAGAACAATGGAGGACTATCTGATAGCAGAAATTTTGGGGTTAAAAAAGCAACTGGAAAATATTTAGCATTTGTAGATTCAGACGATTATATTGATATAAACTTATTTTCAAATTTAGAAGAATATATAAAAAAAGACGTAGAATTAATAAAGTATAAGACTATAAAGATATATGAAGATGGAAGACAAGAAAAATTTGCAGGTCCAGTATTTAAGCAAAAAAATGGACAAGAAGCATTTAATGAACTATATTCAAAAGATACATTGCTAGAGCCAGCATGGCTGTATCTATATAAAAGAGAATTTTGGAATAAAAATAATTTTAAGTTTACTCCAAATACCTATCATGAAGATTTTGGGCTGATACCATTAATTATTTTGCAAGCTAAAATTATTGTATCAACAGATGTATATGGCTATTATTATATTCAAAGGCAAAATAGTATAATAACAGATAAAAGTAAAACTCTAAAAAAAGCAAATGATTTATTAATTCATTATGATAATATGATAAAAAAAGTAAATGAATTAAATTTAAATAAAAAAACTAAAGAAAATATAAAAATTTATTATACAAATGCTATATTGCTAAAAACTAAAGAACTGCAAAAAAAAGAATATAAGATATATATAAAACAGATAAAAAAAAGAAAAATGGTTAAAAATATTAAAGTAAGAAATTTAAAACAATTAGTAAAAAAAGTATTACTTTTAATAAATATAAAATTATATTTGAAGTTAAGGTGAGAATATGAGTGAAGATATAAATGAATTAAAATTAGTAAATGAAGAGTTAAATGAAGAAATTAAGATATTACAAGAAAAACTTGAATTATTAAAAAAGGATGATGAGTATTTTAAAAGTGAAACAATTAGACTAAATGAAGAATTAGAAAAAATAAAAAGCTCAAAAAGCTATATAATATTAGAAAAAGTTAAAAATTTAATTAGGAGAAAGTAATATGAAGCCAAGAATATTATTAGTAATAGATTCTAAAGGATGGGCTTTAGATAATATTGCTAAACAAATAAAGAAAAATTTAAGTGATTTTTATGAAATAGATATAATTTATTCAAAATTGTTTAATGATAATATTGTTAAAATTCTCATTTTATCTAAAAAATACAGTTTAGTTCATTTTTTATGGAGAGGACTTATCTCATGGGTATATTCTGAAAATTCTAAATATTATATAAATAAATTGGGAATGAATTATGATGAGTTTATAGACGAATATATAGATAAAAACAATATAACAACTTCAATATGTGATCATTTATTTTTAGACCAAAAAGATAATGAATTAACTAAGTTTGTTACTAATAAAACTAAAAACTATGTAGTAATGTCTAAAAAATTAGAAGAAATTTATACAAATTTAAATCAAATAAAAAAACCATTAATGGTAATTCATGATGGTGTAGATTTAGAAATTTTTAAACCAGAAAATTTAGATAGATTTAGAAATATTGAAAATAGAAAGATAATACTAGGATGGGCAGGAAATAGTAAATTTACAGATTCTGAAAATGATGAAGATCTAAAAGGTTTAAGTAAAGTAATAATACCAGCTATTCAAGAATTAAAAGAAGAAGGATATAATATAGATAATTATTTTGCAGATAGAAATGTGAAATTAATTCCATATAATGAAATGCCTAAATATTATAATAATATAGATGTATATATATGTGCATCTAAAACAGAAGAGACGCCAGAACCAGTGTTAGAGGCTATGGCATGTGGTATACCTGTAATTTCAACTAATGTTGGAATAGTTCCAGAAGCATTTGGAGAAATACAAAAGAGATTTATTTTAGAGCAAAGAAGCAAACAATGTTTAAAGAATAAAATAAAGGAATTATTAAGTAATAAAAGATTATTTGAAGAATTATCAAAAGAAAACTTAGATAAAATAAAAATGTGGGATTGGAAGCAAATTACTAAAAAATATAAAGAATTTTTTGATGAAAATTTAAAAATGGAGAAGAAATAAAATGCCAAAAGTAAGTGTTATAGTACCTGTTTACAATGTAGAAAATTATATAGAAAAATGTATAGATTCATTAGTAAATCAAACTTTAGAAGATATTCAAATAATAATAGTAAATGATGGATCCAAAGATTCATCTAAAGAAAAAATTGAAAAATATTTAAAAGACAAAAGAATTATATATTTAGAAAAAGAAAATGGTGGATTATCAGATGCAAGAAATTATGGTATTCCATATGCAAAAGGAGAATATATAGGATTTGTTGATTCAGATGATTATGTTGAAAAGACAATGTTTGAAAAAATGTATAATAAAGCTGTAAAGGAAAATTCTGATATGGTAGAATGCGATTTTTTATGGGAATATCCTAGTAAAACAAAAATAGATACAGGGAAAATATATGAAGGAAAAAAAAGGGGAATAGTAGAAGCAAGAGTAGTTGCTTGGAACAAAATAATAAAAAGACAAATTTTAGAAAATGAAAAAATAGAATTTCCAAAAGGATTAAGATATGAAGATGTTGAGTTTTTTTATAAGTTAATTCCAAACTTAGATAAAATATCTTTTATAAAAGAGCCTTTAGTACACTATGTTCAAAGAGATACATCTATTGCAAATACTCAAAATGAAAGAACAGCTGAAATATTTAAAGTATTAGAAAATGTTATAAATTATTACATAGAACAAAATATATTTAATGAATATAAAGAAGAATTAGAATATTCTTATACAAGAATTTTATTATGTAGTTCATTAAAAAGAATTACACAAATAAAGGACAAGCAATTAAGAAAGGCTTTAATAAAATTAACTTGGAAAAATTTAAATTCAAAATTTCCTAATTGGAAACAAAATAAATATTTAAAAGAAAACAAAACTTTAAAAAACTTATATATAAAATCTATAAATAAAATTACTTTTTCTATTTATAGTAAGCTTTTTTAAAATTTATAAATATTATAAGAATTATGCATTTTTTGTAGAAACTAAAGTTTGCGAACTCTTCGTGGGGACCGATGAGCATTGTTCAATCTATGATTGTTACAATGCCATTGGGGAGGAGTGAGCAAGAACAAAACTATAATTTATAGATAAACCTTTTGAAAGATTCTTAAGAAACCGAAGGTGTCTTAAGCAGGATAGGATTAAAAGGTAATGGCGGAGCCCTTGACCTTTTAAAAAAGGAGTAATGTATGAAAAAAATTATTTTTGGAATAACAGTTCTAACACTAGGAGGAGCAGAAAGAACATTAGTAGATATAGCAAATAGACTTTGCTATAGATATGAAGTTACAATTTTTTGTATATATTCTGGTGGAGAACTTGAAAAAGAATTATCTAATAAAATAAAATTAATTCATTTATGTAAAAAAAGTTACAATGAACTTACAAAAATAGAAAAAATATATATGTCTTTAAAAATTTTATTTAATACAAAATATTTATACAAAACATACATATGGGGACAATATGACAAAGAAATTGCTTTTTTAGAAGGACCAATTACAAGAATTTTTGCTTGTTTTAAAGATAAAAATAAAAAAATTGTCTGGATTCATAATGATATAGGTAAAGTATTTGGAAATAATTTAAAATCAAAATTAAAAAGTATATTAGATAAAAAAGCATATAAAAAGTATGGAAAACTTATTTTTGTAAGTAAAGATAATTTAGAAAAATTTAATAAAAAATATAAAATAAAAAATGAAAAACAAGTTATATATAATTATATTGAAAAAGATGAAGTACTAAAAAAAGTAAATAGAAAAATAAATTTTGAATTTCCAAAAGATAGAGTTAATTTTGTAACAGTTGCAAGGTTAGTAGAGCAAAAAGCAATAGATAGACTAATAAAAGTACATAGTAAGTTAATAAAAGAAGGCTATAAACATAATTTTTATATAATAGGTGATGGACCAAAAAGAAAAGAATTAGAAACTTTAATTGAAACAGAAGATGTAGGACAAACATTTAAATTATTAGGAAAAATGCAAAATCCTTACCCATACATAAAGAAGGCGGATTATTTTTGCTTACTTACATATTTTGAAGGATACCCTATGGTATTAGAAGAAGCAAAAATATTAGATAAATATATATTAATAACAGATACTGCAGCAAGGGAAACAGTGCAAAATTATAAAAAATCACAAATATTTGAAAATACACAAGAAGGAATATATGAAGGACTAAAAAATATAATTATACACAATGTAGGGGTGGGCGTCTTGGGCGACCCGCAAAACAATAATAACTATGACAACCGCACTATAATACAACAAATTTGTAAAATAATAGAAGAATAAACGAAATTAAATTAAGATAAATTAATAATATTTAAAAACGAGTTCGACCCGACTATTACATATAGGTAGAGACCGTGGCACAAAGGTATGAATATTTTATCTAAGTTTAAGCGTTTGGAGAACGGAATTTTTAAATATTACTTAATTTATCTTTAAATATATTTAGGAGGGGTTATGCTAAATATTTCAGTACTTACTGCAACATATAATAGAGCAAATTTATTACCAAGATTATATGAAAGTATAAAGGAAAATTTAGAACAAGGTATAAATATAGAATGGTTAATAATGGATGATGGCTCAACAGATAATACCAAAGAAATAGTAAGTAATTTTAAAGAATATGAAAATTTAAAAATTAAATATTATTTTCAAGAAAACAGTGGAAAGATGCAAGCAATTAATAATCTAATAAAAAAAGTTACTGGAGATTTAATAATAGAATGCGATTCAGATGATTATTTTGAAAAGAAAAGTTTTAAATTAATACAAGAAGAATATGAAAAATGCAAGAAAAATAAACAATTATATGCAATGTGTTTTCTTAAGTATGACAAAAACAGAAATAATATAGGAAATAACTTTAAAAACAAACAAACTACAATGTTTGACTTATATTTTAAAGAAGGAGAAGATGGAGAAAAAGCATTAGTTTATTTTTCAGATATTAGAAAACAATATAAATACAAATTAGAAAAAGGTGAAAAATTTGTAACAGAGGCAAGACTTCATCATGAAATGGATCTAAAATATAAGATAGAATGTATAAATAAACCTATTATGATATGTGAGTATCAAAACCAAGGGTATACAAAAAATATACAAAAAATATTTAAAAAAAATCCATATGGCTATTATAAATATTTTAAAGAAATATTAAGTAGAGATACAAAAGAAATAAAACTAAAAAAGAGATTGTATATAGTGAAGCATTATATATTATTTACATATCTAACAAAAGAAAAATTAAATATAATTCAAGTTAATGGAATTATAAATAAAATATTACTAATTTTATTATACATACCTGGAATTATTAAGAGTAAGAAATATTAACATTAAGGAAATGTCTAAACATTGACTTTTTAATGGAATATGATATAATTTGCAATAATAAAAAACAAGAAAATAAATGCAAGGAGAAAACATGGACAAGGGTTATTTATTTACAATAATTATTCCTGTATATAATACAGGAAAATATATAAAAAAGTGTCTAAATTCTGTATTACAAGCAATAGATACAGATTGTGAGGTTATTATTATAAATGATGGCTCAACAGATAATTCAGAAAAAGTCGCTTTAGAGTTTATAGAAGATTTGCCTGAAAAATACAAAGAAAACTTTAAATATATAAAAAAAGAAAATAAAGGTTTAGCAGATACAAAAAATGTTGGTCTGCAAATGGCAAAAGGAAAATATATTAGCTGTGTAGATTCAGATGATTATATAAGTGAAGACTTTTATGAAATAGCAAGAAAACAAATTAATAAAGGTTATGAAATTATAATTTATGATGTGTATGTTATATTTGAAAAAGATAAAAAAATGAATTATTTATCAAGGGCGTACACAGATTATAAAGATGAATTTATAGTTTCAATTTTAAATGGTGCAATTTCAGGATCCTCTTGTAACAAAATAATAAAAAGTAATTTATATAACAATTATAAATTCCCAGTAGGAAAACAATATGAAGATACAGCAGTAACACCATTTATATTATCTGAAACTCAAAAAATAAAATATATGCCATATGGAATGTATTATTATTTGCAAAGAGAAAAGTCAATTGTTGCAACAAATACACTAGAAGAAGCTTTTTATAAAATTTGTGAAAATGTTTCTGAGGTTATCAACCAAAAATCAAAAGAGAAGAATATAGAAGAAATTGTAGATAAATATAAATATGTAATAAACGAATTTGTTATAGATAGAGCACTAGAGTATTTTATAAGTGATTATAAAATAAGTAAAAGTCAATTTATTAAACATCTAAAAGACTTTAAAGAAAAAAATAGCAATATTATAGATTTTATAGTTGATAAAAATTGGATTTTAGAATTAGAAAATCATTATTCAACAAGACAAAAAGACAATTTAAATTTAATTTTTAAATATTTAAAACAATCACAGTATAATAAAACATCAAAAATTATAAGTAAAACTATTATTATAAGAAAAATACGTAATATTCAAATTAGCTTAAAAACATTATTAAAATCAATAATAAAAAAATAAGTTGGAGGAATAAATTTGATAAAAAAAATACACTACAGTTGGTTTGGAGGAAAAAAGCTACCAAAAGAAGTAAAAAAATGTATAGCAACATGGAAAAAAAATTTGCCAGACTATGAGATAATTGAATGGAACGAAAGTAAATTTGATGTAAATAAAATTCCTTTTGTAAAAAGTGCATATGAAAACAAAAAATGGGCATTTGTTAGCGATTATGTTAGAACATATGCATTATATGAAGAAGGTGGACTATACTTAGATACTGATGTAAAAATTCTAAAAGATGTATCTAAAATAATAGACAAAAATTTAGTATTTGGATATGAAGATAGTGGATATTTTGGAACAGCAGTAATTGCTACAAATAAAGTTCATAATCCATATATAAAAGAAGTTTTAAAATATTATGACAATATTGAAAATATAAATTTAGATATTATATATAATTATGCAAATCCTGCTATTATCACAAGAATAATAAATAAATATTCAGTACAATTACAAGAAGATGGAGTAAAAATATTTAACAAAGAGGTATTTGTTTATCCAAGAGATTATTTTTATCCATTAAGTTATAATTATTCGGAAAAAATATATACAAAAAATACATGTATGGTACACTTATTCAATGGAACTTGGACAGATAAAGGTGAGCAAAGAACAATTAATTTATATAGAAAATTTGGACTAGGTTTTGGAGGATTTTTAAATAAATTAATAGATTTTATATTTAGTATAAAGTCAGGAATAAGAAGCTTTATATATAAATTATATAATTTTGCAAAAGTGCAATATTCAATATATATAAATAGATCTAAAAGAGTAAAACAAATAAAAAATATATTAAATAACCAAAATGGTAAATATGTAGTTATATGTGATCCAGATTTAGCTCAAATAAAAGATATAACATATAGAAATTTTAAACAGAACATTTTAGAAATAAGAGAGCAACATACAAAAAAAGAAGCTCAAATGATTGCAAAAGAAATTATAAATAGTAAAAAACAATTAGTAATATTTAATTCTTATACAAAAGGGTGGAATGATATTATAATTGAACTAAAAAGAATAAATCCAAAAATAAAAATAAAAGATATTATATATCATAGTAATGCATTTTTAAGTAATCCATATTATTGGGAAATATCTAATAACTTATTAGATTTATATTTTAAAGGTTTGATAGATGAATTTGGATTTACAAATAAAAATTCATATGATTTTTATAAACAAAAAGGTTACAATTCAAGTTTAATATTTAATAATATAGACATAGAAAATAAAGAAGAATTAATTAATAATAAAAAGAAACACTCAAATATAAAAATTGGAATGTATTATAATGGAGATAATTTTGAAAATAATATATATAACCAATTAAGTGCAGCAAGCATGATAGATAATACAAGCTTAGATTGTATACCATTAAATTATAAAATCTCTGGTATAGCTAAAAGATATAATATTGCATTATCTGGAAATACTAGTATGATTCCTAAAATAGAATTATATAAAAAAATGGCTCAAAATGATATAAATTTATATCTAACATTTTCTGATAATATTTCTTTATTACCTTTAGAGAGCTTAGAATTAGGAACAATATGTTTAATTGGAAATAATATAAATTATTTTAAAGAAACGCAGCTTGAAAAATATTTAGTTGTAAATAATTTAGATAACATAAATCAAATTTATGATAAAATAAATTATGCTATTGAAAACAAAGAGCAAATATTAGAATTATACAAAAAATGGAGAAATGAATATATCACAAAAGCTAAACAAAGTATTAAAGATTTTATTAATATTTAAAAATGTAATATAAACTGAAAGGATTAATTTTATGAAAAAGACAGATTTACAAGATAAAGTAACTAAACAAAATAAAATAGAAAAAGCTGATATATGTATTTTTTTAATTGTATTTATTATATTTGGATTTGCATTACTATCTTTTTTTCCAGCAATACTTACATCAGATTGTACATCTCAAATAAAGCAAGCTGAAAATAATTCATATAGTTTAGGACATCCTGTAATCCATACATTTATAATTGGAAATTTAAGTAAATTAGGTGGTGTTTGGGTACCAGCCTTATTCCAAATTATTGTATTTGCTACAATTTGGACTTGGGGTTGCAAAGTTGCAAGAAGTGATAATAAAACATTAAAAAATAAGATTTTTCAAGTAATTGTTACTACTATAATTAGCTTTATACCATTAAACTTTTTATACTCTATAACTTTGTGGAAGGATATATTATATTCATATTCATTTTTAGCGATGCTAGTGTGTATATTTATTGGTATAAAAAAAGATTTTAAATACTCAATAGTAGAAATAATTTTAGCATCATTATCAATAATATGTGTTATGAAATTTAGATATAATGGAGCAGCAGTTGGAATTTTAATGTTCATAATTTTATTATTATTAAATTTTGTAAAACAAAGAAAAGTAAAAATAAGCATATTATTTATATGTACATTAATAATATTTAATTTTATAATATCATTACCGCAAAAAATATTGATAGAAAAAAGCCAGAATAATAGTAATATAGGATCAGTTGGAGGAGCTTTCAATGGTACAATACTACATACAATGGGAGCTTTGTTAAATACAGATATTAGTTTGAATCAAGATGAAATAGAATTTCTAAATTCAATATTAGATATTGATGAATGGAAAGAAAAATATACACCATATACAGCAAGTTCAATACATTACAATCCAAGCTTAAGAAGTGAAATATTTAATACAAAGCAAGGAAATAAAAAATTAAAGCAAATTTTTATAAAATTAGTAAAACAGCATCCAAAAGAAACATTTATGCATTTTGCAAGGGTAAATTCAATATGGTGGTCAATTTCAGAAAAAGCGGGAATGCATAGTGTTGTTTTAAGTAATGATTGGATACATGAAATAGAAAATGGAAGATATGATACACATCCAATAATACAAAAAGGTAATGAAATATTAATAAAATATACAAATAAAACTATGTCACATACAAAAATATATAAATTAATATATAGACCAGCTATTGCAATAATAGTTTCAATAATTTGTATAATTGCTATAGTTTTTAAAAATAAAAGAAAAAATATATGGTATATTTTGATATTATTACCAATGTTGTTAAATATTGGAACATATATACCATTAATCACTTCACAAGATCAAAGATATTTTTATCCATGTTTTATGACACAATATTATATAATAATTTTATTTGCAAATGTATTTTTTACAAATAAAATTAATTATAATGAAAACAATAAACAAAAAAGTAATATAGAAAATCCAAAAACATTAGTAATTATTCCAGCATATAATGAGTCTGAATCAATTCAAAAGGTAGTAAATAGCGTTTATGAACAAAAATTAGAAGGCTTAGATGTTATTGTTATAAATGATGGTTCAAAAGATAATACTCTAGAAGAAGCAAAAAAAACAAAAGCAATAGTATTAGATTTGCCATCAAACCTTGGTATAGGTGGAGCAGTTCAAAGTGGTTACTTATATGCGTATAAAAATAATTATGATATAGCAATTCAAATAGATGGAGATGGACAGCATAATCCAAGATATATAGAAAACATGATAAAAATCCTATCACAAGAAAATGTAGATATGGTAATAGGATCAAGATTTATAAGTAAAACGCAATATGATCAAACATTTATGAGAATGCTTGGAATAAATATTACATCTTTAATAATAAAAATATTTACTGAAAAGAAGATTTATGATACTACATCAGGATATAGAGCTATAAATAAAGATATAATAAAAGAATTTGTAAATTCATATCCATATGATTATCCAGAGCCTGTTACAACAATGCAGATGATTTTAAAAGGAAAAAATATAAAAGAAATACCAGTGGAGATGAGAAAAAGACAAACAGGAGTATCATTTATTACGCCACTTAAATCTGCAAGTTATATGATTAAAGTTACATTATCACTATTATTAAATAGTTTTAGAAAGTAAAATGAAATTAAATAATTATATATATATTAATTTTATATTAAATAGTAATTATTAACATTAAAATTTGGAGGGAAAAATGGTATATAATTTGTCAATAATATTTTCAATAATATTTGTATTGTTTATATTAAATTTAGTAAGAAAAAATAAATTAGATGAAAAATATTCAATATTATGGATACTATTTAGTTTTATAATATTAATTGTAAGCATATTTCCAGGTATTGTAACAAAAGTTGCACAGATTTTTGATATATATTATCCACCATCATTATTATTTTTAATAAGTATTGTAATTGCTGGCTCATATATAGTTCATATAACAATGGTGATTACAAAACAAAATAAAATGATTGTAAAATTAACACAAGAATTAGCTATATTAAAAGAGAAAATTAAAGAGGAGTAAAAATGGATATAAAGCAAGAATTTAAAAATCATACTTTTGTAATATGTGCATATAAAATATCTGAATATCTTGAAGAGTGTATAAAGTCTGTAATCAATCAATCAATTAAAAGTAATATAATAATGGTTACATCAACACCAAATGATCATATAAAAAATCTTGCAAATAAGTATAATATACAGCTATATATAAATGAAGGAGAAACTGGAATCGGACAAGATTGGAATTTTGGAGTAAGCAAAACTACTACAGACTATGTAACAATAGCACATCAAGATGATATATATGAAAAAAATTATTTAGAAGAGATATTAAAATTAAAAGATAAACATGGAGAATTTGTATTAGCATTTACAAAATATAAAGAAATAAAAAAAGATGAAATTATAAAATTAAATAAAACTTTAAAAGTTAAGGAAATTTTATTATTTCCATTAAAATTTTTTAGAAAATCTAAATTTATAAAAAAATTATGTTTATCTTTTGGTTCACCAATTTGCTGCCCTAGTGTAACTTTGAATACTAAAATAGTAGGGAAAAAGCCTTTTAAAACTAAGCTAAAATGTGATTTAGATTGGGATACTTGGCTAGAGCTTACAAAATATAAAGGATTATATTTATATGCAAGTAAATATTTAATGTTCCATAGAATACATGAAGAATCGGCAACATCCAAACTTATAGAAAATAATATTAGATTACAAGAAGATTATGAAATGTTTAGTAGAATATGGCCTAAATTTATAGCAAAAATACTTACAAAGTTTTATTCAAGTTCTATGGAAACAAATAAAATAGACAATAATTTGGAGAAAAAATAAAAAATATGGGAGAATTTAAAAAAAATTTTATATGGAATATTTTAGGAACAACATTTAACTCATTTCTTTCACTATTTTTTCTAGTCATAGTAACGAGATTTAATGGAATAGAAAATGCAGGAATTTTTACACTTGCATTTTCTACAGCATGTATAATTTATGTAATTGGTATATATTCAGGAAGAATATTTCAAGTGACAGAAAATAGTGATATAAATGATAAAGAATATATTGCAAATAGGGTAATTACTACTATGTTAATGATAATAATTATAATAGGATTTGTAATAATAAAAAAATATGACTTTTATAAATCTTCTATATTTATATTATTAACTTTATTTAAATCTTTAGAAGCATTTAGCGATGTATTATATGGAATTTTACAAAAAAATGATAAACTATACCAAGTTGGTATTTCACTATTTTTTAAAGCATTAATAAGTATTATTGTATTTATTTTGTTAGACTTTTTTACTAAAAAATTAATATTATCTTGTATATCAATAATTATTTGTAATTTAGTATTTATATTAATTTATGATATTCCAAATGTATTACAAAAAATAGAAAAAAATAGTAAAATACAAAGAAATAATGTTATTAAGATATTTAAAAATGGATTTTTTACATTTGCAATTACATTTTTAGGACTTTATATAATAAATGCTTCAAAATATTCTATAGATAATTTTTTATCAGAAGATATACAAGCAATATATGGAATAATTATTATGCCAGCAACTGTAATTAGCTTGTTTGGACAATTTATAATACATCCATATTTAAATAAAATTATGGATATATGTAAGAAAAAAAATAAAAAAGAATTTAATAAATTATTAATAAGAATAATTACATATATTACAATTATGGGAGCAATATCTGCAATACTTGCATATTTATTGGGAATACCAGTATTAAACATAATTTATGGAATAACACTAGGAAATTATTCTTTACAACTTTGCATTATTATAATAGCTGCAACACTATATACAATATCAGTAATATGTTCATCAATTTTAACTGCAGTAAGACATACATTTATACAATTTATAGTGTATATTATTTGTTCTGTTGTAGCATTTGTATTTTCAAATTCTTTGGTAAAATTATATGGAATTAATGGAGCTATTGGAGCTTATTTATTAGTAATGTTTTTATTAGGAGTTTTATATTTTGCATTAACTAAAGTAATTATAAATAAAGAATTTAAAAAGGAGATTTTAAATGGCTAAAGTAACAATAATTATACCAGTATATAATTCAGAAAAATATATAGGAAAGTGTTTAGATAGTATATTAAAACAAACTTATAAAGATTTTGAAATATTAGTAATAAATGATGGTTCAAAAGATAATTCTAAAAATATTATAGATGAATATGTACAAAAATATCCTAAAGTAATAAAAGCAATACACCAGGAAAACATGGGAGTTTCAAAAACAAGAAACAAAGCAATTAAATTAGTTAACACTAAATATATAATGTTTATGGATAATGACGATTTTATTGATGAAGATTATATTGAAGTTCTTATAAATAATGCACAGCAGCAAGACCAAGATATAGTTATAAGTGGATATAGAAGGCCAAATCAAGACGGAAAAATATTAAAACAAATGAAATTACAAAATGAGCAGTGGTCAAAAATGATGGTACTTGCGCCATGGGCAAAAATATATAAGAAAGACTATATAATAGAAAATAATATTGAATTTTTAGATAACAATATTGGAGAAGATGTATATTTTAATTTGCAAGCTATGTTATTATCAGATAAAATAAAAATTATAGATTATATTGGTTATAATTGGTTTTTTAATACAGCAAGTGTCTCAAATACAGTACAAAAAGATATAAGAAATATTAAAGTATTTAAATTATTAAATGAGTGTTATAAAGTATTACAACAAAAAAATTTATTAGAGAAAAATTATGAAATAATAGAAATGCATTTTATTAGATATATAATTTGGTTTTTATCTTTTTCAACAAAAAAGATAAAATATAGTATAATAAGCGAAGAATATGATAAATTATTTAATTGGTTAAAAGAAAGATTTCCACACTATAAAAAAAATAAATTAATAGGAATTTTTAAACCTAAAGGTGAAATATTGAGCATAAGGTTATTATATTTTATTTTTATGTCAGCACATAAATTGAAATTAGGAAAAATATTAGTTTATTTATATAGTAAAATATGAAAATAGGAGAAATAAATGTTAGAAAAATCTAAAAAATATTTAAGTTTAGCCTATAATAAAATTAATTTTATTATAGAATTTATATTTTCTATAATATTAGCACATAATTTATTTAAGATATTGTATTATAGCAAATATACAGATTTTACATTTAAAAAAAGCACAGCTTTTTTTGTAATTTCTTTAATTATAATATTAATAATTATTATACATAACTTAATAAAAAATAAAAATAAACTTGAGAAGATATTTGTTTCAATAGTAATTCCTATTGGAATGCTATATTTAGCGTTTGTAATGCCAAATGTAGTACCTGATGAAAGTTCACATATAGTAAGAGCATATGATGTTTCAAAAGGAAATATTATAAGTCCAATTAGTGAAGATGGAGACAGCAAGATACAACTTCCTAAACATTATACAAAAGCAGATAATGATACATATGAGAAATTATATAAATTAATGCATGAAGAAACTAATTACTATGATTGCGAAGACAAATATACTGGTGCACAATCATATATGGCGACAATTTATGTTCCATCAAGTATTATATTTTTTATTGCAAGAAAGTTAAGTTTAAATTTTTTTGTTGCTATTTTTCTTGCTAGAATGCTTAATTTTATAATTTTTATAATATGTGGTTATTATGCAATAAAATTAATACCATTTGGAAAACTAGTTATGTTTGTATATATGCTAACTCCAATGATTCTACAACAAGCAGCATCAATATCAGCTGACTCTATAACTAATTCATTTGTATTACTTTTTATAGGATATAGTATATATTTATTTAAAAATAATGAAAAACTCACTACAAAAAAGAAAATTTTATATTATTTAATATGTATTGTTTTAGGTACTGCAAAATATGTGTATTTCCCTATTGTTGGAATATCTTTAATTGCAATAGGTAGTAAGAATATTGAGAAAAAAGATAAAACAAAAGTAATAATTACAAGTATAGTACGGAGTTTTATTTTTAGCTATTGTATCATATTTAATATCAACAAATTATGTTGATACAAGAGATGCTATAATTAAGAAAAATGTAAATCCTAATGAGCAATTACAATTTATTGTGAATAATCCTATTAAATATATAGGAAATATATTTTTGACTTTATATGAAAGAATAAATTTTTATATAAAAACATTTTTAGGAGAAAATTTAGGAGCATTAAATATAACAGTAAGAGAAGTTGATATATGGATAATAGGAATACTTATTTTATTTGCACCATTTTTGGAGAAAAATGAAAAAATGCTTAATAAAAAAGAAAAACTATTATTAATTTGTATAAATATATGTGTTATAATATTGGTTTTAACAGGATTATATATGGGATGGACACCAGTTGGAGCAGATATAATAGAGGGAGTTCAAGGAAGATATTTTATCCCAGTATTAATATTACCATTATTATGTTTAATAAATACTAAAAAGTTTTTAGAGTGTAAAAATACAAAATTAATTTATGTGATATTAACAATAATGGTAAATATATCAGCAATACAATCTGTTATAAATTATTTTTTAAAAATCTAAAAATTATTGGAAAATATAAACATTGAAAATGTTATAAAAATAATTTAATATAATTATAGATATTAGATAAAAGAGGGAAAGAAATGAAAATAAAAAAGATAATTTGTGTATTTTTATTATTTATATTGATGATAAACTTATTATTTCCAACAATATATGCTATAAGTCAAGATAATATAATAAAGGAAAATAATAGTAGTATAGAAGATGAAATGAATTCAGATGATGAAAAAGAAAATGAAGATAATAGTGAAGATGACAATAAACAAGATAACCAAATAGAAGATAAAGATGAAGAAAATAAAACACAACAAGATCAAATACAAAACAATGATATTAAAGACAAAGATAATGAACAAATAGAATCTGATTTACAACAAGTACAATCACCAGTAGATATAAATAAGAATAATCAAATAGATAATACAGATCAAGTAAACTTAATGAGTTCTAGTGGAAAAGTAAATTATAGTACACATATACAAAATGTAGGATGGCAAAATTGGAAAAGTGATGGACAAATGTCTGGTACATCTGGATTAGGATATAGACTAGAATCTATACAAATTAAATTAGATAATGTTCCAGCAGATGCAGGAATAAAATATAAAGTTCATATACAAAACTTAGGATGGCAAAATTGGAAGAAAAATGGAGAGCAAGCAGGAACAACAGGTCTAGGATATAGATTAGAGGCAATTCAAATAGAATTAGAAAATATGGATCAATATACAATAATGTATAGGACACATGTACAAAATGTAGGATGGCAAGAATGGGTATATGATGGAGATATATCAGGAACATCAGGAAAAGGATATAGATTAGAAGCAATAGAAATAAAAATAGTTAACAAAAAACAAAAACCTATGTATATTGCATATAACTCACATATTCAAAATGAAGGATGGGAACCAGATGGTAGTGTAAGATTTGGAGAAACATCAGGTTCAATTGGAAAATTTCAAAGACTAGAAGCTATAAAAGTAAATTTAGTTAATGTACCAAAAGATGCAAAAATAAAATACCAAGTACATATACAAAACATAGGTTGGCAAGAGTGGAAAGAAGATGGCCAAATGGCTGGAACATCAGGGTTAGGATATAGATTAGAAGCAATAAAAATACAATTAGAAAATTTTCCAAACTATTCAGTAATGTATAGGACTCATGTTCAAGGAGTAGGCTGGCAAAATTGGATGTATGATGGGCAAATAGCTGGAACAACAGGATTAGGATATAGACTAGAAGGAATTCAAATAAAATTAGTTCCAAAAGTTGATAAAGGAATTATGGGAATTGAATCTCCTAATAATAATGCAGATATTAACAGTAATAAAATAGATTTAATTGGATGGTGTATGTCAAACACAAAACAAGATTCAATAAAAATAAAAGTTGATGATAATCTAATTAATCCAAATATAATAAGAAAGCATAGAGTGGATGTACTAAATAATATACCAGGATATGGTGGGTTAGAAATGAACCCAAATACAGGATTTGAAACACAATTAGATTTAACAAATTATGCAGATGGGAAGCATAAAATAAAAACAGAGCTGTATTCAGAAAATGGAAAATTATTAGATACAAAAGAAGTTACTATTAATTTAGATAGAACTATGAGAATAATGTATCAAACTCATGTACAAAATATAGGATGGCAAAATTGGGTAAAAAATAATGAATTAGCAGGGACAACAGGAGAATTTTTAAGAATAGAAGCACTAAAAATACAAACAATTAATGTTCCAGAAAATATACAATTACAATATAATGCACATGTACAAAATATAGGATGGCAAGGTTGGAAGCAAAATGGACAAATAGCAGGAACAATAGGAGAGGGCCTAAGAATAGAAGCACTAAAAATAAGACTTATTGACAAGAACACAAATCAAGAAGTTGATAATATTTCAGTAGAATATCAGACACATGTTCAAGGAATAGGCTGGCAAAGTTCAAAAGTAGATGGTGAAGAAGCAGGGACAATAGGAAAAGGTTTTAGAATAGAAGCACTAAAAATAAGATTATCTAATGTAAAGCTACCAAGAGGAAAAATTGATATAGAATCACCACAAAGAACTGTATTTACTGGAAGTTCTATTTCAATTAAAGGTTGGTGTATGTCAACACAATCAAGTCAAGATGTAATAGAAGTATATATAGATGGAAATAAAACTAGTTTAACAGTCAATAGGACACCTAGACAAGATGTTATAAAAAATGTTACATTTTATGGAGATGGAAGTGTAAATCCAACTCCAGGATATGACTTTACACTTAACTTAAATAATATAAGTGCAGGAAGTCACCAAATAAAAATAAACCTATATTCAAAAAATAAAGCAAGACTATTAGATACAATAACAAAACAAATACAAGTAGTAAAAGACATATATTGGGGAGTTGATGTTTCAGCCCATCAAAAAAATATTAACTGGAGTGCAGTAAAAAACGAAGGAACAAATTATGCAATAATAAGAATAGGTTGGGTAGGAAATGTTTCAAATAAAAAAGATGACTTTTTTGAAGCTAATTACAATTCTTGCAAAAAAAATGGAATTCCATTTGGAATATATGTTTATAGTTATTCAACAAGTGTAGAATCTGCAAGAAATGAAGCATATACAGTATTAAATTGGCTAAATGGAAGACATATAGATTTACCTATATTCTGGGATGTAGAAGATCCATCACAAGCCCAATTAGATAAAGATACACTAACTGCAATGGCAGACACATTTGGATCAATTATTCAAAATGCAGGATATAAAGCAGGAATATATTCAAGTAAAAACTGGTTAACTAATAAATTGGATATGAGTTATTTAGAGACAAAATATGATGTTTGGGTCGCACAATATTATCATGAATGTACATATAATGGTAGATATGACATATGGCAATATTCAAGTGAAGGTAGATTGTCAGGAATAAATGGAAATGTAGATAGTAACTGGTTTTATAAAAGATATTAATAATTTTTGTTTTTTATAAAAAGTAAGCCAATAGGTTTACTTTTTTATTTTTTAATGATATTGTATATAAAATTAATTTTAATTTAAGTTTTTTGAGGTAAGAAAATGGAAAAGATAATTCAATTATATAAAAGATATGAAGAAGTAATAAATTATTTAGTTATGGGAGGATTAGCAACAGTAGTAAATTTAGCTGTCAAATATGCCTTATTATTTACTATGTTAGATGCAAGCAATTCTACTCAGTTGCAAGTAGCAGTTATAGTTTCCTGGATTGTAGCATGTTTATTTGCATATATAACAAATCGTATTGTAGTATTTAAGAGTAAATCGAAAAACATATTAAAAGAATTTATTTACTTTGTAGGAGCAAGGGTATTTACATTAGTATTAGAAATGTTAATCATGTTTATATTTGTAACAAAGTTTAAATTAAATAGTGACTTGTGGGTTATTATATGGTCATTAGTTGCACAAATTGTAGTAATTGTGGTAAACTATATATTAAGTAAACTAATAATATTTAAAAAGAAGGGAAATAAAAATGAAAAAAATTAGTATAATAGTTCCAGCATATAATGAAGAAGAATCTTTACCATATTTAGAAAAAAGATTAGTTACACTAATGAATAATATAAAAGATTATGAATTTGAAATATTATTTGTAAATGATGGAAGCAAAGATAAAACACTAGAAATAATAAAAAATATAAGAAAAAAAGATGAAAGATTTTCATATGTTAACTTTTCAAGAAACTTTGGAAAAGAAGTTGCAATGATAGCAGGATTAGATTATGCAACAGGAGATGCAGTAATATTAATAGATGCTGACTTACAAGATCCACCAGAATTAATTCCAGAATTAATTAAATATTGGGAACAAGGATATGATGATGTATATGCAAGAAGAAGTTCAAGAAAAGGTGAAACATTTGTTAAAAAGTTCACATCAAAAATGTACTACAAAGTATTACAAAGTCTAACGAAAGTCGAAATACAAAAAGATACAGGAGATTTTAGACTATTAGATAGAAGATGTGTAAATGCCTTAAAAAAATTAAGAGAATCACAAAGAAATTCAAAAAGTATGTTTAGTTGGATTGGCTACAACAAAAAAGAAGTACTATATGATAGAGACCCTAGAGTTGCAGGAAAAACAAAATGGAATTACAAAAAACTAGTAGATCTAGCAATAGATGGAATAACATCATTTACAACATCACCACTTAGAATATCTACATATTTAGCAATACCAACATTTTTAGCATTAATAATATATTTTATATATGTAGTAGCAAAATGCGTTTTTCTAAATATATTTGTACAAGCTTATCAAGCTATAATAATACTAATACTATTTTTCTCTGGAATACAAATAATGTTATTTGGAATTATAGGAGAATATTTAGGACGAATATTTAATGAAACAAAAAATAGACCATTATATTTTGTAGATGAATATAATGAGCAAAAAGAGATGAATGAATAAATTAATTATTAATATAAATTAGAGCAAGAATAAATTCTTGTTCTAATATTTTATAAAAATATTATAATTTACTTGTACTTTTTTTTATTAAATGATATTATTTTACAAGAAATAATGAAAAGGAGTAGAGTATATGAAGATATTAATAACTGGTAGTAATGGAATGCTTGCAAAATCAGTAAAAAATAGGTTTAATAAAGAGGAACTTATATGTACAAATGTTGAAGACTTAGATATTACAAATAAAGAAAAGGTAATTAAATTTATAGAAGAAATAAAACCTAATTATATAATAAATTGTGCTGCTTATACAGATGCAGATAAAGCAGAAGAAAATAAAGAAGTTGCAGAAAAAATAAATAGTATTGGTCCTAAAAATTTAGCAATAGCTGCTAATAATGTAGATGCAACATTAATACATATAAGTACAGATTATGTATTTGGTGGAGAAAAAGATGTAAAAGAAGATTATAAAGAAGATGATGAGAAAAAAACTACTATGGTTTATGGAATTACAAAATTAAAAGGTGAAGAAAATATATTAGATAATACAAATAAATATTATATTTTTAGAACAGCTTGGCTTTATGGAGAAGGAAAGAATTTCGTAAGAACAATGCTAAAACTTGGAAAAGAAAATGAAGAAGTAAAAGTTGTTAGTGATCAACATGGAAGCCCTACATATGCAGTAGATCTAGTAGATATAATTGCACAAGCAATAGAAAAGAAGATACCATATGGAATTTACCATGCTACAAATTTAGGATATACTACTTGGTATGAGTTTACAAAAGATATATTTGAGATTGCTAATATAAAATGTAAAGTACAACCAGTTACAACAGAGGAATTTCCAAGAACTGCAAAAAGGCCTAAAAATTCACAATTATCAAAAGAAAAATTATTATCACAAGGTATCGTAATTCCAGAATATAAGGATGCTTTAAAAAGATATTTAAAACAAGAATTAAACTAATTGTCAATAGAAAGTACTTTTTGACAACTAAGGAGGAAAAAATGAAAAATAGAAAAGGAATCATCTTAGCAGGAGGAAGTGGAACAAGGCTATATCCTCTAACACTAGCAATATCAAAACAAATGATGCCAGTATATGATAAACCAATGATATATTACCCATTATCAGTCCTAATGCAAGCAAATATAAAAGATATATTAATAATCACAACACCAAAAGATAATGAAACATTTAAAACATTATTAGGTGATGGAAGCCAATGGGGAATGCATTTTGAATACAAAATTCAGGAAAAGCCAAATGGATTAGCAGAAGCTTTTATAATAGGTGAAGACTTCATAGGCGAAGATAATGTGGCAATGATTTTAGGAGACAATATGTTTTATGGAGAGCATTTAGTAGAAAAACTAAAAAATGCCACTAATAGAGAAAATGAATCAACAATATTTGGTTACTATGTAAAAGACCCAACAGCATATGGTGTTGTTGAAATAGATAAACAAGGAGTTGCAATTTCGATAGAAGAAAAACCACAAAATCCAAAATCAAACTATGCAGTACCAGGATTATATTTCTATACAAACGATTGTATTCAAATTGCAAAAAATGTGAAACCATCAGCAAGAGGAGAAATAGAAATAACATCAATAAATGAACAATACATGAAAATGGGAAAACTAAAAGTTGAAAAATTAGGTAGAGGAATGACATGGTTTGATACAGGAACACATGAAGCTCTACTAGAAACAGCAAGTTTTGTACAAACAATAGAAAAAAGACAAGGTCTTCAAATATGTTCACCAGATGAAATAGCCTACAAAAATGGATGGATAACATCAGATAAATTATCTAATCTAGCAGATAAATACATAAAAACCGAATACGGAAGATATCTAAAAGATTTATCACAAAATAAATTTGGTGAAGAATAAAATTTAAAAAAGATAGGAGAAAAACAAATGAGCAAATTAAAAAAAATAGAAACATCCATAGAAGGTGTATATATAATAGAACCAACAGTCTTTGGAGATGAAAGAGGCTATTTTATGGAGACATATAACAAAGCAGACTTTCAAGAACTAGGATTAAATTATGAATTTGTGCAAGACAACCAATCAATGTCAAAAAAAGGAGTATTAAGAGGACTACATTTTCAAAAAGAACATACACAAGCAAAATTAGTAAGATGTATCAAAGGAGAAGTATTTGATGTAGCAGTAGACTTAAGACCAGGAAGTAAAACATATGGAAAATGGGAAGGAATAATTTTAACACAGGAAAATAAAAAAATGTTCATGGTACCAAGAGGATTTGCACATGGATTTTTAGTATTATCAGATGAAGCACAATTCACGTACAAAATAGACAACATATATGATCCAGCATCAGAAGGAGGGTTAGCTTGGAATGATCCAGATGTAGCTATAGACTGGCCAATGGGAAATATGAAAATAGGTGATTTATTAACATCAGACAAAGACAGAAAATGGCCATCATTAAAAGAATTAAAACAAACAGATTTATTTAAAAATTTAGATTAATAAATTGGAATCAAACAAATCAATGTGAAATATTGTAGAGGTTGGTCTTGACCAGTCTGGTAAAAAACATACACAAAGATATATAAAATCTAATAATAAAAAAGGAGAAAATAAAATGACCAATAACATATTAATAACAGGAGCAGCAGGATTTATAGGAGCAAATTTTGCACAATATTTTGTAGAAAAACATCCAGATTATAAAGCCATCGTAGTAGATAAATTAACATATGCAGGAAATTTAGAAAACCTAAAAAAAGTAGAAGATAAGATAACATTTATTAAAGCAGACATATGTGATTTCGAAAAGATGAAAGAAATATTTGAAAAATATGATATAAATGGAGTAATACATTTTGCAGCAGAATCACATGTTGATAATAGTATAAAAAATCCATTTGTATTTACATATACAAATGTAATAGGAACACATACTATTTTAGAGACAGCAAAACAAAAATGGGGAGAGGAAAGCCAAAATAAATTTGTACATATATCAACAGATGAAGTATATGGTTCATTAGGAGAAGATGGTTATTTTACAGAAGAATCTCCAATTAAGCCAAGCAGTCCATATTCATCATCAAAAGCAAGTTCAGATTTAATAGCACTAGCATATAAAGAAACATATAAAATGAATATAAATGTAACAAACTGTTCAAATAATTATGGTCCATATCAACACAATGAAAAATTAATACCACATATGATAAAACTTGCTATTAATAACCAAAAACTACCAGTTTATGGAGAAGGACTAAATATAAGAGATTGGCTATATGTAGAAGATCATTGTGAAGCAATCGATTTAGTTTTCCATAAAGGAATAACTGGACAAAGATATAATATAGGTGGACATAATGAAAAAAGAAATATAGATATAGTTAAATTAATTTTACAAAGATTAGGAAAATCAGAAGATCTAATTGAACATGTAGCTGATAGAAAAGGACATGACTATAGATATGCAATAGACCCTACAAAAATAAAAAATGAATTAGGATGGGAACCTAAAACTAAATTTGAAGATGGAATAATAAAAACAATAGATTGGTATATAGAAAATCCTGAATGGTTAAAGTAAAATATAAATAGAAAATACAATAAAATCAGATAATTTAGAGGTGATTTTATTGTATTTTTTTTTATTAAATGGTATTATATAAAAAATAAAAAACTAACAAAAGGTGATAAAATGGACGATATTATAAATCCTAATTTAGAAAATAATGAAGAAGAAATATTAGAAAAATCAATAAGACCACAAAATTTATCAGAATATATAGGTCAAACAAAAGTTAAAGAAAATATGAAGATATATATTGAAGCTGCTAAAAAAAGAGCAGAGCCTTTAGACCATGTTTTATTATATGGTCCTCCAGGGCTTGGAAAAACAACATTATCAAATATTATATCAAATGAAATGGAATCAAACATAAAAGTAACATCAGGACCAGCAATAGAAAAAGCAGGAGATCTAGCATCTATACTTACAAATTTATCTGAATTTGATGTTTTATTTATAGATGAAATACATAGATTAAATAAAAATGTAGAAGAAATTTTATACCCAGCTTTAGAAGACTATACATTAGATATAATGATAGGAAAAGGACCAACAGCAAGATCAATTAGAATAGATCTGCCTAGATTTACATTAATTGGAGCAACAACAAAAGCAGGATCACTTACAACTCCACTTAGAGATAGATTTGGAATAGTAGAAAGACTAGAACTATACAGCATAGAAGAACTAACAACAATAGTAAAAAGAACAAGTAAAATATTAGAAATAGAAATAGAAGAAATTGCAGCAAATGAAATTGCAAGACGCTCAAGAGGAACACCAAGAATAGCAAATAGAATTTTAAAAAGAGTAAGAGACTATGCACTAGTTTTAGGAGATGGAAAAATAAACCTAAAAATTGCAAAACATGCACTAAATAAACTAGAAATAGATGAGCTAGGCTTAGATCAAACAGATAGAAATGTGCTTCAAACAATAATAGAAGGATACAAGCGGAGGTCCAGTAGGAATAGAATCGCTAGCTGCCTCTACAGGAGAAGAAATAGACACAATAGAAGATGTATATGAGCCATATTTAATGCAAATAGGCTTTATTTCCAGAACTCCAAGAGGAAGAATAGCACTTCCAAAAGCATATGAACATTTAGGTTATAATTACGAGGAAAAATAATGAAACAAATAAAAGATAAGAAAAAAATAACTCAAAACATATTTTTATACTTAGTATTATTAATAAGTATTAGTAGTATTATATTACCAAGATACATAGGAGATTTAGATGAAATATGGAATTACAATTTTGCAAATTGTATATCAAAAGGATTAATTCCATATAAAGATTTTAATATAGTAATAACACCATTTTTGCCAATATTAGAAGGAATTATATTAAAAATATTACCAAATGAATTAATAATAATTAGAATACTTGCAATAATATTATCTTCTAGCATTTTATTTTTAATATATATAGTATTAGAAAACTTAAAAATAAACAAAAATGTAAGCATACTTACAACAGCTATAATAGCATATTTATTAAAAAATTATTTTTGTATAGATTATAATTTTTTCGTATTATTTTTAACCTTATTAATAATATACATAGAAATTAAAAATACAAACAAAAAACAACAAATAAAATATAATCTTTTAATAGGAATTCTAGTAGGCCTATGTATAACAACAAAACAAACAACAGGAATATTAATTGCTATATCAACCATAGCATATGAAATAATATTTTTAATACATAACAAGAAAATGTCAAATGATGTAGGGCTTAGGTTCCACCTAGGCCCAAACCAACCAAAACATACAAATCAACATATGTTAAACATAATAACAAAAATAATAGGAATAACAATACCAATTACAATATTATTAATTTATTTAATATTAAATCATGCATTATATGACTTTTTTGATTATTGCATATTAGGAATAAAAACATTTAATAATAAAGTAAGTTATATAAATTTAATAAAAAGTAATCAAATAGCAATTAAAATATTATCAATATTAGTTCCACTATCATGGCTAGCAATTACTATAACATCATTAATAAAAAAAGACAAAAAATTATTTATAATACTTACCTTAAGCATAGCAGAATTTGTAGTAACATTTCCTATATCAGATAATATACACTTTTTAATAGGTTCAATTCCATCTTTAATAGGAATTACATATTTATTAAATATATTAAAAGAAAAAATAAATAAAAATATAAAATTATTTTTTAAATTCTTTTTTGAATATTTAGCTAAAATTACTGTAATAGCAATACTTATATGGGGACTATATAAAAATTATAACTATATAACAAATAACAACACCTATTCCACTTTGCAACATTTTAAAAATATTCAAATATCAAAAGAATTACAAAATACAATAAAAACAGTAAATGAATATATAAATAAAAATAATAAAAAAGTATACATATTAGATTCAGATGCAGCATTATATATGATACCAATAAATAGATATAATAAAAATTTCGATATGTTTAATAAAGGAAATTTAGGTGCAAGAGGAGAAAAAGGACAAATAGAAGATATACAAAAATTAGATAATGTAGAAATACTAATAAGAAAAGAAGGTTTAAGTTTAAATTGGCAATCGCCTATAAAAGTAAGAAATTATATAACACAAAATTTAGAAAAAATAGGAGAAATAGAAATATTTGATATATACAAAAAATAGGAGGAAAAAATGAAACTTTTAATGCATACATGCTGTGCACCATGTAGTGTATATTGTATAGATTCTTTAAAAGAAGAAGCAATTAAGCCAACTATATATTGGTATAATCCAAACATACATCCATATATGGAATACAAAGCTAGAAGAGATTGTTTAAAAGAATATACAAAAAGTATAAATGTAGAGGTTATATTTGAAGAAGAATATGGATTAGATGAATTTTGCAAAAATGTAATAAACGATTTAGAAAATAGATGTAAAGACTACTGCTACAAAGTACGCTTAGAGCAAACTGCAAAATATGCAAAAGAAAATGGATATGATGCAATAACTACAACACTTTTAGTTAGTCCATATCAACAACATGAAATATTAAAACAACAAGGAGAAGAAATAGCTAAAAAATATGGACTAAAATTTTTATATAGAGATTTTAGAGTAGGATTTAGAGATGGACAAAAAAAAGCAAGAGAGCTTGGATTATATATGCAAAAATATTGTGGGTGTGTGTTTTCAGAGGAAGAAAGATATACTAAACAGATAGAAAAAGATAAAGTAAATATAAAATAAAAAGGAAATAAAGTTTATGAATATTGAATTTATTAATAACGTTTATACAAGTGATGGTTTAAAATTACCAATGGTTCATTTTGAAAGTGAAAATAAAGATATATGTGTTATTTGTATTCATGGTATGTGCGGAACAATAATAGATAATTATTTTGCAAGTATGTGGGGAAATATATTAGCTAATAATAATATCGGTTTTATCTATGAACATAATAGAGGACATTCCATTGAAAATGATATAGTTATGAAAGATGGTTCTTGCAAAAGATATGGATGTATGTATGAAATATTTGAAGATTGTATTTATGATATAGATTTAGCAATAAAAACAGCAAAAGATAAAGGTTATAAAAGAATTATTTTATTAGGGCATAGTTATGGTTGTAATAAAGTAATTTACTATTATTATAAAAAAAGGCCCAATATTTTAGGAATAATATTTGCAAGTGCTCCTGATATGGCAGGATCTCATCTTGCTATACAAGAAGATGAATATAAACAATTACTTAAAGAAGCAAAACAAAATATAGATAATAATAAGCCAACAAAATTACTTAATAAAATGATTGAAGATTATATGTATATGAGTTCACAAACTTATTATAACTGGTATAACGAAAATTCAGAATTAAATAATTTGCCAGTTATTTCTAATCCAGAACATTGGGAACAATTTGAGACAATTAATGTTCCAGTTTTAACCTTCTCAGGTTCAAAAGAAGAAGAATATTATTTGAAACTAGATTTATTAAAGAAAAAGGCTATAAATTGTAAAGACTTTGAGTACAAAATAATAGATAATACAGGTCATACTTATAAAAACAAAGAAAATGAAATTGGAAACTTAATACTTGATTGGATTAAAAATAAATTTAATTAGTAAAATAAAAAAAGGATGTAAAGAAGGTGGTTATATGCCCAAAAAGAAAAATGAAATTACTATTCGTTCAAGTGCAGCTGAATATTTAACGTATATAGCAGCTATTGGAGATAATCCAGAAGCAATAGAAGTTAGATATGAAGATGAAAATATATGGCTTACTCAAAAAATGTTAGCAACGGTTTATGGAGTAAATGTATCAACAATAAATGAACATATATCAAATGTATATAAAGATAATGAATTAGAAAAAGATTCAACTATTAGGAATTTCCTAATAGTTCAAAAAGAAGGCAATAGAGAAGTTTCACGAAATATTGCACATTATAATCTTGAAATGATAATTGCAATTGGTTTTAAAGTAGATAATGAAAGAGCAGTACAATTTAGAAAATGGGCAAATCAAATAGTAAAAGATTATACAATAAAAGGTTGGGTGATGGATGATGAACGTTTAAAAAGTGGTGGCTCAATTTTAACAGAAAAATATTTTGAAGAACAATTAGAACGCATTAGAGAAATAAGAATGTCAGAGCGAAAATTTTATCAAAAGATTACTGACATATACGCAACTTCAATAGATTATGATAAAACTGCAAAAGCAACAATTAGGTTTTTTACAGCTGTTCAAAACAAACTTCATTATGCAGTATCACGGAAATACTGCTGCAGAAATTATTTATAATAGAGCAGATCATAAAAAAGAAAACATGGGATTAACTTTGTGGGAAGGAGCACCTAATAGTAAAATACATAAATATGATGTAGTTATTGCAAAAAATTATCTATCAGAAACAGAAATAGGACAATTGGAAAGAATGGTATCAGCATATTTAGATTTAGCAGAAATGCAAGCAATGAGACATATTCCAATGACAATGGCAGATTGGGAAGAAAGATTAAATGGATTTTTAAAATTATGGGATCGCGAAGTATTAAAGGATAATGGAAAAATATCAGCGGAAATGGCAAAACTTCATGCAGAAACAGAATTTGAAAAATATAGAATTATACAAGACCAAATTTATATATCAGATTTTGATGAGCTTTTATTAAACACAAAAAATATAGATAAGAAAGATTACAAAAAATAAGGAGGGTATAATTAATAACCACAAAAACCTAAAAATGCAGTAATATAAAGTGTTTTACTAATTTTTGAATACCCCCTAAAAATAAAGACATTATAAAGGAAAAATTACTTATAAATATTGAAATTTAGGCTATTTTAAGAAGTAATGACAGGGTACACAACTTTTATCAGTTAAATAGGAAAGCTTCAGAAGAAGAAAGATATACTAAACAAATAAAAACAGACAGAGCAAATACAAAAATATATAAGGAGAATTAAAAAATGGAATTAATATATAAAAAAGCAGATGTAAATGATGTGGATACTTTAGTAGATTTAAAGATTAAACAAATGTTATTTTTTTATAATAGAGATGGATTAATAATGAAAGATGAAAATGAAGAAAGAGAGAAGATTAAAAAAGTATTGTTGAAAAAATTAAATAAAACAATGTACTTTTTTATAGCCAAAGATGAACACAACAAAAGAACTATTGCTTGTAATGGAGTAATTATTCATCAAATGTTACCAGATACAAAGGCATATATAACAAGTGTATATACAGAAGAAGATTATAGAAAAAATGGAATTCAAAATATATTAATGAAAATGGTTTTAGATTTTCTTAATGATATTAATTGTAAAAAAATAGAACTTGATGCCTCTAATCCTTCAGCAATAAAGTTATATAAAAAATTTGGTTTTATAAAAAATGATATAAAATATATTTTGATTAATTTGTAAGATAAAGTGGAGAATAAGAGTAAAAAGAAGATATAATAATGGATTTGAATTTTTAGATATATTGATAAAATAAGGATTTTAATATAAATTCTTATTTTTTTGTTTAAATATAGTAAAACTTATATATATGTGATATATTTAAATGTAAGAATATATATAAATGTAGGTGAAAAAATTGCAAAAAGTAATAATAATAGGTGCAGGACCAGCTGGTATTACAGCAGCATATGAATTATTAAAAGATAATAAAAATGAATATGATGTAACAATCTTAGAAGAAACGAATGAAATAGGTGGAATCTCAAGGACTGTTAAATATAATGGAAATAGAATGGATATTGGAGGACATAGATTTTTCTCAAAAGATGAAAGAGTAATGAATCTATGGCAAGAAATAATGCCACTTCAAGGTACAAATTCTTTCGATGATGAGAAATTACAAATCCAAAAGCCATTACAAATAGATGGGCCAAATCCAGAAAAAGAAGATGAAGTTATGCTTATAAGAAATAGGGTATCAAGAATATACTATCTAAAAAAATTCTTTGATTATCCTATAAGTATAAAATTAGAAACTTTCAAAAATATGGGATTACTAAATACATTAAAAGCAGGATTTAGCTATTTGAAATCAGTAATAATAAAAAGAAAAGAAGATTCATTAGAAGATTTTTATATAAATAGATTTGGAAAAGTATTATATACTATGTTTTTTGAAAAATATACTGAGAAAGTATGGGGAAGACATCCAAGAGAAATTTCAGCAGATTGGGGAGCTCAAAGAGCAAAAGGACTATCTATTACAGAAATAATAAAAGACATGTTTGCAAAAATATTTAAAAAGAAAAACAACCAAAATGCTGAGGTTTCACTAATAGAACAATTTTGGTATCCAAAATATGGACCAGGTCAGCTTTGGGAGACTTTAGCCAATAAAACAGAGCAATTAGGAGCAAAAATACTAAAAGGTTATAATGTAACAAACATTAATATAAAGAATGGAAAAATAGAATCAGTTACATGTAATGTAAATGGACAAAAGCAAACCATTCAAGCAGACATATTTATATCATCAATGCCATTAAAAGATCTAATTCTAGCAATGAACTATGTAGAGATGACGACCTTAGAAGACTCACAAAATGCAAATGAACAAATGACAAACAATCAACCAAATAAAAGCCAAATACAAAAAATCAAACAAGTTGCATCAGGCCTACCATACAGAGATTTTATAACAGTAGGATTATACATAAACAAATTAAAATTAAAAAACAAAACCAAAATAAAAACACTAGGAAATATAGTACCAGATAATTGGATATATATACAAGAGCCAGATGTAAAAATAGGAAGAATACAAATTTTTAATAACTGGTCACCATATCTAGTAAAAGATGCGCCAAATAAAGTATGGATAGGTTTAGAATACTTTTGTAATGAAAATGATGAATACTGGAATATGGAAGAAATAGAATTTACAAAATTTGCAATTTCTGAATTAGAAAAAATCAATATAATAGAAAGCAAAGATGTATTAGATACACATGTAGAAAAAGTAAAAAAAGCATATCCAGCATATTTTGATACATATAGTAAAATAGATGAAATAATACAATATCTAAATAAATTTGAAAACCTATATTGTATAGGAAGAAATGGACAGCATAGATATAACAATATGGATCATTCAATGTTAACAGCAATAGAAGCAGCAAACAACATAAAAAATAATATAAAAGATAAGTCAAATATTTGGAATGTTAATGTCCAAAAAGAATATCATGAAAAGAAATAATAATATATATAATTAGATATATTATTAAATGAATAGTACATTTAGGGGGAAATAATGCAAAAAAATAATATATTAGATTATGAACAAGTAGAAAGTATTTTACAAAAGATAAACCAAAATGGAATTATAAAACAAATAGAAGATATAGGAAGAACAAAATATGGATTACCTATAAAACATTATGTTGCAGGAAGTGGAAAGCAAGATATAGTTATAACAGGAGCAACACATGGTTCAGAAATAATATCAACAGATTTTGTTATAAAAGTAATGCAAAAAATAAGTTATGAAACTAATAATTGGAAAAGTATTTTAAAAAATTTTAGAATACACTTTATTCCAGTATTAAATCCAGAAGGATATTTAATTGTAACATCTGCAATAAGAAAATTAATTCCTAGAGATATGAAGCAAGATGAAGCAGAAAAAATTTGTAAGCAATATTATTTACAATACAGACAAGATGATATTAGTCAAATGGAAACAAAAGAAGGAAAAAAAGTAAAAAGACATCAAGAAATGTTTGAGGGAATTGATTATACATGTATTCCAAAAGAATATGAAGGAATTAGAAATTCTGTAAAAACAATATTTGAAAAATATACAGATTTGCCTAAATGGTGCTTACATATATGGAGTGCAAATGCAAGCGGAATAGATATACAAGCAAATTCTATATATAATCCTAAAATTAAAAATATTTTACAAAATGAAACATTATATATGAAAACATTAAGACATAATAATATAGATATATCACATCCAGGACCAATAAATTGTCCATTTGATAAAGAAAGGGGCTTTGAAATTCAAAAAGAAACTAAAGCAATTTCAGATTTGCTACAAGATTTAGACAAACAAGGAAAATTGTTTGCGTATTTAAATTATCATGCAACAGGAGGTCTAGTATTTCAAAGACCAGCAATAGTACCAGAAAATATACAAATTTTTGATGATGAAATACTAAAAAAAGAAATAACAAATTATATGTTTGCAAAAGCATATTCAGATAAGACCTATAAAAATACAGGAATAGATGAAGATGAAATAGATAAAAGGCAAAAAACTAAATACATAATAAAAACTCAAAAGTCACCAGCAACATCAAGTAATGATATATTTAGAATAATGTATCCAAAAGATATGCTAATAGAATTATCTGGAATGGGAGGAAACCCAATAGGTCCATATGGAGATATTAAAGGAAATTATACAAATGCAATGGAATCTAATTTAAGTGCTGTAAATTATATTTTAACAGTAGCTAATATAGCACAAATAATATCAGAGGAAAGTTATAATGTAATAAAAAAACTACAAAACAATCAAGACTATGATAAATTAGTGCAAGTGCAAGATATAATATATAAAGAATTTTCAGAAAAAGTACAACAATTAGAAAAAATACATAAATGCAATGAAAGGGAAGATAGCCAAGGATATGATAGAGACGAATAACAAAATAAAAGTTATTATTGAAGATAATAATGATGCAATATTAGAATTTCCCAAATGCAATATCAAAACAAAAGCATATATAGGAAAAAATGGAGCAACACCAAAAAAGCAAGAAGGCGATGGGAAAACGCCTATAGGAGAATTTGAATTAGGAATTGCAATGGGAATGCATAACAACCAAGAAATTTTAAATAAAAAAATAGAGTATAAACAAATTACTAATAATATGTATTGGGTAGATGACTCAAAATCTAAATATTATAATAAATTAGTAGACATATCACAAACAAAAAAAGATTGGGAAAGTAGCGAATACTTAATAGATTACCCTTTACAATACGAATATTTAGTAGAAATTAAGACAAATCCAAAAAACGAACCTAAAAAACGGAAGTGCAATATTTTTACACTGTACAAATAATAATGCAACTGAGGGGTGTGTAGCAATAGATAGGTGTATTATGAAACAAATAATAGAAAACATAGACCAAAATACTAAAATAGAAATAGGTTATTAAATATTAATTAATATTACAAAATAATAATGAATTTTTTCAAAATTTATCGTTCAAGCTAATCTCATAAGAAATTGTAATTGAATTTTAGGGCACCCTTTCAAAGCAAGTTTGAACATTTTCCCTAAAATATCTGCAACAATTTCTAATTCGATTACTCTCAATCAAAATTTTTCAAAAATTATTATTATTTTGTTTATAGATAATAATCAATTTCAAACAATAAAAATTCAGGAGAAATGCAAATGAAAAATAAAAAATACAAAATAATATTAACAATTATAATAATTCTAGCATTAATAATAAGATTAATATATATAATAAAAACTCCATATACAGAAAAACAACATGATGTAGAACCAAATGGAAACGGACTAAGCTACATATTTACAATATACAAAACAGGAAATTTACCACAAGACAATATAGGACAACACTATCATCCACCACTACATCAAATAATCTGTACAATATGGCTTAAAATAATTAGCATATTTAGTACAAATACAACATTTCTTTGTGAAAGTTTGCAATTTGTAACATTAATATATGGAATGTTAATGTTATATGTAATATACAATATAACAAAAGAACTAAAATTTGATAATAAAATACAAATACTATTAATGGTAATAACTGCATTTCATCCATTTTTAATAATACTATCAGGTAGTCTAAACAATGACGGTTTATGTATATTACTTACATTATGGACAATCTTAAGACTTATAAAATGGTATAAACACGAAAATATAAAAAATACAACAATACTTGCAATTATAACAGGACTATGTGTAATGGCAAAAACATCAGGCGCAATTGTTGCAATTCCTATTATGTATGTATTTTTTCTAAGATTATATAAAGAAATAAAAAAATCTAAAAACAAAGTAAATACATTAAAAAAATATATGTATTTATATATTTTTTTCGGATGCATTGCCCTGCCAATAGGTCTATGGTACCCTATAAGAAATTATATAGAATTTAAGCAACCTATTTTGTATGTAATGGATCCACATAATAGTGACTTATATGTTGGAAATTACAGTTTACTAGAAAGATTTATACCATTTTCAAATGAAATAGGAAAAATCTATTGTGACCCATGGACAAACTACAACATACCAGTATTTCTACTAAAATGTTCATTATTTGAAGAATACACATGGAAAACAGGTACAATATTAAATATATGTTATTATATATCTATTGTACTAAATTTAATATTAATAATATATACAATCTATTGCATAATAAAAAATTTGCATACAAAAAACAAACAAAATCAAATATGGAAAATAGCATTATTTTTACTATTTATATTCAATATCATAAGTTATATAACAATGAATATAAAATTACCATATGGATGCACAATGGACTTTAGATATATGGTGCCAACTCTATTTGTAGGTGCAATATTTGTAGGATTTGAACTTGAGAAAATACAAAGAAAAAATAAAATTAAAGGAAAAGTTTTGTATAATATTATATTTGTTTTAACATGTGTATTAGTAGTAACAGCAAATTTTATTATATTAAGTTAAAAATAGATAGACAAAGGTTTTGGTCTTTAAAATGTATAAAACTCAAACTTAAATATTGACAAACTTGAAGTTTTCATATAATATATAACTCAAAAGAGGAGGAAAAAGAAATGAAGAAAAAATTAAGTATTATAGTTTCAATAATTTTACTTTTAATTTTTACAATTTCATTTAAAGTACATGCCGCAGGAGTAGACTTATCGCAATGTGTAAAAGAAAATTTAGAAACTACATTTAGAACAGAAAAAATTACTAATTATGACTTAACAAAATATAATAAAGCTAATGATAAAAGAATAAATATATATGTATTTAGAAAAAATGGATGCCAAAATTGTAAAAACTTTTATGAATTCTATGTTGCTAATAAATTACTTAATAGCCATGGAGATAAAATAAAAATAATTACTTATGAATTAACAACAAATTCAGAAAATCCAAAATTATTAAGTGCAGCAAAAACATTATTAAATCAGCAAGCAGCTACATATAGTACACCAAGTATATTTATTGGAAATAAAACATTTGAAGGTGATTTAGTAACAATACAAGATGCAGCACAAAAACAAGCAGAAATTGAAGCTGCAATAGATTCTTTATATAATAGTTCTAATAGATATGATATAATTGAAGAACTATTTGGCAAGAATGTATTTACAGACAATAGCGCTAATATTACATTAACAAGTGATAAGAGATTAGATAAAAATTATACTTTAAAAGTAAGTGAAGTAGATAATAAAAATTTAAAACTAGAAGACGGATATAATTATATAATTTCTTATGATATTTCTATGTATAATGGAAGCAATATAGTTCCATTAAGTAATGGCTCTTATAAAATTAAAATTCCTGTAAATGTAAAATATAATACATATAAAGTAGGATATGTAAAAGATGGAAAAATTCAAGAGGATTTTAAAGCTACTTATAATAATGGAAATATTGAATTTACAACAAGTCATTTATCAGAATATGTAATATATGGAACTAATAATACAAACACAAATACAGGTGTAAACCAAAATCCAAATTTAGAAACAGATAAAGATGAAACTAAAAAAACTAATATTAAGAAAACAGCTAAGACTAAATATGTTGAAAATGAGAAAAATCCTAAAACATTTGATGCAATATATGTATATATAGTATTATTAGTAATAGGATGTAGCACTCTTATAGGAAGTTCTATTTTATCTAAGAAAAAAAGAATTTAAATTTTAAAGTTCTATGTTTTTTAACATAGAACTTTTTAGGAGTATTAATGAAAAAAATAGTAGATTTAAAAAAACGAAAAATATTAATATTATCTACAATCTTTATATCAGTAATTATTATAAGTTATAGTTTAATTAATATTGTTATTTGGTTTATAGATAATTATAATAGTATGAAACAATCCAATTTAATAGAAGAAAATGTAGTTATTTCCGAGACTAAAGATATTGAAATAACAGATGAAGAGAAAATGATTGACGAAAAAGAGCTACTTGAATCTGACCCATACTGGGACTTAATTAAAATGAATTATCTAGAAGTAGACTTCTCTAATTTAATAAAAGAAAATCCAGAAGTAGTTGCATGGATTTGCGTAGCAGGTACTAATATTAATTATCCAGTTGTTCAACATTCAGATAATAAATATTATTTAAATCATTCATTTAATGGTTCTAAAAATGCTGCTGGTTGGATTTTTTTAGATTATCGTAATTCAACTCAACAGTTAAATAAAAATACTATAATTTATGGTCATACTAGAAAAGATGGCTCTATGTTTGGAAGTCTTAAAAAAATATTGGAAAGTGATTGGTATGAGGATAAGAATAACTATGTTATTAAAGTATCCACAGAACATGAAAGCAATTTATGGCAAGTATTTAGTGCATATAAAATTCCTACTACAAGTGATTATATTCAGACAAATTTTGGAGATGATGATGAATTTTTAGAATTTCTGGATAAAATAAAACAACGTAGTGTACATGATTTTAAAACTACAATAAGTGCAAATAATAAAGTACTAACACTTTCTACTTGTTATAATGAAAAAGAAAGATTAGTATTACATGCAAAATTAATAAAAAGTAAAAAAAGATAGATATTAAAGGAGAATTAAAATTGAGTAAACTTTTATTAATAGATGGAAATAGCATATTAAATAGAGCCTTTTATGGAATAATGGGAAGTAAAATGCTTATGACAAAAGACCGGAAAATACACAAATGCAGTGTATGGATTTTTAGCAATTATGTTTAAAGTTATGGAAGATTTAAACCCAGAATATATGATGGTTACATTTGATATGAAAGGTCCAACTAAAAGACATGAAAAATACAATCAATATAAAGCAAATAGACATGGAATGCCAAACGAACTTGCCGAGCAGTTGCCAATTATTAAAGAAATTCTAAGAGCAATGAACATAGATATAATTGAAAAGCAAGGCTATGAGGGAGACGATATATTAGGAACACTTTCAGTTTACGGAGAAAAACAAGGACTAGATGTTACAGTTCTTTCAGGAGATAGAGACAATTTTCAACTTGCAACTGATAAAGTAACAATAAGAATTCCAAGAACTAAAGCAGGTAAAACAGAAGTAGAAGATTTTGATAGAAATAAGATTATAGAAACTTATGGAATAGAACCAAAACAGTTAATAGAAGTAAAAGGATTGCAAGGAGATACATCAGATAATATTCCAGGAGTTCCAGGAGTAGGAGAAAAGACAGCTTTAAACTTAATAAAAAAATATGGAAGTATAGAAAATTTATATGAAAAAGTAGAAAAAAATGAAGATGATTTAAAAGGAAAACAAAGGCAAAATATTATAAATAATAAACATTTAGCTTTTCTTTCAAAAGACTTAGGAACAATAAACTTAGATGCACCAGTTGAAATGTCTTTAGAAGAACTAAAGGTTGAGCCGTGGAATAAACAAGAAGTTTTAAGAATTTTTAAAGAACTGAATTTTAATAGATATATAGAAAGATTTGGTTTAGGAGAAGAAACGCAAATTTCAAATGTAGATATAAAAGATTTAATTAAAATAGAGCAAACCACTTTAACTAAAATAAAACAAATAGTAGAAAAAACTAATAAAATATACTTTTATTTTAGTGCTAAAGATGATGAAAGATTTGGAAATATCATAAATAAAAAATTAGATACAATTTATATAGCAGATGAGAAAAAAGTATATTATGCAAAAATAGATGATATTAAAATTTTAAAAGAAATATTTGAAAACAAAAGAAACGAAAAATATGGGTATAAATTATCAGGAGATTATATATTATTAAAACAACTAGGAATAAAGCCCAATAATATTGTATATGACGCCGAAGTTGCTGAATATGATATAGACCCAACAGCTTCAAAATATCCTTTAGAAGATTTAGCACTTAAATACTTAAATTTAGACATAAATGAATATTTAGAATTAAATGGAGCAAAACAAGAAAATACCAAACAAATGACTTTATTTGATACAAATGTAGAGCAAGAAGATATTGAAAAATATAAATATGGAATATATGCTTATGTAATATATGCTTCTTGCGAAAAAATTATAGAAAACCTAAAAAAACAAAATGAATATGAATTATTTAAGACAATAGAAATGCCACTTGTAGAAGTATTGTCTGAGATGCAATGGGAAGGAATGCATATAGAAAAAAAGGAATTAGAAGAATTCGGAGATAAATTAAAACAAGACTTAAATAAATTAGTAGAGCAAATATATAAATTATCAGGAGAAGAATTTAATATAAACTCACCAAAACAATTAGGAGAAGTTTTATTTGAAAAACTAAAATTGCCAGTAGTAAAGAAAAACAAAAGTGGATATTCAACAGATGTAGCAGTTTTAGAAAAGTTAGTTGGAGAGCATCCTGTAATAGAAAAATTATTAGAATACAGAAGCCTATCAAAACTAAATTCAACATATGTAGAAGGGTTAGTGCCATATATAAATAAAAAAACAAATAAAATACATTCATACTTCCACCAAACAATTACATCAACAGGAAGAATAAGTTCAACAGAACCAAACTTGCAAAATATTCCTACAAGAATAGAACTTGGAAAACAATTAAGAAAAGTATTTAAACCAGAAAAAGACTATGTATTTATAGATGCAGACTATTCTCAAATAGAACTTAGAGTACTTGCACACATATCAGAAGATGAAAATATGGTAAAAGCATTTATGAATAATGAAGATATACACAAACAAGCAGCATCAATGGTACTTGGAATTCCTCAAGAAGAAATAACCAAAGAGCAAAGGTCACATGCTAAAGCTGTAAACTTTGGAATAGTATATGGTATAAGCGATTTTGGTTTAGCAGGCCAACTAGGAATAACAAAAAAGCAAGCAAAAAAATATATAGAAAGTTACTTAGAAAAATATTCAGGAATACAAAAATTTATGGAAGACATAGTAGAAAAAGCAAAAGAGCAAGGGTATGTAGATACACTATTTGGAAGAAGAAGATATATACCAGAGCTAAAATCAAATAACTATATGGTAAGGCAATTTGGCTCAAGAGCTGCAATGAACACACCAATACAAGGAACAGCAGCAGATATAATGAAAATTGCGATGATAGATGTATATAATGGTTTAAAAGATTTAAAATCAAAATTAATATTGCAAATACATGATGAGTTAATAATACAGGCGCATAAAGATGAAAAAGAAGAAGTAAAAAAGTTACTAAAAAAATCAATGGAAAATGCAATAAAGCTAAAAGTACCATTAATTGTAGACATGTGTGAAGCAAATAATTGGTATGAGGCAAAATAAGGAGAAGCAATGAAAAAATTACTAGCTTTAATATTAATACTATCATTAATATTATTGGGAATTAAATATTATGAAATAGATAAAATACTAATGAAAAAAATATATGTACAAGATTACAGTCAATATGTAGAAAAATATTCAAAAGAAAACAATGTAGATAGTAATTTAGTATATGCAATAATAAAAGCAGAAAGCAATTTTAGACAAGGTGCAGTATCATCAAGTGGGGCAATTGGTTTAATGCAACTAATGGAGCCAACAGCAAAAGATGTCGCAAGAAAAATGAATATAGATTTTAAAGTAGATTTATTATATAAAGCAGAAGATAATATAAAAATAGGTACAAAATATTATAAAACTTTATATGATAAATATAAAAATATAACAGTAGCCTTAATGGCATACAATGCAGGAAGCGGAAATGTAGATAGATGGATTGAACAAGGAACAATAAAAAAAGATGGCTCAGATGCAGAAAATATACCATATACAGAGACAAATAATTATGTAAGAAAAATATTAAGAGATTATGAAATTTATAAACAATTGTATGAATGATAAAAATATAAAATAAATGCACATATATTATCTACAATAAAAAATTGTGAAAAAATATTATTAATGAAAGATGGACAAGTAATAGAACAAAGAAATCATAATGAGTTAATAAAAAGAAAAGGAGAATATTACAATTTTTTAAATAAAGTACAAAAAGAACATAAATTATCAGATATAAGGACAATTTAAATAGTTTTAATAAAGTATAATATATGTGATTAAATTGTCTTACAAAAAAATATATATTTTTTTGTAAAAAAGTATTGACATTAAGTCAAAGAATATGTTAACATTAAAAATGTTCTACACAAAATAAGACATAGAAAAGTACATTGAAAAGTAAATAATAAATTCAAAAAAGAGTAAAAACCAAGCGGTAGAATAAAAACTACCGAACCAAAATAAATTGAAGTTTAAAAAAGCTAAGGAAACGAAGCTTGTTAAAGAAAAAATAAAAAGCTTTAAGAGATAACAAAAGGAACGTAGAATTTTCCTTGAAAATTCTGCATAAGTTATCTCTAAGAAATCAAAGATTTCAAGAGCTAACTTAACAAGAGAGTTTGATCCTGGCTCAGGATAAACGCTGGCGGCGCACATAAGACA
>CAOKLQ010000008.1 GCA_948469315.1 uncultured Clostridium sp.
CATCGTTGTTTACTTAAATAAATGTGATATGGTTGATGATCCAGAATTATTAGAATTAGTTGAAATGGAAGTTAGAGATTTACTTTCAGAATATGGTTTCCCAGGAGATGATATTCCAGTTATAAAAGGATCTTCACTTCAAGTATTAGAAAGTTCATCAACAAATCCAGAAGACGAAGTATATAAACCAATGAAAGAATTAATGGATGCAGTTGATAGTTATATACCAACTCCAGAAAGACCAGTAGACCAACCATTCTTAATGCCTATTGAAGATGTATTTACAATCACAGGTAGAGGAACAGTTGTTACAGGTAGAGTTGAAAGAGGTCAAGTTAAATTACAAGATGAAATTGAAATTGTTGGTTTAACAGCAGAAAGCAGAAAAACTGTTGTAACAGGTGTTGAAATGTTCAGAAAATTATTAGACCAAGCAGAAGCAGGAGACAACATAGGAGTTCTATTAAGAGGTATTGAAAGAAAAGACGTTGAAAGAGGTCAAGTACTTGCAAAACCAGGAACAATAAATCCACACACTAAATTTACATCACAAGTATATGTACTAACAAAAGAAGAAGGTGGAAGACATACACCATTCTTCAATGGATATAGACCACAATTCTATTTCAGAACAACAGACGTTACAGGTGTTATAGAACTTGCAGCTGGAACAGAAATGGTTATGCCAGGAGATAACATCGATATGACAATCGAACTTATTACACCAATCGCTATAGAAAAAGGATTAAGATTTGCTATTCGTGAAGGTGGAAGAACAGTAGGTTCTGGTGTAGTTGCAGATATAATAGAATAATATAAGATAAAAAGAGCAGTAATGCTCTTTTTTATTTTATAACTAAATACTTCAAATCTATTGCATTTTTTCAAAATTAATAATAAAATAAAAAAATCATAATATAAATTAATTAAGAAAATAAAGGGAGGATCTAAAAAATGATTATACTTCTTGATGCAATGGGAGGAGACAATAGCCCAGATGCTAATATAAAAGGAGCAATAAAAGCAGTAAAAGATCTAAAAGAAGATACAAAAGTAGTGTTATTAGGAAATGAAGAAATAATTAAATCGAAGGTAAAAGAGTTTTATGGAAAAGAAGATATAAAAGAAATTTCTAAAAAGTTAGAAATACATCATACAACTCAAACTATTGAAATGGAAGATACTCCTACAATTGCAATAAAACATAAAAAAGATTCATCAATGGTAGTGGGATTTAATATGTTAAAAGAAGGAAAAGGAGATGTATTTATATCTGCTGGAAATTCTGGAGCATTGCTTACAGGAGCAACTTTACTTGTAGGAAGAATAAAAGGAATAGATAGACCAGCATTAGCTGGAATACTTCCATCATATAAAGGTAGATTAGTATTAATGGACTGTGGTTCAAATACAAATTGCAAACCAATAAACTTATTACAATTTGCACAAATGGCAAGTATTTATTTAAGAAATACATTTGGCAAGCAAAGTCCAACAGTAGGTTTATTAAATATAGGAACAGAAGAAACAAAAGGTAATGAATTAGTAAGAGAAAGTTATAATTTAATAAAAGAAAAAGCTAAAGAAAAAAATATAAACTTTGTAGGAAATGTAGAAGGAAGAGATGCATTTTCAGGAAAGTTAGACATATTAATAGCAGATGGATTTACAGGAAATATATTTTTAAAAACAGTTGAAGGAGTTGGAAAACTTGTAAAAAAATCTTTAAAAGAAAACATAAAAAAGAATATATTTAGAAGCATTGGAGCAATTCCTGCAATGCCATCTATAAAAGGTCTATCAAAGCAAATGAGTTACAAGGAATATGGAGGAGCTCTATTTTTAGGAATAAAAAAACCAGTAGTAAAAGCACATGGAAGTAGTGATGAAAAACTATTTGAATTTACAATAAAGCAAGCCGAACAATTTGTACAAAATAAAGCAGTAGAAAAGCTTGAAGAAGAATTCACTAAAAACAAATAAAAATCAGCAATAAAGCACATTTTTATTTCACTAATCAAACCTCGATGTACACACGTACAACTTCGCCTTGATTAATTTATAAAAATGCACATCTAACTAATTTTAATTTGTTTTAAATAATTAATGAATAATTGGTCAAATTTAAAAAAATATATTGACAATTATATTAACTTATAATATAAATTTTATAACAATAAAATATGAATAAAAATAAATACATATTTTGGAATACAAAAGGAGGTGAACTTTAAATAATGAGTTCAGAAGAAGTTTTTGAAAAAGTAAAATCAATAATAGTAGAACAACTAGGTGCAGCTGAAGCTTCAGTTACATTAGAAGCATCTTTTATAGATGATCTAGGAGCAGATTCTTTAGATATAGTTGAATTAATAATGGCTTTAGAAGAAGAATTCGATATGGAAATTCCAGATACAGATGCTGAAAAAATAGTAACAGTAAATGATGTAGTAGAATACATAAAAGAAAATGCTTAAATAAAATTATTATATTACTTTTTTATGCTAGAGGTTAGCAGTTAAGAATAAAAAATTTTAATTTCTAACCTCTAGTATAAATATTTTATATTAAAAAATATTTGTGAGGAGGTGAAAAAATGAACGAAGAGAAATTTAAAGAATTATTATTAGAAAATAACAAAAAAAGTAAAGAAGAATTCAAAGAATTATTATTAGAAAATAACAAGAAAAATGAAAAACAATTTAAAGAATTATTATTAGAAAATGACAAAAAAAATAAAAAAGAATTCAAAGAATTATTATTAGAAAATAACAAGAAAAATGAAAAACAATTTAAAGAATTATTATTAGAAAATGACAAAAAAAATAAAAAAGAAGTTAAAGAATTATTATTAGAAAATAATAAAAAACTTGAAGAAAAAATTGAGAAACTTGAAGAAAAAATTATTGATAATGGATTTTATTTCGAACAAACTTATGGTACTAAAATCGAAGCAATTTTTGATAAGCTACAGTTAAATGATCAGATAAAGAGTAGAGAAGATAAAGAATATGAAAAAGTAAAACAAAAAGTAGAATATAATGATACTCTTTTAATGTCTCATGATTTTAGAATTTCTAAATTAGAACAACAAGTAAATGCAAAATAATTTTAATCTTAATTAAAGACAAAACAATGATAGCGGGTATATATATTATATTTTAAATCAAGATATAATATATATGCCCACTATTTGTAATAAAAATGTAATATAAAAATAAAAAGATATATGTTATAATAAGATACAAATTAAGACATTATAGAAGGTGAAAAATGAATTTAAGTTTATTAGAAAAAAATATAGGATACAAATTTAATAATATATTATTATTAAAACAAGCGCTTACACATACCTCATATGCATATGAAAATAATTGTGAAAGCAATGAAAAATTAGAGTTTCTAGGAGATAGTATATTAGAATTTGTGTCAAGTGAATATTTATACAAAAATTATGAGAATCTTAAAGAGGGAGAAATGACTAAAGTTAGAGCAAGTGTTGTGTGTGAAGAAAGCTTATCAAAGCTTGCAAAATCACATAATTTTAGTGATTTCTTATATTTAGGAAAAAGTGAAATAGCAAATAATGGTAATTTAAGAAAAGCAGTTTTAGAAGATGCCTTTGAAGCAGTAATTGCAGCAATTTATTTAGATGGAGGAATGGAGCCTACAAAAAAATTTATTGTAGAAAATTTAAAACAAAGTATAGAAATATCTAGTAAAAATGTAGGAATAAAAGATTACAAAACAGTTTTGCAAGAAAAATTGCAAGTAAATGGAAATGTAAATATAAAATACACGATAACAAACGAATCAGGACCAGACCATAATAAAAAATTTACTGCAAAAGTAGAATGTAATGGAAAATATTTAGCTAATGGAGAAGGAAATTCAAAAAAACATGCACAAATGGAAGCAGCCAGAAAAGCACTAGAGATATTATAATAAAAGGAGGAAAATTATATGATACCAATTTTTGTACCATACATAGAAGAAAAAAATAATGATATATTTTTTAAAAAAATATATCATGAAAAAAAAGTTATTACAGCAAAAGATGTAACTCAAATAATAGAGGAAAATTTAGGAAAGTTAAAAGAGCAAGATGAAAAAGAAATTGTTTTTTATGGTGAAGATTTTACAAAATTAAATTCAGAAAAGCAAGAAGAATTACTATCAGTAGCATATGAGTATTTGAAAGAAAAAAAGATACATAATATAAAAATTATAACAGAACCTAAAAGCATAAATAAACAGATTATAAAAATATTAAAAAAATATAAAGTGGAAACAGTAGAGTTAAATACTCCTTCAACTAATAATTACATATTAAAAAGAGCAAAAATAAAATACAAATATGAAGACATAACAAAAGCTTCAAAATTAATAAGAAGAGCTAGAATGAAATTACATTTAAATATTATGATAGGAATGCCTGAAAGTACAAAATTAGATGAAATAAATTCAGCAAAAGAGTTAATAAAACTAAAACCAAAACTTGTAAAAATATATCCAGTAATAGTTTTGAATCAAACACAATTAGAACAAGAATATAATGCAGGGGAATATGAACCGCTAACTATAGTACAAGCAGTAGAAAGATCTAAAGAACTTACATATTTATTTACAAAGAAAAAAATAAAAGTAATAGAATGTAGCATTGAAGATATTTTAAGTGATGAAAATGTAAATTATAATGTAATTGCAGGACCATATGATACAGAATTTAAACATTTAGTAGAATCTAGTATTTGGTATGATAGTATAGTTGAAAAGATAAAAAAATTTAATGTAAAAGTAAAAGAAGTAGAAGTAAGAGTAAATCCATTAAATTATGAAAATGCAGTTGGATATAAAAGTGAAAATATAGAAAAACTAAAAGAACTATATAATGTAGAGGCGAAAATGATAAAAGATGACGAAATAAAACCAGGGAAATTAGAAGTAATAATCAAGAAAAAATATACAGATTTTTTAGAAAAAAAATAAATTGTATGTGTCAATGCATTTGCCCATTTTTAGGAAAAATTTGTGTACATATATTATTGTATTAAAAAACCTATATTTGCAAATAATTGTAATATAGGTTTTTATATTGCAGGAATTGTTAAAATTCTATTTTATTTATGGAGATATTTATATGAAAAGTAAAATAAAAAATTGGATAACTGATATTATAGGAATAATTGCAGGTTCAATGATAATGGCATTTGGAATATCAATGTTCTTATTACCAAATAAACTATCATCAGGAGGGTTTGCTGGAATATCAACAATTGTTTACTATTTATTTAAAGTACCAATGGGAACAACAAATCTACTTTTAAATATACCATTATTTATGGTGGCCTGGTATAAGATCGGAAAAAAATTCTTTGTAAAATCAATAATAGGAACAATAGGACTATCTTTTTTCATGGATTTTTTTGATAGATTTAATTCTCTTACTGGAGACAGATTTTTATCATGTATATATGGTGGAATAATAGTAGGGTTAGGAATGGCAATTATATTCAAATTTAATTCATCAACAGGAGGAACAGATCTTATAAGTAATATTGCAAAAGAATATAATTCAAATTTAAGATTGAGTGAAGTTGTTGTAATTATAGATATAATAGTAGTAGGATTAAATATATTAGTTTTTAAAGAAATAGAAATAGGACTATATTCTGCAATTACAATTTATTTAATAGGAAAGATAATAGACATATTATTTGAAGGAATAGATTTTACAAAATTAATATATATAGTATCAGATAAAAATGAGCAAATAGCAAAAAGTATAGGAGATGAAATAAGAAGAGGAACAACAGGACTTTATGGAAAAGGAATGTATACAAATAAAGAAAAATTAATATTAATATGTGCAGCAGCAAGAAGAGACGTAGTAAAAGTAAAAACAGCAGCAAAAAAAATAGACCCACAGGCATTTATAGTAATTTCAAATTCAAGAGAAGTATTTGGAATGGGATTTAAGAAATAGAGGTTAGATATTTATGTAGGGATGTGAAGTATTATGTCTAAAATGTTTGATAATTGTACTAGCAAATAAATAATATTCTACTTTAGATATCATTTGACATTTTATGTAAATTGATATATAATACTTACTGACAAAAAGTTTTTTATTTATGGATAGATATTTTATCTTTCCACCACAATAAGAAAGGAAAGGGAAAAGCTATGGAAAATACTTTAGAAATTTTTAAAGAAGGTATAATGAAAAATGCTGCAACATCATATGGAAATAATCGGATGTTGCAACCAGAAAAGTTTTATGAAACTGTAAAAAAAGCAAAAGATATGACAGATTTAGTGATAGACTTAAGTTGGAGAACTTACAAGTGGGAAGATGAAACAGAAGATATGCAAGCTGTAACAGATAAAGAATTTGAGTGTCTAGTGCAATATAATTCAGACAATAATATGTTTGAATTAGTAAGAAATCTGTGGAGTCCAATTAATGATTTTCCAAAGTCAATGGAATCATTCATAGAAGAATTAAATAATGGTAAATATTACGTTATTGGCGCATGGAAGAATACAACAGACTTTTTAGGGCACTTTCCTTGGTAAAAGAAATATGGGAATATGAAACAGACTAGTAAGTAATTTATTAGTCTGTTTTTTCTTATGTTATTCATGTTTTTTTAAATAAAATTAATATTGATACAAATACTTTTCTATGATAAAATTATATTAGGTGATAAAAAATGAAAGAACAAAAATACGTATTAGAAAATTATGATTCATTTAATCTAAAAGACATATTTGAATGTGGACAATGTTTTAGATGGAATAAAGAAGATGATGGAAGCTATACAGGAGTATTTAAAAATAATGTTTTAAATGTAAAATCAGAAAATAAAAATATTATTTTTGAAGGAATATGCCAAGGAGATATAAAAGAAATTGTAGTCTATTATTTTGATTTAGAAAGAGATTATAAACAGATAAAAACAAAATTATCTGAAATAGATAATAACATGAAACAAAGTATTAATTATGGAGAAGGAATTCGTATATTAAATCAAGACTTATGGGAAACAATAATTTCTTTTATAATATCTGCAAATAATAATATTCCAAGAATAAAGGGAATAATAGAAAAACTATCTAAAAAATATGGAAATAAAATTATATGGAGGAATAAAGAATATTATACATTTCCAACGCCTAAACAACTGAAAGATGTAAGTGTAGAAGAATATAGAAATTTAGGATTAGGTTTTAGAGATATAAGACTTTTTGAAACAACAAAAATGATAAAGCAAAAACAAGTAGATATAGAAAAATTGCATAATGAAAAAGATACAGGAAAAGTAAGAGAAGAACTTTTAAAACTTTCAGGAGTAGGACCAAAAGTTGCAGACTGCATACTACTATTCTCAACGCTAAAAAGGTTTGAAGTATTTCCAATAGACGTGTGGGTAAGACGTGTTATGAATGATTTGTACATAAAAAGTGAAGATGAGAATAAAGTAAGCAAAAAACAAATACTAAACTTAGCAAATGAGAAATACGGAAATCTAGCAGGAATAGCACAACAATATTTATTTTATTGGAGACGTGAAATTCGGTTAAAAGTGTTATATTTTAATAGGCTAAAAATTTTTTATATTCAAAATAATATAACCTTTTGAATTAGAAAATAAGGAATAATTAAATATTTTCTAGCATATACTAATAATAGTAAAAATTAGTATAGGAGAGAATTTATGGAAGAAGAATATGTAAAAGAACAAAAGATAAAAGATAAAACACAGAAGCAAAAAGATGAAGAGTTAGTAAGAAGTGCAATGAAAGTAAAACTAGAGTTAGAAGTTGCACGAAACAATTTTGAATATGCGCAAGATGAACTAATAGATTATTTTGCATATCAAATAAAAGCAAATCAATCAAAGTTAGATTATTTACTAGGAAAGATAAAAAAACGAGGAATAATCTTAGATTTAGTAGCACAAAGAGAATTAAAAAGTAAGAATGTAATATAATTTATTGTAGGGACACAGCATGCTGTGTCCTTTTACTATAATTTATAAATTTCAAAAACATAATTGTCCAATTCATAGCATAAAATTAAAAAACAGGAGGGAAGAAAAATTGGATACTAACACTATAATTACATATTTAGCATGTATATGTTTTTTATTTATATTTGGAAGATTACTTGTACTTCCAATAAAAACAATATTAAAATTAGTAATAAACTCAATATTTGGAGGAATATTAATATATGTAATAAATTGGATTGGAAGCATATTTGGTTTCCATATAGGACTAAATTTTATAACAGCAATACTAGTAGGAGTACTAGGCGTTCCAGGAGCAATATTATTGGTAATAATAAAATTAATTATATAGGGACAGTCCCCAATCCGACAGTTTGTCGGATTGGGGACTGTCCCCTTTGGCCTTATTCTACTGTCACTGATTTTGCAAGATTTCTTGGCTTATCTACATCTAATCCTTTTTGCTTAGATACATAATAAGCAAGTAGTTGCAAAGGGATTACAGATAAAATTGGTGAATAGCATGTTTGAATTTCTGGAATATTTACTATAAAGTCAAGGCTTATAGTATTTAGTTTTTGATTTGTTATAACAATACTTGTAGCTCCACGAGTAATTGTTTCTTGTATGTTACTAACTGTTTTTTCCGTTAAGGAAGAATCTGTTATAATGCTTATAACAGGAACACCATCTTCTATTAAAGCAATTGGTCCATGTTTTAGTTCTCCTGCTGCATAACTGTCTGAATGAATGTATGAAATTTCTTTTAGTTTTAAAGATGCTTCCATTGCCACAGTATAGTCAATTCCACGACCTAGAAAAAATACATCATGTTTAGTATAAATTTGTTTTGCTAAATCTTTTATTTTAGAAATGTCTTTTAATATAATTTCCGACTTTTTAGGCAATTTTAAGAGTTCTTGTTTTAATCTAGAAATTTCATCTTCAGATATACTTCCTAAAATTTCACCAAAGTAAAGTGCCATTATATTTAGTAAAACAAGCTGAGATGTGTATGCTTTAGTAGATGCAACAGCAATTTCTGGACCTGCATGTGTATACACAAAATGGTCTGCTTCTCTTGTAATAGAGCTTTCTATAACATTTGTAACTGCAATAGTTTTAGCTCCTTTTAATTTAGCAAGCTTTAAAGCTGCAATAGTATCAGCAGTTTCACCAGATTGACTAATATAAATACACAAAGTTTTTTCATTAATTAAAGGATCTCGATATCTAAATTCTGATGCAACTTCGACAGATACTGGAATGTTGCAAATTTTTTCAAAATTAGATTTAACTCCAAGTCCTGCATGCATAGCAGTACCACAAGCTATAATATATATTTGATTTATACTAGATAAATATTCTTTTGAAAGTTTTAAGCCATCAAAAGCTATCTTTGAACTATCAAGACTAGTTCCAATAGTTTCTCTTATAGCTTTTGGTTGTTCATAAATTTCTTTTAACATATAATCTTCAAAATTGCTCTTATCGCAGCTTTGGGCTGAAAGTTCAACACTTTGGATTTCCTTAGTAATTGAATTTAAGTTGCAATCAAAAAATTCTATATTATTTTTTGTAATTAAAGCAATTTCAGTATCATTTAAAAAGTAGAAATTATTAGTAAAAGAAATTAAAGCTGGAATATCAGATGAAATAAAAGTTTCGCAATCAGATTTTCCAATAACTAAAGGACTATCTTTTCTTGTTACAATTAGCTTATCTGGCTCATTTTTGCAAATAATTTCTAAAGCAAAACTTCCTTTTAAATCTTTGCAAGCTAAATTTACAGCTTTTAAAAAATCATTTTCTTTTGAATAATAATAATGAATTAAATTAGGAATAACCTCAGTATCTGTTTCAGAATAGAAAGTATAATTGTTATTTTCTAAAAAATTCTTAAGTTCTTTATAATTTTCAATAATACCATTATGAACAACTGAGAAAGTTTTACTATTATCCATATGAGGATGAGCATTTGCACAAGATGGTTTGCCATGAGTTGCCCATCTAGTATGAGCAATACCAATAGTTCCATTTAAAGAATTAATACCATCTAAATTATTTAAGTTAGAAACTCTACCTTTATCTTTTTTTACAATAATTTCATTATTTTCTAAAACTGATATACCAGCAGAGTCATAACCTCTATATTCTAATTTTTTAAGTCCGTAAATAAAGAATAGGACATGCTTTTTGGTTTCCAATATAACCTACAATTCCGCACATAAGCGTACCTCCATTAAAAAAAATTTTTTAAAGCACGCAAATAAAAGCTCTAAAAGTGCTAAATTTGTTCTAATATCACTACTAGTTTTTGCTAGCACCTAATGACCTAAAGCAAGCCATAAAACCATCCGCCGAAAATTTCGATAAGTTCTAACCTCGTTAGCAACAAAAGTTGCCCTGGCGCTTAATATAAAATTAACAAAAAAACCTCCTTTTTTAACATACTTTTTTATTTGCATTTGCTTTATACAATATTATATTACATTAAACATGAAAAATAGGCAAGTCTAAAATAATTTTTAAAAAATTATTTTAGACTGTAGGGGCCTAAGTCGATCTGCGACCTGTAAAAGATATATTATGTAAATACTTGAAAAAGAAAATAAAAAATGGTATAATACAAATGTCACATGAGTAAGTTGTAAAACCTAGAAAACAGAATTGTTAAGGAGGTAGAAAAAATGGCAAAAATATTAGAAGAAGGAGATTATAAGTTTCCTGACTGGAGCATGGAGGTAAGGTGTATGAGTACAGCAGACTGGCTTGGACTACGAAGAAAACCTAAAAAACCATGTTATAGCAAAATAGAACTTGAAGATGGTGATATAGTCAAAAGAGGCAATAGTGAAACAATATATTATGGCTTTATTTGCCCAAAGTGCAAATGTTTTACAGAACTTTCAGAAGAGGAAGTAAAGAAAATTCCAGAAAATGTAAAATATTATGCATTGCAAGTTGCATGTCCAGGAAGTGATCAATGGGATAAGCTTTCTGATGAAGAAAAGAAGTTAAGCGAAAATTTGTAAAAATTATGGCGGCACTAAATAGCAATATTTAGTGCTGTTTTGTATTGAAAAAAATAAATTTAATATAAAATTCGACATAAAAAACGAAAAATATATTATATAAGATAAATACATCTATAGCCATTTTAATTCAAAAATATTTAATTCAGAAACTTTTAATCTTATAAAATTCACACACTTGAAAAATAACAAAAAACTTTATATAATATAGGAGGTGAATAAATGCCAATTATATCACAATTTTATGGAATTTTAATATACATGTATAAAGAAATAGGAGGTCATCATAATACTCCACATATACATGTGAAATATAATGAATATACAATGTCTATTTCTTTAAATGGAGATATTTTAGATGGAAAAATTCCAAACAAACAATTAAAATTAGTGCAAGCATGGATTGAAATTCATAAAGATGATTTAAATGCTGCATGGTATACTTATAATAATGATGGAGAAATAATAAAAATAAAAGGATTGGAGTGATTTTAATGGTTCCAAAGGCTATAGATGTAAAAGTTTTACAAGATTATAAATTAAAGATAACATTTGAAAATAAAGAAGAAAGAATATTTGATGTAAAACCATATTTAGGATTTGAAGCATTTAAAAATATAAAAAAATTAAAAAATTTTAAGAAAGTAAATGTTGGAGGACTTTCTATACAGTGGGAAGATGGAACTGATATTTGTCCAGATGAATTATATAATAATAGTAAATTGATAGGAAAAAGCGATGTTTAATATTGAAGAAGAATTAAAAAAATTGCCAGCAAAACCTGGTGTATATATAATGCATGATAAGGAAGATAAAGTTATTTATGTAGGAAAAGCAATATCTTTAAAAAATCGTGTTAGATCATATTTTAGAAAAACTGATAAAACGCAGAGAATAAAAAAAATGGTATCTTTAATTGACCATTTTGAATATATAGTAGTAGATAACGAAGCAGAGGCATTAATATTAGAATGTAATTTAATAAAAAAATATAAGCCCAAATTTAATGTATTATTAAAAGATGACAAAACATACCCATATATAAAAATAGATATAAAATCAGAATTTCCAAATGTTATAATTACAAGAAGATTGATAAATGATGGATCAAAGTATTTTGGTCCATATGCAAATGCAGGTAGTGCAAAAGAAATGGTAGATTTTATAAAGAAAAAATATAAAATACGTCAGTGTAGAAATTTTAAATATAAAGATAGAGCATGTTTAAATTATCATATAAAAAGATGCTCAGCCCCTTGTATGGGATATATTTCAAAAGAAGATTATATGAAACAAATAAATGAAATAATAGATTTACTAGAAGGAAAAACAGATAAGATAATAAAAGAACTACAAAAACAAATGGAAGAAGCATCTAAAAAACAAGACTTTGAAAATGCAGCATATATAAGAGACAAAATACTTGCAATTGAAAGAGTATCTCAAAAACAAAAAGTTTCAAATATATCTGAAAATAATATAGATGTAATAGGAATTGCAAGAAGCGACCTAGAAATATGTATAGAGATATTTTTTGTAAGACATAGCAAAATGGTAGGAAGAGAGCATTATTTTTTTGATACTCTAAATGACATGGAAGATACAGAAATAATATCAGGATTTATAAAGCAATATTATTTAGGAAGAGCAGAACTCCCAAGTAAAATAATGATAAGCAAAGAAATTGAAGATAGTAAGCCTTTAGAAGAGATGCTATCTAAAGAAGCGGGTAGAAAAGTAGAAATAAAACATCCACAAAAGGGGCAAAAATTAAGATTTGTTGAAATGGCTCAAAATAATGCAACCGTTACATTAAAAAATAAAAATGAAGAAAAACAAAGTATATTATTAGAATTAAAAGAAACATTAGGATTAGAAAAATTGCCAAGAAAAATAGAAACATTTGATATATCAAACATATCAGGAACAAATATAGTAGCTGGAATGTGTGTAATGCAAGATCGGAATTATAAAAAAGAATCTATCAAGAAGATTTAAAATAAAAACAGTATTTGGTCAAGACGACCCAAAATGTATGGCAGAAGTAATCCAAAGGAGATTAAAACATTCAATAGAAGACGAAAATAATTCTCGGATTTGGAAAACTTCCAGATGCAATATTTGTAGATGGAGGAATAACACAAATTAGAGCAACGAAAGAAATTTTAAATAATCTAAATTTAGAAAATAAAATATCATTATATGGAATGGTAAAAAACGACAAACATAGAACAAAAGCATTAATAGATGAACAAAGACACGAAATAAAATTATCGCAAAGGCTAATGAACAAAATAACCGAATTTCAAGACTGTGTACATGATACTGCAATAAGTTATCACAAAAAATTAAGAGACAAACAAATAACAAAATCGCTACTTGATGAAATAGAAGGAATAGGAGAAGCAAAAAAGAAAAAGTTACTAAAAGAATTTGGCTCAATAGAGGGGATAAAAAGAGCAAAAATAGAAGAATTAACAAAAGTGCCAGGAATAACTAGGAAAATAGCAGAAAATATAAAAAGTAATTTGTAAAAATAATATTCATAAAACGATGTAGGGGTCGAGGATTCCTCGGCCCGTTCAGAATATATGTTAAACATTGTAGGGACAAAAGCGTACTATGTTCTAACAAAAAAAGGTACAAATTAAATTTATAAAGATTTAATAAAAGGGGTGAATAATGAAAAAATTAATATATAGTTTCAAATATGCATTTGAAGGAATTATAACAGGATTTAAGCAAGAACAAAATATGAAAGTACATATAGCAATAATGTTACTTGTAATATTATTAGGAATAGTATTAAAAATAAGTACTATAGAATCGATAATATGTATAATATTATTTGGTGTGGTTATATCAGCAGAATTATTTAATACAGCAATAGAACAAACAGTAAATATAGCAATGCCAGAAATAAATGAAAAAGCAAAAATTGCAAAAGATGTATCAGCAGGAGCAGTGCTAGTAACAGCTATATCTGCTGCAATAATAGGGTTAATAATATTTGTGCCTAAAATAATAATGCTGATAAAATAATTTATATTTTATCAGCATTTATAAAAATTATAATTTTAAACTAGATTCTAAAGCAAGTTTTATCATATTACTTAACCCTTTTTCTCTTTCCTCAGAAGTAGCACTTTGAGTTATTCCATTATTAATATCAACTACACTCATTAGGCAAGATGCTTTTTTACCAAGTAATTTAGCGTTATAAAATAAAGCAAATGCTTCCATTTCAGCAGCCAAAGGTTTAATATCTTTAGAAATTCTTGAAAAAACTTGATTTATATCAGTCATATATAAATCAAAACATTCTGTGCACATAGTTGTTCCTTTGATTATATCAATATTAATTTCTTTTGATGTTTCTTCAATAATAGAATTAGTTTGCAAGCTAGCACTAACTAGGTGACAGTCGTCATTATTCAAATTTAAAGCATAATTACTTTCTGAAAAAACTTGCTCAGATAAAATAATATCAAATAATTTTAAATTTTTACTATAACCTCCACAAGAACCAATTCTTATAATAGTATCAACATCATAAAACTTAAAAAGTTCATAAGAATAAATCCCCATACTAGGCATACCCATACCAGATGCCATAACTGTAATTTCTTTATTTTTATATGTTCCAGTATAGCAATATATATTTCTTACAGAATTTACCAATTTATAATTGCTTAAAAAATTTTCTGCAATATACTTTGCACGAAGTGGATCTCCTGGCATAATAACAATTTTTGCAATATCTTCTTTTTTTGCTTCATTATGTGGTGTCATAAACATACCTCCTAAATATTATTTTGAATTTATTATAACACAATAAATTGACATTAAATCAAAAAATATATAAAAATTATTCTATAACAAAAATAAAACACATATAGTATAAGGGCACATAGGAATTTGTGTCCTTATTAAAATAATGTGAATTTATTGTGAAAATTTAAAATACCTATTGACATTTAACAAAAAAGGGTATAAATTATTAGCAGTCACAAAACAAGAGTGCTAAAAATATAATATATTTATATCAAGGAGGTAATATAAATGATAAAACCATTAGCAAGTAGAGTACTTATAAAAATGAAAGAAAGTGAGGAAACAACAAAAAGCGGAATAATACTTTCAAGTGGCTCAAAAGAAAAACCACAAATAGCACAAGTTATAGAAGTAGGACCAGGACAAAATGTAGATGGAAAAATAGAAGAGATGTACATAAAAAAAGGAGACAACGTAATAGTAAGTAAATACTCAGGAACAGAAGTAAAATACGAAGGAGAAGAATATATAATAGTAAAACAAGAAGACATATTGGCTATTGTAGAATAAATTCTAATTAAAAAATAATAATGAATTTTTTCAAAATTTATCGTTCAAGCTAATCTCATAAGAAATTGTAATTGAAATTTAGGGCACCCTTTCAAAGCAAGTTTGAACATTTTCCCTAAATTACTGCAACAATTTCTAATTTGATTACTTTCAATCAAAATTTTTCAAAAATTATTATTATTTATTTATTACATAATAATAGAATAATTAATTAATCTAAAATTTAATCTTAATTATTATTCTATTTATGACTTATGACAAATGTTATAAATAAAATATGAATTTTAGGAGGAATGAAAAAATGTCAAAACAAATAATATATGGCGAAGAAGCCAGAAAAGCTCTATTAGAAGGAGTAAACAAATTAGCAGACACAGTAAAAGTAACACTTCGGACCAAAAGGAAGAAATGTAGTATTAGACAAAAGTTTTGGGGCACCACTAATTACAAATGATGGTGTAACAATAGCAAAAGATATAGAACTAGAAGATAGTTTCGAAAATATGGGAGCACGTTTAGTTAAAGAAGTTTCAACAAAAACAAATGATGTAGCAGGAGATGGAACTACAACAGCAACAGTTTTAGCACAAAGCATGATAAAAGAAGGAGTTAAAAATGTAGCAGCAGGTGGAGATCCAATGGCAATAAAAAGAGGAATAGATAAAGCAGTAGAAAAAGCAGTAGAGCAAATAAAAAATATAAGTTCTACTGTAAATGGAAAAGAAGATATAGCAAGAGTTGCAAGTATATCAGCAAACAATAAAGAAATAGGAAATTTAATTGCAGATGCAATGGAAAAAGTTTCAAAAGATGGAGTAATAACAATAGAAGAATCAAAAACATCAGATACATATGTAGATGTAGTAGAAGGAATGCAATTTGATAAAGGTTATATCTCACCATATATGGTAACAGATACAGAAAAAATGGAAGCAATAGTAGATAGTCCATATATATTAATAACAGACAAAAAAATAAGCAATATACAAGAAGTACTTCCATTATTAGAAACATTAATGCAACAATCTGGAAAATTAGTAATTATATGTGATGATATTGAACAAGAAGCATTATCAACATTAATACTAAATAAATTAAGAGGAGTATTAAATGTAGTAGCTGTTAAAGCACCAGGTTATGGAGATAGAAGAAAAGAAATGTTAGAAGATATAGCATGCTTAACAGGAGGAGAAGTAATATCATCAGACTTAGGAATGGAATTAAAAGATGTTCAAGTAGAACAATTAGGTAGAGCAAAACAAATAAAAGTACAAAAAGAAAATACAATAATAGTTGATGGAAGCGGAGACAAAACTTTAATTGATGAAAGAATAAGACAAATAAAAGTGCAACTTGAAGAAACACGGAAGCGAATTTGACAAAGAAAAATTACAAGAGAGACTTGCAAAAATTGCAGGAGGAGTTGCAGTAATACAGGTAGGTGCAGCAACAGAAGTAGAAATGAAAGACAAAAAACTAAGAATAGAAGATGCACTATCTGCAACAAAAGCAGCAGTAGAAGAAGGAATAGTAGCAGGAGGAGGAACAGCATATATAAATGTTATCGAAGAAGTTGAAAAAATAATTTCTACATTAAATGAAGACGAAAAATTAGGAGCAAAAATCGTATTAAATGCACTAGAAGAACCAGCAAGACAAATAGCTATAAATGCAGGATTAGAGCCAGCTGTAATAATAGAAAAAATAAAAACATCACCAAAAGGAACTGGATTTGATGCAGCAAGCGAACAATATGTAGATATGAAAAAAGCAGGAGTAGTAGATCCAACAAAAGTAACAAGAAGTGCTCTTCAAAATGCATCAAGTATAGCTTCAATGGTACTTACAACGGAAAGTTTAGTTACAGATAAAAAAGAAGAAAAAGGTTGCAACTGTGGAGGACACGAAGATGTAGGTGCAATGGGTGGAATGTATTAATTAGTGAATAATTAATAATGAATATTGAATAAATATTTGGGGGAGATGAATTATCATATCCTCCTAAATTTTGTAAATAATTATTGATAAGTTAATAAAACTATGTTAAGATTGTTTATAAGGAGTTGATAATATGTTAAAATATAGGGAAAATATTGAAGTAGAAGATATTGAAGATTTATAAGAGATAAAAATGTTAAATACAAAGAAAAAACAAGGAAGCTAAAGCTTCCTTGCTTTTTTAAATTACTAGCAACATCCGTTGTTATTTCCGCAACAACATATTATTAAGATGAATAATATGATTATCCAACAGCAATCTCCACCGAATCCGCATCCGCATCCTCTATTTTCTGGCATATCATTTCCCCCCTTTCAACTTAAGTACAGTTTGTTAATTGTACTAGCATCCACATCCATCGTTTTTACAACCGCAATTGTTGCAACATCCTCTATTTCCGCAACCACCGCAGAATAGAAGTAAGAATAAAATGATGAACCATAAGATGTTGTCATTTCCGCAACAACAATTTCCCATAATAGCTACCTCCTCTAAAGAAAACCTAAGTAATTCTTAGTATGGTATATAATATTCAAAAACAAGAAATGTGTTACAACCCAAAAAAATTTCCAAAAACCCTATACAAAAACGAAAAATTAATGATATAATTCAACTAAAAAGTAAATTATATAGGGAGAAAACAAATGGGAAAAATTGTTTTGTTAGATGAACTTACAATAAACCAAATAGCAGCAGGAGAAGTTATAGAAAGACCAGCATCTGTTGTAAAAGAGATGGTTGAAAATTCAATAGATGCAGGGGCTAAAAATATAAATATAGAAATAAAAAATGGTGGAATATCTTTTATAAAAATCACAGATGACGGAAAAGGTATTATGCCAGATGATATGGAGATTGCATTTGAAAGACATGCAACTAGTAAAATTAGAGTCGCAGGAGATTTAAAAGAGGTTAAATCAATGGGATTTAGAGGTGAGGCTTTGGCAAGTATTGCATCTATTGCTCATGTAGATATGATATCAAGAACTAGGGATGATTCAATTGGAAACAAAATAACAGTTGAAGCAGGACAAGTTTTACAAAAATCAGAAATAGGATCTCCTATTGGAACTATGGTAACAGTAACAAACTTATTTTTTAATACTCCTGTAAGATACAAATTCTTAAAAAAAGATTTTACAGAAGCAGGATATATAGAAGATGTAATAACAAGACTTGCACTAGTAAATCCTAATATAGCATTTAAGCTTATAAGTTCTGGGAAAGTAATTGTACAAACATCAGGAAATGGAAATATAAAAGATGTAATATATAGTATATATGGAAAAGATATAGCAAATGGTGTATTAGATTTAGAATATCAATATGAAGACATAAAAATAACAGGAGTAGTAGGAAAGCCAGAAATTGCACGTTCAAATAGAAGTAATCAATTATTTTTTGTAAATAAACGTTATGTAAAAGATAAAACTTTATCAGGAGCAACAGAAAAAAGTTTTAAAGGAATGTTACCAATAGGAAAATATGCATTTTTAGTATTAAATTTAGAAATGGACTTAAGTAAAGTAGATGTAAATGTACACCCAGCAAAATTAGAAGTAAGATTTGAAGAAGAACAAAAAGTATTTAAAGCAGTATATCATGCAATTAAAGATACTTTACTAAAAAATGATCTAATAGCAGATACATCCAAAGAAAAAAATGAAGATAGCTTTAAAATATCTTCATCATCTCTATTTAGGAATAATATAAATACTGCTCAAAAAATAGAAAATAAAACTTCAGAAGAAAAACTAGATCCATCAGCAACATTAAATAAATTAATAGAACTTCAAAAGAAAATACAAAATGAGTTTAATATACCAACTAATAATATAGAAATAGAAAATAAACAAGAAGAGATATTAACAAAAATGGAAAATAAACAAGAAGAAAAGAAACTTGAATATAAATCAGTAGAAGAAGTTCAAGAAGAACAAAGTAATATAATAATAGATTCAGAAGAAAGTATAATAGAAAACAATAAAATAGAACAAAAACAAAATAATGTAGTAGAACCAGAAGTTCAAAAAGAGCAAGTACAAGAAAACATACAATATGACTATCAAAAAGACGATCAAGAAAAAAAAGTATTTGAAAAATTATATGAAATAGAAAAAATAGATAAATTAGAAGAAATGAAACAAGACCAGGCAGTAGATTTTAATGAAATGTATGAAAAAACCTTTGGAAAGTTACCAGAAAGAGAAAAACTAAAACAAGAAGAAAAAGGTATGTTATATGAAGATATGACGTTAGTAAAAAACAGCAATTTATCTGTTTTTGAAGAACCTGAGAATTATAAAACAAAACCAATTTATAAGTTTATAGGAATAGCATTTAAAACATACATAATAATAGAAATGGAAGACGATATATATATAATAGATCAGCATGCAGCACATGAAAGAATAATGTATGAAAAAGTAAAAGCAAACTTTTATAAAGATGAACAAAAGGATTCTCAGCTAATGTTATTACCAGATGTAATAACACTAACACATAAAGAAATGAATATAGCAAAAGACAATATAGAACTATTTGAAAAAGCAGGATTTATGTTAGATGAATTTGGAGAAAACACAATAAAAATTTCTGGAACACCAAGTATATTAATAGATTTAGATACAAAAGAATTATTTTTAGAAACACTAGACGAAATAAATACAGTTGCAAGGACAGCAAAACAAGAAATAGAAGAAAAATTTATAGCAACAATAGCATGTAAAGCAGCAGTAAAAGCACATATGGCATTATCTAAAGAAGAAGTAGAAAGCTTAATGGACAAACTATTAGAACTTCCAAATCCATTTACATGCCCACATGGAAGGCCAACAGCAATAAAAATGACAAAATACGACATAGAAAGAAAATTTGCAAGAAAGTAGGAATTTATAGGTGAATCTAATTTTATTTATAGTAATATTTATTTTATATGCAGTACTAATAGGAATAACATTTGGAAACATGAAAGTTTTTGATTTAAAAACAAAACTAATTTATTTAATAATAGGAATAATAGTAAATCTGATAATTACATCTATTATAGTAAACATAAGTAAAATAAATATTGAGAATAATCAAAACTATAATATAATAAAAAATATAGATATTCTAATATTTACAGCAGTAAATAGCATAATAACAATTCCTACTATAGGAAAATACTTAAACAATGAAAAAATAGATATCTTAAGTAAACAAGAGAAAACTAAAAAAATATTAATATTATTTGCAATATATATAATAATATTAATTTTTGAAATAAACTATTTAAAAGGACTGAAAGTATAATGGAACAAAAACCAAAAGTAATAGTAATATGTGGACCAACAGCTTCTGGAAAAACATCTTTATCTATAGAACTTGCAAAACAAATAAATGGTGAAGTTATATCAGCAGATTCAATGCAAATTTATAAAGATATGGATATAGGGACAGCAAAAGTAACCAAAGAAGAAATGCAAGGAATAAAACATTATATGATAGATATAGTATCACCAGAACAAAGGTATAGTGTAGCAAGTTTCAAACAAGGAGCTGAGCAATCAATAGAAGAAATACTAAAAAAAGGAAAAATACCAATAATAGCAGGTGGAACAGGACTATATGTAAATAGTTTAATATATAATATAAAATATATAGATATAAAAATAGATGAAAAGTATAGGAATATTTTAGAACAAAGAGTAAAAGAAGAAGGATTAGAAAAGTTATATAAAGAAGCTTGCAAAATAGATAAAAAAGCAATGGAAACAATTAGCATAAATGACAAAAAAAGAATACTAAGAGTACTTGAAATATACAATCAAACAGGAAAAAATAAAACACAATTAGAAAAAGAATCTAGACTTGATAAACCAAAATATGAATATAAGATATTTGGTATAAATTGGGAAAGACAAGAACTTTATAACAGAATAAATAAAAGAGCAGATATAATGATAAATCAAGGGCTAATACAAGAAGTAGAAAATATATTAAAGAAATATAAGAAATTTCCAACAGCAATGCAAGGATTAGGATATAAAGAAGTAGTAGAATACTTAGAAAATAAAACAACTAAACAAGAAATGATAGAGAAATTGAAAATGGAAATAAGAAGATATGCAAAAAGACAAATAACCTGGTTTAAAAAAATAGAAAATATAAAATGGATAGAGGGAAATAATAATTTGCAAAGTAATATTAATATTATTTTGGAGGAAATGAAGTGAAAAAGGCCAAAACAAATAAAAAGACAATACAAAAAGCATTTGTAATAGTAATAGTAACGCTATTGGTAATGTATATAATATATGAAATGATAAATCTTATAATAAAACCAACAGATATAGTTGCAGTTGAAAAAGGAAAAATATATTCAGAAAGTTCGGCAGAAGGTTATATAATAAGAGAAGAACAGGTTTTAAAGGGTGAAAATTACAAAAATGGAATATCTCAAATAAAAGCAGAAGGAGAAAAAGTTGCATTAAAAGAAAATGTATTTAGATATTATACAAAAGACGAGGATTCTCTAATTACTAAAATACAAGAGTTAGATAATGAAATTGCACAAACACAAAGCAAAGAAAATAATATATTTTCAAGTGATGTAAAAGTAATAGAAAATGAGATAGAAACAAAAATAAATGAATTGTATAAAGTAAATGATATAAAAAAAGTAAAAGAATACAAAAGTAATATAGATGGATATATAAAAAAGAAAACAAGGATAATAGGAGAAAAGAGTCCTTCTGGTTCACATTTAAAAAGCTTAATACAAAAAAGAAGTGAATATGAAAATAAGCTAAATTCAGGAAGTGAATATATGAGGGCAAATATAAGTGGAATGGTTTCATATAAAGTAGATGGTCTAGAAAATATATTAACACCAGAATCAATAGACACTATAACAGAAAAATTTCTAGATGATCTAAAACTAAAAACAGGGCAAATAGTATCATCAAACAGTGAATGTGGGAAAATAGTAAATAACTATTATTGTTATATTGCATCAGTAGTAAATAAAGAAAAGCTACAAAACTTAGAAGAAGGAAAGAGTATCAAACTAAGGCTAATAAATGGAGATGAAATTGCAGCAACAGTAGAAAAAATAAGAGAAGATGGAGATAAAAACATACTAGTATTTAAAATAACAAAAGATGTAGAAGAATTAATTGAATACAGAAAGATAAATTATGACATAATATATTGGAGTTATAGTGGTTTAAAAGTACCAAATTCGACATTAATAGAAGAAAATGGACTACATTATGTATTAAGAAACAGGGCAGGGTATACAGATAAAATATTAGTAAGGTTAGAAAAGCAAAATGATGCATATAGCATAATAGATGACTATACAACAGAAGAACTAAAAAGTTTAGGATGGACTACATCAGAAATAATAAATAAAAAAAGTATAGGTATATATGACGAGATTTTGGTAAATCCTAAAGATAAATAGTAAATATTACAAAAATATTACAGGAATATTAAAAAAGCATAACAAAAATAAAAAACTATTGACAAAAATTAAAAAAAGTAGGATACTAGGTACATATACTTAAAGATAAAAAATTAGGAGGTAGTTCAAATGTCAGGAGCTATAATGAACAAAGTGTGGAATTTATTTGGAATGGATGCAGAAAGAGAAGAAGATGAAGAATTTGATGATATAGATTATGGATATGAAGAAGAATACGATGAAGAAAATGAAGGAAAAGGGATATTTGGAAATTTAGCAAGAAAAAGTAAAGTAGTTGCAATGCCACAAACTCAATCAATAAGAATGGTAATATCACAGCCAACAAGTTTTGAACAATCAGAAGAAATATGTGAATGTTTAAAAGAAAAAAAATCAGTAATAGTAAATTTAGAATATGTAAATAAAGATGTTGCTAGAAGAATAGTAGACTTTATTAGTGGTGGAGTTTTTGCGCTTAATGGACATATACAAAAAGTATCTAATTCAATATTCTTAATAGCACCAACTAATTATGAAATAACAAATGAAATGGCTAGGGAAGAAATAAAAAACAAGTTATCAGTATCTTGGCTTAGAAATAATGGCTAATTGTACATAAGAAGACTTAAATAAAGGAGGAAATATAATGCTAACACCATTAGACATAGAAAACAAAAAATTCTCGAAACAAATGATGAATGGATATAGTATAGATGAAGTAGATGATTTCCTAGATGAACTAACAATAGATTATGAAAAAATATATAAAGAGTTACAAGAAGCAAAAACAAAAGTAGAAGAATTAGATAAAAATTTAGAACATTATAGAAATATAGAAGAGACGTTGCAAAGCACATTAGTTATGGCACAATCAACAGCAGAAGAAGTAAAAAAAGTTGCAAGACAACAAGCAGATCAAATAATAGCAGATGCTCAAGGAAATGCACATCAATCAGTAATTGATTTAAATCAAGAAATAACATTAAAGAAAAAAGAAATGGATGACATAAAAAAACAGCTAGATATATACAAAGCAAAAATGGAAGCACTATTAATATCACAACTAGAATTATTAAAAGATATAAATGAGGAATAAAAGACATAGAAAAGCTATGTCTTTTTTTAACCATAAATTAATAAAAAAATATTTACAATCTAAAAAAACTATGCTATAAAATATATATTCTATTCAAAAGCACAATTTGTGCTAAACAAGCAATTATAGTAAGACATAAAGTATTATTTCAAAATATTTAAATTCTAGAAATTTATTTCTTAGAAAAGTCAAAAAAGAAAATTAAAAAAATTAAGAAAAGGAGGTTTAGATAAATTTATAGCTCGAATTGTCTTTTATAGAAAATTTACATATTTATAACAATTAACTTGAAAGTAAAACAATAAATTGTTATAATAAAGGAGAAAGATATATGTCAATAAAAGTAACAAATATAGAAGAAAGACTAAATTTGAAAAATGATATTGTATTTAAAGCATTTTTTGATCAAAAAGGAAATGAAAAGTTTTTAATAGATTTTTTAGAAGCATTATTAAAAACAAAAATTAAAAATATAAAAATACAAGAAGAGAAAAATCTATTACAACTAACAACTAAAGATAAAGGAGGGAGGTTAGATTTACAAGCACAATTAAATGATGGAGTAATAGTAAATATAGAACTGCAAATGAAAAATGAATATAATACAGAAAAAAGATTAACATACTATGGGGCAAAAAATATAATACAAGCAATAGATAAAGGCCAAGATTATAATGAAATGAAAGATGTAATAATAGTTGCAATATTAGGTTATAATCTATTAAATGTAAAAGAATACATATCAGAAACAAAAATAGTATTAGATAAACATAGAGACTATGAAGTAATAAAAAACATAAAATGGTATTTTATAGAATTACCAAAGTTTAGGAAAATAAATCCAGATATGAATGACAAACTAAATCAGTGGATCGCATTTTTAGATGATTATGATAGGAGGTTGGTAGAAATGGCAGTAAAAAATAATGAAATATTAGAAGAAGCAAAAGTAAAAATAACACGAATAACAGGAGATGAAATAATAAGAAGGAGAGTACAATCAGAAGAAGAATGGATAATAGACAGAAATAGTGCAATAAGTTATGCAAAAGAAAAGGCACTAAAAGAAGGAAAAGAAGAAGGAATGAAACAAGGAATAGAGCAGGGAAAGATAGAAGGTAATAGAGAAGGAAGAAGGCAAAGTCAAATTGAAATAGCAAAAGAAATGATAAAAAAGAATATGAAAATTGAATTAATTTCAGATATAACTAAATTAACAATTGAAGATATAGAAAAAATAATACAACAAATGTAATGTTATCTTAAAAAATATAACATAAATAATTTAAAGGGGCATAGAGTTTTATGTCTCTTTAAATGTTTAAAAAAATCTTCCAAAAAAATGTTGATTTATGTAGGATTTTAATATATTATAGTTAAAGATGTTTATAAAAAAGGAATGAAATAATAGATGTATTTAAAAAGATTAGAAATGCAAGGATTTAAATCTTTTGCAGATAAAACTGTATTAGAATTTAAACCAGGAATAACAAGTGTTATAGGACCAAATGGTTCTGGAAAAAGTAATATTTCAGATGCTATCCGTTGGGTATTAGGAGAACAAAGTATTAAATCTCTAAGAGGAGCGAAATCAGAAGATGTTATTTTTGCAGGAACGCAAAATAGAAAATCTTTAGGATTTGCAGAAAGTTCTTTAATATTTGATAATAGTGATGGAAAACTTCCAATAGAATATAATGAAGTTACAGTTACAAGAAAATTATATAGAAGTGGAGAATCTGGATATTATATAAATAAAACTCCTTGTAGATTAAAAGATATACTAGAGTTATTTATGGATACAGGTATAGGAAAAGACGGTTATTCTATAATAGGACAAGGAAAAATAGATGAGATATTGAGTAATAAATCAGAAGATAGAAGACATATTTTTGAAGAAGCATCAGGAATTGTAAAATATAGAGTAAGAAAAGAAGAATCAGAAAAAAAGCTAGAACATACAAAATTAAATTTACTTAGAATAAATGATATAATATCTGAGATAGAATCAAACATAGATCCACTTAAAAATCAAGCCGAAAAAGCAAGGAAATTTTTAGATTTAAGAGAACAGCTAAAAAATATTGAAATAGGCTTATTTTTATATAACATAGAAAATAATAGAAAAAATCTTGAGCAAATCAAAAAAGATGAAGAGATTTTAAATTATACATATAAAGATCAGCAAGATAAGCAAAAACAAATGCAAGAGCAAAAAGATAAATTAAAACAGCAATTAGATAATATAACTTTAGAAATAGAAAACATGCAAAATTTAAGTTTTGAAAGTACAAACAAAATTGAAAAAATAAATTCAGATATAAATGTAAATAAACAAAGAATAGAAAATAATGAAGAAAATTACAAAAGATTTGAGCAAGATATAGTAGAACTTGAAGAAAAAATAAAAGGGTTAAAGCAGGAGCAAAAGCAAAAAGAATCTAAAAAAGAAAACTTATATAAAAACAAAGAGAAATTTGAAAAAGAGTTAAAAGAAAAACAAGAAAAGTTAGATGAGATAACTAAAAAACTATCCTCAAAAGAACTAGAAATAGAGCAAAAAAAGAAACAAGTAGAAGAAAATACAGATTTAAAGTATGAAAAACAAAATATAATAAGCATGCAAAATGCAACAAATGAAGAACTAGAAAAAAGACAAAAAACAGTTAAACAAGAAATTGAAAATACAATTTCAGAATTAGATGCAGCAAGATTAAACAAATCCGAAATATCAGAAACTTTTGGTCAAATAGATGCAAAAAGAAATAAAATACAATCTTCACTAGAAAAGATAAACGAGCAAAAAAGTGGGAAGAGCAAAAAAATAAAAGAATATGAAGATGAGATAAATAAAATTACATACAATATTAGGATGAAAGACTCAAGAAAAAAATTCTTAGAAGAAACAGAAAAAGAAAAAGAAGGATACACAAAAAGTGTAAAAAGCCTATTATTAGATTGCGAAAAAAACGAAAGTTTAAAAAAGGGAATGTGTGGAGTTTTAGCAAATCTTATTTCAGTAGATACAAAATATCAAACAGCAATAGAAATGAGTTTAGGAGGAGCACTTCAAAATATAGTAACTGACACTGAACAAGAAGCAAAAAGATTAGTAGAACATTTAAGAAAAAACAATTTAGGAAGAGCATCATTTTTACCCATAACATCTGTTAAAGGTAAAAAATTAGATAAATATGATTCAAAGAAAATAGATGGTGTAATAGGCATTGCATCAGACTTAGTAAGTTATGATAAAAAGTATGAAGGAATTGTACAAAGCTTACTTGGAAGATGTGTTATAGTAGAAGATATGGATGTTGGTGTTATGCTTGCTAAGGCAAATAAATATACATTTAAAATAGTAACACTAAAAGGGGATATAATAAATGCTACGGGAGCAATAACAGGAGGCTCTGTGCTTAAAAAAACAGTAAATATTTTAGGTAGAAAATCAGAAATAGAACAATTGCAAATCCAGATAAAAGATTTAAATAATCATTTAGAAAAAATAGAAAAACAAAAAGAAGAATATATAAGTGGAATAGAAGATATATTAGAAAAAGCAGATAGTTTAGGAAAAGAACTTCAAGATATAGATATAGTATATGCGACTGAAAAACAAAAAATGGTTTCAATAGAAGAAAATGTTGAAAAACTAGAAAATAGACTTGCAAGATTAAAACAAGAACTAGAAGATATATCTAATCAAAAACAAGAAATTATAAAAATAAAAGAAAATGAGCAAAAGAAAATAGATAATCTTTTAGAAGAAAATGAAAAATTGAATAGTGTAATAGAAGAATTTGTAAACTTAAATAAAGATAATCAAAAATATATAGATGATTTAAATTTTGATATTACAAACCTAAAAATTTCAGTATCTTCATTTGAAGAAAGTGGGATGTCCATAGATGAAGTAACTGCCATGCTTGAAAATGATATAAAAGCAAGTTTGGATAGTGTACAAAATAAGACAAATGGACTAGAAAGTATAAAAAAAGAAAACGAAGAGCTAAACATAAAAATAGAAGAATTAAAAGCACAAATAGAAAAAATAAAAGAAGATGTAAAAAATAGCAGTAGCAAAGTAGAAAAGCTTAAAGAAAACAGAATAAACACAAATGAAGAGTTAGAAAAAACAGAAAAAGAAATTTCTAATTTATTTAAAAGTGTAGAAGAGTTAAAAGAGCAAATAGTAAAAATAGATGTAAAAAAAGCAAAAGTAAGTGATGAAATAGAAAACATTATAAATAAAATGTGGGAAGAATATGAACTTACACCAAATAATTGTGAAGAATTTGAAAAACCAGCTAATGTAGCAAATACACAAAAACAAGTAAATGAGTTAAGACAAGATATTAAAAGTCTTGGAAGCATAAATATAGATTCTATCCAAGAATATAAAGAACTAAAACAAAGATATGACTTTATGTGTGAGCAAAGGCTAGATTTAGAAAATTCTATAACAAAACTTCGCAAAATAATTTCTGAAATGACAGTAGTAATGAAAGAGCAATTTAGCGAGAATTTTAAAATAATAAATCAAAACTTTAACATAGTCTTTGGGGAACTATTTGGTGGAGGAAAAGCTGAATTAATACTAACAGATGAAGAAAATATTTTAGAATGTGGAATAGAAATAAAAGTACAACCACCAGGAAAAAAACTTCAAAATATGACATTATTATCAGGAGGAGAAAAAGCATTTACAGCAATAGCACTTTTATTTGCAATATTAAAAATAAATCCATCACCATTTTGTGTACTAGACGAAATAGAAGCGGCATTAGATGATGTAAATGTATTTAGATATGCAGATTATTTAAAAAAATTTACATTAGATACACAATTTTTAGTAATAACACACAGAAAAGGAACGATGGAAGCGGCAGATACTGTTTATGGTGTTACAATGGAAGAAAATGGAATTAGTAAATTGTTGTCGATGAAGTTAAAATAATTAGAAGTTAGAGGTTAGAATAATTCATCTAATATCTAGCTTCTATTTTTTTACCTCTAACTTATTACAATAAAACCTACAAACTTTAATATTTATGTATAATACGACTTGAAATTTGATAATATTAATGATATATTTAAAAATAATTATTTGTAATAAAAAATGTATTAAAGAGAGGTAAAATATGAAAATAGAATTATTAGGTGGATGTACTAAAAATGAAATGGATTCTAGAATTCAAAAAGTTGCTGCTTCTGGAAAACTTTCAAGATTTCCAGGAAATGTATTTGAAGTATTAGAAAGTTGTAATGATTATGAAAAAAATTTAAAATTAATTAAAAGAATTATTGGAATGGGACATAAGTCTATCATTGAACATGATTATTTAGTATTTGCTATTTGTGATGTTACTCCTATTATTGAACAAACTATTATTGGTAACAGATTAACTTCTTTTACTATAAAATCTAGACGTGAGGTTGATTTTAGAACAGCAGGATTTTATATTCCTGATTTCAGAGATAAAGAAGGGAATATACATAGATGTAACAAAGAGTTAAAAGAAAAATATACTAATCATATGAAATTTTTATTTAATACATATGGAGATTTAGTAGATTCTGGTATAAATGTAGAAGATTCAAGATTTATATTACCATATTCTTATTACAGTAATATTATTATGGGACTAGATGCTAGAAATTTAGAAAGACTTACTATTTCTCTTTTACATGGTCCATTAGGTAAAATTTCTGAATTAAAAGAGTTTGGGAATATTCTTTTTGAATTAATTAAGAAATTTGTTCCTTATTTAGCAGAAAATATTGAAGATTATGAAGAATTTCCTACAGATGAATCAGATTATATAAATTCTTTATATACAAGACCAGATATTAATATTTTAGATAAGCCACATCTTTTAAGCTATACATCAAATCCTGATAGAGTTATATTAAAATCTTGTATTATGTATAATTATCAATGCTCAGAAGATGCAGCTGAAAAGATACTAGATTCTTCTGCTAAAAAAGATACTAACTATGAAGCTAAATTAATGGATATAATTCTTCATAAAGAAGAACGTAGAGAATTAGAACAAGTAAACTTCACTTTTCAAATTCCTATTTCTTTATCTATTCTTACCCATTTAACAAGACATAGAATGCACTCTTTATTAGTACCTAGTTTTGTTCCTATGTGGAATTTAAAAAATTACATTATTCCGCCTACTATAAATGCTAAAAAAGATGCTCTTGAATTATTTAATTTAGCAATTGATAAAAATATTCAAATGTTAGAAGAATTTAAGAAATATGATATTTTTGAATATGATTTAATATATTTTTATCTTGGATGTCAAATGGTAAATGTTATGACTTCAATAAATGGTAGATCTCTTCAATGGATCTTAAGGATGCGTTGTTGTAATAAAGCTCAATGGCAAATTAGAAATATTGCAAAAGAATTAGCAAGACAAGTAAAACAAGTAGCTCCTCTTTTAGGTAAAGGACTTGGCTCTACTTGTGTTACTGATTTAGTTTGCTATGAGGGAAAAGAGTGTTGTGGATTAATTGATACTTTATAAAAAAATAATGAACAAGGTTAAAACTTGTTCATTATTTTTTTATATTATAGGAGATCTACAATTTTTATATAATATTTTACAGGTATAATGTTATATTATAATAAAACTCTAGAAAATCCAATTACAATTAAAATAACAGCAGAGAAGATATTCCAAAATTTTTCAGAAATTTTAAATCTATTGTAAATAAGCTTCCCAAACATTGAACCTAAACTAATAAATAAGACTTGAAAACTAGCAGAGAGAAAGGGAAAAACTAAAGATGTAATTCCACTCACACCTGCTCCTATACCAATGCTAAATACATCTAAAGAAAGAGCAATGGCTAAGTAAAAGGCTTCTTTTGGATTTATATTGTTAGAATTGTCTAAGTCAGATAAAATAGGATCTTTTATAATTGTTATAGTAATTCCTAAAGGCTTTAAAATAAAATCATATTTTTTATTTTTAGGTTTTGACTTATTTAATTTTTTAGGTGTAATAGTAGTATAAATAATCCATAATCCCATAGAAAATAAAATAATAAAACCAATAAAATTAGATACATAAAGCGAAAACAGATTATTAAGTAGTGATCCAAAATAAGTAGATAAAACAGCAACAATAAAAAATATAAAAAATAAAACATATTTAGATGTATTATTTATTTTTGTATCTCTAATTCCATATGTTATACCAATTCCCAAAGCATCAATGCTAACAGCAAAGCTAAGTAATAAACTAGTAAGAAACATGAAAATTCACCTCTTAAAATATAATATGTAAACAATGGAAAATTGATAGTGTAATATTATAAATTTATATATAGAAATAAAGAATACAAATTAGTAATAAAAATATATGCTTGTACATATTATATAAAAGTGAATATAAAAAACATACAAAGGAGAGATGAATATGTGGCATACAAAGAATATTGAACAAGTAAAAAAAGACTTTAGAGTAAATTTAGAAAAAGGGCTTACGCAGGATGAAGCAAAAAGAAGAAATGAAAAATGTGGACCAAATAAATTAAAAGAAAAGAAAAAGGAATCTTTGGCGACTAAATTTATAAAACAATTTAATGATTTTATGATTATCATTTTAATTATTGCATCAGTAATATCAGCCTTAGTTAGCTATTTTGAAGGAAATAATGATTACTTTGATTCAATAATAATAATTGCAATAGTAATATTTAATAGTTTAATGGGAGTAATACAAGAAGCAAAAGCAGAAAAATCAATAGAAGCTTTAAAAAAGATGTCAGCACCAACAGCAAAAGTAAAAAGAGAGGGTAAAATAAAAGAAATAGACGTAGAAGAGGTAGTACCAGGAGATATAGTTATATTAGAATCAGGAAATTATGTACCAGCAGATTGTAGGTTAATAAACTCTTTTAACTTAAAAATAGAAGAATCAAGCTTAACAGGAGAGACGGTTGCATCTGGAAAAGATGCTGAATTAGTGTTAGATAAAGATGTAAGTCTAGGTGATATGAAAAACATGGCATTTTATGCAAGCATAGTAATTTCAGGACATGCAGAAGCTATAGTTACAAATATAGGAATGAATACAAAAGTTGGAAAAATTGCTAAAATGATTATTGAAAATGAAGCACCTAGGACACCTATACAAAAGAAATTAGAACAAGTAGGAAAAACTTTAGGAATTGCATGTTTAGTAATTTGTGCAGTTGTATTTTTAATAGGAATATTTAAAAAAATATCACCAATAGAAATGTTTATGACATCAGTAGGTTTAGCCGTTGCTGCAATACCAGAAGGCTTGCCTGCAATAGTTACAATAATGTTATCTATTGGAGTTACAAAAATGGCTAAAAAAAATGCAATAATAAGAAAGCTTCCAGCAGTTGAAACATTAGGTAGTAGCAGGGTAATATGTTCAGACAAAACAGGAACATTAACGCAAAATAAGATGAAAGTACAAAAATATGCAAATGTAAATGGAATATATGAAATGACTAATAAAAGTGAAGAACAAGAATTTCTATTTAGGCTTGCTTCAATGTGTACAACATGTAATGTAGAATATAAAGAAGAAAAGTTTATAGCAAATCGGAGAAGCAACAGAATGTGCAATAGTAGATGGTGCATTAGATTTAAATATAAATAAAAATGATATATGCGCTTTAGAGCCAAAAATTGCAGAAATACCATTTGAATCATCTAGAAAATTAATGACTACAATACATAAAAAGAAAAATGGAAAATACTTAATAATAACAAAAGGTGCACCAGATATATTATTGCAAAGATGTCAAAATTATATAAATAACAATAATATACAAAGCTTAAATATAGGAATAAAAGACAAAATTGATAAATATAACAAGCAAATGGCAAAAGAAGCCTTAAGAGTTTTGGCAGTAGCATTTTTAGAAGTAGACATTTTGCCACATAATATAGAAACACAGACAATAGAAAAAAATTTAACATTTATAGGACTAATAGGAATGATAGATCCTCCAAGAAAAGGAGTAAAAGAAGCAATTAAAACTTGCAAGATGGCAGGAATAAAAACAGTAATGATAACAGGAGACCATATAGAAACAGCAAAAGCAATAGCAAGTAATTTAGGAATTCTAAAATCTTCAGATTTAAGTATAACAGGAAGTGAGCTTGATAAAATATCTGAGGAAAGCCTGCAAAGAAATATAATGAAATACTCGGTATTTGCAAGAGTATCACCTGAACATAAAGTAAGAATAGTAAAAGCCTTCCAAAGTACAGGAGCAGTAGTTGCAATGACAGGAGATGGAGTAAATGACGCACCAGCACTAAAAAATGCAGATATAGGAATATCTATGGGAAAAACTGGAACTGATGTTGCAAAAAATGCATCAGATATGATTTTAGCAGATGATAATTTTGTTACAATAGTTGAAAGTGTAAAACAAGGAAGAAATATATATGATAATATTAGGAAAGCAATTCACTTTTTAATTGCAACAAACATAGGGGAAATAGTTACAATATTTGTGGGGTTAATATTAGGAATGAAATCACCTTTGCTTGCAATTCAACTACTTTGGATAAATCTAGTAACAGATTCAATACCTGCAATAGCTTTAGGATTAGAGCCACCTGAAAAAGACATAATGAATAAAAAACCAAAAGATTCTAAAAAAGGGATATTTTCAGATGGATTATGGGGAGATATTTTTTCAGAAGGAATAATGATAGGAATATTAACATTAGTAGCATTTAGTCTAGGTTGCAAATTAGGAGGAATAACAGTTGGCAGAACAATGGCATTTATATCTTTAGGATTGTTAGAATTAGTACATAGTTTTAATATAAAAAGTGAAGAATCTATATTTAAAATGCGGAATATTAGAAAATAAATTCTTAATAGGAGCATTTATATTAGGAACAATCTTACAAGTAGGAGTTTTATTTATACCAAGCTTAGTAAATATATTTAAATTGACTATGCTAAATAAAATGCAGTGGATATATACAATAGCCATTTCAATTTCTCCACTTGTAATAATGGAAATTCAAAAGAAGTTTAATGAAATAAAATTTGGAAAAACGGTGTATAAATATACAGAAAAAAGTACAATTTAGATATTAGAAATTAGAGGTTGAAGGTTAGATTGAGAGAGGTTATAAAAATATTAAATATAGGAAATAACATATAGGGGCGATTAATAATCGCCCGCTTATCAAAGAGGACACCATTTGACAATAGGGACATATATTTTTGGCATATGTCCCTATCCACGTTTATTAATTCTTTAATTTAACTTTAACAACAGTACCTTCCTCAACTGAAGCATCTTTTTTTATAGACTGACTTTCAACTGTTAGGCCATTTCCATCAAAATCTATGTTAAGATTTTTAGATGATAAAGCACTTGTAGCTTCATTAGTAGTCATATTGGTTAAATCAGGAACAGTTACTGAGACTCTAGTTGTATTTTCATGCGTATATAAACAAATAATTGATCCATTTTGCAGAGTTGTTCCAACAGTAGGAAATTGTTCTAATACAAGCAAGCTATTTTGATCATCATTTATAGAATAATTACATTTAAATCCAGCTTGTGTAAGGAGCTTTTTTGCTTCTGCTAAAGTTTTATTACGTACGTCTGGAACAATTATAGTAGTAGGTAAAGATGAATTAGTACTAACAGTTGCATTTGAAATATCAGTTGATGTAAGACCAATATAAGGTAATATTTCAGATAACATACTAGATATAATCGGTCCACAAACTTGTCCACCTTGATGACTTTCTCCTTGAGGATCATATAAAGCAACTAATAAGCAAATTTCAGGGTTCTCAGTAGGAGATACAGCAATAAAAGATGCAACATACCCTTCATCTTCGTTTCCAAGTATTGGCTCTGAAGTACCAGTTTTTCCTCCAACAGAGTATCCTACAACTTGTGCTTGATGGCCAGTTCCATCTACTACGGCAGAATTCATTAAGTCTAACATTCTATTTGCAGTAGATTTTGAAATTACTTGTCTAACACTTTGAGGTTCTATATTAGTAGTAGAGTTTGTATCTGTATTAATAACTTGTTTAACAATTCTAGGTCTCATTAAAACACCGTCATTTGCAATAGAAGAAATAGCACTAACTAGTTGAAGAGGTGTGACTGTAATTCTTTGTCCAAAAGACATAGTTGCAAGTTCAACATTTCCAACAGTTTTAAGCTTATGAAAGATACTAGTAGATTCTCCTGGAAGTGAAATACCAGTTTTTTCTAAAAGCCCAAAAGCATCATAATATTTATATAATTTTGTAGCACCAATTCTTTTACCTAATTGCATAAAAGCTGGATTACAGGAATTTTCCAAAGACTCTCTTAAAGTCTGATTTCCATGAGGAGCATATACTGGTCTCCAACATTTTATATCTACATCATTTACAGTTTCATAACCAATACATGTAAAATCATTTGGAACATCTTCAGAAGTAATATTTTCTTCAAGAGCAACAGCAGAAGTTATAAGTTTAAAAGTAGAACCAGGTTCATAAGTCTGAGCAATATTTCTATTTCTCCAAATTTCATTTAAAGCACTTGTTCTATCATTAGATGAAAGTGAATCCCATACTTTTGTAAGTTCATTAGTATTTGGTTCAAAAGGTGTATTTAAGTTATAATCTGGATATGATGCCATAGCTAAAATATCACCAGTACTAGGATCCATAGCAAGAGCAATACCACCCCTTTGGCAATTATTGTCTTTAATAGCTTGTGATAAATGTTTTTCTACAACAGCCTGAATATTAGCATCAATAGTTAAAACTATATTACTACCATTTTTAGCAGGTATATAAGTTTCATTTGCATCAGGAATTTGTTCTTGAAAGGCATCTTGAGAAGTAATAACTTTGCCATTAGTACCAGCTAAAACATCATTCCATCTAAGTTCAACTCCTTGCAATCCATTATTGTCATTTCCACAAAAGCCGAGTACATGAGATGCTAAATTGGAATATGGATACGTTCTTTTAGAATCTTCATCAATATTAATTCCAGAACTAAATTTATTTTCTTCCATCCATTTTTTTAATAAATCAACCTTATCTTTTTCTACTTTTTTTACAATAGTTTCTACACTATTATTACTGCTGAGCTTTTGAATAACTTCGTCATAATTTAGCTCAAAAATATCACAAAAGGTTGTAGCCAATTTTTCTTTTTTTTCTTTAGTATCTGAGATGTTATTTCCAACAATCTTTTTGGGATTAACTGAAATAGTATCAACTTGAGAACTTATAGCCAAAACCTTACCAGTAGAATCATAAATAGTTCCTCTTTTTGCAGTAATAATACTATTAGTAGTTTGCTGATTATATGCTTTTTCTTTTAAAGAAAAGCCATCTTTAAATTGAAGAAAGGCAATTCTACCTATTAAAAAAATAAAAACAATAATGATAAGTGCTAAAACAAATTTATATCTTTTAATAGGTAAGGTATTAATATTAAATTGATTATTAGAAGTCTTTTGATAATTATATTTTTTATTAGATTTATTTATTTTATTATATTTTTTAGAATTACTGTTATTATATTTTCTTTTCTTTTTCATAAACACCACTTTTAATATAAAAATTTATAAAAATATTTTATATTAAATACAAATAAAATGCAAGAAGAAAATAGGTATTAAAAACATCATAATAAAATACTTTATTATGATGTTTACATCTTTATTTTTTAATCCTCAATTTCCAAATTATTTCCATAACGTTTAATTTTTTGTGTAGTAGTTTTTTCAAAATCAGTTTTCCTTATATTAAAGCTTTTTATATGTTTAAAATTAGGAATTTGGCTATTTACCAAAGAAACAGTATCTTTAATTAATTTATAAATTTCTTGATCTGATGTTTCTTTTATATTTAATTTTTCATAAATTACTTCATAATCAGGTAATATTTGTGCATGTACGAAAGTTTCGTCATTTTCTTGTTTTTGAATTCCAGTAACTAAACTTTCCAAAATAAAATCTGTATCATTTAATAATTGTTCAATTTCTTCTGGATAAATATTTTCTCCATTTTTAGTAATTATAACAGTCTTTTTTCTACCTGTAATATATAGCCAACCTTGAGTATCTATTTTTCCTAAATCGCCTGTATAAAACCAACCATTCTTTAAAACTTCGTTTGTCTGTTTAGGCATATTATAATAACCAAGCATAACATTTGGTCCTTTAACAATTATTTCTCCAATACCATTTTCGTTTGGATTATCTACCTTATATTCAACATTTGGGATAGGTAAACCTACTGAATTTGGATTAGAATAAAAATCATTATTACCTGCAACAAGAGGGCTACACTCAGTAAGACCATAACCTTGCAAAGTTTTTAGATCTAGCTTATCAAAAGCAGTTACCAAATCTGGATTTAAAGGTGCTGCTCCAACAATAAATGCTCGAACTTTTCCACCTAAAGATTTTTTTACTTTATATTTTACAATTTTATTGATAGGAAAAGGTAAGTTAGCAACAAAATTTTCACCGTTTGCATATTTAGGTAAAGAAGTTTTTAGCTGATTTTCTATTTTCTTATAAATTTTTTCCAACAATAAAGGAACTGATAAAACAACAGTAGGTTTATATTCTACAAAATTTTTAGTAATATGGCGAAGTCCATCACAATAAGCTATACATCCACCACTATAAATTACAAGCAAATATCCTAAAGTACATTCATAAGTATGATGTATAGGTAAAATAGAAAGCACTTGGTCTGTAGGTTTAACTTTTACAATGCCAAAAACAGACATAATATTTGAGCATATATTTTTATGAGATAAACAAACACCTTTAGCATTTCCAGTAGTTCCAGAAGTAAATAACAAAAAGTGCAATTCATCTGGATTTATTTGTATTTCGTCAAAAGATTTATTTCCATCTTGTATTAATTTTAATCCTTCTTCTTTTAATATATTTAAAGATAAAAAATTAGTTGTATTTTTATCACAATTAAAATTAACAAATATAGTGTCTTGATTTTTAATTTTTCTTTTTAACTCTAAAATAGAGCAAATATATTTATCATCTCCTAAAACACAACAAGCCTCAGAAATATTTAAAAAGTTAACAACATCTTTATTATAAAGTTCTTTATCTATAGGAACAACAACACCCAAAATACAAGCTGCCATATAAGATACAGCCCAATCATAACTATTTTTGCCAATAACAGCTATTTTTTTGCGTGCTAAACCTAAATCAATTAATTTAGTGCCTAAACTTATAACATCTTTTTTAAACTTAGAATAACTAATTTTATAAATGTTTCCATTAGAATTTTTTAGTTTAAAAGCAATTTTATTTCCAAACTTTTCAGTTGATTTATAAAGCATATCCTTTAAATCAGTTATTTTATTAGTAGTATGAAATTTATTTTGCATTTGTTCTGCGAGAGTTAAAATCATTTTATCAATCTCCTTAAAATTTTTTTATAATATATAATAAATATTAACAAAATAAAATTAGTAGAGTAGTAATAATAATCAAATATAAAAATAAAAAACGAGTTTGACATTTAGCCATCAAACAATTAATTTAAGTTAAAATGTGTATCTACAATCTAAAAATTTGCTATCTAAAGCGCCTTGGAAAACGGAATTTTTTATTTTTATATTTGATTATTATTGCGGCTTTAAATTAAATTACATAATCTTCAAAAAACAAGAATCAGAAGAAAAAGTTAATTCCTTTTTCACATATCCATCATAAATACTACTATTTTCATCTTCCAAAGGAATAGGAAAACTTACATTATAAACAAACTTTTCATCTAAATTATTTACAATATTAATATTAAAAGATAAATTGCACATAATTGAATTCAAAGAAATATTCGCTTTAGGTAGCAAAGAACCATCAAATTTAAGTGGAGTACCAGTATTTGGAATAATAGCATTTTCCTTAATATTATTATTTACAAATTCAGCAGTAATAGGTGTTTGGCAAGTAGTATAAAAATTAGGTTTACTTGTATCTAAGATTTCATCATAATTAATAATATTAAAATTTAAACTTTCATTAATCTTATTATATTCCAATAAATTAGAAGTGCCAAAACTTTTAATATCTTTATAATAAAGTAAAGGAGTACCTCTATTAGAAATATTCTCAAAACTAATATTATCTAAATACAATTTTTTAATAGTATTTTGCTCATTTAAACCAATCTCTTTATTATTATCTAGAAAAATTGCAATATCAGTATACTGATAAATATTTAGATTCCATAAATCTCTTGTTGTTTGATTGTTTGTAGCATTAGCACTACTAAACAAAACGATTTTACTAATTTTAAAAATATCAGAAAATTCACTACAATTATTAATAATATCTTTTTCAAAATTAGATTTTATTTTAAATTTATTATATACAAAATTAATTAATAAATTTAAAATAATGAAGCTAATTAATAAACAAATGCTTAATAAGATAAATTTTTTATTATTGGTATCTTTTTTTCTATTTTGAGTATGGCAAAACATAAATTCCTCCATTTTTTTATATCATATTACAAAAAACAAATATTTACAAGCGTTATTTTCAAAATTTTCCGTTGACAAAAATAGACAAAAAACGTAGAATTAAATTAGGTGAAACAAATGAAATTTAAAAGGAAAAAAACAATTTCTATTATTGTTTTTTTTATAATAATATTAATAATATTTTTAACATTAATTATAAAAAATACATTAAACAAGCAAATTTTAGTAGCAAATTCACAAGAAAAAAGTATACTAAAAGCATATAAAAAAGCTCAAATAGAGGAATTTAATATAGATAATATAATTGAGGAAAACTCAAGTAAAATAATAACGCAAGAAATAGTAGTTGAACAAATAGATTTAGAATACACAACTATATATAAAAACAATAATGAGCTTCCAAAAGGACAACTTAAAGTTTTGCAAGAAGGAAGAGATGGAAAGCAATCAGTAGTAAATAAAAAAACATATCAAAATGACGAATTAATAAAAGAAGAGCAAACAGGTAGAATTGTTACAAAAGCTGCACTAGATAAAATAGTAGAAATAGGAACAGGGTCTAAAACTTCTATTTATAAAGTAAAAAAAGGTGACATAGTATATGTTACTTCTTATACATTAGATTTAATGCAAGAAAAAAATAAGGACTCAAATAAAATAACTACACTTAGCAAAGATAATCAAGTAAAAGTTTTAGAAGTAACTGATGAGTGGTATAAAATATCCTACAAAAGTTATGTAGGATGGGCAGATGCAAATTGTTTAATTTATAAAGAAAAACAAATAGAACAATCTGAGTTAGATCAAGGAAAAACCAAAGAGCAACTATTAACAGATTTAAATAAAAACATGAATTTAAATAAACCAAGTGGATTAACATTAGAGCAATTCAAAAAAGTGTTATCAAACAATAAAAATGATAAAAACAAGATATTTGAGCAAAATGCTAATTATTTTTATTATATAGAAAAACAATACAACATAAATGGACTATTTGTTGCAGCAGTAGGTATACATGAAAGCAATTGGGGAACATCAAAAATAGCATTAAGCAAGAAAAACTTATTTGGGTATGGAGCAAGCGATTCAAATCCATATGAAAATGCGTATAAATTTGGAAACTATTCAGAAGCAATAGATATGATAGCAAGAGTATTTGTAAAATATTACATAAATCCATCAGGAACAAAAATATATGATAATGAAATAGCAACAGGAAAATATTATTCAGGTCCCAAAATTACAGACGTAAATAAGAAATATGCAACAGACAAAAATTGGCATAATGGGGTTTACAAATGGATGACATATTTATATAATAGATTATAAGATATAAAGTTTTAAGTAAAAAGAAGATAAAAAAGACTATTATTTTTATCTTCTTTTTGTTATAATAATAAAAAATAAATTATGAGAGGATCTTTTATATATGGAATTAACTAAAAAACAAAAGATAATATTTAATATAGTATCTGCAATTTCAATTATAATAATATGTTTTGCAATATCTCCAAAAACAATGCAAAATGACACATATTATACTGTAAAAATAGGGGAGCATATTTTAGAAAATGGAATAAATATGCTAGATCCATTTTCTTGGCATGAAGGTTTACCTTATACATTTCCGCATTGGATGTATGATGTTACAATGAATTTAATATATAAAATAGGAAACTGGAGTGGAATATATATATCAACATGTATTTTTGCTTGTATTTTAGGACTTGTAATGTATTTTACAAATGTAAAAATATCTAAAAATAATTTAACATCACTTATATTTACATTAATTTCAATATATCTATTAAAAGACTTTATTGCAGCAAGAGCACAGCTTATAACATTTATATTATTTGCATTAGAAGTATTTTGTTTAGAAAAATTTGTAGAAAAGCCAAAGAAGATATATGCAACAGCACTTATTTTAATATCACTATTAATTGCAAATTTGCATTGTGCAGTATGGCCATTTTTCTTTTGTTTATTTATGCCATATATAGTAGAATATTTATTTGTTGCATATTATGATTCAGATATAGCAATAAGAATATTTAGTTTAATAAAAAGAATTAAAATAAAAATGTCATGTAGGGGTCAGGCGTGCTTAGGTGACTCAAAAAAAATGATCCAACAAGAAAAAGATACATTAAAACAAACTCTAGCAAAAATAAAGGAAAAAAGAGATAAAGAAAGACAAGATCCTTACAAAATCGTAATACAAAAAAATAAAAATATAAAATATCTAATAATAGTATTAGTATTATGTGTTTTAATGGGATTTTTAACACCAATAAAAGATACGCCATTTACATATCTAGTAAAAACAATGCAAGGAAATACAACTCAAAACATAAACGAACACTTGCCAATAGTATTTTGGGAAAATCAGCCAATGCTTTGTGTATATGCTATATTAATAGCTCTGCTAATGTTTACAAAAACAAAAATAAAATTAAGAGATCTATTTATGCTAGGTGGATTGATGCTACTTACAATAATATCAAAGAGACAATCTTCAATGCTACTTGTAATAGGTTTGTTAATATTTAATAAATATGTAAGTGAGTTTTTACAAAACACAAATTTAAAAAGAACAATAAACAATATTTCAAAAACTATAGCTTCATTTATTGGAGGAATATTAGTAATTTGCATTATAGGATTAATAGGATTTAATTTATATAAAGACAAAAAAGATGATCAATATATTAGTAAAAGCACATATCCTGTAGAGGCATGTAATTTTATACTACAAAATATAGATTTAAAAAAAGCAAGATTTTTTAATGAATATAATTATGGAAGTTATATGTTATATAGAAATATACCAGTGTTTATAGATTCAAGGGCAGATTTATATGCACCGGAATTTAGTAATGACAAAGACATATTTTCAGATTTTCTAAATATATCTAATATGGGAACAAATTATGAAGATAAATTTGATGAATATGGGATAACACATGTAATTTTATATCAAGATGCAAAATTGAATTATGTTTTAGAGGTAAATGATAAATATAATCAAATATATTCAGATAGTTATTTTGTTATTTATGAAAGAAATTAAAAAAATTAATTTTATTATCTTCTTAGGAAAGTCATCCTAGATAGAGCTTACGTTTCCTTAGAAGATAATTATGGCGGAAGTTAGAGTTTGTAGCAATTATAATTAGCGTACAAAGTCTTTCTTACGGTTTTTTATAAATATAAAGGAGATGAAATAAAATATGGAAAAAAACAAAAAAAGATTATATATTATAATAATTGCAATAATAATATTAATTTTAATAGACCAAGTAACAAAAGCTTTAGTAATTGGTAAAAATTTTAATCTAATACCAAATATAATTAGTTTTAATTTTGAAGAGATTATAGATGGTTCATTTGGAGTAGGTTTTAAAGGTACATTTACTTTTGTACTTACTAATGTAATTGTTTTGGCAATATTAATTAAATTTATGAAAATGCAAAAAGAGCAAATAGATACAAAAACATATGTAGCACTTACAATGATAATTTCAGGGGCAATTGGAAATGTAATAGATAGAATTATAAGAGGATATGTTGTTAAATTTATACAAATATTTAATTTGCCAACATTTAATATAGCAGATATATTAATTATATTAGGTTGGGTATTCCTTGCAATCTTTTTTGCAACATTTGCAGTTCAAGTAAGAAAAGAAAATAAATTATTATTATAATTTCAACTACTAAAAAATAGAATAATAAATTAATCTGAAATTTTATTGAGGCTCCCCATTCACGCCCTTCTAACAAAATTCGAAAGAATTTTGAAGAATGTCGGAAAGGTCCCCACTTGCCTCAAAAAATTTAATCTTAATTATTATTCTATTTAAATAATAATTAAGAAAAGAGGCAAAAATTGCAAAAATATATAATAGATGAAAAAACAAAAAATAATAGAATAGATAAAATAATACCAATTCTAAACCCGCAAATAACAAGACAAGTAGCACAAAGACTAATAGAAAGTGGAAATATAAAAGTAAATGAAAAAAAAGTAAAAGTATCATACAAAGTATCAATAGGAGAAGAAATTAATATTATTATTCCAGAAGTTAAAGAAGCAAAAATTGTGCCACAAGACATAGATATTCAAGTTTTATATGAAGACAAGGATATAATTGTAGTAAATAAATCAAAAGGACTAGTTGTGCATCCAGCAAATGGAAATCCAGATGGTACTTTAGTAAATGCTTTAATGAATATTTGTAATCGGAAGTTTATCTGGAATAGGAGGGCAAATAAGACCAGGAATAGTACATAGACTAGATAAAGATACATCAGGGGTTATAATTGTAGCAAAAAATGATAAGGCACATTTAAGTTTAAGCGAGCAAATAAAAAATCGAGAAGTTAAAAAAACATATTTAGCTTTAACTAGAGGAGTAATAAAAGAAAATGAAGCTACAATAAATATGCCAATAGGGCGAAGTATATCTGATAGGAAAAAAATGGCAGTAGTAAAAAATGGAAAAGAAGCAATAACACATTTTGAAGTTTTAGAAAGATTTAAAAACAATACATATTTAAAAATAAACTTAGAAACAGGAAGAACACATCAAATACGTGTACATTTAGCACAAATTGGTTACCCTATTATAGGAGATACAGTTTATTCAAATGGAAAAAATGAATTTGGAGTTATAGGACAAATGCTACATAGCTGGAAGATAAAATTTAATCATCCAATAACTAAAAAAGAAATGGAAATAGAAGCACCAGTGCCTGAGTATTTTGAGAAAATAATAAATGAATTAATGCTTAATGCATTCAAATAATCAAATCCGGTGTAAAATTACACCGGAAAATCTATATAAACTTTTTGCATTATTTAAAACAACACAAAAAGAAAAGGGAAAACAAAACTTTTATAATAATATAATATGCAAAAAGTAAAAATTCGATACAAAAAAAAGGTGGAAATTAATAGAAAAATGGAAGAAATTAGATTACAAAAATATTTAGCTCAAAATGGAATTGCTTCAAGAAGAAAATGTGAAGAATATATTTTGCAAGGAAAAGTAAAGCTAAATGGAAAAATAGTTTTAGAATTAGGAACAAAAATAAATTCTAAAGATGATATAGTCGAATTTGAAAATAGAAAAATAGAAAATATCGATAAAGAAAAAATTTATATTTTATTAAATAAACCTATAGGATATGTTACAACATCTAAAGACCAATTTCGGAAGAGATACAGTGCTAGATTTAGTAAAAGTAAGCACACGTATAGTACCAGTAGGAAGGCTAGATATGTATACATCAGGTGCTTTAATACTTACTAATGATGGAGAATTTGTAAATAAAATAACACATCCAAGTCATGAAATAAATAAAACATATAATGTAACAGTAAGAGGAATAGTAACAAAACAAGATACGCAAGAGTTAGAGCAAGGTGTAATAATAGATGAAAATTATAGAACAAAACCAGCAAAAGTAAAAATTTTAAAAACAGATAATCAAAAAAATATTTCAAGGCTGCAAATAACAATACATGAAGGTAAAAATAGACAAATAAGGAAAATGTGTGAGGCAATAGGAAAAAAAGTAATAGCACTTCATAGAACCCAAATAGGAGAAATAACAGTAAAAAATTTGGAAATAGGCAAATGGAGATATTTATCTGAAAAAGAAATAGAAAAAATAATGTAGGGACATAGCATGCTATGTCCTAAAAATTATAAATAAAAAAGAAAAGAAGAAAAATCAACAAAGGATTTTAATAGAAAAATTAGCAAAAGGGATTGACAAGTGCTAAAAAAGGTTATAATATATATGGAGCGTTTAGCAAACTAACAATTCGACTGCTAAAAGGAGGCGAAAATATTTGTTAGATGATAGAAAAAAGACAATATTACAAGCAATAGTAGAAGAATATATAAATACAGCAGAGCCAGTAAGTTCAAGTATTTTGGTTAAAAACTATAATATAGAATATAGTAGTGCAACAATTAGAAATGAAATGGCAGAACTTGAAAAACAAGGATTTATAGAAAAGACACATACCTCATCTGGAAGAATACCATCAGAAAAAGGATATAGATACTATGTAGATGAACTCTTGCAAGATAACGAACTTTCTATTGAAGAAATAGAGTATATTCAAAAACAATTAGAAACAAAAGTAAATGAAATAGAAGACTTAACAAAAATTACAACAAACACGTTATCAGAAATAACACATTACACGACAGTTGCAATAGGACCGACACCTACAACGCAATATATAGAAGGAATAAAATTTGTATCTTTAGGTTCAAAAATGTTAATGGCAATTATAATGACAGATACAGGACTTGTGAAAGAAACAATAATAAAATTTGAAGAAGATATAACAGAAAAACAAATTGATACATTAAATATATTTTTCAATAACAAATTAAAAGGTGAGCCATTAGAAACAATAGATAGACCATTAGAAGAATATATAATAACAGAAATGAAAGATAGTATAAATGTTATAAAACCAATAATAGAACAACTAAAAAAAGTAATACATCAAGAAAAACAGCTATATTTAGAAGGAACAAACAAGTCATTTGATTTACCAGAATTTAAAAGTTTGCAAATAGCTAAAAACTTTATAAATGTATTAGACACTAAAGAAGCAGTAACACAAATACTAAATACAGGTCTTGCAGAAGATATAAACGTATACATAGGAGATGAAAATGAACAACAAGAACTAAAAGATTTTAGTGTAGTAACATTTAAACACAAAGTAGGAAACAAAGACCTAGGAACAATAGGAATAATAGGACCAAAAAGAATGGATTATAGCAAAGTAATATCAGTAATGAAATATATTAGCAAAAAATTAAATGAAAAATAAAACAAACTAAAATCAGCAATTTATGAATTTTTATTTCATTAATAAAACCTTGGACGTACCAATGTACGACTTCATCTTTATTAATTTATAAAAATCCATATGTTACTAATTTTATTATGTTTTATAAATTCAGAAACATATAACAAATAAGAAATTTTTTATAAAAAAAAGGAGGTAAAAATGTCAGAAGAAAACAAAGAAAATTTAGAAAAGCAAGAAAATGTACATAATGAAACAAATGCACAAGAAGAAACACAAAATGAAGCTGTTGACAAAAACACACAAGAATTAGAAGAGTTAACAGACAGATACAAAAGAATATTAGCAGAATTTGAAAACTTCAAAAAAAGAAGTAGCAAGGAAAGAGAAAATTTATACAAATCTATATTATCAGACATAGTAGAAGCAATACTTCCAATAATGGATAATTTAGAAAATGCACTAAAGGTAGAAACTAAAGATGAAAGTTACAAACAAGGAGTAGAGCTAGTATACAAACAATTCCAAGATGTGCTCTCAAAATTCCAAGTAGAAGAAATAGAAACAATTCGGCAAAACATTCGATCCAGAACTTCACGAAGCAGTAAGTAGCATACAAGATAATACAAAACAAGAGCAAGAAATAGTAGAGGAATATAGAAAAGGCTATAAAATAGGAAACAAAGTTATAAGACATTCAATGGTAGTTGTAGCAAACTAAATCGATTAAAAGCAGCAATCTTTACATTTTTATTTCATTTAATTAAACCTCGACGTACCAACGTACGTCTTCGTCTTAATTAATTCATAAAAATGCAAATCTCACTACTTTTAATCAATTTATGTATAAATATATTATTATATAATTTAATTAAAAACTTTCGTTATTAATTTTAAAATAATATAAATAAAAAATTTAAGGAGGAATTAAAAAATGGGAAAAATTATAGGAATCGACTTAGGAACAACAAATTCATGTGTATCAGTTATGGAAGGAGGAGAACCAGTAGTAATAGCAAACAGTGAAGGAAATAGAACAACACCTTCTGTTGTAGGATTTACAAAAAATGGAGAAAGACTAGTAGGACAAATAGCAAAACGTCAAGCAGTTACAAATCCAGATAACACAGTTATTTCTATAAAAAGAAAAATGGGAACATCTGAAAAAGTAAATATAGATGGAGATGAATTTTCTCCACAAGAAATATCAGCAATGATTTTACAAAAACTAAAAACAGATGCAGAAAGCTATTTAGGACAAAAAGTAACTCAAGCAGTTATAACAGTTCCTGCATATTTTAGTGATAGCCAAAGACAAGCAACAAAAGATGCAGGAAAAATTGCAGGACTTGAAGTACTAAGAATTATAAATGAACCAACAGCAGCAGCACTAGCGTTTGGAATGGATAAAGAAGATCAAGACCAAAAAATATTAATATATGATTTAGGTGGAGGAACATTTGATGTATCAATACTAGATATAGGAGATGGAGTATTTGAGGTTCTATCTACAAATGGTAATACAAACTTAGGTGGAGATGACTTTGATAACGCAATAATAGATTATTTAGTAGATGAATTCAAAAAATCAAATGGAATAGACCTAAAAGCAGATAAAATGGCAATGCAAAGACTAAAAGAAGCAGCAGAAAAAGCTAAAATAGAACTTTCAGGAATGCAACAAACACAAATAAACTTACCATTTATAACAGCAGATAGCACAGGACCAAAACACTTAGATATAAATTTAAGCAAAGCTAAATTTGAAGAATTAATTCATGACTTAGTAGAAGCAACAAGAATTCCAGTAGAACAAGCTATGAAAGATGCAGGTGTATCTGCAAGTGATATACACAAAATATTACTAGTTGGTGGTTCTACAAGAGTTCCATGTGTACAAGAAATGGTTAAAAAAATAACAGGAAAAGAGCCAGATAAAGGAATAAATCCAGATGAATGTGTTGCAATAGGAGCTGCAATTCAAGGTGGAGTATTATCAGGAGATGTAAAAGACTTAGTATTATTAGATGTAACACCTCTATCACTTGGAATTGAAACATATGGTGGAGTATTTACAAAATTAATAGAAAGAAATACAACAATACCAACAAAAAAATCTCAAATATTCTCAACAGCAGCAGATGGTCAAACATCAGTTGAAGTACATGTTCTTCAAGGAGAAAGAGAAATGGCAGCATATAACAAAACATTAGGAAGATTCCAATTATCAGGAATACCAGCAGCACCAAGAGGAGTACCACAAATAGAAGTTACATTTGATATAGATGCAAATGGTATAGTACATGTATCTGCAAAAGATACAGCAACAGGAAATAGTCAAGATGTATCAATTACAGCAAGCACAAATTTAACAGACGAAGATATAGATAAAGCTGTAAAAGATGCGCAGGCACATGCAGCAGAAGATAAGAAAAAGAAAGAAGAAATAGAAGTTAGAAACAATGCAGAAAGCCTAGTATATAATAGCGAAAAGACATTAAAAGACTTAGGAGACAAAGTAAGTTCTGAAGAAAAGGAAAAAGTAGAAACAGAAATAGAAAATACAAAAAAAGCATTAGAAGGAGCAGATACAGAAAACATAAAAGCAGCAACAGAGAAATTAACATCAGCATTTTATGAAATAACAGAAAAACTATACAAACAAGCAAATCCAAATGGTGGAGCACAAGGATTTGATCCAAGCCAATTTACAGGAGCAGCAGAAGCACAAGATGCGCAGGCAAATACAGATGACTCAAATGTATATGATGCAGAATATAATGTAGAAGATGACAAAAAAGACGAAAATAAATAAAATACGTCAAACAATGTAGGGGCTGGTCTTGACCAGCCCGATTTAAATAGGTCGGCCAAAACCGACCTGTACATATATTATAATAATATAATTTTGGAGGGCAAAAATGGCAGGAAAGAAAGATTATTATGAAGTATTAGGTGTAAACAAAAATGCTACAGACGAAGAACTAAAAAAAGCATTTAGAAGACAAGCAAAAAAATATCATCCTGATGCTAATCCAGATAATAAAAAAGAAGCAGAAGCCAAATTTAAAGAAGTAAATGAAGCATATGAAACATTATCAGATCCACAAAAAAGAAGAATGTATGATCAATTTGGGCCAGATGGACCACAAGGATTTGGAGGCTCTGGAGGTCCTTTTGGAGGAGGTACATATACTTATTCTACATCAGGATTTGATGGATTTAGTGACTTTGGAGATTTAGGAGATATATTTTCTTCATTTTTTGGTGGAGGATTTGGAGGAGGAAGAGCTTCAAGACAGAATAATGGACCGCAAAAAGGAGAAGATTTAAAACATGATATAGAAATAACATTTGAAGAATCTTTTCTAGGAGTAACAAAAGAGTTAAATATACATAGATACGAAGAATGTAATACATGCCATGGAAGTGGAGCAAAGCCAGGAACAAATCCAGTAACATGTACAAGTTGCGGTGGAATAGGTCAAATAAAACAAGTACAAAATACAATATTAGGACAAATGCAAACAACAAGAACATGTCCAGAATGTCATGGAACAGGAAAAGTAATACAAGAGCCATGTATAGAATGTAGAGGAAAAGGTAAAGTAAGAAAGCAAGCAAAAATTTCTATAAAAATACCATCAGGAATAAATGATAGTCAAACAGTAGTATTAAGAGGAGAAGGAGGACCAGGGCAAAAAGGAGGTCCAAAAGGAGATGTATATGTAACAGTACATATAAAAAGACATAGTATATATACAAGAAAAGGAGATAATGTATACTGTGAAATACCAATAACAGTAACTCAAGCAACATTAGGGGCAGAAATAGAAGTACCAATGGTAGATGGTAGCAAAGAAAAAGTAAAAATACCAGAAGGAACACAAACAGGAAGTAAATTTACAATAAGAAATAAAGGCTTTAAAGCTATACATGGAAACTATCAAGGAGACTTCATATTCAATGTGACTGTACAAACACCAAAAAGATTAAGCAAAGAGCAAAGAGAATTATTTATAGAGCTTGCAAAAACAATGAATGAACAACCACCAGTAAAAAAACGTGGACTATTTGGATAAAACAGAGACAATAGGTAAAAAATAAAAATAATTATTTTAATATATTAATAAAATAAAAAATTATCTATTATTTTTCGCCAGTTTATGATAAAATAATACATAAATTTAGGAGGAATATATATGGATGCAAACAAAGTAATGAAAGACACTTTTAAAGATTTTAAATTTGAAGATAATTTGCGGTGAGGCTATTATTATAAACATGCAATTATATAAAAAGACAAACACGCTTGTAATAGATTTAGAATCAGAAGATTTTATGCCATTAAAAAATATTGCAAAATTTGAAGCCTTTATAAGTGAAAGATTTAAAATGGAACATGTTTGGATAGATATGACATATGGGGAAGATGCTAAAATTCCAACAATTGAAGAAGATTGGAAAAATATAATGGCATTAATTGCTAGAAAATATCCAATAGCAAGACAATTAGTTTCAAATGCAACATTAGAAATAGAAAATACTAATTTAAATATATATATTCCTATGAAAGGTGCAAACTTTTTAAAAGCAAGAAGCTTAGATAAAATTTTAGAAAAACTAATAGAGAGTTTATATAAACAAAGCTATAAAGTAAATTACATAGAAAAAATATCAGAAGAAAATGCAAAAATAATAAAACAAAGAAAACAACAATTAGAAAAAATGGCAATAGAAAATATTGCATCTCAAATAGATTTTGAAAATATTAATAAAAAACCTGAATCAAATAATGTAGGGGGGGTATCCTTAGATAACCCAAAAAAAACCAAACAAAAACCAAAACAAGAAACATCAGTTGCACCATTACCATCACCTCAACCAGATGTAGGGTCAGATTACATCCGAGCGCAACCACAAGAAGACACTCCACTAATAATAGGCAGAAACATGAACATAAAAGCACCACTTACAAAAGTTGAAGACATAGGAGTAGATTCTGGAATAATATCTTTAGAAGGAGAAGTAATAAATACAGATTCAAGAGAACTAAAAAGTGGAAAACTACTAATCATGTTTGATGTATATGATGGAACAAGCACAATAACTTGTAAAGCATTTGCGCCAGGAGATAAAGGAAAAGAAATATTAAGCAAAATCGAAAAATCCAAAGGAATAAAACTAGAAGGAACAGCACAATTTGACCCATTTGCAAAAGAATTAGGAGTAATAGCAAATATAGTAATCCAAACACCAGGAAGAAAAAGGATTGACAGAATGGATTTATCAGAAGAAAAAAGAGTAGAACTACATATGCACACTCAAATGAGCCAAATGGATGCAATGACATCATGTTCTGATCTAATAAAAAGAGCCATGAAATGGGGAATGAAATCAATTGCAATTACAGACCATGGAGTTGTACAAGCATTTCCAGATGCACATAAATTACTTGGAAGAGATAATCCAGATATGAAAGTAATTTATGGAGTAGAAGCATATTTAGTACCTAATAGAGTTCCAACAGTATCATTTTCAAAAGGACAAGATATAGATACAACATATTGTGTATTTGATTTAGAAACAACTGGTCTTTCATATAGAACAGAAAAAATAACAGAAATAGGAGTTATGAAAATAAAAAATGGAGAAGTAATAGATACTTTTTCATGTTTTGTAAATCCCGAAAAACATATACCTGAAAAAGTAACTGAGGTTACAAACATTACAGATGATATGGTAAAAACGGCTGAAACAATAGACATCGTACTTCCAAAATTACTAGAATTTTTTGGAGACAGTGTACTTGTTGCACATAATGCAGATTTTGATATAGGATTTTTAAAACACAATGCAAAGGTTTTAGGCTATGAACTTAATAATACATATTTAGATACACTAAAACTTGCAAAAATGTTATTTCCAAACTACAAAAAATACAAATTAGGAATTATCGCAGAAAATTTAGGAATAAAAGTAGAGGTTGCCCATCGTGCATTAGATGATGTTGATACAACAGTTAAAGTATTTAATATAATGATAGATATGCTAAAAGAAAAAGGAGCAAAAACAATTGATGATATAGATGTAGTTGGTCCAGATAAAGAAGCAGAAAAAAATGCATATAAGAAACTTCCATCATATCATGCAATAATACTTGCTAAAAACTATGTAGGACTTAAAAATTTATATAAATTAGTATCACTTTCACACTTACATTATTTTTATAAAAAGCCAAGAATATTAAAAAGTTTATATAAAAAATACTCAGAAGGACTAATACTAGGAAGTGCATGTGAAGCAGGTGAATTATATCAAGCAATAGAAAAAGGAAAAACAGATGAAGAAATAGAGCAAATTGCAAGAGACTATGACTATTTAGAAATACAGCCAATAGGAAATAATCAATTTTTAGTAAGAAATGGGATAGTAGCAGATGAAGAAGCCTTAAAAGATATAAATAGAAAAATAGTAAGCTTAGGAGAAAAATTAGGAAAACTAGTAGTTGCAACATGTGATGTACACTTTATGGATCCACAAGATGAAGTATATAGACGTATATTAGAAGCAGGGCAAGGATATGCCGATGCAGATATGCAAGCACCCTTATATTTAAGAACAACAAATGAAATGCTAGAAGAGTTCCAATATTTAGGACCAGAAAAAGCATATGAAGTAGTTGTAAAAAATACAAATAAAGTAGCTGATATGTGTGAGAGGATAAGTCCAATATCACCAGAAAAATGCCCACCACATATACCAGGATGTGAAGAAGAAATAAAAAACATTGCATATGATAAAGCACATGAATTATATGGGCAAAACCTACCACAAATAGTTCAGGAAAGACTAGATAAAGAACTAAATTCCATTATAAAAAATGGATTTTCCGTTATGTATATAATTGCACAAAAACTAGTATGGAAATCTAATGAAGATGGCTATATAGTAGGATCCAGGGGGTCTGTTGGTTCATCATTTGTAGCAAATATGACAGGAATTACAGAAGTAAACTCACTTCCTGCACATTACAGATGTCCAAACTGTAAATACTCAGATTTTACAGATTATGGAGTAAAAAATGGATTTGACCTTCCTGATAAAGAATGTCCAAAATGTGGTCATAAACTAGATAAAGATGGAATGGATATACCATTTGAAACATTTTTAGGATTTAACGGAGATAAAGAACCAGATATAGACTTAAACTTCTCAGGAGAATATCAAGCAAAAGCACATAAATATACAGAGGTAATATTTGGAAAAGGAACAACCTTTAAAGCAGGAACAGTTGGTACAGTAGCAGATAAAACAGCATATGGATATGTAAAAAAATATTATGAAGAAAGACAAATTCCAGTAAATAGTGCAGAAGTAAATAGAATATCTAAAGGCTGTACAGGAATAAAAAGAACAACAGGTCAGCACCCAGGAGGAATTATAGTAGTACCAAAGGGAAGAGAAATATATGAATTTACACCAGTACAACATCCAGCAGATGATCCGAATTCTGATATAGTAACAACACACTTTGACTATCACTCAATAGATGAAAACTTACTAAAACTAGATATACTAGGGCACGACGATCCTACAATGATAAGAATGTTATTTGATATAACAGGGATAGACCCAACTAAAGTTCCTTTAGATGATGAAAAGACGATGTCAATATTTAGGTCAACAAAAGCACTTCGGCGTTACACCAGAACAAATACATTCAGAAGTTGGGAGTTTTGGGATTCCAGAATTTGGAACTAAATTTGTAAGGCGGAATGTTAGTAGATACAAAGCCAAAAACATTTGATGAATTAATACGTATATCAGGTCTGTCACATGGAACCGATGTGTGGCTTAACAATGCACAAAGCCTAATAGAAGCAGGAACAATAACACTAGACCAAGCAATATGTTGTAGAGATGATATAATGATATATCTAATGAAACAAGGCTTAGATCCACAGCCATCATTTAAAATAATGGAAGCTGTACGTAAAGGAAAAGTAGCAAAAGGGAAAGAGGCAAAATGGCCAGAATATGAAGAAATGATGAAACAAAACAATGTACCTGATTGGTATATAGACTCATGTAAAAAAATAAAATACATGTTCCCAAAGGCTCATGCAGCAGCATATGTAACAAATGCCTTTAGAATAGCTTGGTTTAAAGTACATAAACCAGAAGCATATTACACAGCATATTTTACAATAAGAGCAGATGAATTTGATAGTGAAATAATGTGCAATGGAAAAGAAAAAGTAAAAAACAAAATGAAAGAGATAGATTTGCTAGGAAATAGTGCAACAACAAAAGAAAAAAACATGTATGCAATCTTAGAGCTTGTTTTAGAGATGTATGAAAGAGGAATAAACTTTTTGCCAATTGATTTATACAAATCACATTCAACGAAATTTATAATGGAGCAAGAAGGAATACGTCCACCGCTAAACAGCATACCAGGACTTGGAACAGTAGCAGCACAAGGGATAGAAACTGCCAAGAAAGATGGAAAATTTATGTGTATAGATGATCTTCAACAACGTTCAAAAGTAGGAAAGTCTGTAATAGAAATGTTAAAAGCAGCAGGTTGTCTAAAAGGTATGACTCAGAGTAATCAAATGAGCCTATTTGTGTAAAACACATTAAAATCATCAATCTGAACATTTTTTACTTCATTCAATAAAACTTCGATGTACCAAAGTACACCTTCGTCTTTATTGATTTGCAAAAATGCACATCTTAACGATTTTAATGCGTTTTACAGACTAAATAAAAAATATTTATTTTAATTAGGAGAGATTTATGGAAGAACTATTAACAATTAAAAATATAATTATATATATATTATTAATAAATATAATTGCATTTTTAGCAATGTGGATTGATAAGAAAAGAGCAGAAAATGGAGAATGGAGAATAAGTGAAAATGGCTTATTTACACTTGTATTATTAGGTGGAGGGATAGGTGGAATAGCAGGAATGTATGTATTTCGCCACAAAACAAAAAAATTAAAGTTTACCATAGGTTTTCCAACAATATTAATTTTAGAAATTGTTCTAATAATTTATTATTTTATAAAATGGTAAATAAGTAATATTATAAATATATATTAAAAGTGGGACATTGTGTATTATGTTCTAATTTTTGTATTATATAAAAATATAATTTACAATAAAGAAATTACATAATATACTGTAAATAATTGGAAAAAAAAATACATAAAAAATTACATTTACAAAATAGTGAACAAATGGAATAAAACAATCCACTATTTTTAATTATTCACAGAGTTTTCCACATTATCCACAAAAAGTGCATAAACTTTCAGGTAAGCTATCAAAAGTAACATAAAACAAAAAAGAAGTAACATAATTGTAATATTGCTGTAATAATAAAAAATAAAATACTTAGAAAAGGCTCTAAAATCAGTAAATGCAAAAATCGACAAAAAGATACTTTTGTAAAAGTAATGTAATAAAGTAGAAACAAAAAGTAAAAAATCTATAATAAAAATGGTTGCTACAAATAAAATATTATGATAAAATGCAAAAAACATATAGAGAAAGAAGGAATAAAAAAATGTCAGAGATTACTATGGAAAAAATAGTTGCACTTTGCAAAAATAGAGGATATGTATATCCAGGTTCTGATATATATGGAGGATTAGCAAATACTTGGGATTATGGCCCATTAGGTGTAGAACTTAAAAATAATGTAAAAAAAGCCTGGCAAAAAAAGTTTGTACAAGAAAGTAAATATAATGTTGGATTAGACTCAGCAATACTTATGAATCCACAAGCCTGGGTAGCATCAGGTCATGTTGGAGGTTTTTCAGATCCATTAATAGATTGCAGGGAATGTAAAACAAGACATAGAGCAGATAAATTAATAGAAGAATGGATGCATGAAAATAATTGTGAAGAAGTAGTTGATGGATGGTCAGATGAGAAAATGATTAAATATATGGATGATAATAATATATGTTGTCCAAATTGTGGAAAACACAATTTTACATCAATAAGAAAATTTAATCTAATGTTTAAAACATTTCAAGGAGTTACAGAAGATGCAAAATCAGAAATATATTTAAGACCAGAAACAGCACAAGGAATATTTGTAAATTTTAAAAATGTACAAAGAACAACAAGAAGAAAGCTTCCAATGGGAATTGCACAAATAGGAAAATCATTTAGAAATGAAATAACACCAGGAAACTTTACATTCAGAACAAGAGAATTTGAACAAATGGAACTAGAGTTTTTCTGCAAGCCAGGTACAGAACTTAAATGGCATGAATATTGGAAGGAATCTTGTAAAAATTGGCTTTTAAGTTTAGGAATAAAACAAGAAAATATTAGACTAAGGGACCATAGTAAAGAAGAACTTTCACATTACAGTAATGCAACAACAGACATAGAATTCACATTCCCATTTGGATGGGGAGAATTATGGGGAATTGCATCAAGGACAGACTTTGATTTAAGTAAACATATTGAATATTCTAAACAAGATTTATCTTATCAAGATCCAGAAACAAACGAAAAATATGTGCCATATGTTATAGAACCATCACTTGGATGTGACAGAGTAACACTTGCATTTTTATGCAATGCTTATGAAGAAGAAAAGATTTCCGAAGATGATACAAGAATAGTATTGCATTTGCATCCAACACTTGCACCATATAAAGTGGCAATCTTACCACTTTCTAAAAAATTAAGTGAAAAAGCTAATGAAGTATATAAAAAATTATCAAAGAAATTTATGTGTGATTATGATGAAGCAGGCTCAATAGGAAAACGTTATAGAAGAGAAGACGAAATAGGGACGCCTTACTGTATAACAATAGATTTTGATACATTAGAAGATGATACAGTAACAATTAGAGATAGAGACACTATGAAGCAAATAAGATTAAATATAGATGAAGTTGAAAATTGGATTGAAGAAAAAGTTGAATTTTAGGAGAAATAATGAAAGTAGCATTTTATACACTTGGTTGTAAAGTAAATCAATATGAAACAAATGGAATGATACAAGAATTTAAAGCAAAAGGTTATGAAATAGTAGAGTTTAACCAAAAGGCAGATATATATGTAGTAAATACATGTACAGTAACAAATATGTCTGATAGAAAATCTAGGCAAATATTAAGGCGTACTAAAGAGCTAAATTCAGATGCAGTAGTAGTAGCAGTAGGTTGCTATGCACAAGTAGGAAAAGAAAATTTAGAGCAAATACAGCAAATAGATTTAATACTTGGAACAAATCAAAAAAGTAAAATAATAGAATATATAGAAGATTTTTTAGAAGATAAAAAACGAAATGAAATAATTTCAGATGTAATGCAAGATAAAATATTTGATGAATTCGGGCAAGTTACATATACTGATAAAACAAGAGCAGTAATAAAAGTGCAAGATGGATGTGATAGATTCTGTTCATATTGTATAATCCCATATGCAAGAGGAAGAGTAAGAAGTAGAAAACCGAAAAGTATTATAGAAGAAATAACAAAGATTGCTAAAAATGGTATAAAAGAAGTTGTTATAACTGGAATACATATAGCTTCATATGGAAAAGATTTTAAAGAAGATTTTAAATTAATAAATTTATTAGAACAAATAAATAAAATAGAAGCAATAAAAAGAATAAGATTAGGTTCGATAGAACCAACACTTATAACAAAAGAATTTATAGACAGATTAAAAAAACTAGAAAAAATATGTCATCATTTCCATTTATCACTTCAAAGTGGATGTAATGAGACTCTAAAAAGAATGAACAGAAAGTATACTATAGAAGAATTTAAGCAAAGTGTAGATTTACTAAGAAAAACATATTCAGATGTAATGTTAACAACAGACATTATAGTTGGATTCCCAGATGAAACGAAAGAAGAATTTAATACAACATATAAATTTTTAGAACAAATAGATTTTTATAAAATGCATATATTTAAATATTCGCCAAGAAAAGGAACTAAAGCAGAGATAATGAAAAATCAAATACCATCACAAATAAAAGAACAAAGAAGCAAAAAGCTAATAAAGCTCTCAGAAAGAAATGAGTTAGAGCAAAATAAAGAATATGTAGGAAAACAAGTTAAAGTATTATTTGAAGAATTTAAAGGAGAATATATAAAAGGTCATACAAGCAATTATATAATGGTAAAAGCAAAAGGAACATCAAAAGACATAAATAAAATTTTAAATGTGAAAATAGAAAATTTTGATGAAAATGGATTAATAGGAAAAATTATAAATTTTTAACTTCTATGTAACACAAATGTAATATGAAAATAATATTACATCTATTGAAAAAACAAAAGAGTTGTAGTATAAATATAAAAAGCGAATCTTAAGAATTTTTAAGCGATGGAAATTGCAAAAAAATTCTAATAATTCCCATAATTATCTAGTACATAAATTTCTCCTACTAGGAGAAATTTACTACTATATAAAAAAATGAGAATACAAAGGAGGAATACAAATGGAAACTAAGTTTAGTAATGAAACATTTGGGGGAGTAGATGTAAAGCAAGAGTCACAAGAAGATGTAAAAGTAAATACACAGTTTAATTTACCACAAAAAGTGAGTATGTGGACTAAAGTTAAAAATTTCCTATTTCAAGATATAAAAGTAGAGTTAACTCCAAAACAACAAGCTTTTGAAGATAGATTAAATGGATTTTTACATCAAGAAATTACATGGGAAAAAGTACATAACTTTTTATTTCAAGAAATATCATTTAAGAAAAATAAATAAGAGATATATATCATAGGGACATGGCTATGTCCTTATGTTTTTGTTTTATAATATGTTTTTTATAGGACGTAGCACACCACGTCCCTACTTCCGTAAGAAAAATAAAAAAACTATTGCAAAAAGAAAATAAATAGTATATAATTTGCAAAAAGCAAAAAGGTGAAAATAATGAATAAAACAAAAAGGAAGATTTTTGAGACATCGATGAAACTATTTGCGGAAAAAGGGTATGAAGCAACAAGTATTGAAGAGATAACAGCAACAGTAGGTGTTGCAAAAGGAACTTTATATTATCATTTTGCAAGTAAAGAAGAAATTTTCAACTTTTTAGTTGAAGAAGGAATGAAATTACTAAAAAATAGTATTCAAATAAAAACAGCCAAACTTTCTAATTCCTTAGATAAAATACGAGCAATAATTTTAATACAAATAAAAGTAATAAAAAAATATGAAAACTTAATTACAATAGTATTAAGTCAAATATGGGGAAATGAAGAAAGAAATAACACATGTAAAAAATATGTATTTGAATATATTAAAACAATTGAAGATATTATTAAAGATGGTATAAAAAAAAGTGAAATAACAAATAGAGATTCAGAAGTTTTAGCATCAGAAATTTTTGCGCTAACGTGTACAAGTTTAATATATAAAATAAAAACAAAGCAAGAAATAGATATTAAAAAGATATATGCGGAACTGGAAGATACAGTAATTAACGGAATAAAATACTTTGTAATATAGTTGTAACACAAATGTAACAAAAATGTAATATATTTTTTCTATTTTACTATTGTAGTTTTTTGTAGAAAGATGTATAATGAAAATGTTAAGAGCAATTTTATATTACATATGATTAAGGAGGGGAGTTTACAATGTCTATATTTAGAAGAAACAAAACAGGCATAGTAAACGTGAGAATGGTTATCACGGAAGAAAAGATAAAATCAAATATTTATAAAGTACAAAAAATGATTGATCCAAAAAGTAAAAAGCAAATAGTTGAATTAGAAGAAGATGGTTACTTTAAGGATTTAATAGAATCAATAAAAACATATTTAATAGAATATCCAAAGAAAAAGAACTTTCCAACAAGTGTATATAATGCTGCTTATGAATTAGTTGAATATGCAACTAATCAATTTGAAGAAAACACAAAAGAAATAGAAGCTTTAATAAGACAAAGAGAAAATAATATAAATTTAGGAACGGAACTTAAACAGCTATTAGAGATTGCACAAAACAAAGAAAAAGGTTGGAAAGACAAAGTAAAAGAAGTTAAAGATAAATTTGGAGAAGATATAACTGAACCTCTAATGATAATTGGGAGAGCTAGAGTTAAAACAACTCAGAATTATCAAAATGCAATAAAACTAATAAATGCTAGGATAGCTAACTTAGAATCTAATTTACATATTGAAATAGATATGGAAAGAATAGAAGATAGATCAAAAGCATTGAGTTTTATAGGAATAGAAGTTGCAGATGCATTAAAAGTAATACCAGCACCTGCTGAAGAAAAAAATCATGAAAAACTAGCTCAGACAGAAAAAATAGAAGTTGTAGAGGAAAGAACAGAAGAACAATATACTCCAGAAACATTTGAAACAAAATTAACATTCTGGGAGAAAATTAAACAAAGCAAAATTGCAAGGGCTATTAAATCAGTATTAAATATAAGAATTGTAGTAGACAACTCAAATGCATTACCAGAAGGAAAGAGTGAAAATTAATAATTTAGAAATAGGGGGCACAGGAGACTGTGCCTTTATATATAAGTTTGACTTATATATAAAACTAATTAGTAAAAAACATTGCATTATAAAATATAAGGTGCTAAAATATTTTCATAGTTAAAGGAGGTGAAATGAAATGGAAGAAAAAAGATTTATTGAAATAATTGAGGCTAACAATGAAAAGCTAGTAAATCTAATGGATAAAAAAGTTGAAGCTAACAATGAAAAATTAGCAAATCTAATAGATGAAAAGATCGAAACCAATAATGAAAAATTAGTGAATCTAATAGATGAAAAATTCAAAGCTAATAATAGAAGAACTACTAATTTAATGGAAATGAATAATGAAGCTTTATTATTAAAATTAGACAAAAGATTTGAAAAAATAGAAAAAGAAATAAAAGAACTTAAAGCAGAAGTTAGTAATAATAGATTTTACTTCGAAGATACTTATGATCAAAAAAGTAATATTTTATTTCAAAAAGTTGATTTAAATGAACGATTACATATTATAGAGCGTAAGGAATTAGATAAATACAAAAAGGAAAATAATGATCGTTTAAATTCATATGATGTTAGAATTACTAGTTTAGAAAAAGTAGTAAATGAATAACATAATTTTAATCTAATAAGCTTAATCTAAGCCAATATAAAGTAGGCATATATATTACATTTTAGAAAGTAGATGTAATATATATGCCTACTTTTTATTATTTTAAATATTAAAAAATAGTGCACACAATCTTTAGTATATTATGATAAAATTAAATTGAAAGCAAAAAACATATATTTACAAAATTAAAAAAATATGACATAATATGAAAAAATACTTGGAGGATGATAATATGAGCTTAAGGGATTTAAAAATACCAAATTTTAAATTTCCAAAATTAAAAATGAAAGACATAGAAAACATTGAAGAAGTAAATGTGGAAATTGACCCAAATAAAATAATTGGGAAAAATAAAAAACATGAATATTATGAAGGAACGAATTATTCTACAATTAAAGAAATATTTATTCAAAATATGGAAAAATATAAAAGCAACATATTTGTTTTAGAAAAACAAGATCATAAAGAACCATATAAACAAATTACATATGAAAAGTTTTGCAAAGATGTAATAAACTTTGGAACAGGTATTACAAACTTTTTAAATATAAAAGATGAAAGAATAATAATTATAGGAGAAACATCTTATAACTGGTATATATCATATATGGCACTTTTATGTGGGGTAGGAATTGCAGTTCCTATAGATAGCCAGTTACCTAGCAATGAAATAGAAAATTTAATTATAAGATCAAGAGCAACAGTTGTTATATATTCAGAAAAGAAAAAAGATATAATAAGTAAGTTGCAAGATAATTTGCCAAGGGTCAAATATTTTGTTGAAATGTACTCTCAAGATACCATAAATGGAAGAAATGTAGGATTTGATTATATTTTAAATGAAGGTGAAAAAATAGTAAAAAGTGGAGATAATAGCTTTTTAGAAATAAAAATAGATCCAGAAGAATTTAAGTTATTAATTTTTACATCAGGTACAACATCAGCATCGAAAGGAGTTATGATTTGTAATAGAAATCTAGCACAAAATATAAATAGTGTAAATCCATATGTTAAAATATATGATACAGATAGATTTTTCTCAGTATTACCACTTCATCATACATATGAATCTACTATAGGATTTTTATTACCATTTGAAAGAGGAGCATCAATTGCTATATGCGAAGGTTTAAAACATATAGTTCCAAACCTTCAGCAAACACATCCAACTGCATTACTTGCAGTACCTTTGCTTATAGAAAACTTGCATAAGAAAATAAATAAATCAATTGAAAAAAGTGGAAAAGCACCTCTTGTAAATTCAATGATACATGTTACAAATGCACTAAAAACAGTAGGTGTTGATTTAAAGAAAAAAGTATTTAAAGAAATATTAGATAACTTAGGAGGAAACTTAAGAATAATAGTTTCAGCAGCAGCGCCAATTGACCCTAAAGTTGGAAAATGGGTGCAAGATATGGGAATAGCATTTTTGCAAGGTTATGGATTAACAGAAACAGCACCAATTGCAGCTCTAACACCAGATTTCGATCCAAGAGTAGGTTCAGCAGGAAAAGCAGTTTTACCAGATGAAATAAAAATACATAATCCAAATGAAAATAAAGAAGGAGAAGTATGGATAAAAGGGGAAACTGTAATGATGGGTTATTACGAAAATGAAGAAGCAACAAAAGAAGTTATTTATGATGGATGGTTTAATTCAGGAGATATAGGTTATCTAGATAAGGATGGATATCTATATATTACAGGAAGAAGTAAAAATGTAATAGTAACACAAAATGGAAAAAACATATACCCAGAAGAATTAGAATTGATGTTAGGAAAGCTTCCAGAAATAAAAGAATGTATGGTATATGGAAAAGAAGTTGAAGGTGACAAAGAACTATTACTTTCAGTAAAAGTAATTCCTAGTTTAGAAGATATAGAAGAATTACATGGAAGAGATTTATCTGATGATCAAATACATAAAATAATCTGGGAAGAAATAAAGAAAATAAACAAACAAGTTACATCATATAAAGCAATAAAAAATCTAGAAATAAAAAAAGATGAATTCGAAAAGACAACAACAATGAAAATAAAAAGATTTGAAGAATTGAAAAAAGACAAGAAAAAATAAATATAAAGGATAAATATTAATTTGAATTAGAAGAATTTAATAACTTATTATAGTTGAATATACAAAGTAGATATTGAAAAAACTCGTACTAAAGTATATTTTATACTTGCAAAATTATTAAATAACATTTATAATTAAAGCATAACAAGAAAATTTTACCAAATGGACTAATTATTAAAAAGGAGCTGATTATTATGGATATAAAAATAACAGGAAAAGATTTAGAAATTACAGAGGCCATTAGAGCATATGTAGAAAAAAAGATGGAAAGGATCGAAAAATATTTTGATGATGAATTCCAAGTAGTTGCAACTGTAAAAAGCGAAAAGACAGAAAAAATTGCAGAAATAAGAGTGATGATAAAAAGTGATTTATATAAAGCAGTTACAGCTCATAAAGACTTATATGCAGCAATAGATAAAGATATAGATATATTAGAAGGTCAAATAAGAAAATATAAAACTAAAAAAGAGAAAATGTTTAGAGATGCTTCATCAATGGCAAAAGAAGAAATGAAGTCAAAAGCAGCTGAAATAGAAGATGAAGTAATAAAAGAAATATATTATTCAATAAGACCAATGGGAATAGATGATGCAAAACTAAAATTACAAGAAAAGCCAAACGACAGATTTTTATCTTTCATCAATATTGAAACAGGAAAAGTAAATATAATTTACAAATTAAATGATAATAAAAATTATGGAATAGTAGTTCCAGAGGAATAAAAGCAACCATAGGTTGCTTTTTTATATTCTAGGAAAATTCTCCTAAAAAGGAGAACTTTCCATAGAAGATAATTATGGGAATTATTAGAATTTCTTTGCGATTTTCATCGCTTAGAAATTCTTAAAATTCGTTTTTTACTTGTTCAAACATTATTACAAGATGAGGAAAGGAATAATAATTATGCTCGCTTTTTTTTTTTATTAATGATATAATTTTACAAATAAAAAACAAAGGAGATTACAATGTCAGATACAAAATGGACTACTGAGCAAGCCCAAGCAATAAAACAAAAAAACTCAAATATATTAGTTGCAGCAGCAGCTCGGTAGTGGTAAAACAGCAGTATTAGTTGAAAGAATTATACAAAAAATAATAAATGAAAAAGTAGATATAGATAAAATTTTAGTAGTTACATTTACAAATGCTGCTGCAAGTGAAATGAAACAAAGAATAAGTGATAGTATATATAAAAAAATAGAGCAAGACCCTAATAATTTACATCTTCAAAGACAAATAAATCTTCTTGGCAGGGCAAGTATATGTACAATTCACTCTTTTTGTTTAGATGTAATAAAAAATAACTTTTTTGAAATAGACATATCTCCAAATTTTAGAATAGGAGATACATCTGAAATAGAATTATTAAAAATGGAATGTTTAGAAGATATTTTTGAGCAAAAGTATGAGCAAAACGATGAACAATTCTTAAAATTAGTAGAAACATATACAGGATATAGAGGAGATGAACCTTTAAAAGAAATAATACAAAAAGTATATAATTTTATACAAAGTAGTCCATTTCCAATAAAATGGCTTGAAGAAAATGTAGAAAAATTTAATGTAGATTTATCAAAAGACTTTGGACAAACTAAATGGGGACAAATATTACTAGATAATTTTAAAGAGAAATTAGATGAACAAATAGCTATGATGCAAGCAGTGGAAAAATATTTAAGTCAGAATTATGAACTAGAAAAATGGATAAACACATTAAAAATTGATATACAAAATATGAATAACTTAAAGCAAAATTGTAATTCATGGGAAGAAATGTATAAAAGTGTAGAAGAATTTAAATTTACAAGATGGCCTACAGACAAAAAAATACAGTCAAATATAAAAGAAGAAGCAAAGCAAAAAAGAGATGAAATTACTAAAAATTATAAAGATATAAAAAACATAATGATTGCATATACGGGGGAAGAAATAAATGAGGATTTAAAGGCGACATATGAAATAATGAAAATTTTAAAAGATTTAATAATAGAATTTTCTAATAAATTTTCTCAAAAAAAGAAAGAAAAAAATATAATAGATTTTAATGATATAGAACATTTTGCACTAAAAATTTTAATGCAAGAAGACGAAAATAGAAATTATGTACCAACTGAGGTTTCAAAAAAATATATGCAAAAATTTATAGAAATAGCAGTAGATGAATATCAAGACAGCAATTTAGTTCAAGAATATATATTAAATGCAATATCAAAAAATAACATTTTTATGGTAGGAGATGTAAAACAAAGTATATATAAATTTAGACAAGCAAGACCAGAACTTTTTTTAGAAAAATATGATAGATACAAAACATTAGAAGATAGAAAAGAAAATGATAATTTAAAAATTAAATTATTTAAAAACTTTAGAAGTAGAAAAAATGTGTTAGATATTACAAATATAATATTTAAAAATATAATGTCAAAAGATTTAGGTGATATAAATTATACAAAAGAAGAATATCTAAATTTAGGTGCAAATTACCCAGAAAATAACCAAAACTTAAATATACAGTTACATATAATAGATTTAAAAGAAGATAAAAAGGATGAGTGGGATTTATATGAAACAGAAAATGAAGAAGATGAAGCACTAGAACTTGTAGAAAAGAATTTATTAGAAGCAAAATTTGTAGCAAAAAAAATAAAAGAATTATTAAATAGTAATTATCAAGTATATGATTCAAAAGTAGGATATAGAAAAGCTACATATAAAGATATAGTAATTTTACTAAGAGCAACATCAAATATAGCACAAATATATGAAAAAGAATTATTAGAAAAAAATATACCAATATATAGTGATACATCATCTCAGTATTTAGAAAGTATAGAAATTCAAACTATTATCTCACTATTAAAAATAATAGATAATCCTATGCAAGATATTGACTTAGTTACAGTTTTAAGAAGTATGATAGGAGGCTTTACAGATAATGAGTTAGTAAAAATTAGATTAGTAGATAAAAATTGTTATTTTTATGAATCAATGCAAAAAGCAAAAATACAAGTTGGAAGTAATTTGAGTAATAAAATAGATGATTTTTTTGAAAAAATACAAAAATGGAGACAAGCACAAGAAGTTTTAGGCTTAGAAGAATTAATATGGAAAATATATGAAGATACTGGATATTATGAATATGTAAGTTTAATGCCAAATGGAGCTTTAAGACAAGCAAATTTAAAGATGTTATTTGAAAAAGCCAAAATATATGAAAGTGCAAGTTATTCAGGATTATTTAATTTTATAAATTTTATAGAAAGATTAAAACAAACAAGTGGAGATATGTCAGCTGCTAAGATAATTGGAGAAAATGAAGACGTAGTTAGAATAATGAGTATACACAAAAGTAAAGGATTAGAATTTCCAATAGTATTTTTAGCAAATAGCTCAAAACAATTTAATATGATGGATCTAAAAGACAGTATTATGTTAGACCAAGACTTAGGAATAGGACCTAAATATATAGATTATATAAGAAAAATAGAATTTAATACAATGGCAAAAGAAGCAATAAAAATAAAATCTAGAAAAGAAATAATTTCAGAAGAAATGAGAGTTTTATATGTTGCTTTAACAAGAGCAAAAGAAAAATTAATAATAACAGGAACATCAAAAGATTTAGAAAAGGATTTAAGCAAAAAAGAAGAAATTATACAAATGTGCAGTAAAGAAAAAATAGACAAATATATAGTTGAAAAATATATTAGTTACTTAGATTGGATTGAACTTGTATATTTAAAAAATAAGCAAGAGATGGAAGGGTATTTTGAGTTATATAAACATACTAAAAAAGAATTATTAGAGGAAAATAAAGAGCAAAGCAAAAATGTAGATTATAAAAAACAATTAGAAGAAAGTATAAAAAACAGTAAAGAATTAGACAGTAAAACAAAACAAAAATTAACCTGGAAATATCCAAATGAAAAATTAACCAAAATAGAAAGCAAAACATCTGTAACAGGTATAAAACAATTAAAAAAATTGGATAAACAAAACTATGAAATAGAATTACAAAGACCAAAATTTTTAAATGAAATAGAGCAAGTTTCGAATGCAAAAAGAGGAACACTTATGCATTTATGTATGCAAAGATTAGATTCAACACAAGAATATAATATGCAAGAAATAGAAGATTTAATACAAAAACTTGTTGCAAATAAAATAATAACTACTTTAGAAGCTCAAAGTATAAACAAAAGTAAAATATTAAATTTTTGCAAAAGCACCATATGGAAAGAACTAAAAACAGCAAAACAAATTGAAAAAGAAAAGCCATTTTATATAAACATACCAATATGTGAGATATATGAAATAAATACACAAAAACCTATATTAGTACAAGGAATAATAGATTTATATTATATAAATAAAGATGATCAGTTGGTACTTGTAGATTATAAAACAGATTATGTAGAAAATAAGAACGAAAAAATATTAATAGAAAAATACAAAACACAGCTAGAATTATACAAAAAAGCATTAGAGGAAGCTTTAAATAGAAAGGTAGATAAAGTATACATTTATTCAACTTATTTGGATAAGGAGATTGAAATTTAATAAGATAAAATTATATTACATTTATATGACATTTTTCCCCAACTCATTGACGGAAAAAACGCAATATTATATACTTAATATGACAAAAAATGTCAAATAATACAAAAGAAGGAGGAGATTAAAAATGAAAATAAAATCTTTTTCTAAAAATACAATAAAAAAATTAATTTATATAATATTAGTAATGATAATAATTTTTGTAAATTCAATAGTTTATGTGCCAAATGTTTTGCAAGCTGCAAGCTATAACCAAATAACTATAAATGCAAATTCAAATAACAATAATGGAATAGATGCATTTCCAGAAAGTTATAGAAATCTTCTAAATAAATTAGTAGATAATACAGGACATAGAAATTGGAAGTTTAAAGCTTTTTATACAGATATAGATTGGAGTGAACTTACAAGTACAAGTAATGAAAATGCATGTTATAAAAATACTGTATATCAAGGAAATGACTCTAGATGGTATTGTAGTTCAAGTCATAGTAATGCAGCCAAGGACTATGGTAAAGATGGGTATTTCTGTGCTTCTGGAAAAATTGTAAATTATTATTTAGATCCAAGAAATTCTTTAACAGAAACAACAATTTTTCAATTCTTAGATTTATCAAATAGTTCACCAGTATCAATTGCAGATATACAAAAAGCATTAAATGGAAGTTTTATGCAAGCAAATTGCTCAACAGGTGAATCTTATGCACAAATAATTTATGATGCAGCAGCTAGCTCTGGAGAAAATGCTTTAAGTATTATTGCTAAAATATATCAAGAAATAGGAAAAGGTGAGCCTGGAAAGCCACCTAAAATGGCAGCAGGAACAGATAGTACATATCCTAAAACATATAATTTTTTTAACTATGGGGCAACAGATGGTGGAGGTGCTGTTACAAGGGGGTTAGCATATGCAAGTAAAGCAGGCTGGAATACAGAAAGAAAATCTATAGTTGAAGGTGCAAAACTAATTGCAAATTCATATATAAAAGCAGGACAAAATACAAAATATACATTTAAATTTGATGTTGTTGGAGAAGAAAAAAGTGGGTTATATAAACATCAATATATGACAAATATAAAAGATCCTACAACACAAGCTAAATTATTATTTGATAATTATACAAATAGAGGATGGCTAAATAATGAACTTACATTTGTTATACCAGTATATAAAAATATGCCAGCATCTATAAAAAAACCAAGCAATTTAAGTGGTCAAAATTTATATTATATTAGTGCAAATTATTCAACAGTAGGATTTAGATCAGGACCAGGAACAGGCTATACAAGACTTGGAGATTTAAATAAAGACACAGTAGTTAAAATGGTGCAAGAAAATGTAGCAGTTGCAAATGGATATACCTGGAGTAAAATTTCTACAGAATCTGGACAGGTAGGTTATGTTGCAAATACATATTTAGATAAAATAAATACAAAAGTAGATACATATAAAGTACCACAACAACCTACAGACAATAATGGTTCAGGAGTAATAACTCCAGGAGAAAATTCTTTAGGAGATGTTAATGGAGATGGAAAAATTACTGCTAGTGACTATATAATAATAAAAGATTATCTTATGGGTGATATACAGTTAGATAAAAATCAACAAATAAGAGCTGATTATAACAAAGATGGAAGAATAACACCAAATGATTATGTTTTAATAAAAGATAGATTGATGGGAGATTAAGTTTTATGATTAAAGCAAAAAATAAAATGTTAATAATATTACTTACATTTATTTTATTAATATTTTTTCCTAAAATAGTTAATGCAAAATATTTAAATATATCAGCCCCTTCAAGTGGAACACCAGGAAGTACAGTAAATGTAACTATTTCAACTGATTGTACAGGAAGATTTAATGTTAGTGTAGCTAATGGAACTTTAAATGGAAATAATAAATATTGGTTAGAAAATTCATCAGTAACTATTTCTGTTAAATTAGGAACCTCAGGAAATACAACAATAAATGTTTTACCTGCTAATCCAGTTTCTTTAAATAGACAAGATATTGAATTAGCCGCTCAATCTAAAAATATATCAATAAATAATAATACTTCAAGTGGAGGGACTTCATCAGGACCTAACAGTGGAAGTAGCAATACTGGTAGTTCTACATCTTCTGGAGCAGAGCTTTCAATGATAACAACATCACCAGTAGATTTTAAAGGATTTAAATCAGCAAGTTCTGGTCCATATTATGTGACAGTAGAAAACTCAGTTACAAAAATTGGAGTATCAGCAAAATCGAAGAATGGAAGTACATATACAGTTAGTGGAAATACAGATTTGCAAGTAGGAACAAATAAAGTAACTGTTACAGCAAAAAAAGGCAGTAGCACAAAACAGTATTATATTTATGTAACAAGAAAAGCATCAAATGACGAAAAAATTACCCCAAATCAAATAGATAAAGAGGATAACCAAAACAAAGATGAAGAAAAAAAACAATTAAGATTAAGTAATATTGTATTAGATGATAAATTAAATATAAAATTAGATCCAAATTTTGATCCAGAAATATTTGAATATACAGTAATACTTGGAGAAGATTATTTAGATTTAGAAGAAATTTTAATTAATGCAATAGCAAACATTGAAGAAGCAAAAGTTACAATAAAAGGGAATGAAAATTTAGTAGATGGAGAAAATATAATTACAATTACAGTAGAAGCAAAAGATTATGAAACAGTAACATATACTATTAAAGTAATGAAACAAAAAATAGTAGAAACAGTTTCAAAGCCAGTACTAGAAGTTAAAGAAGATCAATTAGATAATTCAAATAAGTTGTTAAAGAAAAAAATAGTAATATGTTCATTAACATCTTTAATTGCATTAATTGGAATAATATCTATAGCAAAGCAGTGTTATGAAAGTACAAACTATAAAAAAGACTATATTGAAGAAGATGAAGAATATCTACCTTCTAATCAAATAATTCACAATAATTATGATAATAATAAAAAATTACTTCAAGAAGATAATGAAGATAATATATTAGAAGATATATATACAAAAAATCATTTTAAAGATACCCAAGAAGAAAATTCACTAGGAGAAGAAAAAATAGTAAAACAAGAAAAAGAAAACAAGAAAGATGATACAAGTACAGATAAAGTAAGTTTAGACGAATTTTTTAATACAAAAATGAATTTTTATGAAGGAAAGCCTTCTCGAAGACGTGGAAAAGGAAAACACAGTTAATAAAAAAACTAATGTTATGACATTACTAAAACATAAGGGGAGCGGGACATACCGTATCTAGAAAGAAATGGCCCTAGAAAAAGGTGTGTCCCCTGTCCTTAAAAAAGAGGAGAAAAAATGCCAGATATAAAAAAATTGCAAGAAACTGCAAAACAAATAAGAAAAGGAATTATAGAGGCTGTATATAGTGCAAATTCTGGACATCCAGGAGGATCATTATCTATTGCCGATGTACTTACTGTATTATATTTTTATGAAATGAAAGTAGATATAAAAAATCCAAAATGGGAAGACAGAGATAGATTAGTATTGTCAAAAGGTCATTGTTCACCTGCATTATATTCAGTACTTAGCCAAAAAGGATTTTTTGATAAAGAAGATTTAAAGACATTTAGAAATATAAATAGTAACTTACAAGGTCATCCAGATATGAATAAAGTTTTCGGAGTAGATATGACAACAGGTTCATTAGGACAAGGACTATCTATAGCAAATGGAATGGCAATGTCTGGAAAACTAGATAATAAACACTATAGAGTATATTGCATACTTCGGAGATGGAGAAATAGAAGAAGGGCAAATATGGGAAGCAGCAATGAGTTCAAGTAAATATAAATTAGATAATTTGTGTGTAATAGTAGACAACAATAATCTACAAATAGATGGCACAATAGAAGAAGTAATGAGCTCATACCCAATAGATGAAAAATTCAAAAGTTTTGGATTTGAAGTTATAAATATAGATGGAAATAATATAGAGCAAATAATACAAGCACTAGAAAAAGCAAGAAACATAAAAGATAGACCAACAGCAATTGTTGCAAAAACAACAAAAGGAAAAGGTGTATCATTTATGGAAAATCAAGTAGGATGGCATGGAAAAGCCCCATCCAAAGAAGAATATAACTTAGCAATACAAGAATTAAATTAAACGTGTAGGGGTCGGCCTTGTGTCGACCCAAAAAAATAACATATGGACACATACCTTATCAAGAAAACAAATGACCATAGGTTAAAGGTGTGTACCTTGTTAGTATAAAAAAGGAGAAAAAAATGTATATAGAAAAAAAGGCTACACGCCAAAGTTATGGTGAAGCATTATTAGAATTAGGAAAAGAAAATGGGAATATAGTAGTGCTAGATGCAGATTTATCAAATGCAACAAAAACAAATTTATTTGCAAAAGAGTTTCCTAATAGATTTTTTAATATGGGAATAGCAGAACAAGATATGATTTCAACAGCAGCTGGAATTTCTACATGTGGAAAAATACCATATGCAAGTACATTTGCAGCATTTGCAGCAGGAAGAGCATATGACCAAATAAGAAATAGTATATGTTATCCAAACTTAAATGTAAAAATATGTGCAACACATAGTGGAATTACAGTTGGAGAAGATGGAGCAACACATCAAATGATAGAAGATATTTCGCTAATGAGGACACTCCCAAATATGAAAGTAATATCAGTTTCAGATGATATACAAACAAAATGGGCAGTAAAAGAGATCTCAAAAATAAAAGGACCTGTGTATTTAAGATTATCAAGGTTTGAAACTCCAATAATATATGAAAAAAATCAAAAATTTGAAATAGGAAAAGCTCTTCAAATAGGTGAAGGAACAGATGCATCTATATTTGCAACAGGAGTAACAGTAGTGCAAGCTCTAAAGGCAAAAGAAGAACTAGAAAAACAAGGAATTAAAATAAGAGTAATAGATATTCACACAATAAAACCAATAGATGAAGAAATTATAATAAAATGTGCAAAGCAAACAAAAAGACTAATTAGTATAGAAGATCACAACCAAATAGGAGGACTAGGATCTGCAATATCAGAAGTACTAACACAAAAATTTCCGCATAAATTAGAAATAATGGGTATTCCAGATACATTTGGAAAATCAGCAAAAGCACAAGAATTAATGAGTTATTTTAAAATAGATGAAAAAGCAATAATAAAAAAAATAAATAAAACTTAAAGTTAAAATAGAAATAATAAAGTTTAAATGAAAATAGAAGGAGAAAACAAATGAAAAACGTTGAAACTGTAAGAGAGAGCCATAATTTAAAAAACAATGTAGGGGTCGGTCTTGATCGACCCGATCAAAAAAGAATACAAAACACAAACAAATTAATGTCAAATTCTGCAGTAACACTAATAGCTTTAGTATTAACAATAATAGTATTATTAATATTAGCAGGAATAACGCTAAACATGGTATTAGGAGAAAATGGAATAATAAATAAAGCAAGCATGGCAAAACAAAAAACAAATGAAGTACAAGAACTAGAAAATAAAAAAATAGAAGAATTACAAGACAAATTAAACAATTATGGGATAGGATCTTCAAGAACAGAACCTTCAGCTACATCCTATAATACTATGTCTGCAGATGAACATTTTACTGGGGAATATTATTTTAATGGAAAACCAATTTATGCTAAAACGATTTATATAGATGCGCTTCCAAATGCAACATTAAAAAAATATAACCATAATATTAAAAATATTAGCAATATTTGGTGTGATGTTTCAAAATCATGGATAACAAATAATAATATTAATTCATTTCCTATTCCTTATACATCTACATATGGTGGTACATATGATATGGAGATAAATAATATTACTACTCAGACAGTTGATTTAAGAACAGGTACAAATAGAAGTGGGTTTAAAGCATATATAACATTAAATTATACTAAGACAACAGATCAAGGCAATGAAACTACAATACCTGCAACTCCAGCAAATTAAAATAATAAATGAAAATATAATAATAATTCTAATTTCAGTAATAATATTATGAAACTTAACTATAGAATGAATATTTTGAGGATTAAATAAAATATAAAAATAAAAAATATTTCAAAATAAAAAACATTTCAAAATGAAATGTTTTTTATAAAATTGATAAAAAATGTTATTTAATTTTATATTTTAGCTATACAATTATAATTAAAATGTGATAGAATACAAAATAAATAAAAATAGATAGGAGTGTTATTTATATTGATTGAAGCTAAGTATAAAAGAGTTTTATTAAAACTAAGTGGAGAAGCATTAGCAGGAAGTAAAAAAACTGGAGTTGATGTTGAAACAGTTGGAAGAATATGTGATAAAATAAAGCAAGTAGTACAAATGGGAGTAGAAGTTGCAATAGTAGTAGGAGGCGGGAATTTTTGGAGAGGTAGGCAAGGTCATCAAATGGAAAGAACAACAGCAGATTACATGGGAATGCTTGCAACTGCAATGAATGGACTCGCTCTTCAAGATGCATTAGAAGAAAGAGGAGTATATTCAAGAGTACAAACAGCAATAGAAATGAGAGAAATAGCAGAGCCCTTTATACAAAGAAAAGCTTTAAAACACTTAAGCAGAGGAAGAGTTGTAATATTTGCATGTGGTACAGGACATCCATACTTTACAACAGATACAGCAGCAGTTCTAAGAGCCACAGAAATAAATGCAGATGTGATATTACTTGGAAAAGCAATAGATGCAGTATATTCAGCAGATCCAAAAATAGATGCAAATGCAATAAAATATGATGCAATAAAATATATGGATGTACTAGAAAAAGACTTAAAAGTTATGGATTCAACAGCAACAGCAATGTGCAGAGACAACCAAATTCCACTACTAGTATTTGGAATAGCAGATCCCGAAAACATAGTAAAAGCCATAAAAGGTGAAAAAATAGGAACAATCGTATCGTAACTTAAAATATGAATAACTAATGTTATGACATTACTAAAACATAAGGGGAGCGGGACATACATTTAACTGCAGAGAATAACCATAGAAAAAGCTTAAGTCCCCTGTCATTAGAAAAGAAAAGGAGAGATTATCATGGATTATACAAATATAGAAGATAAAATGGAAAAAGCAGTAGGAAGTTTTGAAAGAAACTTATCAGAAATCAGAGCTGGAAGAGCAAATCCAGCAGTATTAAATAAAGTAAAAATAGATTATTATGGAGTACCAACTCCAATATCCCAAGTTGCAGGAATATCAGTTCCAGAAGCAAGATTAATAGTTATTCAACCATGGGATGCAAGTGTATTAAAGCAAATAGAAAAAGCAATACTTGCATCAGATATAGGAATAAACCCAAATAATGATGGAAAAGTAATACGTCTAAATTTTCCAGAATTAACTGAACAAAGAAGAAAAGAAATAGTAAAAGAAATAAAGAAAATAGCAGAAGAAGCAAAAGTTGCTGTTCGTAATGCAAGAAGAGATGGAATAGATGAATTTAAAGCAAAACAAAAAAAATCTGAAATAACTGAAGATGATTTAAGAGCAGCAGAAGAAGAAATCCAAAAATTAACAGATACCAAAATAGATGATATAGATAATATTTTATCTAAAAAAGAAACAGAAATAATGTCTGTATAGATACTGAATAAATATGTAGGGGTCGACATCCCTGGCAACCCGCAAGGTGTTATAATATAATTAAATTATAAATATATTTATTGCGTAGGAATAAACAAAAATAAAAGGAGAAAATATGGAAAATAATAATATGCCAAAACATATTGCAATTATTATGGATGGAAATAGAAGATGGGCAAAAGAGCATAATTTGGATCCAAAACAAGGTCATAGGCAAGGTGCAAAAACTTTAGAAAAAATAGTAAGATACGCAAATAAAATAGGTTTAGAATATATAACTGTATATGCATTTTCAACAGAAAATTGGAAAAGATCAGAAGATGAAGTTGGTTCTTTAATGATTTTACTACAAAAATATTTAGATGATTATTCAAAAAGAGCAGATACAGAAAATATAAAAGTAAAAATACTAGGTGATATTACAAAACTTTCTTCTGGAATGCAAAAATCTATTGCAAATTGTATGGAAAGAACAAAACAAAATACAGGAGTAACATTTAATATTGCACTTAATTATGGTGGAAGAGATGAAATATTAAAAGCAGTAAAACAAATAGCTAAACAAGTAAAAAATAATGAAATTGATATAGAGGATATAACAACTCAAACAATAGCAGATAATTTATATACAAAAGGCGAGCCAGATCCAGATCTTTTAATAAGGACATCAGGAGAACTACGTACAAGTGGATTTTTACCTTGGCAAATTGTATATTCAGAATTTTTATTTATAGACAAACATTGGCCTGATTTTGAAGAAGAAGATTTAGATTATGCAATAGAAGTATTTAGAAAAAGAAAGAGAAAATTTGGGGGAAATTAAGTATGAATATTAACCGTATTCTAACTGGAGTTTTAGGATTTCCTATAATTGCAGCAATACTAATACTAAGTAATAACTATATATTTGATATAATAATGGCATTTATAGCATTTATAATGATGGATGAATATTGTAAAAGTTTTAAAGACCAAAAAATAAAACCTATTAAATGGATTAGTTATATTTCATGTATATATATTGCAATTTTACATATAATACCAGAGCAATATATGCAAATGATGATAAACTTTTCTATTCCAATTATAGTGACAATATTATTTTTACATATCATATTAAGTAATATGAAAATAAATATTATAGATGTATCAGCAACTTTATTTGGAATTGTTTATATAGTATTTTTCTTTTCATTTGTATCTAAACTAAGAGGAATTCAAAATGGTCATATTTTAGTATGGTATATATTTATGGCAGCTTGGGGAACTGATATATTAGGCTTAGTAGTAGGAAGACATCTAATAAAAAATAAACATTATTTTAGTCAAATAAGTCCTAAAAAAACAATAGAAGGATGTATAGGTGGAATATTAGGAGCAACATTATTTGTTCTAATATATACAATACTTGTAAATAATTATTTTAATATGAATATAAATTATTATATTATTGCTTCATTTGCAGTAATATGGAGTATAATTGGTCAAATACGGAGATTTTGCAGCATCTACAATAAAAAGATTTGCAAAAATAAAGGATTTTAGCAATTTACTACCAGGTCATGGAGGAATGTTAGACAGATTTGATAGTGTAATATTTATAGCACCATTTGCATATGTTTTATTAATGATAATTTTATAAATATAAAAATTAAATTAAAATAGAATAATGAATTAATCTAAAATTTTATCGAGGCTCCCCATTCTAGACATTCTAGCGAAATTAAAATTTCGAGAATGTCTGAAAGGTACTCACTTGCCTCGAAAAATTTAATCTTAATTATTATTCTATTATTATTTAAATAATATGGAGGATTTTTAATTTAATGATAACATTTATAATAAATGCAATAAAAATAATATTTGTATTAGGCTTTCTTGTGTTTATACATGAAGGAGGTCATTTTTTAGTAGCAAAACTATGCAAAGTAAAAGTAAACGAATTTGCAATAGGATTTGGACCTACTATATGGAAAAAACAAGCAAAACAAACAAAATATGCATTAAGATTATTCCCTCTTCGGTGGATTTGTAAGTATGGAAGGGGAAGATGAACATTCAGATGAAGAAGGTTCATTTAGCAAGGCAAGTATTTTAAAAAGAATTGCAATAGTATCAGCAGGAGCAATTGTAAATATAATATTTTCAATAATAGTATTTTTTATAGTAGCTTCAATTTTGCAAAATAATATGTATTATGGATTACTTAGTACAGGAAATTTCTTAGGTTCAATAATAGAAAGTATAAAAATGTTATTTACAGGAAATGTAGGAGTAAATGACATGATGGGACCAGTAGGTCTATCAACAGTAGTTTCAAGTACACAAGGTATAATAGATTTTTTATATATATTATCAGTAATATCGTTATCTTTAGGAGTTACAAATTTATTGCCAATACCAGCATTAGATGGTGGAAAAATATTAATACTAATAATAGAAGCAATAAGAAAAAAACCAATGAAAGAAGATTTAGAAATAAAAATACAAATGCTAGGATTTGCATTTTTAATAACACTTTCTTTGATTGTAACTTATAATGATGTAATAAGAATTATATAATTTGACAATTATGTAAATAAATGTTAAAATACAGATATTAGTTTTATATAATTTTAATATATTCATGAAATAGTGAATATATTAATTTTCTTAAGTAACAATAGATTTTTTGCATTAGAAAGGAGAAAAATTATGAAACGGAAAATTTTAGCTTTAAAGAGATTAGTAGGTAAAAATAAAGAAGATGTTATAATAGGTTCAACAATAACTTTCTTTATTTTAGTTGGAGCTATTGTAGGAAATAGCATAATTCCTGACGCTCCCAAAATAGTAACTATTATAATAGGAGCTATGGGTGGTTTTTTTGCTTGGTATGCTATAATTATGCTTATTTTAGCAATTGAAAAAATCTTTGAGGGTATATTAAGTATAATAGGAGCCTTCAAAGAGGAGTTAGAAGCAATTGATGAAGAGGAAAAAGAAGATTAAGATTTTTTGTTTTTTGGTTAGTGCTTTTTTAAGCACTAACCACTTTTTTTATATTCTTAGGAAAGTCATTCACGAAAGTGCTTACGTTTCCTTATAAAATAATTATGGCGGAAGTTAGAGTTTGTAGCAATTGTAATTATTGTACATTTCTTAACCGTAGCGTTTTAAATAGCGTATGGATAAGTTATGCGTTAGTAAGTATTTATTACAGTTTTTTATAAAATTTATTGTTGGTACAGAAATTTATAACATGAATTCTATTGCATAAAAATAAATAAAATGATATATTGTAAAAAACAAAAATAGGAGAGAAAAGTTGGGGAAAAAAAGTATAGCAAAAAACTATTTTTATAATTTAACATATCAAATATTAACACTAATATTACCACTTGTTACAACTCCATATGTATCAAGAGTATTAGGCGCTCAAAATATAGGAATATATAGTTATACATATTCAATAGTTTCATATTTCATATTATTTGGACAGCTTCGGAATTGCATTATATGGAAAAAGGGAAATAGCATATGCAGGAGAGGATAAAAAAAGAAGAAACAAAGTATTTTGGGAACTTGTAATATTTAGAGCAATAACATTATCAATTGCAATAATAATATACTTAATATTTTTTGTAAGATCAGAAATTTACGGAATATACTATAAAATATGGCTAATAGAACTTATTGCAACAGCATTTGATATAAGTTGGTTTTTCCAAGGAATGGAGGAATTTAAAAGAACAGTTACAAGAAACATAGCAGTAAGACTTGTAAGTGTTACATTAATATTTGTACTTGTAAAAAATCCAAATGATTTGCAAAAATATCTAATGATATATGCAGTAGCAGATTTAATTGGAAATCTATCATTATGGCTATACTTGCCAAAATACTTTAAAGGAATAAAAGTAAAAAATATAAGAATATTTAAACATTTTTCAGCAATAGTATTATTGTTTATACCACAAATAGCAGACCAAGTATATAATATGCTAGATAAAACAATGATAGGAAATATGCTAGCAGATAAAACAGAAGTTGGATATTATGAACAAGCTCAAAAAGTAATAAGAATATTACTTACAATAGTATCATCACTTGGAATAGTTATGATACCAAGAATGGCAAGTACATTTGCTTCAAAAGATTATAAAAAAATAAACTACTATATGAAAAGATCATTTAGCTTTGTATTTTTCTTAGCATTTCCAATAACATTTGGAATAATAAGTGTAGCAGATGAATTTGTACCAATATTTTTTGGGCAAGGGTATGAAAAAGTCTCAATATTAATAAAAATAATATCTCCAATATTACTATTAATGGGAATTGCAAATGTAGTAGGAACACAATATTTACTTCCAAGCAAAAAACAAAAACAATATACAATTGCAGTAGTTACAGGTTTAATAATAAATTTTATTTTAAATAGCTTATTAATAAAAAAATGGCAATCAATAGGAGCATCTATAGCAACAGTTATATCACAATTAATAGTAGATATAATACAAATTTATTATATAAGAAAAAGAATAAACATAAGAAAAATGTTTAAATGTGGAATAAATTATTTTTTAGCATCAATTATAATGTTTATAGTATGTTACATGGTTAAAATATTTATAAATACAGGGTTAAGTTCAATAATAGTCCAAGTAGTATTAGGAGGACTAACATATATAGCAATATTGCTTATACTAAAAGATGAAAACCTTTATATGGTTGTAAATAAATTTAAAGAAAAATTAAACTTAGGAGGAAACTAATATGGAACTAAAAGCAAATGATGGTAAAAATTTAGAAATGCAAGTAGGAGAAGATACATATTTAAGATATGCAATAAAAACGCATTTTGTAAAACAAGGAGAAAGTTATATAGATTTATTTGAAAAATATATAAGTCCAATATATGAACAAGGAGATATAGTATCTAGTAGCGAAAAAATAATAGCACTATGCCAAAATAGAATAGTAAAAAGAGAAGAAATAAAAATAGGATTTTGGGCAAAATTTTTATCAAAATTTGCCTCACATCCAGATACTGGAGTAGGAGTAGGAGAGACAATAAAAATGCAATATGCAATAAATACAGTAGGACTATTTAAAGTATTATGGGCATCTGTTGCAAGTGCTATAACAAAGTTATTTGGAAAAAAAGGAGTATTTTACGAAATAGTAGGACAAGAAGTCGCAGGATTAGATGGATTTTACGATCACGTTTGGTCTGAATACAAAGATATAGGAATACAAATGCCAGATAATCCAGCAAAAGTATGTAATGAGATAAAAGAAAAACTTGGAATAAGTACAATGATAGTAGATGCAAACGATTTAGGACAAGAAATACTAGGAAAGTCTGATGATATTACATTATCTGAACAAAATTTAAAAAAATTAATAAGTGATAATCCAACAGGACAAGGAAAACAACAAACACCTTTAATTTTAATTAGAAAAAAACTAAAGTAATGTTATGACATCACTAAAAAATAAGAGAGCGTGACATACCTTAGACAGCAGAGAACTACCCTAGATAAAAGGTGTGTCACCTGTCCTTAGAAGGGAAAGGAGAAATCCAAATTGCCAAGGAAACCTACTAAAACAAAAAGAAAAAATCGTAAAAATAAAAAAGAAGTAGAAGAAAAAATTCAAAATCCAAAAATAAAAATTTTAAAAAGAGTAGTATTGCTAATAATTTTCATATCAATAATAGTACTTATTGCCATTAGTGCTTTAGCAATAAATAATTGGAAAAATATAAGCTTAGATATGATAAATGCTAGTAACTCACAAATTTATGATGTAGATGGAAATGTTATAGCTGAAATTGGTTCTGAAAGAAAGAAAATTAATATTTCTTATGAACAAATACCACAAAATTTGAAAAATGCTTATATCTCAATAGAAGATGAGAAATTCTACAAACATCATGGTGTAAATATAAAAAGAACTACGGCTGCAATAGCTTCATATATATTTCATAGAGGGTCAGCATCTTTTGGTGGAAGTACTATAACACAACAATTAGTTAAAAATCTTACAGGAGATAATTCAAATAGTATAACAAGAAAAGTAAAAGAATGGGCAATGGCTTTTGAACTTGAATGTTTTTATTCAAAAGAACAAATTTTAGAAACATATTTTAATATAATATATGTAGGACCAAATGTATATGGTGTAGAAGCAGGAGCAAAATACTATTTTGATAAAAGTATTACAGATTTAAGTATTGCACAATGTGCATATTTGGCAGGCTTAAACCATTCACCAAATGTTTATAATCCATTTTCTGATAAAGACAATAGTGAAAAAATAGAAAAAAGAACAAAAATTGTATTATATCAAATGCTAGATCAAAAATATATTTCTAAAGAAGAATATGATAGTGCTATTAAAGAAGTAGAAGAAGGATTAAAATTTAAAAAAGGAGAAATTGAAACAAAAGATGGAGTCTATTCATATCATACGGATGCAGTAATTACACAAGTTATTTTGGAACTTCAAGATAAAAAACATATAAGTAAAGAATTTGCAACTAATTATTTATATATGGGAGGACTTAAAGTATACGGAACACAGGATTCAAGTATACAAGCAAATATGGAAACAGAATTTGAAAAGCCAAAATATATATTAAAATCAAAAGAAGAAAAAGATAAGACATCACAAGCAGCAATGGTTATAATAAACCACCAAAATGGACAAGTAGTAGGTTGTATTGGAGGACTTGGTAAAAAAACAAATTCGAGAGATTTTAATAGAGCAACAATGAGTCTAAGGCAAACAGGTTCAGCAAGTAAGCCTTTAGCAGTTTTAGCACCAGCTCTAGCAAAAAGAAAAATAACAGCTGCTTCAATGTATGATGATGTAGCAACAACATTTACAAATATAGATGGCACAGATTATGCACCAGGAGATTATGATCCATATAAAGGAACAATAACAGTAAGAAGAGCAGTAGAATCTTCACAAAATATACCATTTGTAAAAATAATAGAGCAAATAAAACCCAAAACATCAATAAAATATTTGCAAAAAATGGGAATTAAAAACTTAACTAAAAAAGACAATAATTTAGCTTTATCATTAGGAGGAGAAGAAAAAGGAGTAAGCCCTCTAGAAATGGCAGCAGGATATGCTACAATTGCAAATAATGGGATATATACAGAGCCTACATTTTATACAAGAGTAACAAATCAATCTGGTATGGATATTATAAAAACAAAACAAAAAACAAAAAAAGTATTTTCGAAAGAAGTTGCATATATTTTAAAATCTTTACTAAAAGAGCCAGTAGAAGGAGCCCAAGGAACAGCTACATATTGTGAAATATCTGGAATGGATGTTTGCGCTAAAACAGGAACAACAAATGAAAACTATGATAGATGGCTTTGTGGATTTACAAATTACTATACAGCAGCAACCTGGTATGGATTTGATATGAATGAAACAATAAATTATGACGGAAAAAACCCAGCAGGGCTTATCTGGTCAGAAGTAATGAAAAAAGTACATAATAAATTAAAAGGTACACGATTTGAAATGCCAAATGGAGTAAAAACAGCTACAATATGTAAAGACACAGGACTAGTTGCAAATAATTCATGTACAAATACATACACAGAATATTTTCTATTTGGAACAGTACCATCAAAATGTAAAGAAAATACAGTAAACAAAAGGACAAATCAAACAACTAAAAATAATACTAACAATAATACAAATATAAGCAAACCAGAAAATACAAATATAGAAAAAAATGAAATAAATGAAAATAAAATAAATAATACTAATACACAAAAGAAAAATACGACAAAAAATAATACAACAAATACACCATCAAATAGAACAACAAACAATGCAAGTAGCAATACAAGTGCTACACAAAATAAAACAAACACAACATCAAATACAACAAATAGGAATACAATAAATAAAGTTGATGAATAATAAATAATAAACAAGGCAGGAAATCAAATCCTGCTTTTATGTATTTTACAAATAAAATATATACAAAATTTAATTTTCAGTCTAAATAAGTTTAGATTAAAATGTATTAATAGAAAAATACTATTTTCTAATGAACGTAACATTATATGTTACGAATAGTATTTGTTTTAACAAATGCTAATTTATTTCATGATTCTTTCAGCTTGTTCTATTAATTTTTTAACCATTTGTCCACCTATTTTACCAGCATCTTTAGAAGTTAAATCACCGTTGTATCCGTCTTTTAAGTTAACACCAACTTCACTGGGAGTCAAAAAAATATTTAAGTCAGCCGTTCGAGCAAAGCGAGTTACAAATGACTTATGCAACTAAACAAAGTGAGGTTGTAATTCATAGAAAAAGAGCAATTGCCTAAAAATACATATATTGAAAAATAAAAGAATGAAATTTAATTGAATAATAAAACTAAAAAATAAATATTAATTATTTTGCAATACTACATTCTTGCAAATAACTATCAATTTTATTTTCTTCAGCAGGAATACCAGTATAGTCAACATAGAATTTACTAGGAGAATGCCATTTTAAAACTTCGCCAGGTTTGGGTTTGGAACCAACAATATTTTCTTGTGGCATATAATAAATCTTTTTGTCATTATAATCAAAACATACAGCAAAATTACCATCATATTTTGCAAATGTTAAAATAGTATGTTGCGACATGGAATCAAGTAAATATGAAGATTGAAGTTTGGTAAGATAATTTTGTAATTCGTGAATAAAATTATCTATGATAGAACCTTGGGTTTTGTTATGAATAGAATGATCTAATTTAGTTAAAGAATCATTAGTAAAATTAAGTAAATTATCAGGCATACCATACACCTCCTTTGATTTGAAATAAAAAATTAAAAGAAATAAAGTAAATATATTTTAGAATGTAAAATATAAAAAGTCAATGAATTTACAAAAGTTTTACAATTTTTAATTATAATATGATAAACTATAAAAATGAAGTAGGTGTTTGGATGAAGAAAATTGTTAGAATACTAATAATTGTATTGGGGTTAATAATGTTGTTAAATATGGAAGTAATAGCACATGGTGGAAATATAACAGGATGGAAAGATAAAAAATCTTCAAAGATTACTCAATATAACGGAAAATATTATGGATATCATAATAAAGATGGAGTTAGACATTATCATCAAGTTGAGTGGAACGAAGAAAAACAAAAATGGGAAATAGTAAAAACAGCAGTTTGTTATGATGAAAGTTTTAATATAATAAACAATACGAGTAACTTAAGTAATGAAAGAATAGAAGTTAAATATAATGAAAGCGTAGATGGGGATACTGCAAAATTCAAATTAAATGAAGAAATAATTACAGTTAGATTTTTAGGAATAGATACACCAGAAACTGTGCATCCTAGTTTAGGAGAACAACCATATGGAAAAGAAGCAAGTAATTATACAAAAGAAAGATTACAAAATACAAATAAAATAGAATTAGAGTATGATTCTAATTCATCAAAAACAGATAAATATGGAAGATATTTAGCATGGATTTGGGTAGATAATAGTTTACTTCAAGAAGAATTAATAAGAGAAGGACTAGCTCAAACATATATGTTACAAGATAATTATACATATGCTTGGATATTACAGGAGAAACAAGAAGAAGCAAAAGAAGAAAAAGTAGGAATATGGAGTGATACTATAGAAAGTAATATAAATGTTATTAATAACAATGAAACGAAAGATAATTTAAGTAATGAGATTATAGGAATAATAATTTTATGTGTAATATTATTAATAGCTATTTTAATTAGAAAAGGCAAACAGACTATAGACAAAAAACAATAAATAAGGAGGAATTTATGAAAGGCTCTAAAATTAATTCTGTGTTAACTATAGAATATATGTGTAATGAAAAAGAAAATCAATTTTTGATAGAAAAAGTGCTAAAAAAGATGTAAAAGAATTAGCTAACCATACATGTGGAATGTTGCTCGGTGCTATATCTAAAGAATTAGACAAAATAGTTGAGTTTACTGCTTTTGAGAATTTTTATAGTTTTGAGCAAAAAGGTAAAAATAAGGTTAAAAGAGTACAAAATCATAAAGTAAAGGTAACGATAGAAGTTGATATGGTATGTGGAGTAGTATAAAGTTAATATTAAAAATGTCAACAATTTGTCAACAAAAAAATATAAATGTTTGGAGATAAAACTTAAATTGGGAGTTTTGGGAAAGCACTTCCTTTTTTTGAGCTTTTGTGATATAGTAACCATAAATGATAATTAAGCTAATCTTAAAGGAGGAAAAGTAGTGAATATAGGAATTGATATAGATGATACATTAACAGATATAAGAGACAAGTTAAGAGGATCAGCATTATAGAGTATGCAAAAAAATTAGGGAAAAGCATAAATTTGGAATATATTGAAGATAAAAATAATGGTAATGTATATCAGCAAAAATATGGATTTACTTATGAAGAATTAAAATATTTTTTGAAAAATATACAAGAAGAAATTACTAAAGAAGCAAAGCCAAGAAAATATGTTGTAGAAATTATAAAAAAATTAAGAACAGAGGGGCATAAAATTTATATAATAACTGCAAGAGATGATGAATTTCATGATGATCCATATCTTTTAAGTAAAAACTGGTTGGATAAAAACAATATAGAATATGACAAACTTATAGTTAATGCTAGAGAAAAAGCAAAAATATGTATGCAAGAAAATATAGATTTATTTATAGATGACCAATTAGCAAATTGTATGAAAATATCTAATGAAAATATAAATGTTATTAGAATTACAAATTATAAAGAAAAGCATGGAAATATAGTAAATAAAACAAACTGGAAGGAAATATATAAATACATAAAAGAACTGGAGTATTAAATGAAGATAAAAGATGAAAATAAAATATTAATAATGTTAGCCTTTTTTAGTATATCAATTGGGCTATGGGGGAATTTTAGACAACTTTGGTTACAAGATAATAATTTTTCTGTAACACAGATAAGCAATATTATAAGTATAGGAACATTTATTAGTGTTATAGGAATAGCTTTAATTGGAAAATATGTAACATTAAATAAGCTAAAAAATACATTAACCCTTATTTTAATTATAAAATTTATCAATATGTTAGTATTATATTATTTGAATGGAAAAGGGCAAACAGAATTGATAAATCTAACTATAGTAATAGATATAATAATGGAATATATAATAATAACAAGTATATACCCACTAATAACTACTATTGTAAAGAGTGATACAATATATAGTAAAAGAAAATTAACGGAATATTTATTTAGAGATATAGGAATTTTATTTGGTGGAATATTTATAGGTAAAAGTATTGCAGGAATATTAGTAAACTATAATACCTGCTTAATACTATCAAATATATTTTTAGTAATTTCAATAATTACTATGATGAATATAAAAATCAATCACACAGAAGAAAGAAAAAAGAAAAAGGATTCAATGTTTAAGTACATACTAAAAAGTAAAATATTATCATTATATTTATTAGATATGTTCATAGGCACAATATCAATGTCAACAGCTTTAGGACTAAAAATGCTAACATTAACTGATTATTTTGCTTTTTCTGATAACATAGCAACTAATTATTTATTAATTGTAGGTTTACTTGCAGATGGAATTGGTATATTAGCACTAAAATATTTAACACCTAAAAACGATTATTTAACAATAACGATAAAATTTGGAATAAGATTTACTGGATATGTAATTGCATTTATATCAAATAATTTAATGATAACTTTAATAGCAATAACATGGTCGATACTTATTTCAACTGCATACGAGAATATATGTGATGGAGTGTATATAAATCGTGTAGAAAACGAACATCAATTATCATTTGCTAATATAAGATATATAATAAGATTTTTAGGTGAAGCAATAGGAGTATTCTTCTGTGGAATAATGTATGAAATGGGAACTAAATATATGTTTGGATTATCTACAATATTTATGATTTTTCAAATAGGACTAGCATATTATTTAATTCATTTAAGAAGGGTGGAAAAAACACAAAATGAGTAAGAGAATAACTTTAATAAGCTTTATAGAAAAAATGAAATTAAAAAAGTAGAAGAATTAATGAGTAATATCAAAGAAAATACTTGTAAAGTGCCATATGGAATTAATGATGAAAAGAGATATGAAATAGATAATTTACCATATCATTTTACTATTTTTGCTACTAATAAGGAAAATCAAGATGAAATATTAAAAATAGCAGAAAGTATAAATATTGATAAAATACAATTAAAAGTAAATGATATAAAAATTATGAATGTAAAACATAATAGTTATTGTTTATACTTATCAATAGAAGAAAATCAACAAATTATGGAATTGCAAAGAATATTTTATAGAGAATTTCCAAAAGAAAAATATAATCCAGATGATTTTAATTTTCATATGACTTTAGATATTGATAAAGACTATAATAAAGTTTTGAATTTGCAAAAGACACTAAAAGAAAACTTTAAATCTTTCTTTTTAGAATTTAATACTGTAGCATTATTTGACTATCTAGGAGATATGGTAAAGAAAATTAATCTGAATAAGAATAATAAAAAATAGGAGATAGATAATTAAAGCAGTTATTTGATTTTAAGTAACTGCTAATTTTTATAAAGGTTAAAAACAAATGTTTGACAACAATAGAAAAATGTTATATAATATCAAAAAATAAATAAGGAAGTGGTATTATGCAAGAAAATAAATTGGCTTTATTTGAGGAAAAAGAAATAAGAAGGAAATGGTACAATGAAGATTGGTATTTTTCAGTAGAAGATGTTGTTCAAATCTTAACAGACTCTGTAGATGTAAAACAATACATAAAAAAGTTGAAAGCTAGAGATGAAGAATTAAATAATAACTGGGGTACAATTTGTACCCTAGTTGAAATGAAAGCTAAAGATGGAAAAATAAGAAAGATAAGAACATCAAATACAAAAGGAATATTAAGAATTATACAATCTATACCTTCACCAAAAGCAGAACCATTTAAATTGTGGTTAGCACAAGTAGGAAGTGAAAGACTGGATGAAATTGTAAATCCAGAACTTGCTATTAATAGAGCAAAGGAAACTTATATAAGAAAAGGCTATGAAGATACATGGATTGCACAAAGACTAAAATCAATAGATAGTAGAAAGGAACTTACTGATACTTGGAAAGAAAGAGGAGCTAAAGATAGAGATTATGCAATACTAACAGATGAAATATATAAAAGCACATTTAATATGAATACCACTCAATATAAAAAATTAAAAGGAATTAATAAAACGAAGAGAAATTTAAGGGATAGTATGGGAAAATTAGAACTTGCGATAACAAATTTAGCAGAAGTTACTGCAAATGAAATGCATAATACTAATAATAGCTTTGGATTGGAAGAATTAAAAGATGATGTGCAAGAAGCAGGAAAAATAACTGGTAAAGCTAGAAGAGATATTGAAGGAAAAATTGGAAAGAAAGTTGCGGAGAAAACAAATTATAAAAACTTAACACAAAATAGTTTAAAACAGATAAAAAATAAAGAGGAGAGTAATTCAGATGAATAGAAATGAATTTATAGATTATATTGAGTTAGAAAAAGAAACTTTTGACTATTTAGATAAGAAAAAGCATATTGTGTTAGCAACTTGCTTAAATGATGAACCAACTGCAAGAACAGTTAGCCATATAATATTAGATAATAAAATATATTTTCAAACAGACATAAAATTTGATAAATGTATGCAAATTGAAGAAAATAATAATGTTGCATTATGTTTAGAAAACTATCAAATAGAAGGAACAGCAAAAATTTTGGAACATCCATTTAACGAAAAAAACAAAAGATTTTTAAATAAATTTAGGAAAGTACATGAAAACTCATTTAATGAATATTCTGCTTTAGAAGATGAGGTAGTCATTGAAATTAATCCGATTTTTATAAAAATATGGAAATATATTGATAATAAACCATATATAGAATATTTGAATATTACAGATAGAGTAGCAACTAGAGAAGCATATTTAAATCCATAACAAAAATTCTAATGTGCTTTATAAAATCAAGTCAAGGTTAAAATGAATGTGCTGTCGCACAACCTTGACTTAATTTTAAAAGCACATTATTTTTTCAACTAAGAGGATTTAAGGATAAGTATATTTAATTAAGTAGACATAAACGCTATTAAAACTCAAAATACCTCATTAGAAATTAGGGCAGGAAAGCGGTATTAACATATCGCCTATACACATTGAAGGTCAAGCCTTCAAGATTTAATAAAGAAACAAAAATTTTAAGCAAATATAATGCAGGAATTCACTCGGTGAACTGGCTCAAACCCGCTATTCTTCGCTAAAATTGAAAATAGTGAACTAAAAATTGGAAAAAGTTCACTTATTTTAGGCAAAAGTACACCGAGTGTACTAAATTTTGATAAAATATTTGGAGTTTAGTTCACTAAGTGTACTCGATTTTTTAAAGAAAGTTCACTTGGTGTACTTATAAAACTATTTGATTTTTTAAAGAAATGTGCTAAAATAAGAAATATAATATAGTAATTAATATGGAGGTAGAGATAAAATAATGAGAGATTTGCAGATAGCAAATATAAATGGAAAAGGATATGAGTTAGGAATACAGTTTTCACAATTATTTACTAATACAATAAAAAATGATTTTACATATTTTAAAGAGTTGTTAAAAGATGAAAATATCAGAAAAAATTTAGAAAAAGTAAAAGAAAAATTAAAAATCAAATATCCTGATTATTTAGCAGAAACATATGGAAGAGCAGATGGATTTAATATTAATAGAGATGAATATCTATTGAATATTTGTTTTGAAACATATTCTCCAAGAGAGTCATGTACAGATATTGCTATAAAAATAGATGATACACATATAGTATCAGGACATAACGAAGATTTATCAGAAAATTTAGACGAAATAGCTTTAGTAAAATATAACACTAACGATGGATATTTTTATGAATTCTCGACATATAACTGTCCACAAGGTACTACATTTGGTTGGAATAATAAAGGAATAGTTTATAGTGTTAATACAGTAAGAATAAAAGAAAATAATGAAACTGGTATACCTGTATGGTTTATTCTAAGAGACATTGTACAATGTGGTAGTATAGAAGAAGTAATTGAAAAAATTAATGTAAAAGATTGTGCTTCAGCATTTAGTTTAAATATTATAGACAGTAATAAAAATAAAGCATATTCAATAGAAAAGATTTTAGATAAATTTGATATTTTAGAAATTAAAGAAAAATATATACATACAAATCATATTATCCATCCAAATATGAATGACAATATATGCTTAAAAACGGATTCAACATTAACTAGATTAGATATAGGAAATAAATTATTAGATAAGGTAAATGTTAAAGAAGCTAGTATAAAAGATGTGAAAAATATTTTGCAATTTAATAAGAGTAAAAATGAGTATATATATAGAAAAATTGGAGAAGATGAATATCCTACTGTAGCAACATTTTTATTTAATAGTAAAATGAAAGAAATTCAAATATATAGTTATTATGATGGAGAATTTTTAAAGTTAAATATGGAATAGGATATTGCAAATAGAAAATAGGGAATAAAAAGGGAATTGATTTTATAAAAACACGATAATATAATGATAGCATGAAAAAGAAAGAGCAAAGAGATTAGAGAAATTCTAGTTTCTTAGCTCTTTTTTTTTTCAAATTTAAAGAAAAGGAGAAATTTCATGCTACATGATTATGAAATAGAAGTAGATAACTCTAAA
>CAOKLQ010000009.1 GCA_948469315.1 uncultured Clostridium sp.
TATATATGTGGAAAAATGAGAATGAAACATATGAATATGTACCAGCAGTTGGAGCAAGTGGAGGAGCAGCAGTAACGTCTGAAAGACATAATTTATTCAAAAATGGAAAAAAAGGAAATGATGGTATAAATAGAGCAACAGGAGGAGGGGGATCTGGAAGTTTCTATGCCACTTCATCATCATACTCACACTATGGAGTTGCTTCAGGAGCAGGTTCTGCAGGCACTTCATATTCAGGAGGAACTGGAGGAGGAAGTGCGTATACGTATCGTGAATCTGGTAAACCAGGGTCTGGAAATGGAGCATCAGGAGGAATTGCTGCACAAGAGGAAAATAAAGATGGTAGAACTCGGAGGAGGAGCAGGAAATCCAGGAGTAGCAAGTTATTCTATATATCCTAAAAGAGATAATAACTGGACTCCTTGGTATTTCGGAACGAAAGCTTCAAACGGAACTGGAGGATTACTAATTATAAAAGCAGATATAATAAATAATTTAGGAAGAATAAAATCTAATGGATCTAATGGGGCAAATACTAGTTATAGCGGAGGATCTTCAGGAGGAGGAAGTATAAACATATTTTATTCTAATAGAGCTACTAATAAAGGTTTATATGATTTAAAAGGAGGAACAACATCAAATGGAGGAGCAGGAGGAAATGGAACAATAACAATAGGAAATATATCAACAGGTACATTTGTAAAAGACGAATAATAACTAATCTAAAAGGTCACATATAGTGACCTTTTAGATTTCATATTTTTTTAAGTTCCCAACACTAGGACCATATATACAATTACCTTGATAATCAAAACGAGAGCCATGGCATGGGCAATCCCAAGTTTTTAGAGTATTATTCCAATTAAGGTTGCACCCTAAATGAGAACAAATAGGTTTAACGGCAAATAGATTATTGATTTCGTCTTTATATATTCCAACAATTTTTCCATCAAGCTTCATAACTTTTGCAGTATTTGGTTTTATTTTTTCTATATCAGATTTTTTAATATTCAATTTTTTTAAAACTAAATATTTGGAAACATCTGTGACAATATTTTTGACTTCTCCTATGTTTTTTATAGGATGAAAACGTTTAGAATCAAATAAATAGCTATATTTATTTTCTTTGCCACAAATATAATCACAAATAATATTAGAAGCTAAATTTGAAGTTGTCATACCCCATTTTTTAAAACCAGTAGCAAAATATACATGTGGCATAAAAGTTGAAAAAGAACCTATATATGGAAGTTTATCCACAGAGATGGAATCCTCACTGCACCATTTAGAAATTATATTATAATCAGGAAATATTTTTTTTGCTATTTGTTCTAAAAAGAAATAAGGATTTTCAGAATCCTTTTTTTCTCCTGTTTTATGAGTAAAACCAGCGATTATAGGAATACGTTTATTATTATATATAGCTGTTCTTAAAGAAATAGTAGGCTGCTCAAAATTTATATACATATTATCAAATAAAGGCATATTAGTATCAATTGCAATTGCATAAGATGTACTTTGATACATTTTTAAGAAATGTAAACCCGGAAAATTAATAAAAGGGTATCTAGTAGTAATTACAGCATATTTACAATTTACATTAGCTATTTTAGTGGAAACAATGCAAATGTCATCATTTTGTTTTACATCTATAACTTTTGAATTTTCATATATTTGCACATTATTTTTTTCTAAGTTATAAATAATACCATTAATATATTTAATAGAATTAAACTGAGCTTGATTAGGAAAACCTAAACTAGATACGATATTAAATGGAAGATCTAATTTCTCATTAAATATAGGAGAAAACCCAATTTTCTTTAAAGATTTATATTCATCTTTAAATTTTTGAATATAATCTAGACTCTCAGTAAAGACAAAGTTATTTTTATATTCAAAATCACAATCTATATTATTTTCATCTATAATTTGCTTAATATTTTGAATTGCAAGTTCATTTGCTTCTAAATAATCTTTTGCAAAATTTAAACCAAAAGATTTTAATAAATAATCATAAAATAAATCATGCTCAGAAGTTATCTTTCCCGTAGTATTTCCTGTAGTTTTATTAGCTAAATTATCTTTTTCTAAAATGCTAACTGAAAATCCTTTTTTAGATAAATAATAAGCAGTAGAAATACCAGTAATACCACCACCAATAATACACACATCGCAATTTATATCATTTTCTAGTTTATTATATTTTTTTAAATTACAGCTATTAATCCAAATACTCATACAATCACCTCTATAATTATATGTTTAACAAAAATAGTAAAAATATGCAAAGTTTATTGGTTCCCTAAGAAAAAAGCAGAAAAATGTAATAAACACACATATATATTACAAAAATGTAAATAAAATGTATAATTTGTAAAGCTAAGTGTACAAATTAAGCTTCCCTAAAGGTAAAAACACTATACATATTGAAAACAAAGGAATTTGGGAAAAAGTGGTATTGAAAACTAAAAGAAATTCTTCTATCATTTATATTGATTAAATATATAAAGTAAAAAGGAGAATCTAAAAATGAAACAAAAGGCAAACAAAAGAAAAGTTTTAATTTCATCTGCAGCTATTTTAATAAGCTTCCTTATAGTAGGGATTGTTTTTGCTGCAACATCATTAAATAGAAATAACTATGTTGTTGATGTAGTCAAAGAAGAAGCAATTAGTAAAGATGATAATCTACAAATAAGTGAAAGAATTATAAAAGAAGAGAAAAAAGAAGACTTTGGCTCAACACAATTAAATTATGAAGTTGAACTTAAAAATATTGTTCAAAGTGATATGACTACAGAAGTAGCTTTTTTAATAGACTCATCATATAGTATAGGAACAAATGATAATTTAAGTATTGGAAAGGCTAAAGCTAAAGAATTAGCTCAAGGGATACTTACGAAAGTAAAAGATGTAAAAGTATCAGTTTCAAGTAATGCAAATGCAAATGTAGTAACATTAAGAAATAATACTACTGCTAATATAACTGCTATAAAAAATGGAATAGATGGTATTGCAATGACATCTATTAATAATTGTAACCAAGGGTTAGATTATGCCTATAGTACATTTTCAAAAAGACCAGGAACAGAAGGTGCTGAAGATATAAATAGATATTTAATTGTAATAACAGATGGAACAGATGATACATCTGAAAAAATGTTAAGTTTAAAAGAAGCTGATCCTAATTTACAAATAATAACTATATTAGTAGATATAACAAGTACAGCATATATAAATAATGGTTTACCTGTTTGTGGAGAAGTTTATTTATTACAAAGTGATGAAAATTCAAGCAATAACATTGAAAATGTTGAAGTTTTAGATTCAGAAAAAATATATAATGAAATAAATAAAATAAATAAAAATATAAATGTTACAAATAAATTCTTAGATAAATTAATAGATAATTTTGAAATAACAGACTTTTCAGCAACACAAGGAGAAGTTACAGTTACAAAAAACGATAAAGGAAACATAGATGGATATATATGGAAATTAGATAAACTAGAAATTAAGCAAACACAAAAATTATCATTTAAAATAACACTAAAAAATCAAGATATAGATGCTGGGCTTATATTTCAAGAAATTTCAACAAATAAAGAGCAAGACGTTAAATACTCAAAATATGATAGTGAAGAAAATATAAATTTAAATGGAACAGATCAAAGAAGTGAAACTGATTCAACAATAATAAAAATCTGTAAAGGATATGAACTAAAAATAAAAGCAGTAAATGAATCAAATACAGATTTAGAAGTTGAAGGTGTCAAATTTACAATTATAGGAACAAGGGAAAATGAAGATGAAAGTATAGAGCAAGTATGTAATATTACAAAAACAACTAATTCTAACGGATATATTACGATTACACCAGATGACGCAAAAGCATTAAGAACAGATGGAAGAATAACATATACAGTAATACCAGATGTTACTGGCCTATTAGGATATTCTAAAACAGATGCTGTAATATTTGATATAACAAATAATAAAATTACAAGATTACTAGATGTAGATGATTATAATGGTATAGGAATACCATCACCTGATGAAAAAAATAGATTAGTTGAAGTAACAATACCTATAAATACTAAAAAAGTTGATTTTGAAGTAAGAAATGAAGAACTAAATAATGAAGGTATATTACTTTCAGGAAGTAAATTTATATTATCACAGCCATTATTAAATGATAAATATAAAATGGAAAGATTAGAAGGAGTTACAGATAAAAATGGAATAGTACATTTTTCACCAACTGTAATGACAAAAGATGGAGTATATACATATTACTTAGAACAAGAATCTGTAGCAAGTTCATATAACATAATGGAAATGGTAAGAATAGATGTAACATTTGAAAAAGGGAAAATAGTAAATGTTGCTAGAAGATATAATTCAAATATAGATGTACAAAAAGTATCAGAAGAACATATTTTAGTAATAGCTAGAAATGAAAGTGTTACAACAGATCCATTTAATTTACAAATAAATTTGAAAGATGAAGATACAAAAGAGGGATTAGGTCCTGTAACATATTTAGTAACAACAATATATTCTAATGGAACATCTGTAAGCCAATATGTACAAACTGATCCTAAGACAGGAAGTGCAGATACAAATATATATGCAAATGGTCAATTTCAAATTGCAATAACTGAACAAGCACCAATGCCTGGATATACAAAAAATACTAAAACAACTACAATTACAGCTGCAAAGACAGATGGAGAAATTATAATATGGAATAAAGATACAAATAATGCAATTATACAAACGAACAGCAATAGAGAAAATATTATAGTAGACTTTACAAGTAAGAAGAAGCCTGAGCAAAATATAGTAAGAATATCTTTAGTAGATGCACAAGAAACAGATGTATCTGTAGGAAAAAATGTAGCATATACATTAACAGATACTGAAACAGGAACAGTATATGGCGGAAAATCAGGAAATCCAGCTGTATCAGATAGAAATGGTGAATTATCATTTACAATAGATAGTAAAACACAAGGAACTCACAAATATATATTAGCAGTAGATAAAACAACTGTGCCACAAGATTATGACGAGGAAAAGGTAGAAGAAGAAATATTAATAAATATATCATTTGATGAAGATGGTTATATTAATGATGCAAATAACAGTATAGTAGATGATCAGACAATTATAGAAAGTCATTATTCTAAAATAATGAGCGATTCATCTACAGAATATACATATTTTATAACGATAGGATATGAATTAAATTATGATGATACAGCAGTATTTAAGGTAAAATTATCAGACAAAGAAAATATAAATAAAGCATTAGAAGGAGCAAAATACAATATTGAAATAAATTGGAGCATAAATGGAATTCAAAGGACAAAAACAATAAAAGAAAGAAAAACAAATGCTTCAGGAGAAATAACAACACATATAACAAAAGCAAGTGATGTTGAAATGACAGTAACACAAGTAAGTGCAAGTACTGGATATATATATGATAATACAACACAAGAAATACATATGAATTTTGTAAGTGATGGAAGAATCCAGATTGAACAAACACCATATGATAGAGGAACGTCAAATTTAGAAGAACCAAACCAAGGTGTGGCTGTAGATAGTCAAGGAAAAGAAGTAGAACTAAATAGAGCTGGAGAAATTGTATATCAACATCTAAATAGGAAAAGAAGCACAGAAGATACCTATATTAATTTAAATATAAATAAATTAGATAAAGGTAGCCAAGGGTATGTAGATGGTGTAATTTTAGGAATTTCTTCAGATTTGGAAAATGCTAATATACCAAGCATGCCAACTATTAGTACACCAGAAAAACCAAAAAATACATTACTTGATAAAAATGATGAAGACTTAGATTTAATAATGATTACAGGAGCAAACGGTTCAGAAGGAACAGTTTCAATTGATTATAAACAATATATAGCTGACAAAATTAATAATGAAACTATAAGAGTACCAGGAATTGGAATAGATGGAAATGAAATGGTATATAACATAATTATATCTGAACTTAAGGTAGATAATCAAAGCTCTACAGGATATAGCATAAAAAATGGAACAACTGTAAAATTAAGATTAGTTTTTAGATATAAAGATGGAGAAGTAAAATTAACAAATGTTGAATCTTATTATGGAAATAATCTTATAAAAAATAAAATATTTTCAAGTACAAAAGATGATGAATTAGGAGTATATCTATCAAACATATCTTTAGATTTATGGACAAATTATGATGAAGTTGGAAACTTAAGCTTAGACTTTAAAAAACAAGATAATAATGGAAATCAATTAAGTAGTTCATATTATGATATAAAAATAACAAATCCTGATAATTCAGTTATTAGAAAGAAAAACATAGAAGTAAAAAATGGAGAATTAAGTTCAGACATAGAATTACAAGGATTAGTTGTAAATGTAGACAGTATTATAGAAATAATAGAAAAGACAGCTCCAATAGGATATGGTATAAATGAAACAGAAACATTGAGAGTAAAAAATATTGCAGAAGATGGAGAAATAGAATTAGAGCATATAGATTCTTCATATAAAATACCTAGATTAGAGTTAGAAAGTTTATCAACAACAACTACGACTTCAGGCAATCTAAAGACAAATTATAGAGTTACTTTAAAAGATTATATGATAGATACATTTTTATTTAAGATTCAGGGATTAGACTCTGAAAGCTTAGAAGCTGTAAGCGGATACAAATTTGATATAAGATCTAGTTTAGATGCACAAAAAGCAGTAACAACAGATGAAACAGGAATGGGAGAAACAAAAATTGGTGGAAACATTGAAGATGGAATAATAACATATACAATTACTCCAAAGGTTCCTGCAGAGTATTACAAATTATCTAAAACACCAATAGATGTAAAAGTAGTGTTCGATATAAGTGGACATGTAGATGTAGATGCTACAATGAATGTACAAACAGATTTAGGTTATGGAAAAACATGGAATATAAATGAAGTTAAAACAAATGGAGAGATTGAAGTACAATTATTATTAGATCATCAGGATCCTTTAACTGTACAAGTTGAAACTTTAGATAGAATAACAGGTGCAGTAATCACTGATGTTAATTATAAAATAACTGAGTCAAAAGTATTACCAGCAATAGGTTCACAAACAATACAAGTTGGATATGCTTTAGAAGATGGAGTAAAAACATATAAATTAGAACAAACACAAATAAAATCATCATATGCAGATATTTCAGATAAATTATTTAGAATAAATTATGTAAAAGGAAAGATAACAACATGTGAAATTACAAATGATGATAATAAAAATGCAACAATTACAAAAACAGGAGATAAATCTGTAAAAATAGTATCATATGCAGAGCCAAAAGTTCCATTTGAAATAAGAAACTTATATTATTTTGATAATAATGTTTCTTTACAAGGAGCAGACTTTAAAGTTACATCTATTGAAAATAGTAAGGAGGCTCAAGGAACAACAAATTCAAGTGGAATTACTGGAATATATTGCGACATACTAGGAAATAACAATTATAAAATATATAAAATTAGTCAGCCTAAGGCAGCTATTGGATATGCGACAGTAGAAGACTTTTATATAAAAGTACATTACAATGAAAATCAAGTAATAGACTTAGTACAATTAACTAATAAAGATGGAAATGAAGTAACAAATAAATTTGTAGAAGTTTCATATAAAGTATCAGAAGCAGAATATAATAGAAATAATAAAGGAATAGTAACAGTACAAGTATTAAACTATCCTGAATTTAAAATGAATATAAAAGATATTGATAGAAGAAACAATAATCCTATAATTGGAACTCAGTATAGTGTAAAATCAACATATTTATCAAACGAAAACCAAACTATTGATTTTACAAGTGCAAATCAAGTTATAACAGATGAAACAGGAACAGGTATAGCGCATTTAGATAAAACAAAAGAAAATACAGTAGTAACATATAAAATAAAAGAAGACAAACCAGCAGTAGGATACCAATCATATGGAACAAATATAGATGTTATAGTTACATTTGATGATGAAGGATATGTTACAAGTGCAACACTTACAGATGGAAATACATCTAATCAGACGGCTAAAGTAAAACTTCCAGATAATATAACTGAAGATCCAAGAGATCATTTAATAGTAGATGTAGAATTAAAAAACAATCCAATACTTAAGTTTAATTTAACAGCAGTAGATTCAGCAGATCAGACAGTAAAAATAAAAGATATAGGATTCCAAGTTGTAAGTAGGAAAGAAGATCAAATATATTCAAATTCATCATCTACAAATAAAGTTAATCAAACACAATCTCCAGAAACATCTTATACAGATGTAAATGGATATGCAGCATCTTACTTAGATAGAACTTTAGAAAATCAGAAAATGTATTATACAATAAAAGAAGTAAAAAAATCACCTGGATATGAATGGGCAGATGAAGATATAATAATTGCAATAACATATGATAACAATGGAGCAATAAGTACAGCATCTGTAGAACAAGGATCTAGTTTAGTAGGATTTGATATAGCAACATGGATAGATTCAGATAATTTTGAAATAACATTAAATATTTATAATAACGAAATAAAAGAATTTGGAATACATTTAGGAGCAGTAGATACATATGATGTAGACAAAAAATTAAATGATATGAAAGTAGAAGCATTTTTAGTAGATAAGGGAAACGATAGCTATGTATCAGATGGACAATATGAATTGGTAGGACAAAATTCATTATTAACAGGCTCAGATAAAGATGGAGACAAATTACCAGATTTAGCATATGGTGAAGACTATAAAACAATGGGAAAATATACAAAAGGTGCAGGAACAAGAACATTAAGATTAGTAGTAAAAAATAATTCAAAAAATACAGCACAAAGCGGATATTATCTAAATGGTAATGATGGAAGTAGTAGTGTAGGATATTATAAAGGAACAACATATTTTGCAGATGCAAAATATCAAACTGTAAAATATCAATATTTAATAAATGTAACATTTGATGATGATGGAAAAATAACTAATGCAAAATTATTAACAGGATTAAATAGTGATATTGGATGGCTAGTAGATAATAGATATATACAAGTAGATGAAAATAACAATTTAAGTCATACAGACTATAAACTAAATATTACTATGAAATTTTTCCCAATGCTAGATTTAAAACTAAATGCAATGGATAATTACACATATGAAAATGAAGTAAGCAAAAATGGAAAGCCAATTGCATTAAGAGGATCAAGATATAAAGTAAGTACTGATGATGGTTTAGCTGTAACAGATCAAATTGAAGAATACGTTACAGCAGGATACATTGGTGATGGACATGACCTAGGATCAAAAGTAGCATATGGAGATATCTATTCAGATACAGATGAATTATTAATACCAATAGAAAACAATTATACAAGAGTATTTTATATATTTGAAGAAAATGAACCATATAATTATCAAAAATATGCAGATAGGCATATTACAGAATATCGTGACAGACTAGTAGCTATTATAAGTGTAGCATTTGATGAATTTGGACAAATAGATTATGATAATTCAATTACAAGAATTATAAACGAAAATAAAGTTGAGCCATATATGGACAAAAGTGGAGCAAAATATTTATCAAGTAATAATATACAAAGATATAATTATTATTTTGGACATGAAGATGCAAAAAGAGATATAGATTTTTATATAGGATATGGATTAACAACGAAAATAAATGTAACAGCAGTAGATGATATATCAAATAGCCCAATATCAAATATAAGAATGTATCCATTTATAAATAATACATATTGTACAAATACATCTTATGAATATAATACAAATAGTTATAGAAATACAGATATTAATGGAAAATTTAATATAAAATATTGGGGAGCTTCACAGAAAGATAGCATAAATCAATATATAATAAATCCTGAAACATTAGGAACTAGATATAATGGATATTTATTCCCAAAAGATATGGCAGCTAGTTCATTAGGAGGAAGCTCAAATCCAGCAGACTATTTTGCAAAATTAGATGTAGTATATGGAACAGATGGTAAAATTGCAAAAGTAACATCAATAGGACATGATTTATGGGGAGATAATAATATATCTCCAGAAATAACATGGGATTCTAACACAGGTAATGTATATATAAATATGTTATTTAGCAGAAAATTTCAGGTACAAACAAATAAATCTGACTATTACGATAGCACAATAAATAATTTAGCTGCAACATTTAATGTTATATCAAATAAAGGACTAAATATAAAGGCAAGATCAAATGAGATGTTAACATTAGGAAAAGTATATAAAGATCAAACTATAAAATATACACTATCAGAATCAATTGCACCACCACAATATTATCCACTAGAAAAAACAATAGATTTGTATGTAACATTTGACGCAAATGGAAATATTGGAACAAGAAGCGTAAAAACAGATGATCCTGAATATCTTGATATAATATCAACAAGCAAAGATACCAAACAAGCAAATAAAACATCACCAGATTTGACTATAAGTGTAAAAGACAAACCAGCATTTATATTAGATTTAAGAGTAATAGATAAATTCTATAAAAATGATGGAATTAAAGATATTTATTTAGATATAACAAATAATAAAGGTGATAAAGGAGCTGGAAATCCACAAACAGATACTAGAGGATATACAAAAGGTGTAATAATAGGTCCAGTATATCCAAATGAAGAAGTTATATATTATATAAAACAATTAAATAAGGCTCCAGATTATTACAAAAACTCTACAACAATAGAATTACATGTAAAATTCAATAAAGCTGGTAAAATTGAAAAATATTGGATCCAAAATGGAGATGAAGTAGTAAACAACTTTGATGGATCAAAACACAATAATAATAGAAATATTTCTATTAATATAATGAACATGCCAGAAAATATAAAAATAGGTTTATACAAATATGATCAAACTAAAAATATACCTATGGCAGGAGTTTCATTTACAATAACAAGACAAGATACATCTATAATAGAAGAAGGTACTAAAAAAACAATAATAACAAATGCAGATGGAAGTGTAATAGAAAATATAGATACATTTAATACATCACTTTCAGGAAAAGTTATAAAATATACAATACATGAAGATGAAACACCACAATCATTTAGAACTATGGAGGATATTGTATTTTTAATAAGATATAATGCAGATGGAAGTATGGCATCATGTAATCAAATAGCTAATAATAGAGGACAAATAAACAAAAAAGTAAAATTAGATATGGCTACAGATGGAAAAATAAGAACATTAAATAATCAAAGAGTACATTTTAAAATAACAGTTCCTAATGATAATGCATTTGATTTAATAATAAAAAATGAAGATACTAATTATAGTGGATTAGGAATAGAAGGTTCAAAATTTGATGTAAGTATAAATGGAGTAGCATATGATCTAGAACAAACTAATCAAATAGGAGAAACTACTTTGCAAAATGTAACTCAATCTGGAGAATTAACAATAAATGTTGCCCAAAGAGAAATAGGAGAAGGTTATAAATATGATGCAAATAATAATGCTACAATAAATCTACAAAAGGGGACAGATATATATAGCTTAGATTTATTGCAAAATCAAGATGGATATATAGATGATGAAAATGCACAAACTACAAAAGCTATAATAAAAGTAGATGAAGAATATGGAACCGTAACAGTAACATTTACAAACGAAACAAAAACACAATTAACAATAGTAAAACAAGATATAAATACATCAAAGAGATTGCCAAATGCAGTATTTGAAGTAACTGCATGTAAAGTAGATTCTAATGGAAATGAAATAGGAGATACAAAACAATTAACAACATTAGAAAATAATACAACAAACAATGATGGTATAATACATTTTGAATTAGGAGTTGCACCTCAATCCGAAATTTGGAAATATACATTTAAAGAAGTAGTACCACCAGAAGGCTATAATAAAATAGTAGATTTAACCTTAACAGTAACATATGATCAGTATGGAAGAATATCTAATTTACAATCTAATAAAGTAAGTAGATTAACTCCAATAATGAAAACACAAGGATATAATTGTCATAGTATATATTCAATTATAAAAAATGGTGATGTTTCGCCAGCATATACAGTAAAAGTAGTAACAGAAGATTCACAAACAAGAAGAAGAATAAATGGATCTAAAATATATACAAATATAACAGATGATTTTACAGGAAACTTAATTACAGTTAATCCAAGAACAGAGTCTTCTGCAAAAAATGGAACAATTTCTGAAACTAAAAATTTAGGAATAGATGGTAAAACATATACAGATAAACAAATAGAAGAATTAGCAAAAGAAGATAAAGATCCAATAATAGTAGAAAAAGGATTAACATATATAGATAATGTGGATTTTGAAGGAAATATAAATATAGAGGTTAGCCAAAGAGAAACAGCAGATGGCTATGTATTTGGAAGTCAACATACAGAAGGAAACATAAAACTTAAAGCTACATATGTACCACATTTAAATGATGATCCAACAGTAGAATTTGAAGTAATAGATTATGATGGATTTGAGAGTCAGTTAACACTTGATAAAACAAATAGAATAATAACAATAAAAATATTAAATGAATCAAATGTAATGTTTAACATAAATACTAAAACACCAGGAGAAAAAGGTACTCCAATACAAGGTTCAAGTTATAATATTACTGCAGAAATTCAAACAGCTACAGATACAATATTAACAGATATAAATAAAACTACCTCAATGTCAGATGAAAAAGGACAAACAAAAACAAATGTAGGAAATAGCTTTGCAGGAAAAACAGTAGTATATATGTTACATCAAAATACACCATCAGGATATCAATCAATTGATGATATAAAACTAGAAGTAAAATTCGATTCTAGTGGAAATATTAAATATATAGAACCATTATCTTCAGAAGACAATATTACAATAGATTATAGTAAAACTGAAGGTGGAAAAAATATATATTTAGAAGTATATAATAGAAGAATAATTTCAGATTATAGAATATTTGTTGAAAAACATGCACAAGACACAGACGAAGAAAATATGTATGGAAAATTACTTACAGGAGCAAAATATCATATAATAATTAATCAACAAAATAGTGGTGTGGAGATGATAGAATGGACAGCTACTACAAATAGGGATGGACTTATTGAAATACCATATATATTAGACGGAGTTGGATATATAACAATAACAATAGAAGAGTTACAAGCACCAGAAGGATATAAAGAAGATGATGTAAGAATTCTAAAATTATTTAGAAATATAAATACAGGAGAATTTGAACAAATAGATGGGGATGTAAACTTTGAATGTAATGAAGATAATACAGAAGTTTACTTAAAACCAATAGACAATCAAGAAGATAATAAATATACATTAGTAATTAATAAATATTCAACAGCAACAAAAACACGTATAAAAAATAATCAAGCACAATTTAAAGCTGAGTTGATTAAAAAAGATGATATAGGAAATATAACTTATCAAGAAGAAATAGAAAATATCTATACAGATACATCAGGAAAAGCAGTAATGGATAACTTAACAATGCCAGAAGAACTAGGAAACTATATATTGAAAATAACAGAAGAAAAAGAACCTAAAGGATATATAAAATTAGAAAATCCAGTAGAAATTGGAATTACATTTGGAAAAGATTCGCAAAATAACACAATAATAGAATCTGTAAATGCGCAAGAAGTAGAAAATGCATCAATATCAACATTTAAAAAACAATTAATAGGTGTAAATATACAAAATGATGTAGATAGAGATTTAGAAGAAGATGAATATGCTTTAGATATAACAAAAGTCGATAGTACAACAATGGAAGGAATCGAAAATATGGCAATATTCAAAGTTTGGTTACCAGATAAAAATGAAACAGCAGTATATGCAGAAACAAAAATAACGCAATTAGGAGCTGGAAAATTAGAGTATTGTTATATAGAACAAGATAAAGATTATAAAGTAAGACTAACACATATGAAAAAACCAACAATAGAACAAATAAAAGAATCACCAAATCAAAAAGTAATACAAGAATATACATTCCAAGAAGTTGTAGCGCCAGATGGATATGCCTTAGATTCAAGCACATTAACATTAGAAGTAGAATTTGGAATAAAAGTAAAAGAAGATGGAACACAAGAAGTAGTAATTACAAATGCAAAGACAAATGACGAAACTAAAATCCAATTAACTTCTGTTTATGAACAAGAATTAAGTGCAAATGTTTTAAATAATGAGAAGGCAAGCTCATATACTGTACATTACGAAGCAAATACAGACCAAGAAGTAAAAAATATTCCAGCAGATCAAAATAAATTAGCAGGAATACCTTTAACAATAGATGCAAATATTCCTGTAAGAGAAGGTTACACATTTGTTGAATGGAATACTGAGCCTAATGGAAGCGGAACTACATTTAATCCAGCTGGTACATATGCACTAGATGCAGATGTAACATTATATGCAATATGGAATATAGCGCAATATAAAGTACATTATGAACAAAATGCGCCAATAGATCCAAATACAGGAGTTGCAATAGGATTAGTTACAAATATACCAGAAGATCAAGTAAAAGCACATAATATAGAATTAATACTTGATGATGATCAAAAAACACCAATAATATCAAATGTAGCAAACTACTATGAATTTGCTGGATGGAATACAAAAGAAGATGGAACTGGTACACAATATGACGAAAAATCAGTATATAATATAAATGAAGATTTAAATTTATATGCACAGTGGAACTATATAATACATTATAATGCAAATGTACCAACAGATAGTAATGGATTCCCATTAACAACACCAGCAAACAATATTCCAACAGATCAAAGCCAAAGTGTAAATAGTACCCAAGATGTAGTAATAGATGACTTAGATGTATATAAAAATCCACCAACAATGGAAGGATATATCTTCAAACAATGGAATACATTACCTGATGGTACAGGAGATACATATAATCCAAATGATACATATAAACAAAGAAAAGGAATAGATTTATATGCAATATGGCAATATGAAATAATTTATAGTAAAAATACACCTGTAGATGAAAATGGATTTGCACAAAATGTTACAATAAACAATATGCCATCAAGTCCACAAATAGAAAATGTAAATACTAAAGCTAAAATAACAAATAATATTCCAGAAATGGAACCAAATAATTATGTATTTAAACAATGGAATACTATGCCAGATGGTACAGGTAATAGCTATAATGCAGATGATGAATATAGTGGAAATATAAGTATTACATTATATGCAATATGGGATATAAGCAATGGATTATATTTAAAGATACCAGAACATTCACAATATGAAATTGGAGAAAATAATACAAAAGAATATAAAGATGGCGATAAATATATATCTAATATAATTCCTGAATTTAACTTAAATAGAAATGGAACACAAAAACAAACAGGAACAACAGTAGAGGAATTCTTTAATAATATAGATACTAATGCATCTAATAAAATTATAAAAGATAAAGATGGAAATATATTAGAAAATGATGATTTAGTAGGAACAGGAGCTATATTATCATTAACTAAAAATAATGAAAATATAGAAATTGCTTTATCTATAATTGGGGACTTAAATGGAAATGGACAAATTGATATAAATGATCAATCAGAATTATTAGTAGCATATAAGAAAAGATCAGCAGCTAAACAGTACTTTATGGATAAATATCCATCAAGTGAATTAAATATTAATGGAGAATTATTATATAAATCTTCAGATTTAAATGATAATAAAATAGGAACAGATATAAATGACCTTTCTGTTATGCAATTAATTAGAGGATATAAATTTGAAGAAAGTACTGGAATTACAGGATTAAAATTATGGAAAGGAGGTAATTAGTAATGAAAAGTAAAAAATTATTAATAATATTAATAGTATGTATTATAATTATAATAACATCTGTAACAAAGATATATTATGCAAATTCAGAAAATACCATAGAATTAGCTATATTGACAGAGGAAAGACAATATAAAAAAGGAGATATAATAACAATAAACATGCAAATTACCTCTATACCTAATTCTAAACAAATAAATGTATTGGGATTTATGATAGATATGGACAATGAATTTTTAGAAATAAATTCTATATATGATGAAGATGAAGGTAGCAATGTATTAGATATGAAAGCCCTAAGAGAATGGTCATTATCATATGATGAGGAAAGCAAATGTATATTATTAACAAGACAAGATTTATATTCTAACATAAATGAGAATATATTTAGAATAAATTTAAAGGTAAAGAAGGACTTTGATAAAAAAGATATTAAAATTACAGATATAGAATCTGCAGGAGGAGCAACACAAGAAAATACATTCTATTCAAATGATATAAGTTTACCAATACAAGGAATGGGACAGCAAACAACAGATAAATTATATTTATCAACTTCAGAATATAAAATAGGTGAAACTAATACTCAAAATTATGAAGATGGAGACGAATATCTATACAAAGTATCTCCAAATACAACAATAGAAGAATTCAAAGATGATACTAACTTAAAAACAAATGGTAATATAAGCGTATATAACGCAAATGGAGAAGAACAGACCAATTTAAATGAGTTAGTAAAAACAGGAATGAAGATAAAAGTTGCAAAAGAAGGATATGAAGATATTGAATTAATAATATCTGTAATAGGAGATATAGATGGAGATGGAATTGTAACAGCATCAGACTTAGCAGATACAATAAAAGCAGTATTATCAAATTTTAATCTAAAAGAAGAACAATTCAAAGCAATAGATATGGATGAAGATAAATCAATTACAGCAGCAGATTTAGCAGATGAGATTAAATTATCATTAATGTAAATAAAAATAAGGAGGAGTTATAAAATTCCTCCTTACAATATTAACATAAATACAAGATTGACAACCAAATAACTATTATTACAAAATATTACTAAAATGTAATATAAATAAAATAATACAAAAGTCTTAATTTTTATAAACCTATTTCCGTAAATAATTAAAATGATTTAAAAGTAAAAAATAGTATAATATTACAAAAACTGCCATTGATTTTTGTAAAAAAACTCGTTATAGTAAAGTTAGTGTAAAATGAGTTTTTAAGGAGGAAAAAATATGAACAAAGGAGAAACAAAAAGCACTTTAATTTTAAAAAGAATATTGAGCTTATTAATAACTAATATAATGTTAGTATCATTATTTGCCCCATATTCAGTAGTATTTGCTACAGAAGGTGAAGATACACAAACAACACCGAAAGTTATAATGGAATTAACTACTACTTCAACAACAGTAACTCAAAATGATCTTATAGAAGTTAAGTTAAAACTAACATCTGTTCCAAGTGGGTTAAATGTAATAAATTTTGATATTGAATATGATAAAGATGTATTACAAGTTTATTATAGTGAAGAAGATGGAAATTATATATATAGTGGAAAGCAACAATGGCAAGCTGACTATATAGATGACTATGTAACATTAAATAGAGGAGAACTTTTTGGAGAAGCAGAAGAAGAGTTAAATAAAGTAATTTTTACAATTACATTTAAGGCTTTAAAAAATGCAGAAACAACACAAGTTTCAATAGCTAATGTAGAAACTGCTGGAGGACCTGTTTTAAATTATCCAGGAGAAGCTATGCCTTTGATAATAGGAAATGTGCCAGAAGTGCCACAGACTCATATAGTTACATATAATTATATAGCAAATGGAGGAGAAAGCGTAACAATAAATGATATTGCGCAGACAACAAATAACACATTAGAAGTATCAGAAAATAGTCAAATAGATTTAACACCAGTAGCTAATAAAGAAGGGTATACTTTTATAGGATGGAATACTGACAAAGATGCAACAGTTGGATTAACAGCTGAAGAAGCAATAATGGGAACATCTGATGTAGAATTATTTGCAATATTTAGTAAAACAGTTATAGCAACATCTCATTATTATGATAACATAGGAGTAGAGCAAACAATATTAGTAAATGGTGTAATGTATAATAATGATACAGATGTAGAAATAATATTGCCTACACTTACACAAGATTATACAGATACAAATGGAAAAACATGGACAAAAAAAGGATGGACTACTGAGACTACAGCAAATGTAAAAAATATACTAACAGAAAATGCATCAGTAACAATAACTGCAGATGCAGATTACTATATGGTATATGAAAGAAATTTGAATATAACATATGATACAAATGGAGGAACAATTGCGCCTACAGCACCAATAGGACTAAAAGCAACAGTAAATACAAGTGATATAACAAATATTGAAGGAAGCAAATTAACAATAACAAATACAACACCAGTAAAAGCTGGATATGAATTTGAAAATGCATGGACAACAAATAGTGACGGAACAGGAACATCATATACAACAGGAGAAGAATATACATTTACAGATGATTGCACTTTATATGCAAAATGGAATGCAAACACATATACAATAAAATACAATGGAAACGAAAACGATAGTGAAAATTCTATAATGCCAGATACAACATATGTATATGAAAGTAACGAAAGTACAGGAGTAAATCTTAGTGCAAATATATATACAAAAGCAGGATATAGATTTGAAGGATGGGCAACAACCCCTGATGCAACTAATCCAGAATATGAAGACGAAAATTTAATGTTAAATGAAGACATAATAGAGAAATCAAATAATGATAAAGAAATAATATTATATGCAATATGGGGAGAAGTAACATATAATATAACATATGTATCAGATCCAGAAGGATTAACATTACCAACTACTAATCCAACTACATATGAATCAAGTAATGGAATAATAACATTAGCAAATCCAGAAGTAGCAGGATATACATTTATAGGATGGACAGATAATAAAACTGTAACAATACCTGTAACAACATATGAAATAAATACACTAACAGATGATATAGAAATAACAGCGCATTTTGAAGCAAAAGAATATACAATATCATATAATGGAAATGGAAATACTAGCCAAGAGACAAGTATGGAAGATGATAAATACATATTTGCAACAGAGGGATTAACACTAAAATCAAACACATATACAAAAGAAGGATACGAATTTAAAGGATGGGCAACAACACCTGATGCATCTGAAGCAGAATATGAAGATGAACAAACAATACAAGATAACGATATACTAGAAAAAGAAATAGAAGGAACAATAACATTATATGCAGTATGGGGAGCAAGTTCAAACACACCATACACAGTAGAACACTACAGACAAAATACAGATGGAACATATCCTACTATTCCAAATGAAACGGAATCTTTAACAGGAATAACAGATACACAAGCTACAGCTAAACCAAAAACGACAGCCGAATATATAGGATATGTAGTAGATGAAGATCGTACAAGTACACAAAACACAGGAACAATAACAGCAGATGGAAACTTAGTATTAAAGATATATTATAAAACGGCTGAATATACAGTAACATTTGATGTAAATGGAGCAGATCCTCTAGCAAACAATACAAAAGTTGTAAAATATGGACAAGCATATGGGAATATGCCAACACCAACATGGGATGGACATACATTTTTAGGATGGTTTGATAGCCAAACAGATGGAACAAAAATAGAAGATACAACTATAGTTACGCAAACAAAAGATCATATACTATATGCTAATTGGGACATAAAAACATATACAGTAGAATTTATAGGAAAAATAAATGACGGTTCACCAGAAGGAATAGATAGTGTAATAAAATCAGTACAAGTATCTTATGGAGATAACATTATACCAGCACAATTAGGAATTGATTTAGAAGCACTAAAGCAAGCAGTAGTTACACCAAAATATACTTATACAGTAAATACACAAAATCCATTTAATGGAGATTTAACTACACCAGTAACAGATAACAGACAAATAAATATAAATTACAATACACCTACAATAAACAAATATACGGTAACATTTTATAATGAAGGAGCAGATCCTCAAGTAGATACACCATTAGGAACAGATATAGTAGATTACGGAAGTACTGCAAGTGATGCACGTATAAATCCTGTAAAACAAGAAGATAATACATACACATATCAATTTGCAAGATGGGTTGATATTAATAACAATATAGATGATTTAAGTAATGTAATAGATTCAAGAGATGTATATGCAACATATACACCTGTATACAAAAATTACGAAGTAACATTTTTAGATGAAGATGGAATAACTAAAATAAGCGAAAAGTTAGATTATCATTATAATGACATACTTACAGTACCAGCAAATCCAACAAAACCACAAACAGCTGAATATAGCTATGAATTTGAAGGATGGATCCAAAGTACAGATCCAGAAGAGACAATAGTAGATTTAAATAACATGAGAGTTACACAAAACAGAACATATAAAGCAAAATATAGACAAGTAAAAAGACAATATACAGTAACATTTTTAGATGAAGATAAATTAGCTGTGTTAGGAACAAGTACAGTAGATTATGGAACATCTGCAACAGCTCCAGAAGTTCATGATAAGCAAGATGGAGTTGGATATAACTATGTATTTGACAAATGGGTAATAGACTTAGATGCAAGTCCACAAGTAGAAGCTGATTTAAGCAATGTAATAGAAAACGCAAATGTATATGCAACATATACAAAAACTCCAATTTCATATAAAATAAAATATGAAGGAACAATGGATGCTGCAAACCCAAATAAAGTATCATATACGGTAGAAGATGAAGACTTTACACTATTACCATTAGGACAAAAAGTAGGAATGGAATTTAAAGGTTGGTATACAGATACAACATATACTACACAAATAACAAGTATAGAAATTTCAAAAATGGATAAAACTAATCTAAATGATGTGACAGTATATGCAAAATGGGAAATACAAGGATTAATGTATTTTGTAAAAGAATCAGCAAGTGATGACAATGCTACACTTGAAGACAATAGAATATATGATAACTTCGATAATGCAAAAGAATATGTAGATACATTATTTAATGAAGGAGAAGGAATAGCTTTAGGAATATATGATTTAAATAATGATTTAGTATATTTTCCAGAAGTAAAGACAAAACTATACTATGTAAAAGAAAATGAAACAATAGAAAATGAAACATTAAGTGCAGATAGAATATATGACGATTTTGATTTAGCTAAACAATATGTAGATAATTTATTTGAAGAAGGAACAATAATAAGAATATATGATCAAAACAATAAACTAATATATGAACCAAAACAAGAAACTCCAAAAGTACAATATTTTGTTAAAGTAAACAAAGAAGATGAGAATACTGATGACAATACATTCGATAATTTTAGTGATGCAAAAATATTTGCAGACGAAAATGTAGAAAACAAAGTAAAAGTATATGATATAAATGGAGAGATAGTATATGAACCACAAGAAAAATTATATTTAAGAACACAAACTTATAAAATAGGTGAAAATAAACTTGACGAATATGAAGAAAATGATTTATACTTATACAGAGTAAATGCAAATACATCATTTGCAGAATTTAAAACTAGTCCAAATTGTATAACAAATGGAAATATAACAGTATACAAACAAGATGGAAGTATACTTAAAGACAATGAAATAGTAGGAACAGGAATGACTCTAAAAGACGAGTTAAATGGACAAATAATAACACTAACAATATCAGTAATTGGAGATACAGATGGAGATGGAATAGTAACAGCAGCAGATTTGGCAGATACAGTACAAAAAACAATAGACAACATAAACTTAAATATGTTGCAATTTAAAGCAATAGACATGGATGAAGATAATCAAATAACAGCAGCAGATTTAGCAGATGAAATTAAATTATCATTAATATAAATTAGTTATTAATATTTAAATAAAAATATAAAAACAAAAGAAAGGAAGGAAAAGACACATGAAAAATAACTTAAAATTAAAGATGTTTGTTGGAATATTAATTATATGTATTACATTAGCTATTAGCAATATATCTAGAGCTTATTCAGCAAATGCAGATTTATTATCAGCTAGTAAATTGGAATCTGGAAAAGATGTAAAAGTAACATTAACAATTAAAGATATAGATGCAGATGATGGAATACGTAGTATAACAATTGGTAAAGTATCATATGATACAAATGTATTTGAACCAATAACAGCATCAAGCTTTGTAGGAGAAAATGGATGGTCAGCAACATATAGTACAAGTTCAGGAAAATTAGCAATAATTAATGGAAATCCTATGACAGCAAATAATTCAGTAGTAACATTAACATTAAAAGCAAAAGAAGGGATAACTGAAAAATCAACACAAATAAAATTTGAAAACATAGTAGTTGCATCATCATCAACAACAACAGGAAATATTCAAGTAGGAACAAAAACAGTAACAGTATATGAAGATAGAAATTCTCAAAGTGGTAGTGAAGACGAAAATCAAGATACAAATCAAGGTGGAACAAAAGCAAATACAACAACATCATCTACTAAAAATAATAAAAATATAACAACATCAAAATCAACATCAAGCAAACTACCAAAAGCTGGAGATGCGTCAACAATAGCTATTGCAACAGTTGCAGTAATACTTTTAGTTATAGCAATTGTGGGTTTTATAAAATATACAAAACAAAAAGACATAAAATAAAAAAGTAAAAAATAATAAAAAAGACGACAATTAAATTGTCGTCTTTTAGCATAAAAAAAATAAAAATAAAAATAAAAAAATATTGCAAAGAATAGACATAATTGATAAAATGAAAAAAACAAAAAAAGGAGATAAACAAATGAGAAAAAAAGATATGTCTAGTAAAAAAATAGATCTAAGTCAACTAATACAAGATCCAAAAAAAAGAAAAATAATTATAATAAGTGCAATAATAATATTACTACTGATAATAGGAATATTAATTATAAATAAAACAGCTAAAAACAATAAATTAAAACAAATATCAAAAGCCCAAGAAGAATATGGATATGATAAGCCATATGTGCCAGAAGGATTTACACACATAGAGGGAGAATGGAATACAGGATATGTAATAAAAGATATAAACTTAGGAAACGAATTTGTATGGATACCAATAGATGGACAAAAGGTAGCAAATTTGCAAAGAAGAAACTGGTCAGTAACAGATATAAGTATCGAAAAGTGTAATGAGCAATTAGAAGAAACATTTAAAACAAGTGTAGAAAGATATGGAGGATATTATGTAGGAAGATACGAAGCAGGGACTCCAGAAGGAAAGGAATTTTCATCAGAAGATGAAATGAACATAAATGGAAAACCTGTAACAAAAAAGGGATCAACAATATGGAATAACATAAACTACCAAAATGCACGGAACAAGCGCCCAGCAAATGTATGGGACAAACCCAGAAATAACAAGTAGCCTAATGAACAGCTATGCATATGATACAATGCTTACATGGCTAGAATCAAGTGGATACAATGTAGAAACTAATAGTAGTAATTGGGGAAACTATAGTAATAATGAAAATACAAACAATCAAGTAGAAAAAGCAGGAACAAATAAAAGCTGGAGTGCAAACAACATATATGACTTAGCAGGAAACGTAGGAGAATGGACAAGTGAAAAAGGAGAAAAAGGACAAATACAAAGAGGAGGAAGTTACTATAACGAAGGAAATATAACACCAGCAGGAATAAGACAAGATACAAGCAAAACAATAACAGCAAATAACATAGGATTTAGACCAATAATATATAAAACAGGAAACTCAGTAATAGAAGGATATGATAATCCATATATACCAAATGGATTTACACATATAGAAGGAGAATGGAATACAGGATATGTAATAAAAGAAGAAACAACAGGAAACGAATTTGTATGGATACCAGTAGATGGATATAATTTGAATTTAGAAAGAAGCGAATTTGAAAAAACATTTGCAAGTATGGAAAAAAGTACAGATTCAATAGAAATAGCATTTAGAATAAGTGTATATACACATGGAGGATACTATGTAGGGAGATATGAAGCAGGAATAGATAATACAAGTGGGGACAATGTAGGCTTGCCAGTAAGTAAAAAAGGAGTAGAGCCATGGACAAACATAAGTATGAACAATGCAAAGCAATCTGCACAAAAAATGTATGAGCAAAACAATGAAATAAACAGCAGTTTAATGAATAGTTATGCATATGATACAATGTTAAACTGGCTAAAAAAACAAGATTATAGCATTTCAACATATGATGTAGACACAAACTCAAGCACATGGGGAAACTATAAGAATAATGCAAACGGAACAAAAGAACTTACAGGGTCAAATGAAAGTTGGAAAGCAAACAACATATATGACATAGCAGGAAATGTATGGGAACAAACAACAGAAAACTATAAAGATGAAGTAGTTGTAAGGGGAGGAGACTACTTAAGTAATCGGAGATGTTTTGCCAGCAGGAACAAGAGACCATGCATCGCAAGAAAGTACATTTAATTATACAGGATTTAGAGTGATAATGTATAAAGAAGTATTATCAACGCAGAATTCTAATAGATTAAAAATAGCGGCAGGAAGAGAACACTCTTTATATTTAGATGATTTAGGAAATATATGGGCTTGGGGAAACAATTCGAGAGGACAATTAGGACAAAGAGTAGGAATCGCTAAAGCAACAAAGCCTATTCAAATAACAGATTACGAAACAAATCAAGTTAAGTTTATAGAAATACAAACAGATGCAGATACAACTTTAGCATTAGATGAACAAGGTGCAATATGGGGATGTGGACATACTAGTGATGGACAATTAGGAGACGGTACATACTCTAGTGGAACAACTGAACGTAATGAATATGTATTTAAAAAGAGAGTTGATAAAACAGAAGAAGGAATAAAATTTACAACAATAGCAAGTGGAGAAGAACATAGTTTTGCATTAGATAATAAAGGAAATATATGGGGATGCGGATATAATAGATATGGAACTCTAGGAGACGGAACAAGTTCAACAACAGCCATAAATAAATTAAAGCAAATAACAAATTGTGAAGAAAGCGGAATAAGATTTATACAAATAGTAGCTGGAAACAATCATGGAGTTGCTTTAGATGAAAGAGGAAATATATGGGCATGGGGATCTAATAGCTCAGGACAATTAGGAGATGGGACAACAACCACTTCTAGAGTACCAAAACAAATAACCAATTATGAAGAAAGCACAATAAAATTTACGCAAATAGCAGCGTCTGGAAATTATAGTTTGGCTATAGATGAAAAAGGAAATATATGGTCATGGGGAGCTAATAGCTTTGGCCAATTAGGAGATGGAACAAAGACTACTTCGAAAGTACCAAAACAGATAACCAATTATGAAGGAAATGTTAGATTTACACAAATAGCTAGTGCAAGTGATCATGCTTTAGCACTAGATGAGCAAGGAAATATATGGTTATGGGGACACAACAATAAGGGACAATTAGGAAATGGAACAACAGAAGAATCCCTTGTACCAAAGCAAATGACAAATGACGAAAAATTAAAGTTTATGCAAATTTCAGCAGGAGGTAACCATAGTTTAGCACTAGACGAAAGAGGAAATATATGGTCATGGGGATTTAATAGTTTTGGTCAGCTAGGAGATGAAACAACACAAGATTCTCTTATACCAAAAAAGATATATTTACAATAATAACATAAAATTTTAACTACATTTTACTAAGATCACTACGGAATAGAGAACTTTGGCGAATTATAGAAAAGTAAGGATAAAAAAGTAATAATTTGTAATAAAATCTTAAAGAAAAAGACATATTACACTTTATTACTTTTTTTATGCTATTTGCGTAAGAGTAAGCGTTTCGGGCTTTGTAACATGGAAAAAACTACTATTTGATTTATATCTACAAAATGCTACAATTTATTTGTAAATTTATAGATAAAAATAGTAGGAGAAAAGCCATGGAGCATTTAAAGAAAAACAGTATTAAATTTATATTAATTATTATGCTAGTACTAATAGCAGTACTTGCAATATTTATGGTGCCACAAAAAGCAGCTCAAGTAAATAGATGTAAGATAAGTGTTGTAGATAATGGCTTTACACAAAAAGTACAAAATGAAGATGTAAGTGTAATGCAAAAAATAATAAATAATACACAAAAAGAATTAACATTTCAAGTAGAACTTGAAAACTATCAATATCAAACAACACAAATAGCACTAGTAATAGACAATTCATATTCAATGTGGAGTGGAGATAAACTTATAAATTCAAAAGATTCAATAATTAACTTAGTAAACAATATATTTAATAATATAGAAAATGTCCAAATGTCTTTATCTACATATGATGGTAATAAAGTTGCAATGGGGACAAACAAAGAAGAAATTATAAGTCAAATAAATAATATAAATAATTATCAGGGAATAACATCAAAAACAGGACTTAATTTTGCAAAAGAAACATTTACAAATGAAAATGTAGGTAAATATATGATTTTATTTACAGATGGACAAGAAAAAATAACTGATGTAATATCTCAAATAAAAGAAGATAAAATAAATTTATTAACAGCTTTTTATGGAAATGATAAAACAATTTCGAACCAATACAAATTAGCAGGAACAGTATATAATATAGAAGATGTTACACAAGAAAATTTAAACAATACAATAACAGCAATAGAAGCAAAAATAAAATCTAGAATGATAAAAGAAGTACAAAATATAAATATAGAAAATATATTTTCAAATGAAATTGCACAAAATTTTATATTTGAATTAGTAGGAACACCAAGTATTGGTACAATTACTAAAACAGATTTAGGATATACATGGAATATTGATAAACTAAACAAAAAAGACAAAGCAACATTTAGCTACAAATTAAAATTAAAAAATGACTTAGATAGAAATATAATGTATAAAGATATAAACACAAATAACAAAATGAATGTTAGATATCAAGATTCTGAAAGCCAGGAAAATGTTGTATTAGAAAATAACAATACACCAAAAATAAATATAACAGAAACATATACTATTAAAATTAAAGCGATAAATAAGAAGTATACAGGAATAAATGCAAAAAATATAGAATTTAAAATAGAGCAAATTGATAGCTTAGGAAATATACTGAGGACTGAAGTTCAAAGAACAAATAATGATGGAGAAATAATACTAGATGACATAACACAAAATGGTACATACGAATTTAAAATAACACAAATTGGAGTACCAGTAGAATATGAACTTAGTGATGAAAGTAAAAGAGTAAAAACACTGCAGATATCTAAAGATTATATATCTAACAATCTTACAGCTACAACAAATGATGCCGATGATATTTTTGAAATAAGTAGTAATGATTATGAAAAAGTGGTTACAGCTACAGTAAAATTAGACCCAAAAGAATTTATTTTAAATATAAATAAAATAGATGAAGAATATAAAAACAATTTAGCAAATGTAGACTTTTTATTAATACAGCCAACAGTAGCAAGCATTCCATCAGGAGCAACAGTTAATGTAAGAACTGATGAAAGTGGAAAAGCAGTAATTACAGGTGAAGTTGCAGGACAAGGGACATATTCATATATACTAAAAGAAGTAAACACACCTATAGGATATTATGAAAATAAAGAAGATATGAATCTTAATATTACATTTAATGAAGAAGGAAAGCCTATAGATATCTCATCTAACTTAGAAAATATATTAATAGATGAAGAAAATAAAATACAACAAGATGCTATAAATATAGATGTAACAAATAAAATGCTAGATTATAAATTAAAAGTACAAGCATTTAATGAAAAATATAAAGATATACAAGTAGATAATGTAAAAGTATCTGTAATAGGAAAAGACCAAAGTGGAGCAACAGTATATAGCAAAGAAGCAACTACACAAAATGGAAAAATAGAATTACCAATAAACAAATATGGTGAAATAGCCTATACAATAAAACAAATTTCAGCTCCAGCAGAATATAATATAACGCAAGATGTAACATATACAATAACAAGAAACTTTGAGGACAATAATTTAGTATTAAATTTAGGAGCAGATAACGAAGATATTATTTTAGATAATGATAAAAAAGAATTAACTGTTAATATATATTTAGAGCAAAGAACATTTAATTTTAAATTAAACAAAATAGACAAAGATGAAACACAAGTCAAACTAGATGGAGCAAAAATAAAACTAATACAGCCATCAAAAAGAGATGCATTAGAAGAAATAACTCAAAATGGAGAATTAAATTTTAATGCAGATGTTGTATGCTTAGTGGATAATAATAATGGAACATATACTACTAAATATAGCTTAAGTGAAATTGAAAAACCAATAGGTTATCAGAAAATAAGTAAATCTATTGGAATTAATATAACATTTAATGATAATGGAGAAGTTATAAATGCAGTAAGTGAAGATGAAGAATATGTAGAAATTATAAAAAGAAATTTAGAAGTAGAAGTAAACTTAAAAAATGAGAAACAAACATATTCTATGCAATTAATAACAAAACATAAAAATTATGAAGATATAGCTATACCAAATGTTAGGGTGGATATTACAGGAAATACACAAAATGGAATATTTTTAGATAAAATAAGCTTAACAACAGATGAAAATGGAAATTCACAAGTAATAGAAAACTTAAAACAAGATGGTAAAATAGAATTTCAAATACAAGAGACCTGGGTTCCTACAGGATATTTATTAAATAATGAAAAAGCCTGTGCATCATATAATTATAAATCAGAAACTTTATCAACAGCTGAAGGAAATTCTAAAAACATAAAAGTTGAAGTAGATAATAACCAAAGAATATTAAAAATAACAGTATATATAGAACCAAAAACATTTGATATAGATATAAGTAAGACAAGCTCTATATTAGATGGAAGATTAATTGAAGGAGCAACATTTACATTACAGCAACCAGATATAGGTGAGCAAAAAAGAGATATTATAACAAAAGATACAAAACAAGACGAAATCTTAAAAATGACTGCAGAAGTAGCAGGGCAAGGTGGACCATATGAGTATATTCTAAAAGAAGTAGAAGTGCCAGAAGGATACGAAAACAGTAAAATACAAGTAAAATTTAATATAACATTTGATTTAAATGGAAATATAACTAGAATTTCTACTCAAGAGATCAATAATACTAAAGACAATTACATAAAAGACGAAAGTAGCGATTATATAGCAAATACGCAGCAGAAAGATTATGTAACAATAGGAGATTTAATAAATAACAATAATAATGATGTAATACCAGTAACTATTGAAAATGAAGTAGAAAAAACAAATTTAGAAATATTAGTAGTAAATAAGAATTATACTCAAGTAGTAGTAAAAGATGTTGATGTAACAATAGCTGGTCAAACTTCAAATGGGGAATTTTATAGAAATACATTAAAAACAAATGAAAATGGGAAAATTAATATTGCAAGAATAGATAATATAGGAGATTTTGATTTTAGTGCAATAGCTATAAAAACTCCAACAGGATATTTACCTCAAACTTCAGCAACAACAGCATACTTAAATAAAGATGCTCAGACAACAAAGCTAAGCTTAAGAGCAAATAGCACAAATGTAAGTGTGCAAGGTAATAAGATAATTATAAAAATATATTTAGAGCCAAAAACATTTGATATAGAAATAAGTAAATATGAACAAGCTTTAGGTGACTTATTAATACCAAATGCTAAATTTTCATTAACACAACCAGATATAGTAGAAGGTATACCAAAAAATATTAATAAAGATAAAATTGAAAGAAGAATTGTTACAGGAACAACGAAAAAATCAGAAAAACTAGTAATAAAAGCAGAAGTAGCAGGACAAGGAACATATGAGTATACTTTAAAAGAAAAAGCACCAAGTGGATATGAAGATAAACAAATTGAATATACACTAAAAATAACATTTGATGAAAATGGAAATATGCAGAATGTACAAAGAGCAGACGATGAAAAGACAATCAGTAGTAGTAGTCATGTAAGTTTAGGTCAATATACTATAAATAAAATACCGCTTACTATAATGAATTATCAAAAAACATATAGTATAACAGCAGAATTAACTAATACAAAATATAGAGATATACATAGACAAGACAAAATAATAAAAGGAATAAAAATAGAAAATGCAAAAGTTAAAGTAATAGGAACTACTAACAATTCAATTGTATATGAAAGTGATATTCTTACTACGGATTCTAATGGACTAGTAACATTTAAGCCTTTAACCCAAAGAGGAGATGTAACATATACAATTAAATTAATAGAAGTACCAACAGGATATATAATACCAGAAGATAAAGTTATAGGAATAAATAAAGATGAAATAACGACTGAAATTACAAAAACAAATAATGCAACTAATGTAACAATAGATAACACTGAGAAATCTATACATGTAGATATGTTTTTAGATGTACAAACATTTGAAATTGAAATAAATAAAAAAGATAAAGATGAAGACGATGTTTTAGTTTCAGGAGCACATTTTACAGTTGTACAACCAAGCTTTGCAGATATTGGAAGATCAGATCGTAAAAGAAATGATATAACAGGATCAACTAGCCTAAATACACCTTTAAGCTTAACAGCAGAAGTTGGAGGAGTAAATAGTCCATATATATATAAAATAACAGAAGATACTGTACCTTCAGGCTATACAGTAGATAATAAATTAACACAAATAGAAGTTACATTTAATAAAGATGGAACAGTAAAAGATGTTAATTGTTTAAATGATAATGAGCAAGCATATATAGATAGCACAAGGACAAATGGTTCAAAAATAGCTGTAAATATTGTAAATACTAAAAAGCCATATAACATAAATGTTATAGCATCTAATAAAAAACATGAATCAGTAAAAGTAGAAGGGCTAAATTTAAAAATAATAGGAAAAGATAAAACTAATCAAATAGTATATGAAAGTGAACAATTAGTTACTGATTCATCTGGTCAAGTAAATGTTTCTGGATTAAAAACAACAGGAGATATAACATATGAAATAGTACAATTAGAAAAAGCACCAGCAGCATATATTTTAGGTGATAAAAAAATAGTAAACTTAAATATAAACAAACAAAATAATGTAATTACATGTTCAAATTCTGTTGATGGAGATATTGTAGTAAATAATAATTCAAAAACCATAACAGTAAAACTTTTCTTAGATCCAAAGACATTTATGATAAATATAAGCAAACTAGATTATGATGATAAGCTAAATAACATAAATACTCTAATACAAGGAGCTACATTCCAATTAACAGATCCTAGGGGAGTAAGCTATGAGGCTAGAACCCAAAAAGATAGTATATTAAATATGGAAGCAGAAGTTGCAGGAGAAGGAACATATACATATGAATTATGGGAAACATGGCCACAAGGATATCAGGAATTTTACGCAAAAGCAATTTTAACAATAACATTTGACGAAAATGGACAGATAATACAAGAACAACAAAATCAACAAAGTCAGAGTCCAGTTGTAATTGAAGCGCAGTGGTGGACATGGAGAAGAGATAATGAAGGAAATTTAACTAGCTACAAAACAGAAAATGAAAAAGGAATAATTGAGCTTACTGGTAATACTACAAATAGCGTAGATTTATTTATTACAAATGTAAAAAAAGAGTATTCTATAGTTATAAATGCAAAAGATGATAAATATGGAAATTTAGTTGATGATGTTCGTATGCAAATAATTGCTACAGGTGAAAATGGAACACAATTATTTAATAAGATTGAAAAAACTGAAAATGGAACTATTAAAATTCCTTATCTTAGATATATAGGGAAGATGCACGTTGTAATAAAACAGGTAAGTGTGCCAAAACAATATAATAACTTTACAGATAAAAACCTTGTATTTACAAAAGAGTTTCCATCAATAAATGCAATAATTGATATAGATAATACATCACCAGATATTGATGCACAAGTAAAAACAACAAGTTCTACAAAAGGTCCTATAAACAGTCCTACAACAATTAGTGCAACTATAATGTTAAATAGAAAAACATTTAATATTAATCTAGAAAAAGCTGATATAGACAATAATCAAATTTTATTACCAGGAGCTAGATTTGTATTAACACAGTATGATAAAAAGAATACGCAAACTGAAGTAACAAATGAAGATGGTAGATTAGTATTATCAGCTGATATAGAAGGAATAGAACAAGATGATGTAGAAGATCAAAAAGAATATTTATACAAATTAGAAGAACAAACAGCACCAAATGGATACAATAAAATAACAACTATAGTACATATATATGTAACATTAAATAAACAAGATGAAATAACAAATGTTAGAATAACAAATGGCTCAAGTTTTATAATTGAAAAACAAGAAAATAGAACTAATAAAAATATAGACTTATTAGCTAAAAATGCAAAAGGTGGAAAATTATATAACTTAGAATTTACAAAAAAATATGTAAATAAACCAGTAGAAGGCTCAAGATATCAAATAAAAATTAATGCAGAAAGTGGAGAAAGTCTAAATATAAAAGAATTCACAAATGAAAAAGGACAAATAAATGTATCTAAAATACCAGGAAGTCAAAAAATAATAATAACATTTAGGGAATTACAGCCAGCACAAGGTTATGAATTAGATGAAAAAGAAAGAACTGTAACAGTACAAAGAAGCTCACTTACGGGAAATATTGAAATAATAGAAGAAGAAACTTCAAGTGATGTAATAGCTAAATATGATAAATCTACAAACACAATATGTGTAGAAATAAATAAACAAATAACACAGCAAGAAAATTTAATAAAAATAATAAGTGTAGATAAAAATGACGAAACAAAAAAGGTAGCATATACAACAGTACAATTAAGCTTGCCAGAAACTGGAGAAATTATAGAAAAAACTACAAATAGTTCTGGATATATTAATCTTAATGATATTAAAGCACCAGGAGAGGGAGATTATACATATATACTTAAAGTTACAAAAACACCAAAAGGATATTTAGACTTCCAAGGTAAAGATATATGTGTAAATATAACATTTGATGAAGATGGATATATAAAAGATACATATCTTACAATACCAAATGAATATGCTAATGTATATTATTCTATTGAGCAAACTAAAGATAAATTATGTAATATTGCAAATATAGTAGAAAAAAATACACCAAGGGAAATTATAAACTTAAATTTATTAAAAAAAGGTGAAAATAATAGCAACTTGAAAAATGTAGAATTTGAAATAGTTTCAGCAACAACAATAGATAAAGAAGAAACAATTTCGTCTACAACAAAGAAGACAAACCAAGATGGAAATTTAAGTTGTGAGATATTATCAGGAGATAGAGTTGAAATAACCATAAGAGAAACAAAAACTTTAGAAGAATATAAATTAGATAGCACTCCGAGAACTATTATATTGGAAAAAGTAGGAGATAATTTAAGAATTGTACAAAGTCAAACAAATAATAATTTTGAATGTGAACTTATAAATAATAACTTAAATGTAATAATGCAAAATGTATTTAAACCTGCTAAAGTAATAATGCAATTAATAAATGAAGATGAAAGTGGAAATGCAATAAAATTAAGAGGAATAAACGTAAAATTAAAAGAACTTTCATCAAATAAAGAATTTGATGTTACAACAGATGAAGCAGGAGAAATAAACTTTAATGATTTACCAGTAGAGCAAGAAGGTTCATATAACTTTGTTATTACAAAAATGACAACAATTCAAGGACATGAAATACCAACAGTAAATACACAAACTCCAATAAGAATAACTGTAAATTATGTTAAAACTGAGCAAGGAGATTTAGAAGTTAAAGATCCAATAAGATATTCATCACCAGAAGAAATAGTAAAAGGAGTATCTTATACAAATTATTCAGCACCAGAAGAATATAGACTATTTTTAAGAGTAGTACTATCAGAAGTAGTTTCTAGAGATAATAATTATAATGTAAATATCTACAAATTAGATAAGCAAGAAAAAGAGGAAAATAAAGAAATATATCTTGGAGGGGCAAACTTTAATATAAATGTAGATTACTTAAATGGTACAGTATTAAACTCTAATGATACAACAAACGAAGAAGGTAAAATAGCTTATACAATTCCATTTGTTTGTGGAAACATGAAAATCAATCTTCAAGAATTAACAGCACCAGAAGGATATGAAATAGATGATAAAGATATAAAACAAATAATATTAAATAAAAATTCAGATGGTAATGTAATTATTGAAGAAGATATTAATAGTAATAGTATGTATACAACATTTGATAATGAAAACTTAAATATATTTGTTATGGATAGTACTAAAAAAGATACACCACCAGAAGATCCAGATAAGGAATATGATATTACTCTGGAAATAGATAAAATGGATAAACAAACTCAAGAAAAAATAGCTGGAGTAGAATTTAAAATAATACAAATAGATGAGCAAACAAAAGAAGAAATAGGAAATCAAGCACAAATAACAACAAATGAAGAAGGAAAAGCACAATTGCAAATATCTGGAGTAAAAGCAAAAGGAGAATATGTATATAAAATAAAAGAAAACACACCAGAAGGATATAAACAAATAGAAGAAATGAAAATAAAAGTATACATAGGAGAAAATGGAAAAGTAGAGAAAGTAGAACAATTAGAAGAAAATATTGCAATAAAAGAAACAAAAGTAGAAGATGAAATTGCAAAAGTAGTAGTAGAAAACGAAAAAGACAATATAGTACCAAATCCAGATGATACACAATACGAATTTATACTAGTATTAGAAAAAATAGATAAAGAAACTCAAGAAAAAATGAAAGGAATAGAATTTACAATAACAAAAATAGATGAACAAACAGGAGAGGAAATAGGAGAAATAATAAATGTAACAACAAATGAAGAAGGTAAGTTAGCATTTAAAATATCTGGAGTAAAAGCAAAAGGAGAATATGTATATAAAATAAAAGAAAACACACCAAAAGGCTATAAGCCAATAGAGCAAATAAAAGTAAAAATATACATAGGAGAAGATGGAAAAGTAGAAAAGGTAGAACAATTAGGAAAAAATACAGCAGTAAAAGAAATAGAAGTAGATGAAGGTATTATTAAACTAATAATACAAAACGAGAAAGAAGCTAAAAAACCAGAAAATAATACAACAAAGCCAGATAATAACACAATAAAAGATCCAGAAGGAAATAACTTAAAACCTACAAATACGCCAAATAATCCAGAAGATCCAAAAGACAGCAACCAAAATAAATTACAAAATATGAATTCTCAAAACAAAACAATTGTACAACAGATAAAACAAGCAGTAAATAAAATTCCATATACTGGAGCAAGTTATACAATAATTTTACTATTACTAACTGGTACAACACTAGCAACAATATCATACATAAAATATAAAAATATAAAATAATAATTAAAGGAGCACAAAATGTGCTCCTTTTGCTAATTAAGATCAATTGGATATTTATAAAGTTTGTTATAAGTTCATATAATAACATCTTTTACTAAAATGCTTAAAAGTTACCATTGAAAAACTTTAAAAAATGAGTTATAATAACAAACATAATTATATAAAAGGAGCGATTTATATATGTTTGAAAAATTAGAGGAAGTAGAAAAAAGGCATGAAGAGCTAACAAAGTTAATTTCAGATCCAGAAGTTATTTCAAACCAAGCCCAGTGGCAAAAATATATGAAAGAACATGCAAGCCAAGAAGAAATAGTAATAAAATTTAGAGAATATAAACAAACAAAAAAAGCCATGGAAGATGCAAGCGAATTAATGTTAGATATAGAAATGAAAGAACTTGCAGAGCTAGAGTATTATGAAGCAAAAGAGAGATTGCCAAAACTAGAAGAAGAATTAAAAGTACTATTAATACCAAAAGATAAAGATGATGATAAAAACATAATATGTGAAATAAGAGGTGGAGCAGGAGGAGAAGAAGCAGCTCTCTTTGCAGGAACTCTATATAGAATGTATTCAATGTATGCAGAAAAAAAGCATTGGAAATTAGAAGTATTAAACGAAAATGAAACTGGACTTGGAGGATATAAAGAGATATCATTTATGATTACAGGAAAAGGTGTATATAGTAGACTAAAATTCGAAAGTGGAGTACACAGAGTGCAAAGAGTACCAGATACAGAAAGTAGTGGAAGAATACACACATCAACTGCAACAGTTGCAGTTTTGCCAGTAGTAGAAGATGTAGAAATAGATATAAATCCAGCAGATGTTAGAATGGAAGTATTTAGAGCGTCAGGAGCAGGAGGGCAACATGTAAACAAAACATCATCAGCAGTAAGGTTAATACATGAGCCAACAGGAATAGTAGCAGAATGCCAAACAGAACGTTCACAACTGCAAAATAGAGAATATGCAATGAGATTACTAAAATCTAGAATATATGATGAAGAAAAACAAAAACAAGATTCTAAGATTGCAAATGAGAGAAAAAGTCAAGTAGGAAGCGGAGATAGAAGTGAAAAAATACGTACCTACAATTACCCACAAGGACGTATTACAGATCATAGAATAGGTTTAAGTATATACCAAATGGAAGACTTTTTAAATGGAAATTTAGATGAAATGATAGATAGTCTAACTGCAGCAGACAGAGCAGAAAAGTTAAAAGGTGATGAATAAAAATACAAATAAGGTTAATATAGATTTTTCTTTGAAATTTTAATTATTGCTATATCATATGGACTTTAAACATGTAACTATCTGTTTCATGAATCTGAAAGAAGTAGAACATTTAGAGATTATTTTGATATTGAGTAAAAAAGCAAAAGCTCTAAGAATTATAATTTTAATTCTTAGAGTTTTTTAATTATGAAATTTTAATCTATTGACAAACAAAGTAAAAAATAATAAAATAATTATGAAATGGAATTTATATGGGCCATTAGCTCAGTTGGTAGAGCAGCAGACTCTTAATCTGACGGTCGGAGGTTCGACCCCTCTATGGCTCACCACTATGAAATAAAGAGCTAATTATTAAATTTGCTCTTTATTTCTTATATTCTTAAGAAAGTAATTAACGAAAGTGCTTACGTTTTTTAAGAATATTTTATATGATAAAAATTTTTATAAAAGGAGGAAGCAATGTTTAAAATATATAATACAGATATTCAAACAAGTGAATTTAAAGAAATAAAAAAAGTAAAAAAAGGCAGTTGGATAAACATGGTTTCCCCAAGTAATGAAGAAATTAAGCAAGTTTGCCAAAAATTACAAATAAACGAAGATTTTATAACAGACTCTTTAGATTCAGAAGAAAAACCAAGAATAGAAATAGAGCAAGATGATGGAACAATACTATTTGTAATAGATGTGCCTGTAATAGAAAAAGAAAATGAAACATATGAATATACAACAATGCCACTTGGAATAATATTTGTAAGAGATGACTATATCATAACAGTATCACTTAAAAAATATATGGTAATAGAAAAATTTACAAAATCAAAAATAAAAAACTTTGCAACATATATGAAAAGCAGATTTTTATTTCAGATAATGCTAGAGAATTCTTCAGAATATTTAAGCTACTTAAAAAGGATAAATAAAGAAACGCAAATAGCAGAAAGTACTCTAAAAAATTCTATGAAAAATAGAGAACTGTTAAAGATGTTAAGCTTAGAAAAAAGCTTAGTATATTTTACAACATCAATAAGAGCAAATGAAGTAGTAATGGAAAAGACTTTAAGAGGAAAATTTATAAAATTATATGAAGATGATGAAGACATATTAGAAGATGCTATAATAGAAAATAAACAAGCAATAGAAATGGGAAAAATATATAGCGACATCCTAAATGGAACAATGGATGCATATGCCTCAATAATTTCAAATAACCTAAATGGAGTAATGAAATTTTTAACATCAATAACAATAGTACTAGCAGTACCAACAATGGTATCAAGCTTTTGGGGAATGAATGTAAAGTTGCCATTTGAAGCAGAAAGGTTTGGCTTCATAATAATGATTGCAATATCAGGAATATTAACTCTAATTGTAACATGGTGGTTAAAGAAGAAAGATATGCTAAATTAGATTGGTGCCAATTGGGGTCAGACCCTGATTGGTATTTTTTGGACTTTTTGGGACAGACTTGAAAATTCAAAAAATTGAATAAAACATAAAAAAACACATAAACTAATAAAAACAAAAGGGAGGTTGAATAAATGAAAATTATAGATACAATTGCATTAATCCTTATAATTATAGGAGCACTAAATTGGGGTCTTATAGGAATATTTGAATTTAACTTAGTAGAAGCTATCTTTGGAGCCATGACATGGCTTTCAAGAATAATATATATTCTAGTAGGAATTTCTGGATTATGGGGAATAAAATTATTATTTGATAATAATTAAAATAAATAATAAATAATTTTTAAGAGCACGATATTTCGTGCTCTTAAAAATTATTTATAAAGAACCAAACATTCTTACGCAAGTTTTATGATTTACTTGATTTTTATATAAAAGCAATGTATAATTTATAAGCAAAGATGAGGAGGAATATATATGTTATCTGTAAATGGTGTAACTGTTAGATTTGGAAAAAGAGTGTTATTTGAGGATGTAAATATTCGCTTTGGAAAAGGAAATTGCTATGGAATAATAGGAGCAAATGGAGCAGGAAAGTCAACTTTCCTTAAGGTTTTATCAGGAGAGATAGAACCAAGCAAAGGTGATGTTTCTATAGATAAAGGTGAAAGAATATCTGTTTTAAAACAAGATCACTTTGCATATGAAGATTATACAGTAATAGATACAGTTATAATGGGAAATAAAGAACTTTACGATATTATGAAAGAAAAAGATAAAATTTATGCAAAACCAGATTTTAATGAAGAAGATGGAATGAAAGCTGCAAAATTAGAAGAAAAATTTGCAGAACTTGATGGATGGAATGCTGAGAGTGATGCAGCTATACTTTTAAATGATTTAGGAATAGATAGCCAAAATCATTATAAATATATGAGAGAATTAGAAGCAAGAGACAAGGTTAAAGTACTTCTAGCACAAAGCTTATTTGGAAATCCAGATATACTTTTACTTGATGAGCCTACAAACGATTTAGATTTAAAGAGCATAGCTTGGCTTGAAGAGTTTTTAATAAACTTTGAAAATACAGTACTTGTTGTATCGCATGATAGATACTTTTTAAACAAAGTATGTACAAATATAGCAGATGTTGACTTTGGAAAAATAAAAGTATATCCAGGAAATTATGATTTCTGGTATGAATCAAGTCAGCTTGCACTAAAACAAGCAAAAGAACAAAATAAGAAAAAAGAAGAAAAAATAAAAGAGTTACAAGACTTTATAGCAAGATTTAGTGCAAATGCATCAAAATCAAAACAAGCAACATCAAGAAAAAAGTCATTAGAGAGAATTGAGTTAGATGAAATAAAGCCATCAAATAGAAGATATCCATATGTTGATTTTAAGCCAGATAGAGAACCAGGAAATGATATATTAACAGTTAGAAATTTAAGTAAAGTAGTAGATGGTCAAAAAATATTAGACAACATATCTTTTACAGTAAAAAAAGGTGATAAAATAGCTTTTCTAGCAGACAATGAGAATGCAAAAACAGTATTATTCCAGATACTTGCAGGAGAGATAGAAGCTGACGTAGGAGAAATAATATGGGGAACAACAATAACAAATACATATTTCCCAAAGGATAACAATTATTTATTTGATATAGATCTATCTATAACAGACTGGCTAAGAGGGTATTCAAAAGATCCAGATGAGACATATGTAAGAGGCTTTTTAGGAAGAATGCTATTTTCAGGAGAAGAAGCTCTAAAAAAAGTAAATGTAATGTCTGGGGGAGAAAAAGTAAGATGTGTACTATCTAAGATGATGTTATCAGGGGCAAACTTCCTAATAATAGATGAGCCAACAAACCATCTAGATATGGAAAGCATAACAAGTGTAAATGAAGGAATGAAAAAATTCATAGGGAATATCTTATTTACATCACATGACCATCAATTAACACAAACAGTAGCAAACAGAATAATAGATATAAAAGAAGATGGAAGATTAATAGATAGAGAAGTAACATATAATGAATATTTAGGGATAGAATAAAAAATTAAAAATTTTAAAAAGGGAAAATAATTATGAAAATTGGAAAATTAGAAGAAGTAGATATTAGAGAATTATGGAAGCATGAACAATATAACTTTTCAGATTGGTTAGCTAAAAAGGAAAATATTGAAAACTTAAATAATATATTAGGATTAACTTTAGTTGATATTAGTAAAGAAACTTATGTAGGGACTTATAGATGTGACTTATTTGCTAAAGATGAAACAACAGGTACTAAGGTTATTATTGAAAACCAACTTGAAATATCTAATCATGATCATTTAGGAAAAATAATTACTTATGCTTCTGGATTAGATGCAAAAGTTATTGTATGGATTGTAAAAGAAGCAAGAGAAGAACACAGAAGTGCTATTGAATGGTTAAATAATAATACTAATAGCAATGCAAATTTCTTCCTAATAGAAATTCATGCGTATAAAATAGGAGACTCAGATAAAGCTCCTATGTTTCAGGTTGTAGAACAACCAAATGACTTTATAAAGAAAAATAAGTCTTTCAATAATAATGATAGCATGAATAAATCACAATCTCAGAGAATTGAATTTTGGAATCAATTTAATGATGTAATTATAGAAAGAGGAAAGCCATTTAATGTAAGAAAAGCCACTACTGATCATTGGTATAATGTTGCTATAGGTACAAGTGAAGCCCATATTGATATTACGCTAGTTAATAAAGATTCTGTAATTGGTGTAGAATTATATATAACTGATAATAAAGGATTATTTGATAAACTTTATAATAAAAAAGATGATATAGAAGCAGATTTAGGATTTAAATTAGATTGGAGGAGATTAGATAACAGTAAAGCTTCAAGAATAATTTATCATATTAAAGGGCTAAATTTTGAAGATCATAGTAATTATAATGAATTAATGAATAGGACAATAGATATAGCAGTATTAATGAGAGACACATTTAAAAAATACATATAATATATATTTGAGTACTATATAAACAACTTATTGTATTATTATATTAAGTAAAGATGGGAGAAAACATGGATACAAATAGATTAAAAATTTTAGCAAAAGTAATAGAAGAATCAAAAAAGTATATAGAAAATGAAAGCGAGATTCCTATTGAGTTTCAGAAAATATTGTTTCCTTCTGGAAGAAAGGAATGTGAGTTAGTTTATGCTGGAAAGGAAAGTGCTGAAGAAATAATATCAAAAGTAATTGCAGTTCCATTACAAGAAGAAAAGATATTTCCTTCAAATTATAAAAAGTCCCAAAATGACTGGATTAATAAATTGATTTTTGGAGATAATATACAAGTTTTAAAAAGTTTAGTTAAATATAAAGAAAAAGGAATGCTTAAAAATCCCGATGGAACAGATGGAATAAAATTAATTTACATTGATCCGCCTTTTTCAACAAGAAGAGATTTTAAAACTTCAAGTGAGGATCAAAAAGCGTATTCTGATAAAAAAGCTGGAGCAGACTTTCTAGAATGGTTAAGAAAAAGATTAATTTTATTAAAAGAGGTGCTTTGCGATGATGGATCAATTTATGTACATTTAGATAATAAAAAAGTTGCTTATGTAAAAGTTTTAATGGATGAAATTTTTGGGGAAAACAATTTTAGAAGTTCGATAATTTGGGATACATCAATTCCATATGTCGCAGGAAATAAATGGCTATCACCTAATTGGATTTATTCTCAAGCTACAATTTTATATTATACAAAGTCAAAAACAGACTATGTGTTTAATAAAGAATATGAAGAAATTATACAACCATCAGGAGACATTTCTAAAAAGCCTATAAAAGATGTATGGTGTGATATTAAAAACTTTGCAGGATTTTTAGGAGCTAAAGATTATAAAAGTAAATATCCAACACAAAAGCCAGAAGATTTAATAAAAAGAATAATTAAGGCTTCGTCAAATGAAGGAGATATTGTTTTAGATTGTTTTGCAGGATCTGGGACTACACCAGCTGTTGCAGAAAAGCTTAATAGAAAATGGATAGCAATTGATGTAGGAAAATTGTCAATTTATACTATTCAAAAAAGATTATTACATACGAAGAATATTAATCCATTTGCAGTATATTCAGCAGGACTATATGATGAAGAAAAATTAAACCAATTTGATGAATATAACTGGAAGTTATTTGTAATGCAATCATGGGGATGTACACCTAAATCAGAGAAAATTAAAAATTTTGAATTTGAGGGAACTAAAAATGGAGATTTAGTTAAAGTATATTCACCACATGAGTTAAAAAAGATTGGAGCAAAAATTTCTATAGAAACATTAAATTCAATTTATTTAAGAATTGGAGAAGCTGCAGGTAGAAATGTATTTATTATAGCACCTAAAGGAAGATTTGCTTTTGCAGAAGATGAAATTGAAATAGGAAATGTAACATTTAATATATTAAGAGTACCATATTCTATGTTAGCTAAATATACAGAAGACTTTTCTATTCCAATTCAGCCAAGAGATTCAAAAAATGTAAATGAAGCTGTTGAATCTATTGGATTTGACTTTGTTCAACCACCTGAAGTAGACTTTTTAATTAAAGATGATAATTTAATTATTAATAAATTTCAAAGTAATAGTAGAATAAAAGGTGAAGAAGAATCTTCTTTATCAATGGTTTTAATAGATTACAGTTATGATGGTAAGATATTTGATTTAGATGATGTTTTATATGAAAATAACTTTCATGAAAATAAAGCAAAATTTGATACAAGTAAAATTGATAAAAAAGCCATGCTAATATTTATAGATAATGCAGGAAATGAAAGAAAGGTGGTAATAAATGAAGGACAAGATAAGAATTAAAGAAAAGAACTTAGTTTTAGATGTTAGTGATAATGTAAATATAGAAGTATGGGATGAATCTAAGTATTATAATTTTGTTGATAATTTAGTAGGAAATAGGACCTACCAAAAAGAAGCAATACTAACTGCTTTGAAATTTATGTGCAGTGGTGAATATAAAAATACAAGTCAGTTAGCATATGAAAATTTTACAAAAAACGAATTAATTAAAGATGCATATGTAACATATGAAAACTTTGAAAGAAAGTTAAGTTTTCCTAATAGTTACTCAGCATCTATAGATTTAGCAACAGGAACAGGTAAAAGCTGGGTTATGTATGCAATTGCTACAATAATGTTAGCTGAAGGAAAAGTAGATCAAGTATTAGTATTAGTGCCAAGTGTTACAATAGAAGAAGAACTAACAAAAAAATTTAGAAAATTTGCAATTGATGAAAATTTAAATGGTGCTTTAAAAAGTGTCCCACCAAAAATAACTAATGGATCTGAAAGTATAGTAAAAGGATGTATTTGTATAGAAAATAGAGATGCTGTATATAAAAATTCAAGTAGTTCAATTTTAGATAGTTTAAATGGAAAAGGTCAAAAGACATTACTTTTATGTGATGAAGTCCATCATGTATATTATTCTGAAGAAAACGAATGGAAATCATTTGTTGAAAAGATAAACTTTAAATATAATATTGGATTATCAGGAACATGCTATTATAAAGATAATACATACTTTTCTAATGTTATATATAGATATTCGCTAAAACAAGCTATAGAAGATAGAAGAGTTAAATTGGTAGAATATGTTTCAGAAAGTAATATTCCAGTAAAAGATGAAGATAAGTGGAAAGTTATAATAAACTCTCATGAAGAAATAAAAAAGAAGATAAATTATCTACCATTAACACTTATAGTTACTGCAAATGTAAATTCATGTAAAAAGAAAGCTAGTGAATTCAAAAGATTTTTAAAAGAATCTCTAAAATTAAATGATGAAGAAGTAAATGAAAAAGTTTTGATAATTCACTCAAAGTCTGATGCAGCATTAGATAGAATTAAATTAAAAAGTGTAGATAATTTAGATAGTAAAGTTGAATGGATATTTTCAGTTTCAATGCTAACAGAAGGCTGGGATGTAAAAAGAGTATTTCAAATTGTTCCTGACGAAGAAAGAGCATTTAATTCAAAATTATTAATAGCACAAGTATTAGGTAGAGGATTAAGAATACCAGTAAATTGGGATTATCAAGAAATGGGATTACCTAAAGTTACTATATTTAATCATGCAAAATGGGCAAGTAGTGTGAAAAAACTAGTTGACGAAGTTTTAGAAATTGAAAAGAAATTGTCAAATTCAATAATAGAAGATTCAGAATATAATTTTGAATTATTAAATGTTGATTATAAGCCAGATAAAATAGTCACTAAAATAAAGAAAGAGGGAATGTATAACTTATTTGATAAAGGATATATTGTATTGCCAACTGATAGTCAAAATGAAACAATTAATGCAGATTTTGTTGAGGCTAATACTGATAAGATTAGATCGTGGATTACAACTATTTATCATAAGACTTATACTATAGATGATGTAGCAACTGCTATGTGGTATAAATTTGATGAATTATCTGATGGTGAAGATAAGAATGAAGAACTTTGTAAAAAATATAAAGAAAAGTGGACAGTAGATAAATTAAAGAAAGTAATAAGTTTATCATTAGAGAAATCGGGAAATAATGAGATAACTGAAAAGCTAAAGCAGAAATTTCTATCTTCTATTGGAGTAATTTTTAGACAAGGTAGTTCATTTGTTGATTACAAAATAATACCAGATAATTTTACTCAAATATCAACTAAAAGTATGCATAAAGATTATGTGAGTGCAAGTGCTTTAAACAAGGAGAAGGTTCTATTTTGGACATCAAGAACTGAGAAATATTTAAGTGAAGAAGAAATTGAGTTTTTTAATGAAGTTATAGATACTACTAATGCATATAGGCAAAAAGAAGTTAGAAATATTTACGATTTTAAAACACCTCAAACATTTGTTATAGCAGACAGTGATCCAGAAAAGGAATTTATAAAGAAATTGACTGAGTTAAGAAATAACAATATAAAAAGTTGGGTAAAATCAAATTCTAAAGGATTCTACTCTTTTGAATACTCATGGAGAAAAGGTGAACATGCTCAAAGAGGGATATTCAATCCTGACTTCTTTATAATTTTTATGAATAGAGTTTTAGTAGTTGAAATAAAAAGTGATGAGCAAATAGCTAATCCTGAACCTGAAAATATAGGAAAACACAAAGCTGCAATAGAGCACTTTAAAGCTATAAATGAAAAGCTACATAAAGATAACAAGGATATAAGATATAAATTTACAATGTTAACTCCTAGGAACTATGAAGTCTTCTTTAATAAGTTGAATTCTGGAGACGTTTCTGATATAGATAGTTTTAATAGTGAATTAGATGCAACAATTTTGGAAAATAACTAATATAGATAAAAGAGTGTACTAATAAAGTAACTCTTTTATTAATATTTATTTATAAGAATTATTATAAATAAGCTTTTGTAATTATATTATAAAAAATATAAATAATTAACAAATAATAAGTAAGGAGAAAAAATGGATAAAATAATACAAATAATATCAGAAGAATTAAATATAAAATATACACGGAGTAGAAGCTGCAGTAAAATTAATAGATGAAGGAAACACTATACCATTTATTGCACGTTACAGAAAAGAAGCAACAGGAGGTCTAAGTGATGAAATTTTAAGAGAACTAGGAGAAAGACTAAATTACCTAAGAAATTTAGAACAAAGAAAACAAGAAGTAATAAAAAGCATAGAAGAACAAGGAAAACTAACAGATAAAATAAAAAAATCTGTAGAAATTGCAAAAACCTTAGCAGAAGTAGAAGATATATATAGACCATACAAACAAAAGAAAAAAACAAGAGCAACAATAGCAAAAGCTAAAGGATTAGAGCCACTAGCTAAAATAATATATGAACAAAAAGAAACCAAAGACATAAACGAAATTGCAAAACAATACATAAATGTAGGGGTGGCGTCCTTAGACGACCCAAATATATCAAAACCTACAGACAAATCTATGTCAGACACCGTAGGGGTGAACCACCTGTGTGACCTAAACGCACCAGAACCTACAACAAACAAAACATTAAATGACAACACTGTCTCAACTGCACAAGAAGCAATTGGGGGAGCCCTAGACATAATTGCAGAAATAATATCAGACGAACCAAAATATAGAAAAGAAATAAAACGTTTATGTTATAAAATGGGACTTATAAAAACAAAAGCAGTAGATGAAGAAGGAAAATCAAGTTATGAAATGTATTACGACTTCTCAGAAACAATTAAAACAATCCCAAGCCATAGAATACTTGCAATAAATAGAGGAGAAAAAGAAAAATTTTTAAAAGTATCGTTAGAAAAACCAGAAGACCAAATAATAGGGTATATAAATAAAGATGTAATAAAAGGGAAAACACAATTTACAACCATGTTAGAAGAAACTATACAAGATAGTTATAAAAGACTAATAGAGCCATCTATAGATAGAGAAATACGATCAGACCTAAGTGACAAAGCTGAAGAAAAAGCAATAAAAGTATTTGGACATAATGCAAAACAATTATTATTAGGAGCACCAATAAAAGACATAGTAGTTATGGGATTTGATCCTGCATATAGAACAGGATGTAAAATAGCAATTATAGATGATACAGGTAAGTTATTAGACTATACAACAGTATATCCAACTCAGCCTCAAAACGATGTAGAGAAAGCTCAAAAAGAATTATTAAAACTAATAGAAAAATATAGTGTAAATATGATAGCAATAGGTAATGGAACAGCTTCAAGAGAATCTGAAATGTTTGTAGCAGAAATGATAAAAAATGCTAAACATGAAGTGTTATATACAATTGTAAGTGAAGCAGGAGCATCAGTCTATTCAGCATCAAAACTTGCAACAGAGGAATATCCAGATATCAATGTTTCAATAAGAGGAGCAATCTCAATTGCAAGACGTTTGCAAGATCCACTTGCTGAACTTGTAAAAATAGATCCAAAAGCAATAGGAGTAGGACAATATCAACATGATGTAAATCAAAAGAAACTAGAGGAAAGTCTAGCAGGAGTGGTAGAAGGTGCAGTTAACAAAGTAGGAGTAGATGTGAACACAGCAACATCATCACTTCTTTCATATATATCAGGTCTAAATAAAACAATAAGTAAAAACATTGTAAAATATAGGGACGAAAATGGAAAACTAAAAAATAGAAAACAGTTATTAAAAGTGCCTAAGCTTGGAAAAGTAGCATATGAGCAATGTGCAGGATTTTTAAGAATAATAGGAGGAGATAATCCAATAGATACTACTGCTGTTCACCCAGAAAGTTATGAAGCAGTAGAAAAGTTACTACAAAAAATAGGTTATCAAAAAGAAGATTTATTGCATAAAGAAAAAATAAAAAAATTAAGAGCAAAATTAAATGAGTTAAAGTTAAATGAGGTTGCTGGGGAATTAGAAATAGGGGAAATGACATTATCGGACATTATAGAAGAACTATCAAGACCAGGAAGGGACGTAAGAGATGAAATGCCAAAACCTATATTAAGACAAGATGTACTAAAATTTGAAGATCTAAAAGAAGGAATGATATTAACAGGGACTATAAGAAATGTAATAGATTTTGGAGCATTTGTGGATATAGGAGTAAAACATGATGGACTTGTCCACATATCAGAACTATCAGACAAATTCGTAAAAAATCCATCAGATATAGTGTCAATTGGAGATATTGTAAAAGTAAAAGTAATAGGAATAGATAATGAAAAACAAAAAGTAAAATTATCAATGAAAATATAAAATCAAATACCGTAGAGGCGGACGGCCCTGTCCGCCCGAACAAATTAAAACCGACAAACAAACCAACGTCAAATATTGTAGGGGGTTGGCGTACCTAAGGGTATAACGGATTTGTATTCTCACATTCGTTCGAACAACTCCGAAATTTCCGACGACCCGAAAACATTCTAACTAACAAATAAACAAACGTCAGACATCAAAATGAAAATTTAAGGAATATAAAATGAAAAATCAAATAATAAAAAAGATAAGCATTAATTTTTTTATATTAATGCTTATAATATTAACATATAAATTAAATATTCGAGTATGTATAATAAATAAATTATTCTATATTCCTTGTCCTTGTTGTGGAATAACAAGATCTTTTATTTATTTACTAAAAGGAGAAATGGCAATGTCTCTAAAGTATAACATACTTACAATTCCTTTGTTAATTTTTTATATTATATATATGTTTTTAAAAATTAGAGATATTATAAAAAAGGACAGTTCTTTAAATGTGAAGATAACAAAATATAAGTCATGTCTTATAATAATTGCAGTAATTTTATGTGTTATAAGTGGAATAAAAAATATTTTTAATCCATTGTTATATTAAAGCTAAAAAATAAATCCTATTTTAAAGGATTTATTTTTTATTTTTATTGTATTGGATCTGAACTTTCTTCTACTTTTTGAACTTCTGTATCAGTTTTTCCAGCTAAGTTTTCATAAAAAGCAATTGTTGAAATTTGTATATAAGGCATAAGCCATAATAAACCTATTCCACAAGAAAGCATTGCAAGGAACATCCAACCAATAAATGTAAGTTGTAGCCAGAAGAATTCCCATCTATGTCCAGTCATTAATTTTTCACTTTCTTGAACAGCTTCTTTTGCAGTCATATTTTCATTGTCAAATACTATGTATAAACTTAACTGATATAAATAGCTTTTGATTATTGTATATATTAAACTTACAAAATAAGCTATACCACCAATTACAGCTAAAATAACTCCAACTGATGAACCAGTTGCTGACATAGCTATTCCTATAACCATAACTATTATTGAAACAATAACTAGAATTGCTGGAACAAGAAGTTTTACTAAAGTCCAACCTATAACCCCCCATACTTTTCCAAATGAATTAAATCCATCTGAGAAAAATCCTACATAAGAAATTTCTGTACCTCTTTTTAATTTCATCATTGTAATTAAAAATCCAAAAGATAATACTGGAGATATAACAGTTGCAACTAAACTTCCAACAAAAGGTATAAGATTTAATACAAAGCTAATTAAATAAACTAAAACTGAAAATACTAAAGTTGCAAGTGCTGCTTTTCCCCACTTTCCTGTAAGACTTTTACGTGCCACAGCTCTTATTTCTGATGATGTCATAATTAATTCCCCCTTTATTTTATTATATATATTAATATATTTATTAATACCAAAATTAATGATTAACATATAAATTATAAGATATATACTTACAAAATAATATGTTAGTATATTTAAATTTATGTTACTTATAATTCATTTTGAATTTCTTGTATTTTATTATATTCATTTTCTAATAATCCTAAGAATACTTTTGTAATTTCTGGATCAAATTGTGTTCCAGAGCATCGTTTTATTTCATCTATTACTAATTTTAAAGGTAAAGGATCCCTATAAGATCTTTTAGATGTCATAGCATCAAATGTATCTGCAATTGCTGCAATTCTTGCCATATAAGGTATACTTTCTCCAGAAAGCTGACCTGGATAACCTCTACCATCAAATCTTTCATGATGATGTTTTACAATTGGAATAATACTTTTAAAAATTGTCGCATTAGTTAAAATATGTTCTCCAATTATAGGATGATTTTTTATTTGAGAATATTCGTCATAATCTAATTTAGACTCTTTTAATAAAATACTATCAGGTACTCCAATTTTTCCTATATCATGGAATAAGCCACCAATTCTTAAAGTTCTTAAATCTTCTTGAGGTAACTCTAATTTTTCACCAATTAAAACAGAATATGCCGATACTCTATCAGAATGACCTCTTGTATAAGGGTCTTTTGCTTCAACCGTATATCTTAATGTTTCTATACTTTCCATATAAGCCTTTTCTAGTTCAGAATTTGCATAAGAAAGTTCGTTATTAATTCTTTTTATTTCATTCATTTGGGCTATAGATTTAATTCCAGATTCAATCAAAAGTAATAATTGATCAAATTTATCACTTTTCTCACAATAACCTTGAATATCTAATCTTCTAATAGTATCAAGTGGCGGAGCTAAATCCTTATGACCAGTTAAAAGTAAAATATATAGCTCTTTATTAAACTTACGTATTTGCTCAACAACTTGATCACCATGCAAAGGATACATCATAAAATCTAGAATCATTAAATCAAAATGTTCATTTTTTATAAGTTCTATAGCTTTAGTAGGATCTGTAACACCAGTGAAATCATAACCAGAGCGCTTTAAAAAAATAGATAAAGAATCAACAATACCCTCTTCATCATCAACAGCAATAATTTTATATCCAGAAGATTCTACTGTCTGCATATTTTTTCTCATATTATGCCTCCTACACAAATTAAACATAAATAAGTCTAATTTTAATAAAACTATTATATATACATATTTTAATAAAATCAATAGAAATTGCTAAAAAATGTAAGAAAAGGACGAAAAATGGTTACTATTCATATACAAAATTCCGAAATATATATTTTACGGGCCATTAGTAATGGCTCATTTTTCAAAGGATAAGAAAAAAACAAGGAAATGGACTTTTATATTGATACAAAAGTCCACCACTTTGTCTATTAAATTGGTATACTTATATAAAAACAAGTTCCTTTTCCTTCTTGAGACTCAAAACTAATATCTCCATTAAAATGAGCTTTTATTGTAGAATACGACATAAACAGTCCAAGTCCAGAGCCATTCTTGCCTTTTGTTGTAATCATTTCTTTAAATAATTTAGACTTAACTTCTTTGCTCATTCCCATTCCAAAGTCTTGAACTGAAATTAAAAGACTTCCATCTTTTTTATCAAAATTTAAGTTAATTTGATTGCCTGTTTGTCCATTATAGCTTTGGATTGCATTTGAAATCATGTTATTTACAACTTGTACTAAACTATTAACATTTCCATCTAAAACAGTATTTTTATCAATATTTAAGTTTATATTTAACGTTATTAACGAGTTTTTAAGTTCATGTTTCATTAATATATCTACACGTTTTATTAATTCATCTATTGTAAAATCAACATCATTATCTGAAGATAATGTAACTGCTTGTCCTTTAACTGTAGTTATAATATCTGACATATATTCTGTATATTCTTTTATTTTATTAACCCAAGTTTGCATATCTTTTGCAATTTCATGATGATCTTCATTTGTAACATCTAGATCACCAATAGAACTATCATATTCTTTTATTAAATCATTTAGACCTTCTGTTGCTCCAGAAATAGACATTATGGGTGTTTTTAGGTTATGAGATATTCCACCAATTAATTGTCCAAGTGATGCTAAACGTTCTTTTTCCATAAGCATATTTTGGTTATTTTGTAGTTGTTTAATATTTTGTGCAGTTAATGTTTGAATTTTATTAAATGATTTAGTTAGATCACTTATTTCGTCATTTGCAGTTATTGGTAAATTTTTTGAGTATATTATATCATTTGAATTAGATATATTCTCCATACCCTTAACAACATCTTTTATATCATTTGAAAATGATTTACCTATATAAAATATAAATAATCCATTAAATATCATAAGTGCAATTGCTACCATAATAAAAGGTGTAATAAACGTATTTTCAAATACAAAATATCTTATTCCAACAAAGTAGTCACCCAAGGTAGTATGTATTTTGGTAACACAACCTTCAACATTTTGTCCATAGTATTCATAAACATGTCCATCTGTATTTTCATAAAATAATTTAATATAATTTTTTAAAAAGGTATTTAATTCTACTGGAGAATAATATACTTGGTTTGTGTCACAAGAAAGTATGAAGATTGTATCATTTTGTGAGTTTAAAGTAATATTGCTTAATATATTTTTTGCTTCTTCTAAATCATAAGTAGTATTATCTAAAAATCTTGAATCTAGTTCTTGTTTATAAAAATAATTTATAAGATTACTTTTTTCTGTTGTCATTAAAGATAATGCTATTAACAAAATTAATACAAAAGAATATAGAAAAAGCGGTAATATTTGTATTAATAATTTCTTATATAAATTTAACCTAATTCCATTTGAATCATTTTTTCCTAAAGAATCTGTTTGGATTAATTTTGTAACAAAGAAATTTCTACTAACCATATAGGATATAATTGCAAATATTGCAGACAAAGAAAATACAACAGTAGATATTCTTATTATTAATTCAAATTCAGTATTAAAGACAACTAGCAATAATGCGACTATAATAGAAGGAACAAAGAGTTCTATTATAAACATAACGAAAGGATAGTTAAAACACTTTTTTCTGATTTTTTTAATTTCGTTAGCCGAAAGGTTAGCTATATTTTTGCTAGAAATATTTAATTTTCTATATACAAGTCGTAAAGTAATATAAAGCATACATGTTAAAATTGAAATTAGAATTATACATTGATCTGTATATTTAATTCCAACTGTTTGAATTTGAAAGTCATTATCTATTGAGTTTACAGGATAATTTAGTATTTTAGGCAATGCAAAATATAAAAGTATACAAGTAAATATAAAAATTATTGTATTAAGTAATGCTAATTTTTTCGGAGTATTTATATTAAATATTTTTTTTGTTTGTTTCATTATTATTACCACCTATAAAATTATTTTTTTCTAAATATTTAATTAATTTTTCAATATATTCATTAGTAATTTGTGGCCAAATTAAATTGTTTTTTAAAAGTAGCTTATTTGTAATAGTATTATTTAGTTCAACATTACCATTATTATTTAAATTATTCAAATAACTTGTTATTCCAAAATATAATTTATTTGAAGACATAAGTTTATCTTTAAATTCACACATATCAACAGACTTAATATTATAACCAGTATCAGTTATAAATTTTACCAAAGTTTTACCATTTAAATAATTTGAATTAAATAAATGATATATTTCTAAATTTTTATTTTGTAAATTTATTAAATTTACAATAAAATTAGCACAAATATCAACAGGTGTAAATTCAAAATTAAAATTTAATAATTCCTTTGGAACGCAGCCTAAGCAAATAAAACTAGTTAATCTGTTTAAAAATGCATTTTCTTTAGCATTTTCTTGGAACATTCCATCTGTAAATCTGTTAGTAATATTCCCAATTCTATAAATTGATGCAACAAGTCCATTTTTGCACTCATTTATAATTAATTTTTCAGCTTCAAATTTACTTCTTACATATACATTATCTTTATATTTTTGACCAATATATAAATTAGACTCATCAAACTTAGAATTGTTTGGAGTTTCGACTAATCCATATCCAGATACAGATAATGTAGAAACATAATGCAGTGGTATATTATTCTTTTTGCAAAATGTAACTACTTGTTTAGTTCCCTTTACATTTGTTTTGAAAAATTCATCATAACTACCATAATGTTTTACAATAGCTGCTGTATCTATAACACAATCAATGTTATTACTTATTTTATCATATGTTTGTGAAGATAAACCTAAATTATCTTGCAAAATATTACCTTCAATAATATTAATACGATTTTTATATTTTAAAAACTCATCTTCTGAAAAATATAATTTAAACTTAGAGTTTAATCTTTCATATGAAGAAATGTTACTTTTTTCTCTAATTATACAATATATTTGTGATGTAGTTAACACAAGCAAGTTATGCAAAATATGAATTCCTAAAAAGCCTGTTGAACCAAATAATAAAATATTATTATAGTTAAACTTTTTATTTATAGGTTTGCTTATTTGGGAAATATCTGGATAAGTATTTTTATTATAATAATCTGAATTTGTATGGTCTAATATGTAATTTGCAAGTTCTCTAATTGTTTTATATTCATAAAAGACTTGAGTATTAACATCTATACCATTTGTGTAAAGCATAGTTTGGGCTTTTATTAAAATAAGAGAATCTATATAATATTCAAATATATTAGCAGTTACACTTATTTTATCTTCTACATTTAATAATTCATAAAAAATGTTTTGTAATAACTCTTCTAAATTATTCTCAGGTGGCGTATAAGGAGCCTGTTTTATTTCTGGAATAGGTAAAAGTTTTTTATCTACTTTTCCATTAACACTAAGAGGTATATTTTCTAATCTAATAAAATATTTTGGAATCATGTATAATGGTAAGCTCTTACTTAAGAATAAATCTAAATTATCTAAGTCCTTATCGCAAATAGAGGTATAATAAGCACATAATATTTTTTGATTATCTATATTAATTGTTGTTATATAACAATCTTTTATTTTATTATGTTTTAGAAGATTAGATTGAATTTCTCCTATTTCAATTCTAAATCCATTTATTTTAACTTGAAAATCTGAACGTCCAAAATACTCCATAGTTCCATTATAATATAACTTAGCTAAATCACCAGTTTTATATAATATTTTTGTGTTATCAAAAGGGCTTATTATAAAAGAACATTTATTGGCATTTTCTAAATTTATATATCCAGAAGATAAACAGTCTCCACCTATATACATTTGTCCAAGCATACCACATGGGACTAAAGATAAATTATTATCTAAAATATAAATATTAACATTATCTATAGGTTTTCCAATTGGAATGGAAGTATATTTTTTATCTTTTTTTGAATATTCATGTATCATACAGCCAACAGTTGCCTCTGTAGGTCCATATTCATTATAAATATGTAAATCATTTATAAATTTAGATGAGATTTTTTCACAGGACTCTATGGAAAGCAGATCTCCACCTACAATCAATTTATTTACAATAGATTCAGAACAATCTATATCTAATAATAAATTTAAATGTGCAGGAGTAAGTTTTATAATATGAACCTTTCTATCTTCTATTATAGACTTTAGTAATAATTGAGGATTTTCATTTTCATATATATATATTGTATTACCAGTTGTTAAAGGCGTATAAATAGAAGTTACAGTTAAGTCAAAAGCAATTGATGAATACAATGGAAAATTAGTATTTTTGCCTGAAACATATTGTCTTTTACAAAAGCTAATATAGTTTGATAAACTTTTATTACATATACTAACCCCCTTAGGATTTCCAGTAGAACCAGAAGTATATATTATATATGCTAAAGAATCATCTTTAATTTTTGAGGTATTAAAAGCTTTAGAAAAATTAGTGTCTAAAATTTCTAAATCAATTATATATTTGCTATCTTTTATTTGACTTATGCTTTTTTTATTTTTATTATTAGATAAGACTATTTTAGCGTTACTATTTTGAATAATGTATTTTACCCTATGTATAGGATATTTAACATCAATAGGAATATAGCAAGCTTCAAGTTTTAGTGTAGCTAAAATACTAACAATTAGTTCTATAGAGTTTTCCAAAAACAAGCAAATTTTATCATAAGGCTTAATGTTCTTTTTAGATAATATGAAAGATAAATTGTTAGCCATACAATTTATCTCTTTATATGTATAAGACTTTTCTTTATCACATATAGCAATATTATTAGGATTAAGTTTTACTTGATTTTCAAAATCTCTTATAACAGGAATATTAATTATATCTAATTTTGTATTATTATATTTATTTAATATAAAATCTTTTTCATCAGGTGATAAAATATCTATATTTTTTAGTAATATATAAGGATTATTAATAACCTGATTAATTATGTGCATAAGTCTTTTATGTAGTAAAATTATATCTTTTTCGTGGAATAAATCTAATTTATAATCATAGTAAATAGAAAGTAATCCTGTATCATCCATATCATGTATATGTATATCTAAATTATTAGCAACTGTATTATTAAAAATCCAATTTGTATGATATTTTATATTAGATGTAGAATTATTATTTCTAGCATTTTGGTAAGATAAAGCTACATCATATAAATTTTTAGAAAAGTTAAATTTCTTTCTTAAATCATTAAGTAAAATATTAAAAGGATATCTTTGGTTTCTAAAAATAGAAAATTCTGTATTTGAAAAGTCTTTTAATAACGAAATATAAGTATTATTTAAGTCAATATGAGTTTTAAAAGGAACTGTACTTATAAACATTCCAATAGTATTTTTTTGGCTAAAATTACATCTATTAAGTACAGGAGTTCCAACAATTGGATTACTAACATTATTAATTTTAGATAAATAAATACTAAGTGCACTCATAAAAATACTATAAGCAGATGTTTTATATTCTGCAAAAAAGTTAGATAAACTATTACAGAAGTTTTTACTTAAACAATAAGATTTTCTTTTAGCTAAGCAAGAATTGGAATTTGTATCACAAATATAAGAAAAAGAAAGTGAGTCAAACTTAGAATCCCAAAATTCTTTTGATTTTAAAAATTTGGAACTATTTAAATATTCTTTTTCTGAATTTATAAAATCTATGTAAGAATAAGATGTATTATCAACTGGTTTATTATTTAATAAATTATCATAATTTGTAATTATTTGATTTGTTAAAACAGTCATAGTCCATGCATCACAAATAATATGATGCAATTTTGCAATAAATCCTCCATGGCCATTTGGAAATTTAAAAATCGTAAAACTAAATAAATTATTATCAATAAGATCAAAACAACTATTAGTAACTTTAGTTTCTAAGTGATTAAGCTGTTTTTCATCTTCTAACTCTATTATTTCAAAATCTTCATCAACAAAACAATTAACATATTGTAATACAGAATCATTTTTAAGTAAAAGTCTTAATCTTATACCATCATTATTTTGTATAAAAATATTAATAGATTTTTTTAATAATTCAAAATCTACTTTTTCATCTATGGTAAGAGTACCAACAAGGTTACCTATAGTACTTCCTTTATAATATTGCTCAGTAAGCCAAATTGATTTTTGCGGGTTAGTTAATTCAAATAGTTGTTTTTTTTCCATAAAATTCACAGTCCCTCTTTATTTTATTAATTTTGAAAATTATATACTATAATATATTATAAATCAAACAAATTTGACAAAATTTGCGAAAAAATATAACTATTTAAAAATAAGCTTAGAATACTAAATTTGAATAGTAGAAAAATATAGGGAGTAATAGGAAGATTGCCTTTTTATAGAAATTTTTTCAAAGAGTATTCTTCCTAAATATGTATTTAATAATAAAATTTGGAAATAATAAAAAAGAGATCCTAAGATTTTCTAAAACATGAAAATCTTAAGAAAATCTAAGGCTCTCCATAATTATCTTCTACAGAAAATTCTCATTCATTATGAGAATTTTCCTAGAATATAAAAAAGAAACAAAAATACATATTTTGGAGGTTTTTATGAATAATTTTGAAAAAGCAAAAAAGCTTAAGAAAATAATTATTAAAATGGTAATTGTGGGATTTGCTATTTTGCTTTTTTGGTGGTTATATACAATGTACTCAAAAATAGAAATAGCACCCAATATAGGTACAAATTATAATAATACCACAATAGAAAGAACATCATTATCGGTAATAGAGCAAGAAGAAAAAAGTAAAACAGTATCAGATGTAATTGAAGAGGCTAATAAAGCAGTTGTTGGAATTTCTAAAATAAAAAACGTTGGTGCAAGTGTATTTACAAATGATAGTACAAAAAATTTAGGAATTGGAACAGGTTTTATTGTATCTGAAAATGGCTATATAATAACAAATGAACATGTTTCAGGAGAAAAATATAGTAATTGCTATGTAACACTAGAAAATGGAAAAATATATAATGGAAATGTAGTTTGGTCAGATAGTAATTTAGACTTAAGTATTGTAAAAATAAACATGAAAGGTTTGGACTACATGAAATTAGGGGATTCAAATGATACAAAAATAGGACAGTCGGTATATGCAATAGGAAACCCTATAGGATTTGAGTTTCAAAGAACAGTAACATCGGGAATAATAAGTGCGGTAGACAGAACAATAAAATTTTCAGAAAATGGACAAGATGTGTATATGGCAGATTTAATTCAAACAGATGCAACCATAAATCCAGGAAACAGTGGGGGACCATTAATAAAGCCAAATGGAACAGTTATTGCAGTAAATTCTGTAAAAATTACAAGTGCAGAAGGAATAGGTTTTGCAGTTCCAATAAATGTTATAAAACCAGTTGTAGAAAAATTTATAGCAAATGGGAATTTTGAAGAAGCAACACTTGGAATATTTGCATATGACAAAAATGTAATTCCATATTTAAATAGCAATATGAACTTTGAATCAGGCATATATGTTGTACAAATTACGAAAAACAGTGCAAGCGATCAAACAGGCTTGCAAGAAGGAGATATATTAGCAAAAATAGATGGAATAGAACTAAATAAAATGAATGATCTAAAAGCATATATATATACAAAAAATCCAAATGACGAAGTACTACTCACAGTTATAAGAAATAAGGAAACTTTAGAAATTAAGGTTAAACTAGGGAAAAAATAAATTGCATTATGTAAAGATATATGATATAATTTTAAAAGTGCAAAAAAGGAGGCGGTGTATATGATGTTTGAAACTGATAATATGTATCGGCCTATATACGGAGAAGTGGAGGAATACTTCAATCAACCAGTAGTATATAATGGTCGGAACTTTATTTTAACTTTGGTTAAAGAAGGAATGGAAGGAGAGCCAATTGTTATTATCAACAATGGATGGGCAATGAAAGATCCTTTTTCAAAACCTATAAAGCCAAGTTATCAAAATTGCCAAATATATGGCTTGTATTACAAACTAAGTGATCCAAAATTACTAGAACCCAAAAGAGGCAGAATAAAGAGAATTTGGAAAAAACATCCAGAATATTTTGGGTGCAGGGGTCTTTTAGATTCAGGAAAAGAACTTGAAAGATTAGTAAAAGACCAAATGTCATGGGAAAATATTATACTAGTAGGTTTTACAAAATCTGCTACTATGATTTTAAATGGCATAAGCTGGTCAGAAAATGTGACAATTGATGCAATATGTCCAATTTTTAAAGGGACTTATTCTGTAATGCCAGAAGTAATGAAAAAACATTTACATTGTTTTTGGTACTTAATAAGTTGGATATATTCGGGACATTTAGTAGATGATGACATTGCTGTTGGAGCAAAATATTTAGAAGAATCAGACTATGCAGGATTAAAAAAAGCGGATGTAAATGTTATTATTTCTATTCTTGATAGAGAAGTTGAACACACATGGAAAGATGTTATACATCCAGTTAATTTATTTTTTAAGATTTGCTCTCCAATTATAGATGGCATAATCTATAAAGAAGAAGGTGAGCAGCCTCACAAGTCAAATGGTTTTTTGTCATATTTAACTCAACGTCCGCCCTTTAAGAATAAAATTATAGAGAATGGACATGTATATTCTAGTATGCCAACAACTTTGAATCATCCCATAGTAAAATCGATGATCCAAAAACAAATTTATCAAAAGCAAAGATAAAATAATCAGTAACAAACAAAATAAAGGTGTCTAAATAGGCACCTTTGTTTTTAGTTTGATATAATAAAAAATTAAAATATTTACAAATTATTATAAATATAATAAAATAATAAAAGTAAGGAGGGAGATTTAATATGGAACTTGCAATAGTTTTAAGCTTATTTTTAAGTATTTGGCACTCAATATTATTTTTTAGACAAGATGTACGGAATATCAGTAATATTATTTGCTATCCCATTAATATTTTCACTTATAAAAGTATTGGATAAAATGGGAAAAATAAAAAACAAAAAATCATATATTTTAGTAGTACCAATTTTACTTCTATGTAGCACATATTTATTTTTCAACAATAATTTATTTAACATACTAAACATATTTGTAATACTAGCATTATTTGCTGCAATGATAATTTGGGCATTAAGTGAAAAATTAAAATATACATTATTTTTTACAAAAATATTTAATGTAATAATTGGACCACTAGAATTTGTCGGAAAAGCACTTTCAATAATAAAAAGTTCAGTAAAAGGTGCAGGAAGTAAGAATAGCAAAATAGAGCTAACAAAAAGAATAATAAAAGCAATAATAATAGCTATACCAATTATATTAATAATACTATTTTTGCTAATATCAGCAGACGACAATTTTGCAAAAATATTTAGTGGTTTTGCAGATTATATTATAAAATTATTTACAAGCTGGGAAGTTGTATATTTTATTTTAAGAATTGTTTTAATAGCAGTATTATTTATATATTTTGTAAGCTTTATTTATAATTTAACAAATGAAAAAAGTTCATTTAATATTATTGAAAAAATAAACAAGCCAAAAAGTATAAAAATAGACATATTTACAATAAATATAATACTTACAATATTAAATGTATTATATGCAATATTTAGTGTAGTACAAATAGTAAATTTAGGAGATACAAACAAAATCGAAAGTTTATCGCAAACTGCAAGACAAGGATTTTTCCAATTAATGGTAGTATCAATAATAAACTTTATATTTATAATAATATCAACAATAAATAAAGCAGATGAAAGTGTAGTAGCTAAAAGATATAAAAAAGTAATGAATATGTTAATGCTAATATTTACAATAGTATTAATAATAGTATCATTCCAAAAAATGAGATTATATGTAGGAAAATATGGTTATACATACTTAAGAATACTAGTATTTTTCACACTTGTAACAGAAGTAATATTAACAATACCAACAGCAATATATGTTATAAAACAAAAAATCAACTTATTTTACACATATTTTGCAATAATTATAACAATGTATATAATAATGAATTTTATAAATATAAACAAACTAATAGCAAAAAGAAATGTAGACTTGTACTTTGAAACAGGAAAATTTGATTTTTACTACCTAAAAAAATTAGACAGCACAGATTCTGCATTAGAAATGAAAATATTATTAAATAAAATAGAAAATGATGAAAATTTGAGTAATAGAGTAAATAATTATTTATATGATGTAAAAAAAGATTTAGAAGAAGAAAAAATTACATGGCAATCATTTAATTTTTCAAAAAGTAAGGCAAAAAAAGAATTTGAAAAACTAGAAATAGAATATAAAAGAGGTTATGATAAAAAGATTAGAAATAATCGCTATTATGATGAGGAGACTATATAAAAATGAAAGAGGGGTCCTATTTTAGGATACCCTCTTCTACTGATTAGTTATAATTTAGTTGTATTATTTACAAACCAGTAACATAATGCATAGATAAGGGTAGAAAAGTATTAATTTAGTAAAATATGTTAACAAATATATAATAAAAGTTATATTAAAATTGATATTTTATGTAAATTGTGCTATAATAATATAGAAGTAAATTTTTTAAGTCTCTAACCAAAATTTAAAACTTTAAGGAGGTAGCAGTATGAAAAAAGAAAACACAAAAAAGACAGTATTTTTAGCTTTAGCGATTGTTGCAACTGTTTTGTTTTGCATGTGGGGAGGAGTACGGATTGTAAAATGGATATCATTTAATACTAATTGCAAACAGTACTTAAAAAGAGCAGCAGATGCAAACTCTGTTGAAATGGCAAAAGAAGAACTTAAGCATGCTATTTCATATGCAGAAAAGAACAATCTTACAGAGGGAGTTGTTTCGATTATTCTTCATCAACCTAAAAATGATATAGGTTATTGGTATAATAACCTAAAAGCATCATATGAAGAATTAGAAAATCTTCCAAGTGATGCAAGTTCATTGGAAAAAACTAATGTTTTAATGAAGCTAAGAGAAACATTAACAGATGATTCGGGTGAAAATGGAACAAAAGTAACTGTACCAAATGGTATAACTATATATCCAAATAATGTGTTATATTGTTTATGGGGAGTATTTTCTTTTGTGCTAGGTTGTGTGTTTTGGATAAACTGTGCACGTTACTGTTAAATTGTTAAATAGGGACTAAATATCTAGATTTAGATATTCCGCTTCTTTACTTATGTAGAGAAGCGGATTTTTTGTTAAAAAACAATAATATTATATTATTTTTCTCTCACAAACTTTCAATGAAATCAAATAAAAAACAACAAATAAACAAACAAGCAATAATAAACTAATAATATTTACATCAAAAAAACATTTTAAAGCAGTTATAGAAAGTACGCTAGAAATCAAGCATAGTATAGGTTTTAGGACACAAGATATATCAAATTTAAAATGAGTTTCTTTAATTAAAATTCTAAGGCTCAAAATAAAATTTAAACTCTCGCTAAATAAAATTACAAATAAATAGCCACTAATTCCAAAAATAGGAAGTAAGAAAAATATAAAACTAATACTAGAAAATAAATCAATAATATTAATTCCCATTACACGAACTTGTTTATCTAAGCCTTTTAAAATACTATCAACTACTTTATCTAAATAAATAAGAATTATAGTTGGAGATAAAATAACTAAAAACTTTGAAAGTTCAGGTAAATTGTAGATAACAGAGCAAAGCTCTTCACTAAAACAAATAAAAATTCCAAAAATGCAGACGCTAAAATACAAAGTGTATTTAATTATTTTAGTAATATTATAATTTATTTGTACACTTTTATTTTGTACATTATATTCAGAAAATTCAGGTATAAGAAGGTCGCAAAATGATGTAATAAAAATACAAGGAAACATTATAATTGGCATAACCATGCCACTAATTTGCCCATATTGAGAAAGAGCAAGTTCACAACTAATACCCGACTTTTCAAGTCTAAAAGGAATTAAAATTTGTTGCAAAGTAGAAAGACCAGATCTAATATAAGATGTAAATGCAATAGGCAAGGAAATTCTTAGAAGTTTTCTTATAAATTTTGAGTTATTTTTTCTACTATTATTATATCTTGCTCTATCTAATTTATATAAAACAAACAAGCAAATAAAAGATAAGCCCTCAGAAATAGTAGTTCCTAAAACTAAGGAAATGCAAGCATAATCCACACTAGGGGGCATAAATAAATTAATTAAATAAGCAATTATGATAACTTTTACAATTTGCTCAAAAACCTCTGAAAAAGCTGTTTTAGAAACACGCCTAACAGCTGAAAAATACCCCTTTAAAGCAGAAGAAATAGCTACAAAAGGAAGAGAGATAGAAATTATATAAAGAGGAGTTGGGGATACTTTTCCATGTAGCCAATTTGCAGAAATAAAAGGAGCAAAGAAAAAGAGTAAACCTCCCGCAAAAAAGCCAAAAAAAGCACTATAAAAAACACAATATCTCATAGCTTTTTTTACATTACCACTATATCCTCTTGCAATTTCTTCAGAAATAATACGCATACAAGATAGATTAATTCCAGAAAGAGCAAAAGTTATAAAAAAAGCATAAACTGACATAAGAAGCTGAAAAACACCAACAGATTCGGAGCCAATTTTATTTGAAATATATACATTAAAAAATAGCCCTATAGTTTGTAGAAGAAAAGATGTGCAAGTTAAAATAAAGCCATTAATAAGAAAAAGTTTAAGTTTTCTCAAAAAAATCACCTATAGAAATATATGAGAAAATGAAATTAAGTATGAAAATAATAGGTAATAATATATGTTATTTTATAAAAATGAGCATTCAAATTAACTTTGCATAAAAATCATTAACAATCAAGAAGTAGACAAAGTATCTAATTTTTATATTTTCCTCCTCCAGTTTTTATAAACAGAATATAGTTAATATATATAACAATATATCATATAATAAAATATTATATATAAAAAATTTCCAAAAAGCTTGAATTTATTTCAATTAGCACATATAATATACTTATATTAAAGATGTGCCCGTAGTTTAGTTGGATAGAATGGCAGGCTACGAACTTGCAGATCGGGGGTTCGAATCCCTCCGGGCACACCATATATAGTATTATTTTAATTTAAAGATTTAATAAGTTAAAAAAAGTACTTGAATTTAATGAAAAAATATGTTAATATAATAAAGTAACTAAAATCGAGGTGTAGCGCAGTTGGTAGCGCGCGTGGTTTGGGACCATGAGGTCGCAGGTTCGATCCCTGTCACCTCGACCATTTTTTGCCCTTTTTCAAGGGAATGTAAGAGAATTTGGAGAAATCCAAAAATTATGAATTATGCTATTTTTCAATAAAAATGAAGAATAGCATAATTTTTTTGCGTTCTAAAAAATTCTAAAAAATATGCTCATTTTCTTCAACAAAAAATTTCAACAAAACTTTTTTAAGTTCAAAAAAACTTTCAACAATTTTCAACAAAATGGAATTTAGTTAAATATCAATAGTTTTCAAAGTTCTTCAAATTAAAAGAAAGGAGAACTTATCAATTGGAATTTATACCCTATAAAGCTAATGAATGTTTTGAACATTTATATTATCAAATACCAATGGAATTATTTTTCAATAAAAATTATAAAGATAAATTAAATTCAGATAGTAAAATTCTTTATGGATTTTTATTAAACAGATTAACTTTATCTAGAAAGAATAATTGGTTTGATGAAGAAGGTAATGTATTCTTAATATTTACTAGAAAAGAAGTTCAAGATTTATTAAATTTATCAGATAAAACTGCTACAAAAGCATTCAAACAATTAAAAGAATGTAAATTAATATATGAGAAAAAACAGGGAGCTACTAAACCTAACTTAATTTATGTAGGGAAAATAGAACATGACAAAAATCTTATGAAAGTGATTCGTAAAAATTACGAGTCAAGAGTCGGAAAAACTACGAGTCATGACACGGAAAATTTACGACCTAACTATAACAATAATAATTATAACTATAAAGGAAAGAGCAAATATAGTTTCCAAAACTATGAACAAAGGCATTATGATAATTTAGATTTTTTATATGCAAATAATTTGCATGAAATATATGAAAATTAGAAAAAAGGAGAAGTTAGATATGGAAAGTGAAAAATTAAAAGAAAGATTTATTGATAAGAAAACAGGAATTGAATATATAAAAAAAGGTGATTATTATTTTCCAAATCTAGTTGATTCAGCTAGTGTAAAAGCTAATGAACTTGGTAAATATGGGAAGTTAAGATTAAAGTATTTATTAGAGTATAAAAAAGCAGATTATACAATTCTATGGGTTGAAAATAAATTAAGAGGACATTTATTAGAAATAGATAAGACTGCAAATGAAAGGTTTAATTTGTTAATGAAACAATTTGCAGAGCAAGAAAATATAACTGAAGAACTAAAAGCTAATAATCAAATGGAATGGGTTTGCAGAATGAATAATATTAAAAATTGTGTTGAGGAAATTATATTTAATGAATTAATTTATGTTTAATCTTATGTTTTTTTAAGTGGTAAAGAAGCATACTTTTTCTGAAAAAATAGGTATTTTAAAGTGAGTACTTTGTAGATTTCTTGAATATGCAAGCAACGTATTTGTACTCACGTCACAAATACCAAGAAGAATGGGACAAGTCCCAAACCCTAATAAGAAAAACAGAAAGCGAGATGAAAAATGAGAAATAGAAATATAAAAATTAATGTGTTTTTAAATGAAGATGAAAACAAAATTCTAAATAAAAAAGTAAAAAAGTCTGGATTAAACAAATCAGAATTTTTTAGAAAAATAATTTTAGATTATCAGCTAAAAGAAAAACCAGATGAAAAATTTTATGAAATACTTTCACAACTTCGAGGTATGGCAACAAACTTAAATCAAATGGCAAGAACTTATAATAAATATCAAGGATATATGAGAGAAGATAAAATCAATCCTTTATTAAATCAAATACAAAATTTTATACTAGCATTACAAGAAGTTTATCTTATACCACAAAAGGAAAAGAATGTAAGTGGGTGGTAATAGATTATGGCTGTAACAAAAATATGGAAAGTAAAAGAAAGATTAGATGCTACAATAGAATATGTAGTAAATCGGAGAAAAAACAGAAGAAAAATTATATGTATCAGGTATAAATTGTATGCCTGACACTGCTCTGCAAGAAATGAAAAATACTAAAAAGCAATTTTTCAAAGCAACTGGTATACAATGTTTTCACGGAGTACAATCTTTTGTAAAAGGAGAAGTAACACCAGAACAAGCACATGAAATTGGAATTAAACTAGCTGAAGAACTATGGGGAGATAAATTTCAAGTAGTAGTTTCTACTCATCTAAACACAGACAACCTACACAATCATTTTGTTTTAAACTCTGTTTCATTTTTAGATGGTAAGAGATTTTGTAATACAAAAAAAGACTATGCAATAATGAGGAAAACTTCAGATAAACTTTGTGAAGAATATGGATTGAATGTTTTAAAGCAAGAAGAAAAATATAATAAATATGCTACAAGTAGTTTGTATAAAGAATTAATGAAAGATAGTATTGATTATGCAATAGCAAATGCTAAAGACTATAACGAATTTATTAAAATATTACAAGATTTAGATTATATAGTTACTGATAAAAATAATACATTATCTATAAGAAGAGAGCCTTATAAAAGAAATACTAGAATTGAAAGGCAATTTGGAAATAACTATTCAAAAGAAAATATTTATAAGAGAATATTAGAAACACAACCTGAACATCCATATTCTTCAGATCCATATTTACTAATTCACAGAGCTTATAAAAAATATGATGAAATTAAAGAAAGATATTATAAAAATAAATGCACCATTTCGTGGTTAATATTTCACTATGAGAAATTACTAGGTATCAATGTAGAAATCGTCTCAAAACCTAATATAACGAAAATGACGCCAGAATTAATACAAGCAATTAAGAAAATGGATGAATTTTCTAAACAAGTTAGATTTGTATGCAAAAATAATATTAATACAGAACAAGAATTACTTGATTATCAAAAATTAACTTATGAAAAAATCAACCCACTAAAAAGTGAAAGAGAAAATTTATGGAAAAAGCTTAAAAGAGCAAAAACAGATAAAGAAAAAGAAAGTATTGAAAATCAAATTGTAGAAATTTCTAAAAAGATTACACCACTTGCTGAAGAAATAAAGCATTGTAATAATATTAAATTAAGGTTAGAAAGAATTAAGCAATTTGAACTTCATCAAAAAATAGAAGAAGAACGAAAACAATCTGAAAAAGAGCAAAATAAAAAGAAAAAAGATAGAGTTAGATAAATAAAAAGGAGCATGTTTAGCTCCTTTAAGTTTAATAGGTTTTTATATTTTTTACCTCAATACTAAAAATTGTAATATCAAGAGATAAATCGAAAAAAGTTTACAGTATTAGCATATATTTTGTTTTTGGGTTAAGTAGCATCATAATTTTGTATAATTCACTTAATACTATTTTAATAATTTACTCTTATAAATTTCTACTTGTTGCACCATATGCCCTATATTACCTTCACCAGCAAATTTATTTAGTTCAAAGAAATTTTCTTCCTTGCATATCCAATATAATTTATTTAATTCTTCTACCAATTTTACATCTCTATTTAGTTTTCCTGCATAAACTTCTAATTCTATATCTGACATTTTATATTGAAAATTCATAATATGAGTTAATATAATATCATTCTTTGTTATTCCTGTTTCTTCTTGTAATTCTCTATATGCTCCCGCTAACTCATCTTCATTTGGTTCTACTTTTCCTCCTACTAAATTAAATTTACCTTTATAGGGTTCTTTTTCTCTTTTACACATAAGTATTTTATCATTGTCTTTATTATATACTAATATTACATTTAATTTTTTCATATATTTTACCCCCTAACTTAAATTTCTCTTATTTCATATTTCTTTACTTTACACTTATCATCTAAATTGAATTTTCCTTCAAATATATCGTTTTTAAATAAATATGGCGTGAATTTTTCATTCTGTTCAAATTGTTTTACTTTTTCTAAATCTTTAATGTCTATCCATTCTAGTTTTCCTTCTTCTGATTCCTTTATATTTCCTTCAAATTCTTCTGCTACAAATATGAATATAATTCCTTCATAATCATCGTGCCAATAAGATATTCCTTGAAGTTTAGGATTAATTAAGGTTAAACCTGTTTCTTCATAATATTCTCTTAATATACAATCAAGTGGAGTTTCTCCTGATTCAAATTTTCCACCTGGTGGTGCATATACCTGTCCCCATTTTTTTGAGAATTTAATCATTAATACTTTATTATCTTTTCTTAAATAACAAACTGTTGAATTTAAATGTGCTATTCTTTGTTTTTTCATGATTTCTCCTCCAAACTATATTTCATATTTTTTCAACTCTTCTATATATTTTTTAATACTTTCATCATTTATATCTTCTGGAGATATTTTACAATGTTCCATTATTTGTTTTTCGATTCCTAAAGAACAATCAATTAAATGATTAGCTTTTTCTTCATTAGACCATACCGATGATACTATATTTTTATATCTTTTTTTAACTTCTTCTAATCTTTCCCTTAATGATGTAACTCCATATGGTGATACTCTTTGATCTGCATATAACAATATTTTTACATCATATCTTTCTGAATTTAAAGTTTCTTCACTTCTTTTTGAACTTTTTCTGTCTATAATGTCTACTTCATAATCTTTTAATCCCTCTTCTGTAGCTATTACTAAATTTATCTTATGAGAATCTCTACCATATTTATCTATATATTGTTTTCTTATTTTTCTAAATTTCTCATCTTCTATTTCATTATCTGATATTTTAGCCATATTTCCCATATCATGTAATAAACTAGCTCTTACAATAGATTTTTTATCTATTTCTACACCATTCCAATTATCTAGTATTAAGTTACTACATGAAGCTACTCTTAACATGTGCATTTGTAAATTTTCTGGTAGATGGTATTTATTATAAATTTCTAAAATATTCATTTTCTTTTATCTCCATTTTTATTATATTTTATCTATATCAACACCTAATCTTTTAAAATTTTCATTAATTCTTGTCATATCTCTGTATTTTCCTTCTTTTATCTCAAATGTATAATTTTCCTTTTCTATATTTATATTCTCATCTTGTAATTCTTTTTCTATATTATATGGAACTCGAATAAATTGAAATGAAATCTCTGATGTATAATCTTTACTTCCATAATCTCCTTCCATAATAAAATAATAAGCTTTTGTTGTTTCTAATACATTGCTGTCTTTAGAGTCATTTCTAATAACATCAAATGAATTTCCAACACTCCCAATATTTATTAATGTCTTATTATATATTTTATCCATATACGGATGATGAATATGCCCATATATTACAACATCTGCAACATTTTGAGTTACTGTTTTTTCAGTTGGCAAGAACATTTGATATTTTGTATCTATACTATCAACATTTAATATTGCTTTATTATTTACTTTTGGAGTTGCATGGAATAATCTGACTAAACTTCCACTCATATAAAATTCATAACAGAAAGGTAAATTTAATAGATATTTTCTATCTTCCATTGCAATTAGAGATTGATTCCATTTAATTCTTTTTTGTTCTTGTTCAAGCATATCACTGATGTTTTCATGTACTTTTGAGAAATGTTCATCACAATTTCCCTGTAATATTACATCACATTTTTCTTTTATTAAGGCTATGCATTCTTTTGAATGAACTCCTTTAGCTATAATATCGCCTAAACATATAATTCTATCTACATTTCTTTTTTCTATATCTTTTATAGTTGATTTTAATGCTTCCAAATTACCATGTACATCTGAAATTATTGCTATTTTCAACTTAATTCCCCCATCGAAATATTATTTTATAAAAAAATTACACATTTCTTGACTTTTTCTATAAAATTAGAGTATAATAAAGATAGAAAGTAAGCAAACACAGAAATGTGTGTTGCCCAAAATTAATTGAGAAAAAACACTACACTGCCTGCCAGCAAATGTGTAGTGCTTTTTTATTTTATCTGACTATTAACCCATTGTATGTATATAATACATAGCAAGGCTAAATTTATTGTTATTGAAATCATTAAACCTATTACTAGGAATGCAAAAATCTTTAACATAGCCTCACCCCCTAACTCTTGATTAGAAATCAAGGTAGAAGGCAACACACACATCTGCTAAACTTACTTTCTATGATAAGGATTTTATAACATTTCTTTCAAAAAGTCTATAATATTTGTATAATTATTTATTTTTTTCTATCCAATTACAAAATTCTTCTTTCGTTATTTTACATTCACGATACAGTTTTAATTGTTCTCTTGCATTTTCTTTCCATGCAAGAAATTCTACTTTTATTATTAACTTATTATCTTTATCTGCACGATATACTTGAGTTATTCTTCTTTGATATTCTCTTTTATATGCAAGTTCTGCTTCATCTTCCACTATCTTATTATCATAAGCTTTACGGGAAGCATATGATTTACAAGTTGGACTTCCATCTGCATTAGGCAATTCACAATAAACTTCTTTTCCTGAGTATTGTAAATAATATCTTCCACAATTTTGGCATGTACTAATATTTCTTTTTGAGTTTTGTATCAAGTCACTTAATGCTAGAAATGCTAGAGCAAAATGTGATGAGCTTTCATATATATAGCAAATAGGATTATCTTTTTCTTTATTAGAAATGTCATATGCTAATTTCTCAATTTGCTTATTAGTCAAACTAGAATGTGTTTTTTCTGATAAACTCTTTCTAATACTTACATGTATTTGTGAAGAAAATTGTTCTAACAAATCAATAACAGCAGAATATGACATGAATTTATAATATTTATCTACATCTAAAAAGCTATTATTTTCATGTAAATCAAATACAAAATCAACCGTTTTTCTCATATCATTTTGAAATTTGATATAATCAGCATTTATTAAATCAAATGCTTTATTATAATAATCTAAAAATTTTTTTGTAGATGTATATCTAGTTTTATATTCTACTGGATATTTTTCTTTAATTTTATCTATGTAGTTAAGTCCTTCTAATCCATAATAAACAAAGAAAGTTTTATATGCGTTTTCTGGGATTGAAAAGTCAGCATTTAAAAAAGTAAGTATATAACTTCCATAATCTTTATTAAACATTTGCTTAATCATTTTATCTTTTTTAGTATCTTGTTCTAAATCTAGTTCCACTTGATAAGAATATTCATTATCTTCTTCAGCTAATGTAATTTTTGATTTGTGCAAAAATAATGTTGTGTAATAATTTTCAACATTATGATGAGAATCAAAAATCATTGATATACTATCTTTTGGAACATTTATATTAAATATATTCATAAACTCTCCTTTAAACACTTGTTAGAAAAATAAAATATTTTTGAAAATTCATTGACATTTGAAATTTATTATAATATAATGCATATGAACTTGAAAAATATTTATATATTTCTCACTTAATATTATAGAACTTTTTCTATATTCAGTCAAGAGAAATAGTCAAAATAAAACGAAAGGGGGTAAATTTGTATGAGAACATTAAATGGAACGATATTTTTAGAAACAAAAGATATTAGACAAGCATTAAAAATTGGAAATAAAACTTGTTTAGAATTATTTCATAAAAAAGATTTTCCAGCAAAGAAAATCGGTAAATCTTGGCTTGTGATGGAACAATCTTTTAAAGATTATTTTCAAAACAATGAACTCACTAATGATTAAAAAAGAAGATTTAAATAAGCACATTTAAACCTTCAAAAAACATTTAAAATCTCAAATCACAAGGATTACCTTGCATAAATGTTTCTGTATGTATTATAACATTAAAAAACTTAAAAAAGCAAGGTATTTCCTAAAATTTTAAGAAAGGATGGAAGTACATTGAAAATTAAAGGAATAACATCAGGAACTTATCTATTAAAGCGAATCAAAGATAAAAATACAAAATTGACTAGCAAAGAAATTTGTAATCAATGTAAGTTTAAAGATACTTGCAAATATAGGAATATTAGTAAATTCGAAAATGGCAAAGTATTTGATAATAATGTAGAATGTGAATATTTTTATTTTATAATAACTCCTAAAGCTATATTAACAGTAGGTAGAGATACAACAACAGGCAAAGTGATGACAAAAACTTTTGTTGGAAAAGATGAAACTGAGGCTTTTAATAAAGCATTAACTGAAAAATTAAAACTAGATCAGAATGGTGGAATTAAAATTATTACTAAAAGCAATAAAACAATCGTTGATTTAGTAGAAAATGTATTAAAAGAAGATTTTAAGTTAGGCAAAATAAAACAAGCTACATTTAAAAGAAAATCTGATACATTAAAGAAATTACAAAAAGAGAAATTTACTAATATACCTATAACAAAGGTAAAAAGAGAAGATGTAATTAAATATTTAGAAAGTTTAAAATCATATTCTAAAAGTACAATAAAACAAACCTACGAACTAATATGTATGGCATTTGGACAGGCAACCTATGAAGATATCATAACAGATAATTTTATGACAGGTTGGAAAAGGGTTGAAAAACCTAAAAGTGAATATAAAAGTCATCACAGAAAGTCTTTAACTATTGAGGAACAAAAGAAATTAGTAGATTATCTAAATTCTGTAAGCTATGAAAAATGTCCTAACAAATATTTATTTTTATTATTATTAACTACAGGAATGAGAATTGGCGAAGCATTAGTTTTAGATTATGAAAAAGATATTGATTTAACAAATGGAAAAATCTATATAAACAAAACTCAAACTAAAAACATTAGTGGCAAAGTAATAATTGGAGAAACTGCTAAAACTGAAAATGGAGAAAGAACTCTAACTATGACAAACATAAGTAAACAAATAATTGATTCAGCATTAGAGCATAAAATAACAAATAAAAATCATTTATTATTTTGTAAAGAAGATAAAACAATGCATATAGAAAACTCTATAAATAGTAACTTAAAAAGAATTGCCTTAAAACTTGGTATTGGCATATATGAAGAAGAAAATAAAAACGGACAATTAGTTCAAAAGACAGATGTTCATACTCATTGCTTAAGAGGAACATTTGCAACAAGATGTGCTGAAGCTAAAATTGCACCAGCAGTTCTGAAAAAGATTTTGGGTCATTCAGATATTACAATAACTATGCAATACTATGTTGATGTAGATAGTGAATTTGAAAGCTCTGAAAATAAAAATGTTGAAGATTATTTAATAGGAAAATCTATTTTTGGAGTTGACTTTTCTACAGAAGATAAAAGTGCTTATAATACTAAAGAAAACAGAGAAGAATTTGTTGATATTTAATAGTATATAAAACATTAAACTTTCAACAAAAAACTTCAACAATTTAAAATAGTTCTTTGAAAATATTGATATATAAAGAAAAATAGCATTTGGTGTAGGTACCTCACCTCGACCATACGATAGCAATTTTGAGGGAACTCAAGAAAATTGCAAAAGTTTGAAAGAGTATTAATCAATGGATTTTGGTTAATACTCTTTTTCCATGCAGTTCTCAAAAATTCTATAAAAAGTTTTAAAATAGTTCTAAAATTTATGTTTTAAAAAATTTTTAAGGCAATAAGAAATGTTTTAAAAAGTTCTAAAAAATTTCTTAGAACTTTAAAATGCTCTTTCATCTTGGAAAGGAACAATGATGAAAGAAATAGATTATTATAAAAATAATGAAATATTAGAAAACAGTTATTATCAAATACCACAAGAATTATTTGTTAATAGCCTATATAAAGAAAATTTAAATTCAGATAGTAAAATATTATATGCCTTTTTATTAGATAGACTATCTCTATCACAAAGGAATCATTGGTTTGATGAATTTGGTAGAGTATATTTAATATTTACAAGAGAAGAAGTACAAGATAAACTTTGCTTATCTGAAAAGACAGTTACAAAAGCATTTAAACAACTATTAGAAGTGAATTTAATAGCAGAAAAAAGACAAGGTTTAGGCAAACCTAATTTGATTTATGTTGGTAAAATTCAACATGAAGAAATAATTGCTAATGTTGAACAGGAAAATTTACAAGTCTTGAACAGTAAAAGTTACGGTTCTGGGGAAGTAAAAAATACAACTCCTGATACGGAAATTTTACCTACAATCAATCCTAATAATATCAAAACTCATATAATCAATACTGATTCTATCAATCCTAAAAGTAACAAAGAATGTATCACATTAGTGGATATAAAAGAAAAATCTAAACTAAATGAATTTACAACAGAAGAACAATCTATTTTAGAAGATGTAATAGAAAGATTATATTATGCTAATAATTTAAAAGTTGGTAGTGTTATGATTACTAATTCGAAAATATTATCTAAACTACCTTTAATAAATAAAAATAACTTAATTCAATTATTAGATATTGTGAATAATAGTAGCAATATCAGGAATATAACTAATTATTTAATGATTTGCTTATATAATAATTTAGGAAATGCTAATATAAATTCAAAAAATAAAACTGCTAATTCTACTCATGAATATGAAAGAAAATATCCAGAAGGATTTTTCGATAGCTTATATGCTAACTTCTCATATGAAAATGCAGTAGCATCTTCTTAAGAATTTGCTCTGATATGAAGTTGCAAAGGTATGCTTTATATTGCAACTTCACTTAGTAAAATAGTTTACTATTTTACTAAGCCTAAAAAATACTTTAGTTATTTTTTAGGAAAGGGTGCAGGATCTCCTGCCACACAGATAAGTTTTGAAAAAAACTTGTCTAGTGTGTTAGACAAGAATATCTTATCTTGCAGATTTGAGAAGGAGCAAAGAAGAATATATGAGCTATGCTATAATTAGAAATAAAAAACTAACTAAAGCACAAGCTATGGGAGCATATAAGCATAATGAAAGAAAAACAAAAAATCATTCAAATAAGAATATAGATAGCAGTAAAACAGAATTAAATTATTATTTAAAGAAAAATGAATTAAGTTATATAAAAGAGTTTGACAAAATAAAAGAAAAATACGATTTAAAAGGTCAAATAAGAAGTAATAGCAATATAATGTGCGAAATGGTGTTTACATCTGACCAGAAATTTTTTGATGAAATAGGTTACGAAGAAAGTCAAAGATATTTTAAAGAAAGTTATGATTTTATTTGCAAATATAAAGATTTAGGAGAGCAAAATATAATTTCAGCGGTAGTTCATATGGACGAAGATACACCACATATGCACTTGTTATTTATTCCAGTAGTTCATGCAACAGATAAACAAGGAAATAAAATTGATAAAGTATGCTCACGAGATTTTTGGAGAGGTAAAAATAGTTATAGAGATTTACAAAATGCTTATTTCAAACATATTTCTGAAAAAGGTTTTAATTTAGAAAGAGGAGAATTAGTTGAAATAAGCAATAGAGAACATTATTCTGTGCAAGAATTTAAGCAAATAACAAATTTTGAAAATACTAAAAATGTATTAGAAAATATAACATTAGACTTGCCAAAAACACCTAATATTAAAGATATTAGAAAGGTTATGCTTAATCGTGATGAAAAAATAGAAAATGAAATAATAAAGCCTAGAGATGATTTAATACAAGAATTACACAAAGAAAATATATCATTGCGTAAAGAATTATCAAAACAGTCAAATACTGTAGAAATAGCAACAGAATATGAAAAGAAACATACTGAAATGCTTGAAGATAATATAAATTTAAAGTTCAAATGCAAGAAATTGGAGGAAACTTTAGAAAATAAAGAAAAGAAACTAAAACAGCAATTTGAATATGAAATCTATAAAATAGATTATCAATATCAAAAAATAATAAACAAATTAGAAAAGGAAAATAATTATTTAAAGAAGGTTATTGATAGATTCAAAATTACAGTTCAAAAATTTATTACTTGGGTATGTCATAAATTCTCTTATCCTTCTGAGGATGACCTTATAAGGAATTTTGAGAAAGAAACATATATTAACTTTAATATTGAAAAACAACTTGATATAAACAAATTTGAAAAGAAAGAAAAAGAAGATGATTTGGAATTATATTAGATATAAAGTTAGGAGGCACAGTATTGCTAAATACTGTGCCTCCTTTGGTCCGAATTTTCGGTCTCCTGCTATTAGGAGCGGTTAGTCATTGACTACCAGAGAGCCGTGATATACGGAAAAGCCTAAATCGTAGAAAAATTCTGCAAGGTCATCATATGAATAATTAATGTGACCTTTAACCGCCATGACAACCATTCTTTCTTTTCTGTGGTTTATAAGCTCATGTTCCTCGCCTATAAGGCATACATGCGCAGTCTTGCGAGAAATATTTATCCACACTTCCCATTGATTGTCATGTCCATGCATCTTTATGGAAGTCCAAGGTGATACATACAAATACTGCATTTCATCAACACCTTCAAGTGTAGTTTTGTTTACCCCTGGTCCTCCATACCGATAAGCACTTTCTTCAGCCGTTCCAGTAATAAATTCTTCTGGAAGCTCAATAGTCTTAATCATCTTGCCCATATTGCTACCTCCTAATGTTTGCAAAATATTTTGGTTTACGTAATAATTATATCATACTTACATAATTTTAGCAAATTTTTTCAAAAAACTATATACATTTTCAAAAAAATAGTGTATAATTTGATTATAGAAATGAATAATATATATTATAAATAATATTATTTACTGGGTCTGAAATAGTTTTAACTTTAGTAGGACCTGACCCGAGTTGACGGTAGTCGTCAATAATTGGTCTCACAAGGACCAAACCCGTGTAGACGCTGAGCGTCGCAAAAAGCCATTCAAACGAATGGCTTTTTATAATCTTTTATTCTTTAATTGTCTAATTATTCCCAATATATCTTTTACACTAAAAAAGTATTTTTCTGCTTTTGTTAATGGCATATTATTGTTATGTTTATATACAATTTTATCTACAAATGTTAGCATATCAGATACTTGAAATAATCTTTTTTCCTTATGATTAAATTCAATTCTATGTTCTACATTATTTTTTGTAATTAGTAATGTATCTATAATAGAACCTAATGCTTCTTGTCCATTATCATAGTAAACAACTACTTTCTCAAACTCGTTCATATAATCATTTATAGAATTGAAAAATTTGCTTATTTCAAGTGCTAATTCTCTATTTAATTGTGCTTTATTATTTTTAAATCTTTTATCAATTATAACTGTATGTATTTTTACTTTTACTCTTTTTGAAAAGTAAAATATAGACCAAAAAATATCTTTTCTTTGTTCTAATTTAAAATATGAATAATCTCCTCTTTTAGCCACTAAATCTGCTAAATGTATCATTCCATCATAATTAGCCTTTTTTAATCTAGTATTTAGATATTCTAAGTCATTAGTTATTGAATCAGCACTTTCATGAAGTGTAAATGAAACTCCATATAATTCTGAACTCCCATCTACAAATCCAAAATCTCCACTTTCATCAATAAATATATTAAGTCTTCGCTTTATTTCAATCACCTACTTTTCTGTCTATTTTATAAAATATAATGTCTACTTCCATCCTTTTCCTTTTTTATTTTCAATTTTCCTCTATAGCCCTTCATATCATCTTTTATATATAACAAATTGTATAGTGTATTTAATAACATTATAGATACTATTTTTTGATTAGAATACTTTTTACCATGTTGAGTAGCATGTCTTCTAATAGCTTTATTATTATTAATTACAATATTGTTAAAATTAACATTATCAAATAATATATTTAAATTACTATTTAACATTTCTAAATAAAATAAATCCAAAAAATTACATTCTCCTATACTTTTTTCTTTAAATAGTTCTATTATAGGAAGAAAGATATCTGTACGTTTAGTTTGTTTTTTATCAGCTATATAATAGGTTAACTCGTCATCTATAATTGAAATAATAGCATTATTAATTAAAGAGTATTGCCTATTATAAAAACTTTGTTCAATCTGCCTAAAAATAATAATGTGTTTTCTATTTATTTTTAGCTTTATGTCATAAAAAAGATTTTGCATTCGTTGTTTATTAAAATATCTTTTCATATAATCATCAAATTCTTTTTCAGAACTTACATTTTCAAATATCATTTTTAATTCAGCTGTATCAATCTTGTATGGCATTGCCCAAAAATATTTTGATAGATATTTTACATATGACAAATAATTCATTATGCTATCTGGATCCTTTTTTACCTCTTCAATTTGTAATGCCAATTGTTTCATTGGAGCCATTAAATTGTCATAAAACTTTGAAAAATCAAATTGATTAAATGCTCTTTTTATTTGTTCACTTAATTTTTTAGTGTACTCAGATATATATTGAATTGCTTGTGCTGCAGGTTTTGCTATTTCTTCTATTTTATTTATAGCTTCTACAAGTTCATTATTGGGTTGGTGCATATGCTATATCTCCTATTTACTATTTATTTTCCATCATCCATTTATACAACTCATCTTCTGTAACTTTTCCTTGTTTATAATCCCTTATTTTACCTTGTGCTGTTTTCTTCCAACTATCAAAATCTTTTTTTAGTTTCTTGTTGTTATCACTTCTAGCCACTTCCATAAATTTCTTTTGATATGCTTTTCTATATTCTAGTAAAGCAGGTATCTTTTCTAAATTTTGTTTATATGTTTGTTTTGCTCCTTTTTCTCTACAAAGTTTTCCATCTTCGTTTGGTAGATCGCAATACAATTCATCTTGTCTTACTGATGGAATAAAGTATCTATCGCAATATTGACATTTTTTTATTGGTAAATTAGAGTTTTTTACAAACTGTTCTAATATTACAAAAGCAATGTTGCTTAATTTTTCACTTGTATATACATTAGTCATTTTTATGAAAGAGTCATTTTTATCTAGTTCTCTAGCTAATTTTTCTATTGTTTGATTACCATATTTTAAGTATTTATCTGAATATGTATCTAAAATAATCTCTATATTACTTGAATATGTATAAACATCGTCATAATGAGTAACTAATGAAGCTGTTAATTTTGAAGTTGGTTTACAGTCTTTTAATTCTTCGTTTCCATTTAGATTATATATGAAATCTACACATCTTCTAAAATTATATTGTATATCTGTTAAATATCCATAACTATTGTCATATACCATTTTCATTATTTTTACTAGTTCTTCTTCATTTGAATATGTATTCATTAATTCTTTATCTGGTGTATATTCTTTTAATAATTCGAATCCATACAAATAGAAAAATGTATCATAAGCAGTATTAAAACTTGAAAAGTCTGCATTTAATAAACTGATTAGAAATCTTCCAAACTGTTCAGCAAATGGGTAAAGAATAGTAGCTGGATGTTTTGGTGCTGAATCTTTTTTACTTGGTTTCTTTTTATAAAAATCCTTTTCTTGAACGATTCTTCTTTTATGATTTTCTAAATCATCATTAAAATCAGTTTTATACATATAGACAGGTGTTGAATAGTATTCTTCTTTAGAATCGACATCAAACCATATGTAAAATCCCTCGTTAAAGGAATATTGAGGTAATTTTCGCATTTTTTAACCCCCTAAAAATTAAATGTGAGATATTCTTAATTTATTTTTAAAATGTGTTGACAAATATAAAATGTGATTGTATAATCAATATACAATTTTAAAAAGTTTTGATAAATCTTTCACAATATAGTTATACTACATTGAAAAATGATTGTCAAGGAGAGGAGGTAAAAATTATGCAGAATTTAGAAGGAATTGAGATAAAATTATACTCAACAGATGATGTATGCAGATTATTGCATATAGGAAAACAAAAATGCTTACAGTTATTTCATCAAGAAGATTTTCCAAGTATTAAAATAGGCAGAAAGTTTTGGATAAAAGCAGATTGCCTAAATGAATTTTTAAGCCAAAAAAGAATTATGGCAGAGTAAAAATAAAGAAGACTTAATCTAGCACATTAAATCTTCTAAACAAACAGGAAATGCCCTGTTCGATATGTTTGTAAAATTATTATACTACCAATTTAAAAATTGAGCAAGGTATTTCCTCGAAATTTTTATATTCTTGGAATTTTCAAGCGATAGCGAAGAAAAGCTCCATAGAAGATAAATATGCGAAACGAAGCATAGTAATTTGAGAAAGTGAGGGAATATTAATGAATACAAAAGGTTATACAGTAGGAACATATACAATAAAAACGGAGAAAAAGAACTCTGAATTACCTATATGTCCTATTTGTAAGAAATGTAAAGATAGATCCATTTGCCAAAATAGGAAAGATAAAAAATCGATGAGCAAATGTGATAAATGTAAAATATGCAAAAATGTAGATAAATGCGATAAATTCTATATTAATGAACAGCATAAAGCGACACTAACAATAGGAAAAGATATAGAAACAGGCGAAGCAATTAGAAAATCATTTACTGCGAAAACACAAGAAGAAGCATTAGACAAAATGTATAAATACAAATTAGAAATGAAAAAGTCTAGAGGAACTATTGAATTAAAGAGAACAGAAAAAACAATAGCAATTTTAGCAAAAGA
>CAOKLQ010000010.1 GCA_948469315.1 uncultured Clostridium sp.
CTTTCTCTAATTCTATTAAGTCTAAAAATTCAAATTTTACTTCATTTCCTTCTTCATCGTTTAATATTATTATGTTATCTAGTTCTTCTCCTACATTGTTTACATCTTCACTCATTAATTTTCTCCTCCTAATTTATATTTTATTATACATTAAATTATTAGTTTTTTTCCTAAAATTTAATTTAATTTAATTATAATCTATACTAATATTTTTATTATTTGTTGTTTTTTGTATGATATACCTTATTTTTATTGTTTATTTATATAATTTTCTAATATATATACAGCAGCTATTGTATCTACTATATCTTTCTTTTTATGTTTGTTTATGTTTAAATCATTCATTGTTTTATGGGCTTGAACTGTTGTTAATCTCTCATCTACTGATATTATTGTTATTTTATTAAATTTACATTTTAATTTATGTATAAACTCTTGAGTTTTTTGAGCCCTTAAAGTTTTTTCTCCTTTTAAGTTAAGTGGCATTCCTACAACTATTGTATCTATTTCATATAATTTTAAAATTTCTTCTAATCTTTTTAAAACTATTTTATCGCTACCATTTCTTTGTATAGTTTCTAGTCCTTGCGCTGTTATTCCTAAACTGTCTGTTATTGCTATGCCTACTCTTGCTTCTCCATAATCTATACTTAATCTTCTCATCTTAATCTTTATCTAATCCTACATATTTTTGTACCATTTTTTCAAGAAGTTCATCTCTTTCTATTGTTCTTATTTTACTTCTTGCATCTTTATAGCTTGTTATATATGTAGGGTCTCCTGATAATATATATCCAACTATTTGATTTATTGGATTATATCCTTTTTCTTCAAGCGCTATGTACACTTCTTTTAATGTTTCTTGAACTTTCTCATTATTTTCTTTTTCAATTTTAAAGTTCATTGTTTCATCTAAATTCATATATTACTCTCCTTTATACATAATTTATAGTACTTTCTTCACTATTTTCATCTAAGTATTCTTCTAATTTTTTAGTTAATGAATCCATTGATGTTCCTTTATAATATGAAGTTATAACTAAATTTAATTTAGGTGTAAATATTTTATCTTCTTCATTTTTTTCTTCATCAATTTCGTTTTTACTAAATTGCAAACCTTCTATTTTTATTTTTAGATCCTTTAAAAAGTCTTCTGTATCTTCTGATTGAATTCCTGTAAAAACAATTACAAATTTTGGTCCCATATATCTTACGAATATATATTGTTTAGATATACTATCTTTAATTGTATCGCTTATTTGCATTACAACTTCATTACCTATATTTCTACTTCCTTTTTCATTTATTTCCTCAAGATTTACTATTTTAAACATACATACAGATGATATTGTATATTTATCAATTGCTTTTTTACCTTCACCATATAAATATTCAGCTGACTTTAAACCTGAATAAAAATCATCTCTAACTATATTTTCAACTGTATTTTGATATTCTACAGTTTTTAATATTGTTACTATATTATTTTTTACAACTTCTAACATTGCTGTATCTAAATTGTCAAAAGCATGTGCAATTCCACTTTCAATAAGCCAATATCCAACATAAACATTATCTATAAATAATGGAAAAAACATTGCTGATTTTGCTCTTCCAAATTCCATTTTTTGGTATGGTAACTTTTCACTTTCTCTATCTACTGTTATATATTTAGGAGTTGCTGTTGTAATACTATCTTTAAAAATATCTTCATTATATAGATTAGTTAATGTTTCCCAATGTTTTTCATCAACATTTGATGCTTTAACTTTATATTCAGCTCCATCAAAAACAACAATTGTAGAATACTTTAAAGTTTCATACTTTTGAAGTATTATACTATTTATTCTTTTTAGTTTTTCGTCTACTGACAAATATTCGCCCATAGTATCCATAAAATTTTGTAACACATTTAAACTATTTATCTTCTCATTTAAGTTACTAAATGATGTTACTTTTTTATGTATGGACATATTATATATAATTAGTGTAATTATTATAAAAATTAATAATATTATTATTGCTATAATATACAAAAATCTCACCCCAAGTATTATATGTTTTAATAATTTTTCTTCATTTGATTTAATGTATCACTCATTCCTTGTGAAAATTTTAAATCCTCATGCTCTTCATTCTGCTTTTTTTTATTTTTCTTTACCTTTACTTTTTTATTTGTTTTACTTCCTATTAAAGGATATACCATATTATTTAAATTCTTTAATGCTAAAATAAATCCTTTAGAATATCCACTAAGTGTTATTTTACAATTAACTAGTCCTTCTAAATATTTCGAATATGTTTGTGTTTCAAAAGGTATTGTACAATATTTAACTAAATCTCTATCAAATAATTCTGTCATAAAAGACATTGCTGGTTCATTATAGTAAGACATTCCTCCTATTATTGCTTTGTCTGTTAAACCTCTTACTTTCATGTCTTTATTTATTATTACTCTTATTTTTTCCTGCTTTAAAATATCATTTGCTTTTAAATCTCTAAGGTATGCTGTTAGAGGCTGTATTGTTAAAACATCTAAACTTTGTACTAAATATATTTCTTGAGATTCTGCAAAATATCCAAAATTAGTATTAAAATCACAATCAATTAATACTAAATCGTAATTTTGCACTAATGTTTGTAATATTATTCCATAGTTTTGAATACCTACATCTTCTTCTGGAATAGCTGTATACACTGTCAAATTATCATTTACTTTAATACCTTCTGCTATACCATTTTGTAATTTTTTTATACTTTCAGAAGCTACATTTCTTAAATATTCTTCGTTTTGAGTATATATATAATATGAATTTCTATTTCTAGTAGTATCTAATATAGCAGTATTAATTCCAGTTGATGATATCTCTTGTGCTACATTATTTACTAAAAAAGATGTTCCATTTTTACTAGTTCCAACAAAAGCTACTAATTTTTTATCTCCTGTTAATAGTGTTTGTATATTAAAATCTGTATTATTCTCCTTAGTATTAATAATCTCTTTTGAATTACTTGTAGATTGATTATATTGATTTTCAAAAATCTCATTATCAAAACCAGGTAATACAGTAGAGTCATCTAGTACAGTTTCATTTTCCGGTGAAATCTCAAATAAATTTATATTTTCTTCTGGTAGAGGATTCTTTCTAGGTCTTCCTCTTTTTTTAGGAACTTTTGGAACTGTTTCATCTGGCAAAGGATTTTTTCTAGGTCTCCCTCTTTTTCTTTTTGGAGCTGGTTCTACAAATTCTTTTTCCATTTCTTCTAATATTGAGCCTGGTATAGATGATTGTGTATCTTCTGCCATCTCTTTTTGTGTAACTATTTTTTTTACTTTAGCTTTATTAACAGCTTCAGGTACTATAACATTACCAATAACTGGCGCTGTTTTATCAGTAATAAAATTCATACTCAATCCATTATCTTGCTCTTTTATATAATTACTTACAGAAGATGTCATTATTCTTTGATATTTAGGGGAAGTTGTCTCTAATATAGCTTTTACATTTAGTGGTAATATATTAGCTATAACCTTTAATTGTTCTTCACTATATTGTGATGCTATACTTTCAAAGCTTTCTGCATATTTATCTTCATTTTTTCCTAATTTTTTATAATGACTCAATATATTTTGAATTTCTACTTCACTAACTTCGTTTTCATTTTCTGGTGAATATTTCACATCATCCGTATCTATTTTATAATAAATTTTTGCTTCTTTTTTTGTTCTAGGCTTCTTTATTAAATTACAGATCTCATCTATACTTCTGTCATTTCCAAGAACTGCATCATAAATTCCTATACTAAATAATTTTACTAAAATATCTTCAGATTTACTTCTTCTATCTGAACAGATTAGTATTATTGGTGTATCATTTCTACTACTATTTGTTGCTTCATCGCTAATTGCATCTAATTTATCAAAAATAAATTTATCTATTGCATCATAATTATTATTAGCAAATGGCTCTAAATCTTCACTTATGACAATTCTATCATAAGTATTGTCTTTTTGTAATTCTTTTTGTATTGCATTAAAGTAATAAACATTTTTTGATGAAATAATTTCTTTATATTCCTTTTGATATTTTTTTACAATTGATTCAGAAATATTTTCATTACTTACTGCAAATAAAACTTTCATTTGTTTAACCCCTCCAACCTTTTACAACTATCGCAAATATAAGCGGTAATATTTGTGCTATAACAAGAATTGTTACAAAGCTTATTATCATTGTAAAACCTTTATCTCTCTCATCTAATTTATGAATTCCTATTACATATTGATAAATTGCTCCTATTGCAATTCCTATAAAGCAAAATGGTATACTATATATTCTTACCATATTTAAAATATAAGCAGCTAATCCATATGCATCTCCGTAATCTTGTTTATAATCTTCTAGTTTCTTTTGTACATTTTCTTTTATTTCAACTAATGCCTCTGTACCTTGTTTTTCCGTATTATTCTTAATATTTGTAGTATTTTGTGCATAAGATATTGGTGTAAATAACATTACTAGCATACAAAGTACTGTTATTGTTGCTTTTTTCATACGGATAATTGCTCCCTTCTCATATTTTTCCTATATAATAATACACTACAAATAAAAAAATAGCAAGAAAATTTTAGAAAAATTTATTTTTATATACTTTTTTCTAATATTTCTTTTAATCTTTTATAATCTTTTATTAAATATAGGTACCCAATTAATCCTTCAAACGCTGTTGCATACATATAGTCTACTGAACTTGCATTTTTAGGTAAATGATGATTTCCGTGTATTTCTTGTTCTTCTTACTATATCTTTTTCTTCCCCGTGTTAGATAATGTTCTATATTTTTTAGTATTTGTGCTTGACTTGATGCTTTTACATATTTTGTTGCTTCTATATGTAATTCGTGTACTTTGTGTTTTGTATTGTTTATTAAATGTGTTCTTATGTATAGTTCATATATGCAATCGCCTATATAAGCCCATACTAGTGGATTCATTAAATTTACTTCTTGCTTATCTTTTGTAGGATTGAATATTTTTTCCATTTTTTCTCCTTCTTTTATTGTTTTAACAGTTTGACGTTAATTTAATTATATGTCTTGGTTTGTAGTGGTCGTCGAGACGCCGACCACTACATCATTTGATATTTGTTTATATTTTTATTTTACCTTTTCTATTGTTATTTTTCCTAATTTTCCGCTTCTATAATCTTCTAATATTATATTTGCTGTTTTTTCATCATCTACTTTCCCACCAGCAACTATTGCTCCACGCTTTTTTCCTATTAATTGCATTATTTCATATATGTTTTCATTTTCTGGTCTTTGTTCATTTAATATATTATCTATTAAATTACTATCTAGATTGTATCTTTTTTCAAGATTTTCTCTATAATTTTCTAATAAGTATTTTACAAATTGAAATGCCACTTCTACTTTTTCTATTACATCATCTTTTATTGTTCCAGTATATGCTAAATTTAAAGCAACTTCTTCGCTTTCAAATTTCGGCCATAAAACTCCTGGTGTATCTAATAAGTCTATTTGGTTATTAATTCTTATCCATTGTTTAACTTTTGTAACACCTGGTTTGTTTCCAACAATTAAAGAACTTTTTTTAGCTATTCTATTTATAAAAGAAGATTTTCCTACATTTGGAATTCCTAAAATCATAACTCTTATTGCTTTTCCTACTCTTCCTTTTTTACTCATTTCCTCTTGTTTTTTTTCCATTACTTCTTCTACTTTTTTTATTACATTTTGAACACCTTTTCCAGAATTAGAATCTGTCACAACAGCTATTATATTTTGCTTTTTATAAAAATCCATCCATTTTGCAGTTTGCAGTTCATCTGCTAAATCGCTTTTATTTAGCACAACTATTCTATTTTTCGCTTTTACTATCTCATTTATATCTGGATTTCTACTAGATATAGGAATTCTTGCATCTATAAGCTCTATAACTACATCTATTAGTTTTAAATCTTGTATTATTTGTTTTCTTGTCTTGGCCATATGGCCTGGATACCAGTTGATATTAATATTTTTATCCACCTTTTTCCTCCTATTTTTGTTAAGCAGACACAAAGTTCGATTTATAAAGTTCTATAATTATTTTTATCTGCTCTATCATCCATTTTTCTATCATATTGCTCATTTTTATAAAACCAGTCTGTCTTTTTGTCTACTGGATGCGACATTTTGTTTTTATCTAGCAATAACTCAAATAAAGCAAATATTGGCAGGGCTACTGCTATTGCATTTGACAGTAAGTCTATATATAAATTTATATCATATATTGCATCTGGACTTATTACAGTTATTATTTGATTTGCAAGTGGCACTCCAAAATACCCTCCATATGTTACTAAATATAATATAGCTCCTAATATTTTTCTTTTTAGTATTAAAATAATTGAAAGCAATGTTATAAATAAAAGTACAACTTCCACCCCATAGTTAGGTATTGAAAATCCTATATTTATCCCTATTGTATCTGTTAGTGCAACTACTACTCTAAATACCCAGTACATTATCATAAACATAATGACTAAATATGTTGATAAATTTTTCATCTGTATTCCTCCATTTTTATTTATATATTTATTTTTATTATAATTAATCCTATTATACTTATTATAAATCCTACTATTTTTAGTATCGCTGTACTGCTATTTTGGTCTCCAAAACCAAATAGTTTTTTTGATATATTACGTGCTTCAAATATACTTATTGTTCCAACTAATATTATTATAACTGCAATTAAATTCAAAATAACTTGTATCATATTTTTATATACCCTCTTTATTTTAATTGAAATATATAATAATTTGTTTTGTATAAAATGTCAAATTTGTTTTTTTAATAAAATAATTTAACTTTATATTTCTATTCTATTTTCAAATTTATTTTCTACCATTTTCTTTAATTGTTTATTTTCCTCTTTTTCCAATTTAGGGTCTTTATCAATTATTTTTATTGCTAAGCTTTGCACCATTTTTAGCATTTCTATATCTTCAAATAAATTTGCTATTTTAAATTCTGGAAGTCCATGTTGTTTTGTTCCAAAAAATTCTCCTGATCCCCTTAGCTCTAAATCTTTTTCTGAAATTATGAATCCATCATTTGTAGATGTCATAACTTTCATCCTTTCTTGAACAATTTTTCCTTTTCCTTCATATTTTAAAATACAATAAGATTGATAGTCTCCTCTTCCTACTCTTCCACGTAATTGGTGAAGCTGAGCAAGCCCAAACCTCTCAGCATTTTCTACTATCATTACACTTGCATTTGGTACATTTACTCCTACTTCTATTACTGTTGTTGAAATTAGTATATTTATTTTACCATTTTTAAATTCTTCCATTATTTCATCTTTTTGCTTTGTTTTCATTTTTCCGTGTAAATATTCTACATTGTAGTGACAAAAGATTTCTTCTTTATATTTTTTGGTCAATTCTTCTACTGATTTTAAATCCATTTGATCATTTTCTTCAACAAGTGGACATACTATATAAGCTTGTCTTCCTTCATCTATTTGTTTTTTTATAAAATCATTAACTCTTTGTTCTAATCCTTTTGTTACTGCAAATGTATCTATCTTTTTTCTATTTGGTGGAAGTTCATCTATTATTGAAATATCTAAATCTCCATATAATATTAGTGCTAGAGTTCTTGGTATTGGGGTTGCTGTCATAACAAGTACATCTGGATTTTGACCTTTTTCTACTATGCTAGTACGTTGTTTTACTCCAAATCTATGTTGTTCATCTGTTACAACTAACCCTAAATTTTTAAATTTTACATTTTCTTCTAATATAGCATGTGTTCCAATTAATACATCAATTTCTCCTTCTTCTAATCTTTTTAATATATCCTCCTTTTTTTTCTTTGTTATGCTTGAAATTAAAAGTTCACATTTTATTCCAAATTGTTCTAAAATCTCTGTAAAGCTTTCTAAATGCTGAGTAGCAAGTATTGCAGTTGGTGCCATTATTGCTACTTGATATCCACTTTTTACTGCTTTATATGTAGTAATTATTGATACTGCTGTTTTTCCGAGATCCTACATCTCCTTGCAAAAGCCTATTCATAGCTTTTTTGCTTTCCATATCTAAATCTATTTCTTCTAATACCTTTAATTGTGCCTTTGTAAGATTAAATGGTAAAACATTTATTACATCTGACATATGTACATCTTTATTAAACTTTATTCCTTCATCTTCCTTTTTATATTTAGATTTTAAGCTAAGAAGTGCAAGTTGCATGCTAAGTAATTCTTCAAAAACCAATCTTTTTCTAGAAATATTAAAATCTTTAAATTGTTTTGGAAAATGTATATTATTTATTGCTGTATTTATATCTACTAAATTATATTCTTTTAACAAATATTCTGGCAAAGTTTCTTCTAAACTATTTTTTACTAATTCTAAACCATTTTCTATAATCTTTCTTATATTGTTTTGAGATAAATTATATGTAAGTGGGTAAATAGGAATAATTTTTCCTGTATTATTACTTTTTTGTATGTCTTCATATATTGGAGAATTCATCTCTACTTTATTCCCTATTCTTTTTACTTTTCCAAAAAATTTATAAGTCTGCCCTATTTTAAAAACACTCTTTAAATAGCTTTGATTAAACCAGGTTATAGTTATACTTCCAGTTTCATCTCTTGCAATTAATTTATATATAACCATTTTTCTATTTCTAGTTCTTATTTCAGATATTTTAGATGTGATAATAGCTTCTATTAAAACTTCCTCTCCATCATTAACTTCTGCAATTTTAGTAGGTTTACTTCTATCTTCATATGTTCTTGGATAATAATTTATCAAATCTTCTAAATTATAAATTCCTAGTTTATTTAATAATATAGCTCTGTTTGGTCCTACACCTTTTACATATTTAATTTCTTTATTTAATAATTCATTTTCCATTTAATTCTCCTAAAATCATAAAATGTAATACATTTTTTAATTAAGTCATAATATTTTATGCAATTAATATTCTGAAAAATTAATACATTATAATTCATTACGGATCGCAGATCGCGTCGCCCTCTATATGATTAATTTTCATTAGTGTCGAACAATATATTCAAAATCTCATCTTTCCGACCTTGGACTTCCAACTTCTGACCTCCATTCTAACACAAATTTTATAAAAAGTCTTGTTTTTTTTTTTCTTTTGTGTTAGACTAATAAACAGTCAATTTATTTCTATATTTAGGAGGTGCTTTTAAATGGCTAAATGTGTAATTTGTGAAAAATCTATAAGCCATGGAAATAAACTTAGTATAACACGTTCTCATATAAGCAAGAGAACTTCTAGAACTTGGAAACCAAATTTAAGAACAGTTAAAGCAATAGTAAATGGTCAACCAAAAAGAATTTCAGTTTGTGCTAAATGTTTACGTTCTGGAAAAGTAAAAAGAGCTTAGTTTAATAAATATGGTTTTTATAATTTTTATATAAATTTAAAAGATAGGTTTTAAGACCTATCTTTTTTATCTTATAATATTATATTTGTTTTTTCATATGTATTTAATTTTTAATCTTTTATTCCAAAAATTAATTTTAATATTCCCCTTAGAGCTTTTGGAGCTCTTTTTACTACTATTGTCATATCTATCACTCCTTTTTTAACATGTAAGCCATAAACATCCTACAGCTACTATAACAATTCCGATTGCAAGTAACCAACCTGTTATTGGAAGTAATAAAACAAGTAGGATTCCTAAACCAAAACCTATTAAGCAAACTGCTATTGTTTTTTTTAGTGCATTAAACATAATTTATTACCTCCTGTTTTATTTATATTATATTATTATGAAAGATATTATGTGATTAAATAGATGTCGGAAGTTAGATGTAAGATAAATTATATTTTAGTTATATTGATAATTTTAATTATTTCTTGTATAATATTTTTGGTGATTTTATGAATAAAGATAATTATATAGATATTGTGTTAAAATTAAGGAAAACCTATCCTGAAGCAACTTGTAGTTTAGATTTTACTACTCCTTTTGAACTTGTTGTTGCTGTTATGCTTTCTGCTCAATGTACAGATGAAAGAGTTAATAAGACTACTCCTTCTTTATTTAAAAAATACAAAAGTGTTTCAGATTTTGCTAAAGCTAATTTATCTGAGCTAGAAGGCCATATTCATCCTTGTGGATTTTATAAAAATAAAGCAAAAAATATTATATCATGTGCAAAAAAAGTACTTTCAGATTATAATGGAGTTGTTCCAAATACTATGGAAGAACTTCTTACACTTCCTGGCGTTGGTAGAAAAAGTGCTAATGTTATTTTACTAGAAGTGTTTGGAATTGCTAAAGGTATTGCAGTTGATACTCATTGCAAAAGAATTTCTAATCGTATTGGTCTTTCTAATCAAAGTGACCCTACAAAAATAGAAATGGATTTATTAAAAAAGTTTCCTGAAGAATATTTAAAAGAAATCAATCATCTTTTTGTTTTTCATGGTAGAGGCTTATGCGATTCTAGAAAGCCACAATGTATATCTTGCCCTATAAATTGCTATTGTAAATATTATACTAACAATCCACGGATAGAACTAGTGGATTGTTAGTATAATCTATTTTCGTTATTCTACATTAATTATTTCTTGAATTAAATTTTTATATCTTAAATATAGAACATCTTTATCTTTTAAATCTATAGAAGATTGAAATTCTTTTAATAAAATATATATCTTATTAATGTTATATTGATTTTTATTTCCTCCTATATCATTTAATATTTTATTATAATTTTGTTCAGCTCCGTGTAATTTGAGATACAATTTCTTCCCACTTTTCTTGTTCTATTAATGCATATGCATTTATTATACTTGCTTTTGTAGTTTCCATATATACTTTTCTTGTATCTTCTGGAGAATATGAATTTATAAATTTAGGTATATAATTATAAAGGGAAGCTATTAAACTTAATGAATTAACTTTATCATTACTTTTAATATATTTTGTAGCTTCATCTAAATCTCTTCCAAATGCTAGTATATCATCATTATTAGTATTAACTTCATATAAATCTATCATAACTTGAGACCATGTACCATATAAAGTATTTAAATCTGCTTCTATTTGATTCCAATTAATTTGCTCATTTTTCTGTGTTGCAGGTACCATTTTATATAGTATTGTTGTATTAGAACTACCTTTATTATTGTCCTCACCAGAATTACTATTTGATCCTGAATCTGATGCAGATTCTTTTCCCGAACTTGAACTAGATGATGAATTACCTTGTTTTTCTTCTGTTTGGTTTTCTGAAGCTTTACTTGTTTTAGTACTTATTTTATAATCTTCTACCCATATATTATTTAGCTGATTTGCTAAATTAATTATACTTCTTGCTATATAATCCATTTCTTCATTAATTTTTAATTTTAGATTTTCTTCGTCACTCGGTTTATTTACTCCTTTCCATATTGCAAAAACTGAACTTCCTAGTATTAATACCATCACAAAAAAAATTATAACTTTTTTATACATAGTTTCCTCCACTAATATACTTTTTTTGATATTATTTCCATCTTTCTTCCAATTATTCCATAGAATAAGTATTTATAAAATATTAATACTATTATTAAGGATTGTATTTAATTGGAGGATTATAATGACTACAAGTGTTGATTTATTTAGTATGAAAAAAGGCGAAATTTTAAAATTCTTAAAAAAATATTATGATGAAAATTACAAAATAAAAGAAGATTTGCATTGGAAAAAAATTTTCGAAAATCCTATTGAGATGGTAGATTTAATTGGAAGTTTTATAGATAATAATGAAAAATTTGAAATTACTATGTGGATTTGTCTTGATGAAGATGTTTTAATTAATGTTAATAGTACAAATGCCAATAATATTATTAAATATCTTTTTGAGCGATATCCTTATTAATATTATTAGCATTTTAAAAATTTTTAATCTTTTAATAAATCTTTTCCCTCTTTAATATATTTGTATCCAGAAAATATTGTTGCAATTACTGCTATTGCCATTAAACAAGAACTTATAATATTTACGATTAACTCAAATCCAGTTAGATGGGCTCCTTTTAATATTGCAAAATATCCATTTACATCAACCATCATTAGTATAATTGCAAGCATTTGACTTACTGTTTTTATTTTTCCCAAAACAGATGCTGAAATCACTTTTCCACCTTTTTCTACTGCTACTAATCTGTAACCAGAAACTATAAATTCTCTAAATAATATAATTATAGGAATCCAAGATGGAAGTCTTCCTTCTTCTACTAGCATTATCATAGCAGCAAGTACTAGTATTTTATCTGCAATTGGATCTAAAAATTTTCCGAATGTTGTAACTTGATTTTTTTTTCTTGCAATAGATCCATCTAATTTATCTGTAATAGATGCAATTATAAATATTATATCTATTATTATCCATTCTATTGGAATATAATTTATACTTCCAGTTATTCCTAAAAATGGTATTATTACCATTATTGGTACTAATATAATTCTAAATATTGTTAATTTATTCGCTAAATTCATTTTAGCCTTCCTCCTTTGTATGTTTTTTTACATTTTACATTAATACTATATTTTTTTCAATACAAAATAATAAATTTTATTTTGTATTCTCAACAATATCAATAATATCAGAAATATATTCTCCTATTACTGGTATATTAAGTCTTACAATTTTTTGCAAGATATACACTATTATTGCAGTTATTATTGTAAAACCTATTCCTATTCCAATACCTTTAAATATTCCCGATACTAAATTCCTTTTTAATAACTCTTTCCAGTTTCCTAATACTTCACTTAAATCTATTAAATTATTTTTTGTCATATTTATATTTAACTCATTTATTAAGTTTTCTAGTTTTTTTATATTTTTCTTTTTTACAAACATTAAACCACCCTTTTTTATATAAGTGTCGCCTTTATATTAGGGTGGTTGTTTTTACCTAAAATTATTCAATTGTATTTTGCATATTTAAAGTATTGTTATTTATTGTGTTTGTTTTGTTTATTTCATTATTTTTATTTTCTTTTTCTTCTTGTTTTATAGTTTCTTCTAGTTGATTTATTAACTCTTGCAGTTTATTTAAGTCTGTTCCCATTAATTCCCAATTGTTACTAGCATTTGAGTTAGTTAAATTATTATTTGCTTTTATTATTTCATTTATTAAGCCTTCTTTATTATCTGTATTTGTTACTTCTATTTTTGTAGCATATTGAGATGTTAGGTTTTCTAGAGCTTCTGGTAAATTATTTCCTATTGCTACTTTATTGCCTGATGCAACTATTATTTTCTTTAATATAGGAACTTCACTTTCATTAAGCATTACTTGATATATTGGTTCTACATATAATAGTGTGTTATCTATTGGGACTACAATTGTATTCCTAATTAGTTTTGTTCCACTTACACTTAATGCTTTTAACTCAGCTGATATTTCACTGTTTTGTTCTATTTGTGTATCTAATTGCATTGTACCTAATACATTGCTATCATCTGAAAATTTATATAGACTTAATTTATTATTACCATTTTCATCTATTGTTCCAACTAAATATGATGTTAGACTTTGCTTTTCTTCTTTTGTATATGGTAACACTAAACCTAACTGTTCTTGATTATTATCTATTGTTTTTACCATTGTATAATAACTTTCCAGTTCAGTTCCTGTTGTTGTTAATGTTTTTCCTGCTACATGTGTTGCAGGTGTCCATACATCACCACTTCTGTATAATACATCTGTTTTTACATTATGATATCTTTGTAATACTTTTGCCTGTATATTATATAAAAATTTTGAATATGTTATATGTAACATTATATCTTGTGGAATTTGTTCATTTATATTTTCAAATAAATCTGGATACATATTCCTATATGCCATTATTATAGGGTCTGTTCTATCTGTTATGTAGAATTTAACTGTTCCATCATAACTATCTACTATAACTTTTAGAGAATTTCTAATATAATTTATTTTTTGTTTACTTCCCATTACTTCTATTGTAACTGATTGAGAATATGGATATGCAGTAGATGTTGTGTATCCATCTATTATCCAAAGAGTTTTCCCCTCATCAGTTATAACTTGATATGGCTCTTCGTCATATATTATATCTGGCAATAAAGTTTTTACTCTTTGTATTATATCTCTATTTATTAATATTTTACTGTTACTAGTTACTTTTGTAGAAAATGGAATCTTTAAGTTTCCTTTATATATTCCTAAAACTAATCTATCTAAAAAGTTTAGTTTTAAACCACCTTGTCCATCATATGAATTCTGCATATTTTCTGTATCACTTATTGGATAATCAAACTCTTTTACTGTTTTTGCATTTGTTATGATATTTTGTTTTGTTTGAGTACCATAATAAATTCTTGGCTGTGTTACATTAATTTTCTCATCTGTTCCATCAAATTCTTTTTGTATATATTTTATATTTCCTGTTTCATCTGTACTGCTAGCTGATGTTATTACTGTTCCAAAGCCATGTGTATACATATATGTTTTATTACTATAATTATTATTATTTAAATTAGATAATTCTCTTGCTGATAAATATACTAAATTTTGTTTTCCATCTATTTTATATAAACTTATTTTACTATTTAAATATGTATAATACTGAGATTTAGATTGTTTATCTGTAAGCGTTGTAAGAGTAGTTTTTTCATCTACTATTGGAATATTACCGAAGTACATTTTGATTATTTTGTATTTGCTTTAAACTTAATGTTTCTACATTATTTATCTTTTGTTCATTTATATTTAGTCCAAAAGCATTTTTTGTAGCTTCTATATTATATTCAATATATTTCTTTTCTTTTTCTAGTTCATTTGGTGAAACAAATATTAATTGAAATCCAAATAATACTATAAATAAACATACTAAATATGAAGGTACTATTGCCAAAGATTTTAGAACTCTTTTTGTATTTTTTTGTTTAAAATATTTTATTGCTCTAAATACACTTATTACTACAATTATAGCAAGTATAATGTAGCCTACTAATTTTATAAATACATCTGTCATTCCTGCACCATATAATGCAGTAGACTTCTCGTCATCTAATGTTAATAATTTTTCAAATAATATATTTTGTGTTCTTATTATAATAATTCCCGCAATTCCTATTATTGCTAGTTTTAAATATGTTAATAATTGTTTTATTAGTTTACTTTGTTTTAGAGTTTTCCTATCTATTCCATCAAAGAAATTATTAAATACTATTAGATAATATACAGCTGTATATATTGCAAGTCCTATAACTATTAGTATAAATGAAAATATTAACAACTCTATAAAAGGTTTTTGGAATATGTAATAACCTATGTCTTGTTTAAATATAGGGTCTGTTATTCCAAAACTTGTACTATTAAATATTAACATTACTTTTTTACTAATTGAATTAAATGTTAATCCACTTATTATTAATGAAATTATAAATGCAATAGATTTACCTGGAAGTTTTGGCATTTGCTTTTTCTCATCTTCAAAAAATATTTTTAAGCCCCTTTTTATTGCTCTTGTTCCTATAATTACAGATATAAATAAGATTACGAATTGGGCTATAAAAGTTGCTAATTTATATTTTACATTACTAAAATATACATTTAAGTATTTTTCTCCTATTTCGTAAGTTTCTAAATAACTTCCTCTAAATAATATATATCCAATAATTATTGATAAAATAAAAAATATTAATACTAACTTTGTTCTTAATTTTTTCTTTGGCTCTGTTTTTTGAATATTGTTTTTTGTGTTTTCATTTTGTATTACATTTTTTTCTTCCACGTTTTACCTCCGTTTTTTTCTAAGGTCAAGGGACATACCTTTTAATAAGGGTCACACCTTAAAAGTATAACGTATGTCCCGTTTCCCTTATATTTATTAGATCAATTTGACATTAATTTATATATTTTTTATATAATAGAATTTATGAACTCTTGTGAATTGAATTCTTCCATGTCATCTATTTGTTCTCCTATACCTATAAATTTTATAGGTATTTTGTTTTCATTTGATATTCCTATTACTACTCCACCTTTTGCTGTTCCATCTAGTTTTGTAAGTACTATTCCTGTTATATTACAAGTTTCTTTAAATGCTTTTACTTGCTGATTAGCATTTTGTCCTGTTGTTCCATCTATTACAAGTAATGTTTCTTTTGAAGAGTTTGGAAGATTGTTATCTATAATTTTGTTTATTTTAGCAAGCTCTTCCATTAAATTTTTCTTGTTGTGAAGCCTTCCTGCTGTATCACATATTAATACATCTATATTTTCTTCTTTTGCCTTTTTTATTGCATCAAATACAACTGACGCAGGATCTGAGCCTTCTTCTTTTTTTACAATTTTACAATTTACTCTATTTGCCCAAATTTCTAATTGTTCTACTGCTGCTGCTCTAAATGTATCTGCTGCTGCAAGCATTACTTTTTTACCTTGTTTTTGCAATCTATTTGCTATTTTGCCTATTGAAGTAGTTTTTCCGAACTCCATTAACTCCAATAACTAAAATAACAGATGGTGTAGAATCTAAATTTAATTTATTATCCATTTCATCTAGCATTTTTTGCATCTCTTGTCTTAAAGCATTTTTTACATTTTCTTCATCTTCTATTTTTTCTTTTTTTATTCTATTTCTTAGATTATTTATTATTTTAACAGATGTCTCCATTCCTATATCTGACATAATTAAAGCTTCTTCTAATTCTTCTAGTAATTCTTCATCTACTTTTCTAAAATTACTAAATACATTATTTATTTTATCATCTATTGATGTTTTAGTTTTATTTAAACTTGTTTTTAATTTATCAAAAAATCCCATTGATTTCTCCTTTAACTTAAAGTAGTTCATATTGTAACATATATGTTTAAAATAGTCAAAAAATCAAAATAACTTTTGTAGAAATACATATATCATATACAAATTTAAAATATTATCCATTTCAAATGTTATTTCCTAAGAATAATTTAAAAGTGAGCACAAGCAGTGCCCACTTTTTTAAATACTATTTACTATATTTTCTACTCTTTTTTGGTTATTGCAATATTAATTTCTTCAACACATTTTTTTAATTTTTCTCTTGTCGCATTTTCCCACTCCATTTCAGAATATTTATTATACTTCTCTTCTTTATGAGCACTTATAAGTTCTTCACTTGAACAACTTATAAGTGCTCCAAGTCCATTACAGTTAAAATTAACTGAAATATCTTCTGCTGTAACTTTGTGTGTATCATAAGAAACCAACAAAAACGTTTTTGGCATACGTTTTCTTAAACTGACCGCCTGATTAGAATCGTTTATCCCTACTATTGCTCCTACTCCTTTATATCCATATTTGCCAATTGCTGTATAATTAGTCCATTCATATACTTTATCAGCAACTGCTTCATATAGAAGTCTTCCATCCTCAAGCTTTAATTCCTGAATTTCACTTGAAGTTTTATTAGAAGTTTTAACCATAACAAATATTGCTTTCGAATTTTGATTAGCCTTCTTTATAAAAGGCTGTATTCCATCTGTACCCATATATGGGTTTACAGTTATTGCATCAATTGGTGAAGCCAAATATTTGTTAGCATAAGCTTCTGCAATATACCCCATGTTACATTTCTTTAAATCTGCAATTACAAACAAACCATGATCTTTTGCAAACTGTGCTAATTCAAAGAAAGATTTTTCCTCATGAGCAGCTTCAAACAAAACAGGATCAATGCTTATTGCTGGAGTCAAACCCGATATCGCACGAATATAATCTTTGCAAAACCAAATCATTCTATCATTTAAATTTTCCTCACAGGAATATGGTGATGGAATAATTTTAGGTCTTGGATTTAATTCAACAACAATCCGGCTATTCTTTCTTAAAATCTCTTCCTGAAGTCTTTCAATAGCATTTTTATTCATATTTTACCTCCTATAGGTTGTAATAAAAAAAAGTGACATAAAAATTATATCACAATATATTACAAACTTCAATACATATTTACATAATTTTATTAATAAAAATTAGAGGTTAGAATTTTATCTCCAACCTCTAATTTTTATTATCTATTTTTTAACAACATTTTTTCTTATTACATGTGCACGCAAGTAAAATTCCTTGTATTATCGCAAGTATTGCTAAAACTATTACTGCTGGAAGTGCTACTAAAATTACTGCAGATAATACAGCTCCAATTATTACTCCGATTACTCCTACAAATAATGTTATTAATATTCCTAATACTATTCCATAGCAACAACATTTATTTTTCTTTTTTCCGCATTCTTTTACTTCATATTCTTCTATCATGAATTCCACCTCCTACCACACCAATTTGGTGTTAGTATATTATATGTGAAATTTGATTTTTGTTGACATAATATCGGAATTCACTAGAATAATCATAATACGAGGCAGAACTCCTCAAAAAAGCAAGAGCGCAAAGCTTTTGTCAAAACAATTTTTAAAAGAAACGAGTATTGCTAGGCAAAATTTTGCAAAAACACTGGAGGCGTGCTCTTGCACGTTGAGGATCTTTATTTTATTATAAATTGCAAATAAAATTTACTAGAATGATTATAATACTAGGCAGAATCCCTCAAAAAAGCAAGGGCGCAAAGCTTTTGTTAAAACAATTTTTAAAAGAAACGAGTATTGCTAGGCAAAATTTTGCAAAAACACCGGAGGCGTGCTCTTGCACGTTGAGGATTTTTTGTCTAAATTTTAACGACGCAAGACGATGTTTATTTTAAAAATTTAGTCGTACCATTCAAGCTCCCAATCATACACTCTAACCGTATCTCCCTCTTTTACTCCTGCTTGTTTTAAAGCTTTATTTACACCCAAAGAATCTAAACTTTTTTGGAAATAATACATAGATTCATTATCTTCTAAATTTACTCTTGCCATTAATCTTTGGATATAAGGGCCATCTACTACCCAAATATCTTTATCTTTTGTTATTTCAAAACCTTGTTTTTCTTCTTCAAGAGTATATACTTTTCTATCTTCATAATCTATTAGCTCTTCTTTTGGAAGATTTTTTAGTTCTTTTGAAACTTTCTCTACTAGATCTTCTACACCTTGTTTTGTTACTGCTGAAATTTTATATATTTCTAATTTTTCTTTTTTAGCTAGTTCTTCTAGCTTTTTATATAAATTTTCATCTTGCATACTATCTATTTTATTTGCAACTATTATTTGCTTTCTTGTAGATAATTTTTCGCTGTATTTTTTTAACTCTTTATTTATTGTATAAAAATCTTCTATAGGGTCTCTTCCTTCTATACCTGAGACATCTATAATATGAAGTAATAATCTTGTTCTTTCTATATGTCTTAAAAACTGTATTCCAAGACCTACACCTTCGCTTGCACCTTCTATAATTCCGGGTATATCTGCCATTACAAAACTATCACCATTTTTTGTTTTTACAACACCCAAATTTGGCTCTAGTGTTGTAAAATGATATGCTGCAATTTTAGGCTTTGCAGATGAAACTACAGATAATAGAGTTGATTTTCCTACACTTGGAAATCCTAATAATCCTACATCTGCTAAGCTCTTTAATTCTAATATTAGTTCTTTTTCTAATCCTTTTTCTCCGCCCTTGTGCAAAATGTGGTGCTTGTCTTGTAGATGTTGCAAAATGTGAGTTTCCTTTTCCGCCTCGTCCTCCTAGGAGAATTAACTCTTTTTGACCTTCTTTAGATAAATCTGCAACTATTTTCTCGGTTTGCGCATCTTTAATTATTGTTCCTCTAGGCACTTTTATATAAATATCTTGTCCACTTTTACCATAACAATTTGAACCACTTCCATTTTCTCCATTTTGAGCTTTAAATTTCTTTTTAAACCTAAAATCTATTAAAGTATTAGAATCTGGATCAACAACAAAATAAACATCTCCGCCTTTTCCGCCGTCTCCACCATCTGGTCCACCTGCTGCTACATATTTTTCTCTTCTGAAGGTAATTGCACCATTTCCTCCGTCTCCTGATTTAACAGTTATTTTTGCATAATCTGTAAACATTTTATATTCCTTTCTCGTATAATATAGTTAATCAAATTTAATACATTTTTTAATTTTGTTTGTAAAATTTTCTTTAAAAATATTTAATTTTCTATTGACTTTTTATATTTGGTCTATTTAAATTATTAATCCTATTTTTTTATATACTTGTTTTAATATTTCTTGAGTTTTTTCTTTTGCTTTTTTATCTCCTTTTTCATATATTGCTTTTAATTTTTCAGGATTAGACATAAGTTCATTATATTTTTTTTGAACTGGCTCTAATTTATCTATTATGCTATCTGCTACTGCCATTTTAAAATCTCCATATCCTTTATCTTTAAATTCTTCTTCTATATCTTCAAATGATTTTTCTTTCATCAAAGAATATATTGTCATCAAATTACTTACACCTGGCTTATTTTTAACATCATATTTTACACAATTTTCTGAATCTGTTACTGCTTTTTTTAATTTTTTTCTAATTTCATCTGGAGTATCTGTTAGAAAAATTGCATCATTAAGATTGGTCGTACTTTTACTCATTTTAGATAATGGATTTTGAAGTCCCATAATTCTTTCTCCTTGTTTTGAAATATAGGCTTCAGGAATTACAAAAGTTTCTCCATAAATACTATTAAATCTTTGTGCTATATCTCTTGTAATTTCTAGATGCTGTTTTTGATCATCTCCAACAGGTACTAAGTTTGCATTATATATTAAAATATCTGCTGCCATTAAAACAGGATATGTAAATAGCCCACTATTTATATTGTCTGCATGTTTTGCAGATTTATCCTTAAATTGTGTCATACGATTTAACTCTCCCATATATGTATAGCAATTTAAAACCCAAGATAATTGCGTATGAGTAGGTATATGTGATTGAATAAATATATTATTTTTTTCAGGATCTAATCCACATGCTACATAAAGAGCAATTACCTTTTTGGCCCTTTGCTTTAAAACTTCTGGATCATTTCTTACTGTAAGTGAATGAAGGTCTGCTATCATATAATAACATTCGTATTCATCTTGCATTTTTATCCAATTATTTATTGCTCCTAAATAATTTCCTATTGTTAAATTTCCAGTTGCTTGAATTCCACTTAATATAACTTTTTTATCCATAATCTTTTCTCCTTTAAAATTTTGTTTATTATACCAAATTTTTATTTTAATTACAACAAATAACACATAAAATTATGAGGTCAAAAAAATTATAACCTCATTTACAAAATATTATTTTTTATTTATATTTACACCTATTATTCCACCAATCATACCCGAAATAATACTTGTAATTATCATTATTATTGAACTTGTATTTAGCAAGAAGTTTAAACTTATTATACTTGATATTAAATATATTATACCAATATAAACTAATCCACATAAGCCACCTTTTAATAATCCTTTACTTTTTTGATTTTTAGTTGTTAATCCACTCCCTATCAAAATTGAAATGGAATTTATTACTATTATTGCAGAATTTGAAATATTTTCTGATATACTTGTATATGTAAGTATGGCCGATAATATTATTAATGATAAAAATGTAAATACTAGAGATACTATTAATCCTTTTACTATGTAATTTATACTATTATTTACATTTTTTATATTATTTATATTTTCATTCATAAAAAAGACCTCCTAAGTTTATTTTATTTTAGGAAGTCTCTTTTTAGAACTTTAGTATTATTTTATTTTTATTGTTCTACTACTAATGTATCTTCATTTGTGTTTGTAGTTTGTTCATCTCCATTTAGTTGATTTTCATCTGCAGAGTTATTTGTTTGTGTCTCATTTGTAGTAGAATTTATATTATTTCGTATATTCTCTATATTTTCAGTCTGTTTTTCTTCGGCACTTCTATTTACTTTTTTTACATTTATTGCATCAAAGTATTTTTCTAGGTCATAACTATACTTAGATCCATTTTGCATTCCTTCTATTCTATATATCTTATTTCCTCCTGATGTTACTGCATAAACAGTATCTAGTGCACATGGTATTAATTCTTTTCCTGTAGAATTTATTATTCCATAAAATTTATCTCTACCTATAACTATTGCTTCATAATCTTCTATTATTACAACATTTTCAGTAGAATTGGTAGAACTTGTTCCTACAACACAGCCTATTGTATCATATTCTATAGGTAATATTAATTTTCCGTTTTTATTATAAATTCCCCATTTTTTATCTTTTCTTACTGGAATACAATTATCAAATAAAATATAAGGATTTTTTATTAAAGAATCTTTATATAAAGAACTATCTACTCCTATTTCATCATTTTCAATAAATATTACAATATTTCCATTTTTATTTACTACTCCATATTTATTATTTTGTTTTACTTTATATAAACCTAAATCTTCATCTAAAACTTCTATTTCTTCATATTCTAAATCTATTTTTGATCTTCCTTGTGAATTTATTATTCCAAATTTATTTCCACTTGTTACCATATAATCTCCAGTATTTTCTAAATATGTTATATCATCATATTTAGCTCCTACAATTTCAGATCCATCTGGTTTTATTATAGCTTTTTTTCCATCTTCTCTTTCAACTATAAGAATATCATTTTTAAGAGCTTTTTGATTATCAAATTTCTCACTTATTTGTTTATATTTGTAATTTGCAATTTGGCTTGTATAATAACTATTTAAATATTCTAATGTAAAAATATTTATATTTTCATTATAACTAAATGAAATATTTAAAATCTTTATTATTCCATCAGGTGTAGTGTACAATCTACCATTTGAAAGTTTTATGTCTTCATCTAAATACATATAAGAATACTTTTCTTCATTGTTTGTAGTTTGTATTTTATATATTTTATTTGAATTTGCCTCAAATGTTACAGTTTCTTCTTCAAATGTAACATATCCTTTTGATGTATCTTCTGATATTTTTCCATATTCACCATTATAATAATTATTCCCTAATAATTTTGCCATATCTTGAATTGATACATATATTTTTCCATCTTGCGTTATTTCGAAATAAGATTCGTATATTGAAGTAGATACTCCATCTATATAAAACTTAGTAGTAAGAGTTTGCAGGTACATCATAACTCCTATAATAGACATAATTATTACTAATAACATAACAATTAAAATAATTATTACTTTATTAATATTATTTTTTTTTCTTGTATTTTTTTCTTGATTCATATTTTCAAATAAATCCATGTTTTTCTCCTTTTATTTTATATAACCATATTTTTTATAAAATTCTTTTTTAAATGTGTCTAAATTATCATGTTCTATTTCTATTCTAACTCTTTCCATAAGTTTAGTCAAGAAATATAAATTATGAATTGAAAGTAATCTTACACCTAAAATTTCATTTGTTTTTACTAAATGTCTTATATAGCCTCTAGTATAATTTTTACATGTATAGCAATCACACTCTTCATCTAATGGACCCCAATCTCTTTCATATGTAGCATTTCTTACAACAACTTTTCCATTCCAGGTCATTGCTGTTCCATTTCTTGCAATTCTTGTAGGTAATACACAATCGCACATATCTATTCCTGCTATTGCTGATTCTATTAAATAATCTGGTGTTCCTACTCCCATTAAATATCTAGGTTTATTACTTGGCATTAATGGTGCAGTATAATTTAAAATCTCTAAAAATTTGTCTTTTGGTTCTCCTACACTTATTCCTCCTATTGCATAACCTGGAAGATCTAATTGTATCAATTCTTTTGCGCTTATTTCCCTTAAATCTTTATAAAATCCTCCTTGTATGATTCCAAACAATGCTTGGCTTTGAGTATTTTTGTGTGCCTCTTTACATCTTTTAGCCCACCTTGTTGTCCTTTCCATAGATTGTTTTGTATATTCATATGTTGCAGGATATTCTACACATTCATCAAATGCCATTATTATATCTGCACCTAAACCTTCTTCTATTTTCATTACAGATTCTGGCGTAAAAAAATGTCTGCTTCCATCTAAATGAGATTTAAACTTAACTCCTTCTTCTGTTATTGTTCTTAAAGCACCTAAACTAAATACTTGAAAACCTCCACTATCTGTTAAAATTGGCCTGTCCCATTTCATAAAATTATGAAGTCCTCCAGCTTCTTTTACAATATCTTGTCCCGGTCTTAAATATAAATGATATGTATTAGAAAGTATTATTTGTGCTCCTATCTTTTTTAATTCTTCAGGCGTCATAGATTTTACAGTGGCTTGTGTGCCAACTGGCATAAATACTGGCGTTTGTATGTCTCCATGTGGTGTATGTATAATTCCTCTTCTTGCTCCAGTTTGTTTACATTCATGTAATAGTTCGTATGTTACTGCTGGCATTAATTATTCCTCCTATTTATTTTTTACAAATAAATTTAGAAACCTAAGATTTTATTTAAATTTATTTTTATCTAAAATCTTAGGCTTATTTTTAAATTTTTATTTTTAGAAATACTCCTTTTCCAATTTGCAATATATCTCCATCTTTTATTTGCGTTATAGAATTTATATCTGTTATTTTTTCATTATTTAATTTAACAGCACCTTGCATAAATAGTCTTCTTATTTCTCCTTTTGATGCATATTTATTAGTTGAAAGTATTGCATTTAATAGGCTTGCTCCAATATTTTCAGATATTTCTACTTTTAACTTTTCTATATCTTCTGGAGCTTGTCCTTTTTGATATACAGATTTAAAGTGCTCTTGTGCATTTAAAGTTTCTTCTTTTGTATGATATAAACTTGTTATTGTTTTTGCTAACTGTATTTTTATATCTCTTGGATTTTCCCCATTTTTTAATCTTTGCTCAATTTTTTCTATTTCATCTGGATGTTCATCTGTACATAACTTATAATATTTTATTATAAGTTCATCTGGTATTTTCATACATTTTTCATACATTGTATTTGCATCTTCGTTTATTCCAATATAGTTTCCTAAGCTTTTACTCATTTTTTCTTCGCCATCTAATCCTTCTAATAAAGGCATAAATAATGTTAATTGTGGTTCTTGATTAAAATCTTTTTGAATATTTCTTCCCATAAGTATATTAAACGTTTGATCTGTTCCTCCAAGTTCTATGTCTGATCTAACTGCAACAGAATCATATGCTTGCATTAATGGATAAAAAAATTCATGTACTGAAATTGGCTTGTTTGTTTCATATCTTTTTTTAAAATCATCTCTTTCTAACATTCTTGCAACTGTACATTTTGAAGATAATTCTATTACATCCCTAAAATTCATTTCTTCTAGCCACTGACTATTAAATTTAACAACAGTTTTGTCTTTATCTAATATTTTTAATATTTGTTTTTCATATGTTTTTGCATTTTCTTCTACTTGCTCTTTTGTTAATTGTTTTCTAGTTTTAGATTTACCTGTTGGATCTCCTATCATTCCAGTAAAATCTCCAATAATTATTATTGCTTCTGCTCCTAAATCTTGCAGTTGTTTTATTTTCCTTAAAACAACTGCATGTCCTAAATGTATATCTGGTGCAGAAGGGTCTAATCCTAGTTTAATTCTTAATGGTCTATTTTCTTCTTCGGCCTGTTTAATTTTTTTTATTATCTCAGATGTTTCAGTATGATCTGCAACACCTTTTAACATTATTTTTATTTTTTCGTTTATATCCATTATTTTTATATCCTTTCGTCTTTTTGCTTTATATTTTAGCATTTATTATATAAATTGTGCAACTATTAATTAAAAAATTACAAAATTATATCTCTTTTTAATAATTCATTTTCTATTATTCCTGTCCCAATAAATTTATTTTGTTCATTATAAATTCTATATATATTAGATTTGTTTTTAACTTTTAACTGTACACCGTTTAAAAATAAATCTATTTTTTTATTATTTAAGATTATCTGCGATTTTTCGTTTAAAAATTCCTCTATTGAAATTACATTTTTTTCTTTGTCTTTTTCCAATTGTTCTAATGTAATTGAATTTTTTATATCAAAATCTCCTACTTTTATTCTTTGCAGTTCTTTCATATATCCCACTGTATCTAGCTTTTTTGCTATATCTTCACATAAAGATCTTACATATGTTCCTTTTGAGCAATGTACTTGAAATGTTATTTCTACATTCGGGCCAAAAGTTATATCTTCCCCTACAGAATTTGTAATTATTGTGTTTATATTTAATAGTCTTATATTATATATTTCTATTTTTCTTGGGGTTAATTCTACTGTTTGTCCACTTCTTGCATATTCATATAATTTTTTTCCATTTACTTTTATTGCAGAATACATTGGAGGAATTTGTTGTTGTTTTCCTATAAAACTATTTAATATTTTTATAATATTTTCTTTAGTTATATTTTGTAAGTTAATATTTTTTTGCTCAATAACTTTTCCTTCTATATCTGCAGTATCTGTTTTTTCTCCTAATTTTAAAGTAACATTATATATTTTATCATGATTTATTAAATATTTAGAAAGTTTTGTTCCTTTTCCTAATAATATAGGAAGTACACCAGTAGCATTAGGATCTAATGTACCAGTATGTCCTACCTTTTTTTCATTTAATATCTTTTTAACTTTTGCTACAACATCATGGGATGTATATTCTTTTTCTTTATTTATTATAACAATTCCATCCATCTTCTTCATCCATTAATTTTTAATTTATTGAATAAAATAATAATTAAAATTAATTCATTATTTTATATTAAATAATAAAAAATAATTTTATTTTTAAACTCCGTTCTCCAAACAGTGCAAAATAGATAAAATATTCAAAGTTTTGTGCGATGGACTCTAATTATATGTAATAATCAGGTCGAACTCGTTTTTCAAATATAAATTATTTTTTATTGTATTATGTATAGATACTATAATTTAATCGTTTTTCTAAATCAAATCATACATATTCTTAAAGCTATAACCTTGCTCCCTTAAATAATTAATTAAATGTGGAAGCATTTCATATGTTAGAATTTTATCACTTGCATCATGCATTAATATTACTACACTATTTTTGTTTCCTATTGTTTGTTTTGCATATTCTAACATTTCTTCTACTGTGTTTTTTCCTTCTGCATCTGCTGTTAATGCATTCCAGTCTATATGTGCTATTCCATTTTGCTCTAAAATTTGTTTTGCTTCTTGTTTTACATTTTTATGTCTTCCTCCGCTTGTCCCTCCTGGAAATCTAAATAAATATGAGCTATAATCTGGTTTTCCTATTGCACCTCTTATTGCTTCTTCTGTTTTATTGTATTCATCTATAACAGATTGTGGCGATTCGTATATTAAGCTATATACATGGCTATAACCATGGTTTGTTACATAATGTCCTTCTTCATATTGTCTTTTTACTATTTGGGGATTTTTTTCTACCCTACTCCCTAATAAGAAAAATGTGGCTTTTATATTTTGTTGTTTTAATAAATCTAATATTAGTGGTGTTACTGATTTTGAAGGTCCATCATCAAATGTTAAAAATACTCTTTTTTCGTCTGAATGATATATTGCATTTATTTGCTCCACTATATTTCCGTGTTTGTTTGATTTTTGGCTTTATCATACTGTAATATGTATATGCATTTTGTTTATCTATCATTTTTTCCTCTATTTGTGCATATTGTTTGTTTTTTTGTATTTGATTTTGCATAACAAAAAAAACACATATACTAATTATTATCAATAATAAAAGTATTGTTAATATAATTAATATTAATTTTAATTCTATTTTTTTTGGTTCAACTTTTACTAAATCTAATACCATTTTTTTCACCTTGTTTGACATTTTTTTGTTTTATTTTTTATTTTCGGGTCGACAGGGTCGTCGACCCCTACAATGTTTGATATTTTTTTATTGTGTTTTTTTGTTTATTAATTTAATTTTCGTACCCTGGTTTTCCTAACATTTTAAACATATTTGTTTTGTATTTTTCTACTCCTGGTTGGTCAAATGGATTTACTCCAAGGAGTTTTCCTGACATTGCACAGGCAAGTTCAAAAAAGTATATTAGGTGTCCTAGGTTTTCTTCGTCTAATTTTTTTATATTTATTAGTATATTTGGTACATCATCGTCTGTATGGGCTTTTATTGTTGCTTGCATTGCTATTTTGTTTACATAGTCTAAGTCTTTTCCTTTTAAGTAATTTAGTCCATCTAAATTGTCTTCATCTGCTTTTATTTTTATATTTGTTTTTGGCTCTTCTATATTTAATACTGTTTCAAATAAGTTTCTTCTACCTTGTTGAATGTATTGACCTATTGAGTGCAAATCTGTTGTAAATTCTGCTCCTGCTACGAATATTCCTTTGCCTTCTTTTCCCTCACTTTCTGCAAATAGCTGCTTCCACCATTCTATTATATAGTGAAGTTTTGGCTCATAATCTATCAATATTTCTATATTTTTATTATTTTTGTATAAAATATTTCTTGTTACTGCATATTGATAACATTCATTATATTTTAGGTTACTGTCTGCATATTTTTCTTGAGCAAGCCTTGCCCCTAACATTAACTTATCTATATTTACTCCTGCTGTTGCTATTGGCAAAAGTCCTACTGCTGTTAAAACAGAATATCTTCCTCCTATATTATCTGGAACTACAAATTTTTCATATCCTTCTTCATCTGCTAGCTGCTTTAAAGCTCCTTTTTGCTTATCTGTTGTAACATATATTCTGCTTCTAGCTTCTGGCAAGCCATATCTGTTTTCTATATATTCTCTAAAAATCCTAAAAGCTATTGCAGGTTCTGTTGTTGTTCCAGATTTTGATATAACATTTATAGATATATCCCTATCTCCTATAAATTCTATAACATCATTTATATAATTTGGACTCATATTATTTCCAACAAAAACCACTTTTGGAAAACAAGATTCATCATCTGGAATAGAATTTGCAAATGTATTTCCAAGTGCTTCTATTACTGCTCTTGCTCCTAAATATGAGCCACCTATTCCTATTACTACTAATATATCTGAATCTTCTTTTATTTTTTTTGCTGCTTTTTTTATTCTTTCAAATTCTTCTTTATCATAATTTGATGGTAAACTTAGCCAACCTAAAAATTGGTCCTCTCCATTTTGTTTTAAATGAAATTCTTCATGTACTTTTACAACATCTTTTTCATATTTTTTTAATTCGTATTGTTCTATTCCTGAATATTTAAAATCCAACTTTATATCTGACATAATAGTTTAAACCTTCTTTCCTATATTTTTTCTACACTCATACCTTCTTTTGTATCTTTAACCTTATATCCTTTTTGGTTTATTTGTTCTCTTAAATTATCTGATTCTTCCCAATTTTTCTCTAATCTTGCTATTTTTCTTTTTTCTATTAAATCTAATACATCTTCTGGAATTTGTTTTATTTCTTCTTGTTTATTTAATTGCAAACCTAATACTTGATCAAATTTTTCCAGTAATTTAGCAAATTCTACTGACTTTTTATTGTTTTTGGCAATCTCCCAAACTACGCTCATTGCAAGTGGCATATTTAAATCATCATTTATAGCTTTATGAAATTTTTCTTCATATTCATTTATTTGATCTTGTGATATTTTTTCTTTTCCTTCTAAATGCTTGTTATATGCTTCTTTTAATCTCTCTAAAGATATTTTAGAACTTTCCATTGCATCCCATGTAAAGTTTAATTTTTTTCTGTATGTTGTTGTATAACAAAACATCTTATATACAAGTGGTGAATATCCTTTATCTATTAAATCTTGTAATAAATATACATTACCTAAGCTTTTTGACATTTTTCCACCATCCATAAGTAGGTATTCACCATGCATCCAAAATTTAGCTGGAATTTTACCACAATCTCCTTTACTTTGAGCAATTTCGTTTTCATGATGTGTTGGTATTAAATCTATTCCACCTGTATGTATATCAAATTCTTCTCCTAGATATTTTTTACTCATTGTTGAACATTCTATGTGCCAACCCGGATAACTTAAGCCCCAAGGGCTTTCCCATTTCATTATGTGATTTTTAGGCGCTTTTATCCAAAGTGCAAAATCATATGGATTTTTCTTTTCTTTATCTACTGTAACTCTTGCACCACTTTTTTGCTCTTTTAAATCTATTCCAGATAATATTCCATAATTATCTAATTTAGAAACATCAAAATATATTGCAGTAGATGTTTCATAAGCATAACCATTTTGTATTAGTCTTTTTACAAATTCTTGCATTTCGTTTATATGGTCAGTTGCTTTACATATAATTTCTGGTTTTTGTATATTTAATCTTTGTAAGTCTTCAAAAAATTTATCAGTATAATACTTTGCTATATCTGAAGGGGATTTTCCTTCTTCTTTAGCAGATTTTATCATTTTGTCTTCTCCTGCATCTGCATCTGATACTAAATGTCCTACATCTGTTATATTCATTACATGTTTTAATTTGTATCCATTATACTGTAATGTTCTTCTTAATGTATCTTGAAAAATATTTGTTCTCATATTTCCAATAGTTGCATCTTTATATACTGTTGGACCACATGAATAAATTCTTACTAGTTCTTTTTCAATAGGTTCAAACTTTTCTTTTTGTTTTGTTAGAGTATTATAAAAAAATATGTCCATAAAAACCCCCGAATAAAGTTCATTATTAATTTGTAGTATTTCCTGTTGTATTACTAATTGTATTTCCTGTTGTATTTGCGGATGTATCTTTTTTGTTCACTGTTATTATTATTTTTGATTTTTCATCTACTAAAGTATCTGCTTTTATACTTTGTTTTAATACAACTCCATCATCTTTACTTGTATCTTCATCATATTTTACTTCAACTGTTAAATTTAATTTTTCTAATTTAGATTTAGCGGAAGCTAATGTTTCTCCTATAACATTTGGTACTTTAACTGATGTTGCTACAGGAACTTGTGGTTCTTCTACAACTGGTGCTGTGTGTACATCACAGACTTCTGTTGGTACCCCCGATGTACTAGAATAATTAGAATTCCATAGTTTTCCATTAAACTTTTCTTCTTTTTGTGGTTTTCCACCAAATCTTCTTTTTTCTTGTTCAGGACAAAACTGGGTTGCTATTTTACGAGTTTCCATACATATTGAAAGTTCTGATGCTTCAACACAAGAATCTGTTGGTTCTGTTCCTTTTATAAATATATCTGTTACTTTATTTGCACATGTTGAATTTGCAAGTAATCCTGTATTTTTACATATTGTAGCAGATACTATTCCATTTGGCTCATCAAATGTTTTCTTTTCTAAACCTTTATGTATATCTTTGAAAATCGCATCACTAATTCTTAAAGCTGGATTTCCATTTGAATAATGTACTGTTTCATTATCATCATACCCATACCAAGTTGCAGCTGTATAATATGGTGTAAATTCGCAAAGCCATCTATCAAAATCATCATTTGTTGTACCAGTTTTTGCACATACATCAATTCCAGATATAGCACAAGCCCTTGCTGTACCACTAGATCCTTTTACTGGCTGTGTAAGAATACTTTTTGTTACATATGCTGCTTGCTGAGATAATACTCTTGTTTTTTCATGTGAACTTTCTATTACAGTATTTCCCTTTGTATCTTCAACTTTTGTGTAAAAAGCAGGTTTTATATATTCTCCATCATTTGCAATTGTTGCATATGCTCCTGCCATTTCAAGTGGGCTTATACCTTTTGTAAGACCTCCTAATGCAATTGATAATGTCTCATCATTTGCACCTTTACTTTCTTTTGCTGAAACAGTTGATGTTATACCCATTTTTTCCATATATTCTAAAGATTTTTGAGGTGTAAGTTCTGTCATTATTTTTAATGGAATTATATTTTGAGATACTTCTATTGCATCTCTTACTGTAGATAGTCCTTTATATCCTAAGTAGTAATTTTTAGGTTTATATCTTCCATTTTCAAATGTTGTTTCACAATCATCATAAACTGTTGCAGCTGTTATTATTTTTTCTTCTATTGCTGGTGCTATAACTGCTATTGGTTTCATTGATGAACCAGTTTGCCTTGTAGATTGTGTTGCTCTATTTAATCCATATGTATAAGAATCTTCCCCTAAACCTCCTACAGTTCCTACAACATTTCCTGTTCTATGGTCTATTATTACCATCGCAGCTTGAGAATGTTTATATTCTCCTGTCTCTTCATCTTTATTTTTTCTAGATTTTACTCTATATTTATCTTTTAAAAATTCTTCTTCCATTCTTTTTTGAATATTTGAATCTTGTGTTGTATATATTTTGTAACCTTTTGTATATAGTTGTATTTCTGCCATTTCAGCACTCCAACCATTTTTATTCATAAGATCTTGTTTTGCTTGTTGAAGAGCTGCTGTTGTATGATAAGAGTGTCCTGCAGTTGATGCAATATTTCCTTTTTGGAATTTTAGTCCATCTTTAACCTCTTGCATTGCTACATTATATTCTTCTTCAGTTTCAATGTAACCTAATTCTTTCATTTTATTTAAAACAGTTTCTGTTCTTCTTATTATTTTATCTTTTTGCTCTTTATCCTCACTAAATGGCTTATATAAACTTGGCGAATTATTTATTCCAGCTAAATATGCTGATTCTGCTAAACTAAGCTGGCTTGCAGATTTACTAAAATATAATTGTGAAGCCATTTCAACACCATATGCTTGGCCTCCTAGTCCTATTAGATTTAAGTATAACTCAAGTATTTGTTCTTTTGTAAGCATTTGTTCTACTTGGTATGCTTTAGACATCTCTTTTACTTTTCTTAAAATACCTGCTAAACCTGATCTATCTTTATCTTGAGTTAGATTTTTAACTAATTGTTGAGTTATAGTACTTCCTCCAAAAGAAGAACTTCCTCCTTTAAAAGCATAATTAACAGTTGCAGCAGCTGTTCTTTTTATATCTACACCATGATGATCATAAAATCTTTCATCTTCTATTGCAACAAATGCTTTTGGTAGATATTTTGCCATTTCTCCAAATGTTATTACCTTTCTTTTTTCATCTTTTGAAAGTTCTGCTATTAAATTTCCATCTTTATCATATACAGTTGCATTCATACTATTTACTGTTAAATCTTCTTTACTTATTTTAAAGTCTTCTCCAAATAATCCAAAAAACGCTCCTGCAAGTATCCCTACTGCTATTATACATAATAATACAAATACAATTATTGATATCTTTAATACTTTTTTTAATTTTTGATGTTTATTCCAAAAGCCACCTTGCTTTTTCTTTTTATTTTTATTACTTTTCTTAAATTGTGGCTTATTTTTTGTTAATGGTTTTTTTGTTTTATTTTCAGACATATTTTAGCCCTCCTTAGATTAATAAAATATAACAAAGTTATTATATTACAAAAACAAAAAAAGATAAAGAGTTTTTACAAAAACTCTTTATCTTTTTTTGTTATGTTTGTTTTATCTTGGGTAATTTGTTTCAAAATCTACCCAAGACGGAATTTTTCCTTCACTTATAGGATATTTTTGGCTTGTTCCATCTTTTAAATTTAAAATTATCAAGCCATAATCCTCTCCATTCGAAGCATACATGCTTTCTCTATATACATATACTTCATATGGATTCCAGTTATCATCAATATCAAACTTATGATCCCCTAATATAACTGTAGGATATTTTCTACGTATCGTTCTTAATACATCTCTTCCATTTACATATGATGTAACATAATATATACGATTTTGCACAAGTTTTGGAAGTTCACCTTCTTCTTGGATAAAATATCCTGGAATATACAAAGAACTCTCCCTTATATGGGAGAATTCTCTTTTGTGCTTATTATTACTTTGTAGCCACCCTTTATTTTGGTGGCGTCTGGGACAATTTTAGCTGGATTCCACTTACTCTCTGGTAAAGATACTCCATGTGCTTCATCCACTTTCATTTTTTGAAATTCAGCTTCCATTTCAGTAAAGCCCTTATTTTTATCCCACCTTTTTGTAAATTCACTTGTCATATCCTTAACCTCCTAAAAAATTTTTTTATTGTTGGCGTGCTTAGTTGTATAAAGCACTTTTATATCACTTATATCTAAATTATATCATATTTTACATAATATTGCAAATACATATTTTATTTTAAATATTTTTTTAAAAACCTTCCTGTATGGCTTTGTTCATTTTTACAGATTTGTTCTGGCGAACCTACTGCTACTACTTGGCCTCCGGCTATTACCGCCTTCTGGTCCTAAGTCTATTATATAATCACTTGTTTTAATTAGATCTAAGTTGTGTTCTATTACTACTATACTATTTCCTGTATCAACTAACCTTTGCAAAATGTCCACTAATCTATGTACATCTGCTATGTGAAGTCCTGTTGTTGGCTCGTCCAAAATATATAGTGTTTTTCCTGTTGCTTTTTTTGATAGTTCTGTTGCAAGTTTTACTCTTTGTGCTTCTCCTCCAGAAAGTGTTGTTGATGGTTGTCCTAGTTTTATATATCCTAGTCCTACATCATATAATGTTTGTATTTTACTTTTTATTCTTGGTATTTTATCGAAAAACTCTAATGATTCTTCTACTGTCATGTCTAATACATCTGCTATACTTTTTCCTTTATATTTTACTTCTAATGTTTCGTAATTATATCTTGTTCCCTTACATACCTCACATGGTACATATACATCTGCTAAAAATTGCATTTCTATTTTATGCATACCATCTCCATTGCAGCTTTCACATCTTCCTCCTGCTACATTAAAGCTAAATCTTCCTTTTGCATATCCTCTTAATTTTGCTTCTTTAGTTTGGGCAAAAATATCTCTTATTAAATCAAATACTCCTGTATATGTTGCAGGGTTTGAACGCGGTGTTCTTCCTATTGGAGATTGATCTATATTTATTATTTTATCTATATTTTGAAGCCCCTTCACTTCTTTGCATTTTCCAGGTTTTAAATTTGAGCCATTTAGCTGCTTTGCAACTGTTTTATATAGTATTTCATTTATAAGTGTTGATTTTCCTGAACCTGACACCCCTGTTACACATGTAAATACTCCAAGTGGAATGTCTACGCTTACGTTTTTTAAGTTATTTTGCGTTGCTCCTTTTATTTGTATTACCTTACTTTTTAAATGCTTTCTTCTTGTTTTTGGCACTTCTATTTTCTTTGCTCCACTTAAGTATTGCCCTGTTATAGATTGTTTTATATTTTTTATTTGCTCTGCTGTTCCTTGAGCTAAAACATTTCCTCCATGCACTCCCGCTCCTGGACCAATATCTATTATCTGATCTGCTGCATACATTGTGTCTTCATCATGTTCTACTACTATTAATGTATTTCCTAAGTCTCTTAATTTTTTTAATGTTGCAATTAATTTATCATTATCTCTTTGGTGAAGTCCTATACTTGGCTCATCTAATATGTATAAAACTCCTGTAAGTCCTGAACCTATTTGTGTTGCGAGTCTAATTCTTTGTGCTTCTCCTCCAGATAATGTTCCTGAGTTTCTTGATAATGTTAGGTATTCTAGTCCTACATCTATTAAAAATTGCAACCTTGAGTCTATTTCTGTTAATATTAATTTTGCTATCATTATTTCTTGGTTTGTTAATTTTAGATTACTTAGATATTCTTTCATTTCTTTTATCGACATATTAGTTAATTCATTTATGTTTTTATCTCCAATTTTTACCCAAAGAATCTCTGGCTTTAGTCTTGCCCCATTGCATTCGTAGCAATCAGACTCACTCATATACATTTCATAAAATTGTCTCATTCCATTAGATTTCGTTTCTCTATGGCGTCTTTCTAATGTTGGGATTACTCCTTCAAATGGAGCTTTGAATTTTCTTGTTCCTGCATAAGATGTATATTCAAAATCTATTTCATCTTTTCCTGTTCCATATAATATTTTTTCTAAAAATTCTCTTGGCAATTTTTTTATTGGTTTATTTATATCTACTCCATAATGTTTTCCTATACTTTCAAAATACATTTTGGCCATTGTTTCACTTTTTTTCATTGTGCTTGCACCAAAAGCCTTTACTCCATCATATAGTGTTTTATTTTTATCTGGAATTATTAAATCTTCGTCCATTTTTAACAAATATCCTATACCTGTACATGCTGGGCATGCTCCTTGTGGATTATTAAATGAAAACATTCTTGGAGAAAGTTCTGGAAAACTAAATCCACATGTTGGACAAGCATAATTTGCACTATATAATACTTCTTTACTGTTTTTGTTTGAACCGAAAAATCTCTACTGTAACTAATTTATCTGCATACTTCATTGCAATTTCTACAGATTCTGCAAGTCTACTTCTAATATCTTCTTTTATAACTAATCTATCTACCACTAAATCTATATTATGTTTTTTTGTTTTGCTTAACTTTATTTCATCTGATAATTCTACTATTTCACCATCAATTTTTGCTCTTACAAATCCGTTTTTTTGATATTCTTCTATTTGTTTTACAAATTCTCCTTTTCTTGCTCTTACAACAGGTGCTAGAATTTGAATTCTTGTTCCTTCTTCTAGTTTTAAAATATTATCTATTATTTGATCTATACTTTGTTTTTCTATTTTTTTATGGCAATTTGGGCAATATGGCACTCCTATTCTTGCATATAATAAACGTATATAATCATATATTTCTGTAACTGTTCCAACTGTTGAACGTGGATTTTTTGATGTTGTTTTTTGATCTATAGATATTGCAGGGGAAAGTCCTTCTATTGCCCCAACATTTGGTTTTTGCATTACTCCTAAAAATTGCCTTGCATATGAAGATAGGCTCTCTACATATCTTCTTTGTCCTTCTGCATATAATGTATCAAATGCTAAGGACGACTTTCCAGAACCTGAGAGTCCTGTTATCACTACTAATTTATCTCTTGGTATTGTTAAATTTATATTTTTTAAGTTATGTTCTTTTGCTCCCTTAATTACAATTTCATTGTTCATTTTTATTCCCCCTATAGAAAAATATTATACAATATTTATAAAAATAAAACAAGCGTTTTTATTGTTTTTTATATTAAATTGTGTTATAATTGTTTAAGTTTTATTAACACTAAGGAGGTTTTGTTTATGATTAGTTTTTCAGCTATGCTCGCTCGGTCAAAAAGAACATTTCCTTCACACAAAAAGTTACTTGTTCGTGTGAAGAAATCTCCGTCAAATCCTTTTTGTTCATCAATTTTCGAAAAAATGATTTTCCAAATGGATTCATATCCAGAATATGAACTTTACATTCACAAAAGAGATAATTATTTAACTCTAACTCTTAAATCTCCAAAAATAAAAAGAGTTGAGGGCAGTAAAATACCCTTAGATGATAAACTTTGGATTGAATTATTTTTTGTTTTTGATTTTGTAAAAGTTGTGAAAAAAAAGGATTTATAGTATGTTTTAAGGCATCCTAAATTAGGATGCCTTTTTTTAAAGTTCTCCTAAAAAAGGAGAACTTTCTGTAGAAGATAATTATGGGAATTGTTAGAATTCGTTTTTTAGCGGATTTTAAGTTCTAATACAAATTGAAGTACTGAGTCATTTTTTAAAGTAAGTCTTGAAATTTTTAGAAAACTCGTTGGTACTCCATATTTGTTAAATGTTTTACTACTCTCTAACTTTTGGGTAACTTTTTTGTAAATTTCCTTCATATTATTTTTTATATATTGTATTGTATCTTCTTCCCATGTAGTTACAATATTTATATCAATATAGATAAAATCAAAAGTACTTTTATCGATATTTTCTGGAATTCTTACAAATGTTGGTTTTTCAATTTTTGTGATAAAGCGGTCAAGTCCTTCTGGCTTTTTGTGATACTCTATTTTAGTATTTTCTATATAATTTACTAATTTATCTAGTGTATCTCCTTCTTTTAATTTACAAATTATTTTTATTGCTACATTAAAATTTTCACAAATTAATTTTCTAATATCACGGTCATACCAAAAATCTCTTGCTCCAAGCATATGAACATTTAACAAACTTAGTTTTTCTACCTCTCCAATAGGAACTTTGCAATATATTCCTTCATCATCAAAATAATATGCATATCCTCCTGCTTTTCTTAAAACATTATTCTTAATTTTCTCAAAGTCTTCCCGCATGTAATACCTCCTTAAATAATTGGAGGCTATGAAACCTCCAAATTTATTTTTAATTTATTGGTTTCAAAAAATTTTTTTCATTATATCATATTTAACATAATATTGCAAATTTCTTAGTATTTTCCTACTACTGTTTTATCATCTTCCACATCTTTTAATACAATACTATTTGCACCTACTTTTACATTATTCCCTATTTTTATTGGTCCTAATATTTTTGCCCCACAACCTATCATAACATTATTTCCTAAATCTGGATGTCTTTTATTTTTATCTTTTCCTGTTCCTCCCAATGTAACTCCATGATAAATTGTACAACCGTTTCCTATTGTTGTTGTCTCACCTATTACAATTCCCATACCATGGTCTATAAATAATCTCCTTCCTATTTTTGCTCCTGGATGAATTTCTATTCCAGTAAAAAATCTTCCTAACTGAGATATAAGTCTTGCTATAAAGAAAAACCTATGATAATAGAAAAAATGTGCTATTTTATAAAATACTAATATATGAAAACCTTGATACAAGAGTATAACCTCTAATATACTTCTTGCAGCTGGATCTTTATTTTGTATATTCTTTGCATCTTCATATAAACTTTTAAAAATTTTCATAAAATCACCTATTATATTTTATTAAATTAGTTATATTTTGATAATATTTTTAAATTGTTATTTTTATGTTTACTTTTTACAACAATAGTAGTATAATACTTCTGTTATTATAAACTCGTTTTTATATGAAAGGAGGCTTCGATATTATGGGAAATATATCTAGAAGCCAATGGTACAGGAAAAAAATTAGCAATTTTCTTAATTCTAACGAAAAAGAAATTTTTATCTTACTTTATGGTCGGGAGATAAAATACGTTGCTAAAAGATTCCAGGAGAAATTAACTATTACACCTGGTACTTGTGCCGGAATAACTGATAATCGTAAAATTTGTCGATTATCTAAGAAATAACTCTAAAGAGCATATTTGATTTGTACTGAACTCAAATATGCTCTTTTTATTGGATATTCTTTTATTTTATGATATAATAAAAAAAATAATTTAAGGAGATTATCATTAATTATGTTTAAATTACACTCAGAATACAAGCCAACTGGCGATCAGCCACAAGCAATTGAATATTTATCAAAAGGAATTAGAGAAGGTAAAAAATTCCAAACTTTACTTGGAGTTACTCGGTTCTCGGAAAAACTTTTACAATGGCAAATATAATTCAAAAAGTACAAAAACCAACTTTAGTTTTAGCTCATAATAAGACCTTAGCAGGACAACTATATTCCGAATTCAAAGAGTTTTTCCCAGAAAACAATGTGGAGTATTTTGTCTCTTACTACGACTATTATCAACCAGAAAGTTATTTGCCTCAAACAGATACTTATATTGAAAAAGACTCTTCTGTTAATGATGAAATCGATAAATTGCGTCACTCTGCTACACTTTCTTTGTTTGAAACAAGAGATGTTATTATTGTGGCTTCTGTTTCTTGTATTTATGGTTTGGGTGACCCTATAGATTATCAAGAAATGATGCTTTCTTTAAGACCTGGTATGGATAAATCTAGAAACTTTATCTTAAAAAAACTTGTAAATATGCAATATACGAGAAATGAAATAGATTTTAAAAGAGGAACTTTTAGGGCTAAAGGAGATACTTTAGAAATATATCCATCTTCGCAAAGTGAAAGTGCTGTTAGAGTTGAATTCTGGGGAGATGAAATTGAAAAAATTTCTGAAATTAATCCTTTAACTGGTAAATCTATAGGAATACGAAAACATATTCTTATTCCTCCTGCTTCTCAATATGTTACAAGTAAAGAAAAATTAGATAGAGCAATTATTACTATTGAAGAAGAAATGAAAGCTCGTGTAGAATTTTTTAAATCTCAAGGAAAACTAATTGAAGCTCAAAGAATTGAAGAACGTACAAATTTTGATATAGAGATGATGAAAGAAACTGGATTTTGTCAAGGAATTGAAAATTATTCAAGACATATAAGTCGGAAGAGAAGCTGGCTCTTCCCCATATACTTTATTTGACTATTTTCCAGATAACTTTTTACTTTTAATAGATGAATCTCATGCTACAATTCCTCAAGTTAGAGCTATGTATAATGGAGATAAAGCTCGTAAAGATTCTTTAGTTAATTATGGATTTAGATTACCTTCCGCTTATGATAACAGACCTTTAAAATTTGAAGAATTTGAAAAAAGAACTAATCAAGTAGTTTTTGTTAGTGCAACTCCTGCAGATTATGAAAAAGATCATTCTAAACAAAATGTTATAGAACAAATAATTAGACCTACTGGTCTTTTAGACCCTAAGATAGAAGTAAAACCTGTAACTAATCAAGTAGATGATTTGATTACTCAAATTAAACAAAGAGTCGAAAAAAATGAAAGAATTTTAGTAACAACTCTAACTAAAAAAATGGCCGAAGATTTAACAGCATATCTAAAAAGTTTAGATATAAAAGTTAATTATATGCATTCAGACATAAAAGCATTAGAAAGAATGGAAATAATTAGAAACCTTCGTTTAGGAGAATTTGATGTTTTAGTAGGGATTAACCTTTTAAGAGAAGGTTTGGATATTCCAGAAGTTTCACTTGTTGCAATACTAGATGCAGATAAAGAAGGGTTCTTACGTTCAGAGCGTTCTTTAATTCAAACAATAGGACGTGCGGCAAGAAATACAGATGGAACAGTTATAATGTATGCAGATGAATTAACTAATAGTATGGAAAAAGCCATTACAGAAACAAATAGAAGACGTAAAATCCAAGAAGCTTATAATAAAAAACATGGTATAACACCACAAACTATAACAAAATCTATAAGAGAAACAATTAAAGCAACTATAGTAGAAGATATTTCTCAAGAATATAAAATAAATAAAGATGAAGATATTAAAGATATTATTATAAGATTAACAGATGAAATGCTTAAAGCAGCAAGCGATATGGAATTTGAAAAGGCAGCAAGCTTAAGAGATAAAATTAAAGAATTAGAAAAATTAGAGTAATTTCTAATCTTTCTAATTCTTTTACATTATCTTTCTCCATTGTCTATCTCTGACTCTGATTCTTTAGTTATATCTTCCATAATTTTTTTAGCAACTTGCCCAGAAATCTTTATAAGCTCTTTTTTTACATATTTTCCATCTTTTTTTACATACTTGTCAGCATCTCTTACATATCTATCAGCATCTGGTTGATATATACTATTTTCAGAAAAATACCTTTTAAATTGTTGTTTTATTTGTCTTGATATTTCTGCTATATTCTCCTTAATTATTTCATTTTTGTCTAGTTCTTTCATAATGTCAGCAGCTCTTTTAGTTGTTTCATCTTCCTCTTTCATTCTTTTAATAAGTTCATCTGTACTTCCTTGACCGTATTGATTTAATATTTCTTTAATTTTATTATCTGCCACAATATAAAACCTCTCTTTCTATTTCATCTTTTCTTTAATTTTAGATAAAACATTCAAAGCATCTATTGGAGTTAATTCATCCAAGTTTATTTTATCTATCTCATGAGCAATTTCAGCTATTTTATAATTAAACATATCAACTTGTCCTTCAACAGCATTTTTATTTTGCTCACTCTTATTTATTATTATACTCTTTTTTTCCAAATTATTCAAGATGTTGTTCGCATTTTTTGTAACTTCCTTAGGAACGCCAGCTAAACGCGCCACATGTATTCCATAACTTTCGTCTGTTCCTCCTCTTACTATTTTTCTTAAGAAAATTATATCTTCTCCTTTTTCTTTTACTGCTATGGAATAGTTTTTTACTCCTTCTAATTTATTTTCTAAGTCAGTTAGTTCGTGATAATGTGTTGCAAATAGAGTCTTTGCTCCACATTTTTGTTTATCTGCTATAAATTCTGCAACTGCCCAAGCAATAGATAAACCATCATATGTTGATGTTCCTCTTCCTATTTCATCTAGTATTACTAAACTATTTTTTGTAGCTTCTTTTAAAATTGTTGCAACTTCCATCATTTCAACCATAAATGTACTTTGTCCCATACTTAAATCATCTGATGCACCAACTCTTGTAAATATCTTGTCTACTACTCCTATTTGTGCCTTAGTTGCTGGTACAAAGCTTCCTATTTGTGCCATTAATGTAATTAGGGCTACTTGCCTCATATATGTAGATTTTCCTGCCATATTTGGTCCTGTTATTATTGATAGCTGATTTTCATTTTCATCTAAATATGTATCATTTTCTACAAAGCTTCCTGCACCTAACATTTTTTCTATAACAGGATGTCTTCCATTTTTTATATCTATTGTGTTTGAATTGTCTACTTGTGGTTTGCAATAATTTAAATCCTGCGCAACTATTGCAAATGATGTTAGTACATCCAAACTTGCAACAACTATGCTAGATTTTTGCAGTCTTTTTACATTTTTGGCTATTTGCTCTCTTATTTTTGTAAATTCATTATATTCAAGGTTTACTACTTTTTCTTCTGCTCCTAATATTTGATTCTCTAAGTTTTTTAGTTCTTCTGTTATATACCTTTCTGCGTTTGTTAATGTTTGTTTTCTTATAAATCTTTCAGGAACTTGTGCTAAATTTGATTTTGTAACTTCTATAAAATATCCAAATACTTTATTAAATCCTACTTTTAAATTTTTTATTCCTGTTTTTTGTCTTTCATCTACTTCTAATTTTATTATCCAGTTTTTTCCTTCGGTTGTTGCTGTTTTTAGTTTATCTATTTCTTCATCATAACCAAGTTTTATAATTCCACCATCTTTTATTGTTATTGGTGGATCTTCTACAATTGATTTATCTATAAGATTATATATATCTTGCAGTTCATCTAAGTCTCCATATAACTGTTTTAACATTTTTGCTTTACATGTAGATAAAATTTGTTTTAATTCTGGAAGTTTTTCTAATGAATTTTTTAATGTTATCATATCTCTTGCATTTGCATTTCCATATGCCATTTTTCCTGCTAAACGTTCAATATCATATACTTTTTTTAATGAATTTATAATATCTCCTCTTAGCATTAAGCTTGTTTTTAATTCTTCTACTGCATCTAACCTTTTATTTATTTCTTTAATATCTATTAATGGATCATTTATCCATCTTCTTAAATGTCTTCCTCCCATGCTTGTTGATGTTTTATCTAATACCCAAAGTAAAGTTCCTTTTTTAGATTTGTCTTTCATTTTTTCAGTTATTTCCAAGTTTCTTCTTGCATTTATATCTAAAGACATGTATTTTGAAATATTATATATAGTAATTTTGTTTATGTGATCAAGTGATGTCATTTGAGTTTCTTCAATATAACTTATAAGCGCATTTATAGAAGAAATTGCAAGCTTTTTATCTTCTATGTTTTCTATCTTATTCCCATTTGTATCTACATATGTATATTCTGTTTTAATGTTTAATTCTTGTGAAAAGTTTTTGTCGTTGAATTTTGTTATATATGCATTAAATCTTGTTTTTATTTCATCTATTTCTTCTTTGCAATCTGACATCATACTATTTATTACAAGTTCAGAAGGATTGTATCTTGCAATTTCATCTAAAAGAAGCCAAAAGTTTTGATTATCTTTTATTTGCGCACTATAAAATTCTCCTGTCGATATGTCACATACACTTATCCCAAAAAATATTCCTGATTTATAAATTGACATTATAAAATTATTTTTTCGCTCTTCTAGCATATTGCTTTCTACAACAGTTCCCGGAGTTACAACTTTTATTACTCCCCTTTTTACTATTCCTTTTGTTTCTTTTGGATTTTCTAATTGTTCACATATTGCAACTTTATATCCTTTTGAAACTAATCTTGAAATATACATATCTGCTGCATGATGTGGAACTCCTGCCATAGGAGCACGTTCTTTAGTACCACAGTCTTTCCCAGTTAAGGTTATTTCTAGTTCTCTTGACACTAATATTGCATCATCAAAAAACATTTCATAGAAATCTCCTAGTCTATAAAAAAGTATGCAATCTTTGTACTGCTCTTTTGTTTCAAGATATTTTTGCATCATTGGTGAATACTGCTCCATGTTTGTTTCTCCTTTCTTTATAGGACAATGGACACACCTTACTCTAGGGATATTTCTTTGATAGATTAAGGTATGTCCCGTTACCCTTATATTCATTTGATGTCAGTTTTTTAGTTTTGAATTAATTTTTTTATTTCATTTTTGGTAAATTCATATTTTTTATTGCAGAATTGACATGTTGTTTCAACTATATCTTGTGTATTTATTATATTTTCTAATTCTTGTTTTCCTAATGATATTAGTCCTCTTTCAAATTTTTCTTTGCTACAATCACATTTGTATTTTGGGATTATTTCTTCTCCTATTTCTTTTATGTTTTCGTCTGCTGTTATTTGTTTTGCAATTTCCTCTAAGTTTAATCCTTTGTCTAACATTTTTGAAATTGCTCCAGCTTTAAAGATTGCTTGTTCTACATTTGATATATCTTCATTGGTAGCATCTGGCATTGGTTTTATTAGATAGCCTCCAGCTGATTTTACTCCATCTTTGCTAACTAGCACTCCTAGTGCAACTGCTGCTTCTTGCCCTTCGGATTTTACAAAATAGTTTGCAAAGTCGTCTGCTATTTCTCCAGATAGTATTGGCACTATTCCAACATATGGTTCTTTTAATCCTATGTCTTTTATTACATTTATATAGCCTTGTGACCCTACTGCCATTCCTACATCTAGTTTTCCGTCTTCATTTAGTGGAAGGTCTACTTTTGTGTTTTCTATACATGCTTTTATTTCACAATTACTATTTCCAACTGTTATCATTTTTCCAATAGGTCCATTTCCTTTTAGTTCTATTGAAAGTACATCTTCACTGTTTTTTAGTTCACTTGACATTATCGCACATATGGTAGATAGTCTACCAAGTGCTGCAGTCGAAAGTGGACTTAGGTCGTGGATTTTTCTTGCCTCTTCTACTAAATTTGTTGTGCTTGCACAAATTACATTTATTCTTCCATTGTATGCTAGAAATCTTTTTATTTTATCGCTCATTGTTTGTTTCCTTTCATGTTTTTTGACGTTTATTTGTTATTCGTTTATGTTAGTTCGGGTCGCCTAAGGACGCCGACCCCTACATATTTTTTGACATTTATGTGTTTATATATTTATTTTGTATATATAACCTAGTCTTTGATATAATTCATGGTCACTAATACCAATATATTGTCCTATTTGCTGTCCTAATTTTTTATAAAAATTTAATGCTTTATTATGACTTGACTTAACATATACTTCTTTCACATTATTTTTTATTAAATCTGGGAATATAACGTCTTTAATCCATTTTTTTCCAATTCCTCTATATTCCTTTAAAATATGAAAACAAGTTAATTGTACTGAATTAGTTATTTCATTATATAAACTATCTTCAATCTTTTCTAGGAACTTTTTCATGTAATTTTTTCCAGTTATAAAAAAACAAATTCCTATTATTGGTTTCTTCATAATGACCTCTTTATCAATTTTTATTTATCTTCTTTTAATTTAAAATTATTTTTCTTTTTCCCACAAACTGGGCATGTCCAGTCTTCTGGTAAATCGTCGAATTCTGTGTGTGGCTTTATTCCTGCAACTTCGTTGCCTACTTTTGGATTGTATATGTATCTGCAGTTCATACATTCAAATTGACTTCCGTTTTCTGCATGTGGTTTTATAAAATTTTTTAGACCTACTGCTACTATTCCAACTACCATTATTGCAAATGATAGTGCTTTCCATATTCCACTATCAAATAAAATTACTGCAAACATTCCGCAAACATGCACTTATTCCATATAATATGTATACTGCTTGTTTTGTTGAAAATCCTCTTCTTACTATTCTATGGTGCAAGTGTCCTTTATCTGCCATAAATATTGCTTTAAATGATTTTTCTTTAAATAATCTTCTTATTATAGCCCATATTGTATCAAATATTGGAAGTCCTAAAACTATCATTGGAAGTATTATTACTGCTGCTGTATATGTTTTTGCAACTCCTAATATAGAAACTACTGAAAGTGTATAACCTAAAAAGTTTGAACCTGTTTCTCCTATAAATGTTTTTGCTGGATTAAAGTTATATGGCAAAAAGCCAACTAATGCCCCTGCTAGTGCTGTTATCATAATTATTGCAATTAGAGGCGAATCATTTAATGCAAATATCATTAAAAGTGATAAACATGAAATTAGTGTTATTCCAGAAGATAATCCATCTAGTCCATCCATTAAATTTATTGCATTTGTAATTCCTATTATCCATCCAATTGTAAAGATTACAGATACTGTATCACTCATTTTAAATGAACTTATAAATGGCAAGCTAATATCACCTAATCTTAATCCAAATGATGTAACAATTATCGCAGCTAATACTTGTCCAGTTAATTTTGTAAGTGGCTTTATTGTTTTTATATCATCTATAAAACAAGTAATACTAAGTACTCCAAGTCCTAAAAAATATCCTATAATTTTTTTTGCATATTCTCCATTTTCAAATAAATCTAAACTTCCTGAATTTTCAATTGTCATTGTTATTATTAAATATATAAAAGATACTATAAATCCACATATAACAGCTATTCCTCCTAATTTTGGCATAGCTTTTGTATGCATTCTTCTACTATCTTTTGGTACATCTACTGCGCCTACTTTTCTTGCCATTATTATTGAATATGGTGTTAACATAAATGATGTAATAAAAGCAAGTAGAAAAGCTATTGCTATATCTCCCCACATAAATTTTACCTCTTATTTCATATTTTCTTCTTCTATTTGCTCTATCATTTTAATTCTTTGCTCATATCTTCCACCTTTAAATTCTGTTGCAAGCCATATTCTTATCATTCTTATAGCTAAATCTGGCTTAATATAATCTCCTCCAAAAACTGCTACATTTATTTTATCATCTGATGTAGATAATCTTGTTTCTTCTTCATTTGTAAAATTTGCAGCTCTTACTCCTTTAAATTTATTTGCAACTAATGCCATTCCAGCTCCACTTCTACAAGCTAAAATCCCTAATTCACATCTTTTTAAACTAACTTCCTTAGCTACTTTTTTGGCATATATTGGATAATCTGTCCTTTGCTCACTATCTGTTCCAAAATCTTCATATTCTATATCTAATTCATCTAAATATTTTTTTATTTGCTCTTTTAATTTATATCCTCCATGATCACTACCAATAGCTATCATATATAATCCCTCCATTTCTGTTTATCAATATAACATAATAGACTAAAATTTACAATATTTTTTATTTATTAATTTATAATTATTATAATCTATTTTTTCTCCTAATAATTGTTCTAAATTATTTTTTAATATTAAATCTTCTTTTTGTACTTTTTTCAATTTTTTTATATGATATTCTAATTTTGATGCTAATGATTTATTTTGCGTTTTCCATACACATTCTATATTTTTAGCGCTATGTGACTTTGTATATTTAGCACCATTTTTATCTTTTGAAAAGTGTTCTTTCATTCTATTTTCTAAATTAACTGTTATGCCTGTATAAATTGAATTATCCTTACATCTTAACATATAAATATAATACATTTTTTATTTTCCTATCCTTATTTTTGTGCATATTATCATATTTTTTATGTATTTTCAAATTTTATTTTAAAATTTATTCTCCTTTTACTTGCAAATTAGTATATTTCATGTTAGAATATTTTTTGTTATAGTTTATATTAATACAAGAGGAGGTGCGAATCTTATGCCAAACATTAAATCAGCAATCAAAAGAGTTAAAGTTATTGAAAAGAAAACTATGAGAAATAATATGGTAAAATCAGCTTATAAAACAGCTATTAAAAAATTTGAGCAAGCTATAGAAGCCGGTAATTTAGAAGAAGCAAAAACATTATTTTCAGAAGCTACAAAAAAAATAGATCAAGCTTGTACAAAAGGTGTTTTAGTTAAAAACACTGCTGCTAGAAAAAAATCTAAATTAGCAAAAAAATTAAATGCACTAGCAGCTTAAAATATATAAATTAAAATTATGCATAGTTTTAAAGAAAGTAAATTTTATTACTTTCTTTTTTTTGTGCTATAAAAAACCATAATCAAGACATTGTACACTAATTTCAATTGCTACAAACTCTAACTTCCGCCATAATTATATTCTAAGGAAACTCAGCTTCTCCGTTTCACTACGCATAAATTATCCGTAAAATCATTTCGTTCCTAACGGCTAACTTAACTTTCGTGGATGACTTTCCTTAGAATATAAAAAATTTAATTTAAGTAGGTCATGCACTTTAATAATTTTGTTTTCATATAATTTGTTATAAGCTAATTGGAGGTGCATATTTTATGTTGTATGGTTTTTTATGTTTTATAAAATCGGCTGTTTTACTTGTAGGTTACATACAAAGTAGTAATTTATTCCCTGAACCTTTAAATTCAGAAGAAGAAATTGCTTACTTAAATAAATTAAAAGATGGTAATGAAGAGGCTAGAAATATACTTATTGAGAGAAATCTACGTTTAGTTGCACATGTTGCAAAAAAGTATTCCTCTTCTGGCGTAGATCCTGATGATTTAATTTCTATTGGTAGTATTGGCTTAATTAAAGGAATTAATAGTTTCAATGTAGATAAAGGAGTACGTCTTTCTACTTATGTTTCAAGATGTATAGATAATGCAACTATCACATATTGGAAAGCTGTGTAGTAATTAGTAAGCTGTTTGATAAATTAAAGGACAAGCTAGATACTGAAATCACTTTAAAAACTCATGCTGTTTGGAAGATACCACAAATAGATGAAAATAGTACGATAGGACAGCAAATCAAATATTATCGTAGGTTAGCAAATATAAAGCAAACTGATTTAAGTTTAAAACTAGGTTATACTCGCCAAGCATTACATCATATTGAAAATATGGAAATGAAACTTGTTGATATTAATTTAATTAGAGATGTTATAAAAGAATTAGATATTGCAGATAAGATTATTATAAATGATGATTATATAGCTTTTCTTTTAGATAATCCAAGTAAGAAGATATTTGAATTAAGAAAGAAACTAAATTTAACAAGACCTAAATTTGCTGATTTAATTAATGTATCTATGACATCTGTAAAAAGATGGGAAAATGGAAATGGTCATATATCAAGAGAAATGTATGAAAGATTAAAAAAATGTATGAGTTAGTCGCTCGTACATTTTTCTTTAACATTTTTTAGAATTAAATCTAGGATTTTCTTTTTAGATGCATCACTAATATTTAATCCTTTAATTTTTTCTATTAATAGGGTTGCATGAAAGTCTGCAACTCTATTTTCAAGTTCTTCTTTATCTTCTTCTAGTTCTGGAAGATTTACAAAAACTTTCATACAACCTCCTTACTTAAATTTTATTCAAATAATAAAATAGTTTGATTATTATTTGTTATTATTTAGGATTTTTTCATAGTCATCAATCCAATAACATTGAGCAAGTGTCTTATTAACATTAGAAATATATAAACCTCTAGCATTTTTAGGAATTTTTTCAGATGCATCTTTATTATCAAGTATGATATTACTTAATATTTCATCAGCTCTAAAACAGATACGATACCCTATATTTGTTCTGGTTTGACCTAAAATTAAATCAGCCGAAGGACGTTGTGTTGATAGCAATAAATGTATGCCCACCATACGACCTAAACGAGCAATTTTTTCAATATTTTCTTCAATTCTTGAAAGCTGTTCTTGTTCTTCTTTTGATAAATATTTTTTATTTACTGATAATACTTCTGCAACTTCATCAAAAGCAAGTATAATATGTTTCATTTTATTAGTAGCTCCCTTATTGTAATTATCTATATTATTAACACCTGCTTTAAGCAATTCCTTAACTCTTATATCATATTCTTCTATAAGGTTGTCTAATACCATAAGTAAATCATTTTTAGTGCTAACAATTTGACATTTATCATGCCAAATTTTCTCGTAATCTATTGCATTTTTAAAATCTGCTATAATTACGTTATGTCCCAATGCTAGAGCTTGAGCTAGAACTAATTTTACAGAAGTTGTCTTTCCTGAATTACTTTCACCACCATCTAAACCATGAGGAATTATAGACATATTCCAAATTTCTTGATTACCAAATGCATCTACTCCTAAAACTACTTTTAATTCAACCTCATCTTTTTGTAAATAATCATTACTCCAAATTTTAGGTTTAGGGTTACTTAAATCTTCTTTTGTTAAGCATAGAAGAATTTTATTATTTCCTAATCTTTTAATACCTTTTACTATGTACCCATAAATTTCTATTCTGCTCATATTTTTTTCCCAATCAGCAACCATTGTTGAATTAGTGAAAAATTTATATATCATCGTATTTTTATCTTTAAGATTAACATAACTTGCTATAAATATGGCTGTTTCTCTAGCATAATTTACTATTCCTGCATTGTATATTTTTTCACATATTTTGTTAGAATTAATAGGTATTGCTAGACCTATTACATATACAATATAAAATAGGATTGCTAGAATAACTGCTATTATGCTTGATGGTATATTAGTGCCTAATATATTGTTAATTAGCATCAATATTTTATTATCAGGTATTTCAGCACCTAAATTATGAATTATTAATAATATTATTCCTAATACTATTGTTCCAATAATTAAAGCTATTAACTTTAATTTACTATGATAAAATTGATTTCCTGCTATTTCTAAAAATTGAAGTATAGTAATTTTTCCCTTTTTATATTCTCTATTATTTTTTATTTCTTTATTTAAATTATCTTTCATGATAATTCCTCCTTTATTTTTTAATTTTTTATTCACTTTTATTTTCCTCCTCATATTTTGTTTCTCTATGCTTAATAATCTCATATTTATTTTCTGGTGTTTTCTTAAATTCAAAAATGTTTCCCCATCTTCTGTCATAAGCTTTCCAAGTAGATGGTTTCATTACTTTTTCATAGGCATACATGTTTTCATATTTGGTATTTGTTGCAACAACAAGCACATCAAAATTTGGAATTACATTGTTATACCTGTTGCTAAGTCCAGAGGACAACGGAAATTTATCTGTGATTATAAGCATTAATTCGATAGGAACATTTGTTATTTCATCCATGAAAACTACTTTTTCGCCATCATATCCATCCCACATAGCATTAAGATTATGATAATTATAAACTCTAAACACATCTTGAGGTGGAAAATTATCATATACCCAAGTGGATTTACCAGTAGCTGTTTCTCCATAACAAAAATATGTCTTAATTTTTCTAAAAGATTTTGAATTTTTTTCTTTTAGATAATTATGTCTAATAGTATCAATTTCTCTTATTCTAAAAGCAAATGATGGATTTTCTTCTATAATCTCAATATTTGTTTTTCCTGCTTTTATATCTTCAAGTAATTTTTCTTTTTCTCTATTATGCTTTTCTTTTACAGATATTGGAATTTCGCCACTCTCAAAAGTCTTTATACTAGTATCTGCTTTTGGGTCACTAGACCATTTATTAATTTTTAAAACATAATCTCGTATTTGACTAGGAGTAGAGCTTATTTTTTCTTTATGTGCTGTAGGGAACCTTTTAGACCATGTTGAAAATCTGACTGGGCTATGACACCTAAAATATATATGCAGATGTGGTGTATTAGTTTTTAATCCAATCTCATATGAAATACAAAAATAATATGGTTTAAATTTTTTTATTGTTTCTATTGCACTTTCGAATGTAATATTATATTTCTCTGGATTGAGAATATCAAAAAAATAATCTCTTTCTTGAGTGTCTTTTGTTATATTCTTTTTATTATTTTTAGTCATTAAAAACCTCCTATAAATCGCTACATTGATACAAAAATGCTATAATGGTAATAGTAAAGCATTATAGCATGGGGCTACGTAAGACTTGACGTCTTACTCGCCCTTACTATAATTTCTAATTATTCAGTAGCTTTAATTTTTAAATTACGTGGTTTATCTTGATTAACACTATTAGCAACTAATCCTAAAACATCATCACAAATAATCATTACATCTGAAGCAGTTCCAGTGCCTTTTATTTGATTTTCACGTGCATAAAATCTCATGTCTAAATCTTTGAAGATTACAGCTTGATAGATATTTGCTTTTGGTTTATCTAGTAATAATCTTCCTGGAATTTTGATAGTAGCTTCATTAACTCCTGGAAATTGAACAATGTAATTTCCTCCTTGAGGAGTTTCCATCTTTTCACCATTTTTATAGTAGTCATTTGTGACATTTTTTAAGATAAATATTTGATTTTGATAATCTAACATAATTATCTTTCCTTTCTGCATTTAACTTACCCTGTCGGGAAACAAGTTAATGTAAGTTAAATGACTTTATTAAACTTTCCCATTTTTTATTTCAAGAAAATTGTTTTTTTAGCTTATAAATGTTATAATCTTTTTAACAAATCTCTTGTATTTGCAAACTATTTATCGCGATAATTTCTGTTTGCTAACTATAAATTACCATAGATAAAAGATATTAGCACTTGTACTAAATTTAAGAAAAAAATTTAAAATTTATACTAATTTCAGGAGGTGGAATATGGGAGAATTTGAATATATTATTGAGATTGAAAAAGATAAAAGTAAAATATCAGGTAATATAACAAAGCTAAAAAGTGGCAAGATTTTAAAAGAAAATGATACTATTCATGAAAAAATAAATTTATTTTTTTCAAAAAAATTAGAAAAATTACCTGAAATTGATTATAATAAAGCAGATTTATTTTTATATTCTGAAGATATTAATGACATACCAAATATAGCAATTAAAGATAAATCTATATTTAACCCTTTAACTGCTTTATGTGATTTAAGAAATTTAAGACCTAAAGATAAAGATTTAAAAAATGATGAAAATGTAATTAATACTTCAATAAAAAGTGAAAATGCTTTTGGAATACCTTTTAAAATAGAAAAGTCTGAAGATGTAACTTACTTTTTGCTTGTGAATTATATAAACAATATGATTAAAAATAATAATGTAATTTCTATTAAGGATTTAGAAAAATTAAGATTATATTTTGATTTAAAACTAGATTATACAATAGCATACAAAAAATTAACCTGCTTAAAGGTTAGTAAAAAGAATAATATTAAATATAGATACGTTCCTTTAAATTATTATTGTAAATTTGATGAAATTGACTTAAAGAATATTGATAAGAAACCTCATAAATATATTTATAATTGCTATACAATAGCTGATGTCATATTTTCTGTATTACATTTTTTAATCTTGCATGGTTATAATGATATAAAAAAATGTGAAAATTGTGATAAATATTTTTTTAGCACAAAAGCTTCAAGAGAGAAATATTGTGAAAGAGAAAAGAACAATTGTAAGAATGTAATTAAGGATTTAACACAAGAAATACAAAATCTTAATAAATCTATATACGATAATATATATTATAATTGGTCGCAATACAATGATGATGATTTAGATGAAGAAGATACATCTAATACTTTATGGCTACAATTTAAAGAAGAACGTAAGGAATATGAATTAATGATAAAAAATAAAAAAGCAGATGTTAAGATGCTTACAAGATATAAGGAATTTCTTGAAAAGTATAAATCTAATATTATAAAAGAATTGAACGATTAATAATTTTAGAACAATTACATTGTGATCTAAAATTATTAACCCAAGATATTCTAAAAAAATAAGTTATATGATAAAATTATTAATAATGAAAGGAGCAAAATTTTATGAAAATAACTAAATACCCTCAATCATGTTTATTGATTGAAACAAACAATAAAAAAATATTAGTAGATGCAGGAGGATTAAAATACAAAGAAGAATATTTTGATATATGGAAACAAGCAGATATTATCTTATTAACTCATAAGCATGGAGACCATGTAAATTATGATGTTTTAAAAAATATTGATGTTCCAATTTATTCTACTTTAGAGGTACAAAATACTTACCCTGAATTAAAAATTAATATTATCAAAGAAAATGATACTATTCCTTTAGATAATATAAATATTGAAGTTGTAAAAGCTGTTCATGGCTATAATCCAAATTTAAAAAATGGTGGCGAAGTATTTGAAAATGTTGGTTATATAATAGATGATAATAAAACAAGACTATATATAACAAGTGATACAATATGTTTTAATAACGATTATAAAGCTGATATTGTAGCTTTACCTGTTACAGCTTATGGATTAACAATGTCTAGTTATGAAGCATCTTTATTTTCAAAAGACTTAGGTGCTAAATTGGTTTTACCTATTCACATGGACAATGAAAAATACCCAACAGATTTAGAATATATGAAAAAGAATTTTGAAACATTTGATATAAATTATAAAGTATTAGAAATTGAGGAAAGCTTGGAGGTGTAAACATTGATTAAATTAAGATTAGCAAAACAAGAAGATTTAAAGCCACTTGCTGAAATTTATAAGGATTTATATGGTAGTTCAATTTTAAATGAAAATTGGTCAACAGAAACAGCTTATAATATGTTAAATTTCTTTTATACTTTGCAATCAGATATTTTCATAGTTGCAGTAGATAATGAAAAAGTTATAGGAGCCGTTGCATCATTAGTTAAACCATGGCATGATGGTAATCGTTTAATAGAAACAGAAATATTTGTAGATAAAGATTACCAACATAAAGGTATAGGAAGTAAATTATTTAAAGAACATTTTAAAATAGCAATGGAAAAACACGATGTAAAAATTATTGAGGCTCATACATATCAAGAAGAAGATGGCTACCCTCTAAATTGGTATAAAAAACAAGGTTATGAAGTAATAGATGATTGGTATGTTATAAATGGCAATATAAAAGATGCATATAATTATTTTGATAAAAATATTAAGGAGGATTAAAAAAGTGGAAGAAACTTTTGAATTTTTAAAGAAAAGAACACAAGTAAATTATGTTTCTACTATAAATGGAAACAAACCAAGTTGCAGACCTTTTGGCGACCCTGTATTATTTGATAATAAAATTTATGTCCTAACTAATAAGCAAAAAAATGTATCAAAACAAATAGCTATTAATAATAATGTTTGTATTGTTGCTTATGATGAGGAAAATTGGATTAGAATAAATTGTGAGTTGATTGATGATAGTAATAATATTGATGCAAAGAAAGCAATTATAAATGAATTTGATTGGGCTGAAGAAGCAGGTTATACACTAGATAATCCTGATTTTCAAGCATTATATATTGCAAATGCTGATGTTACAATAGCTGACTCTGATGGAAATATCATTTCATCATACAAATTTTAATAAAATAATAGGAGGAATATAAAATGAAAATTGAAAATATAAAACCTGATGGTTATGTAATGAAAGGTGTTTATACGCCAGCTAAAAAAATTGATTTAGGAGATGCTTATTTAATATTTGTTTCAGGAGTTCAAGCACCAGCTGGAGAAGTCAACGAAGTTGTTACTGAAGATATAGCAGAACAAACAAAATTAGTATTTGAAGAAATTAATGATATTTTAAAACAAGCAGGTGCAACTTTAGATGATGTTGTTAAAGCTGTTATATATTTAAAAGATATTGATGACTTTAAAGTTGTATCGCCTATTAGAGCAGAATATTTTAAAAATTCAATGCCTGTTTCTACAATGGTAGAAGTTGGAGGTTTTGTAAGAAAAGGCTCAAAAATTGAAATTGAAGTTACTGCTATGATAGAAAAATAAAAATTTGAATTTAAGACCAAATTAATGGTCTTTTTTTCATATCTATTGCATTTTCAATCTTATTTGTGATATATTATTTATAACATCACATATCAAGAAAGGAAAAATAAAATATGAAAAGTACAAAACAAGATAATAGAAAAATAGCAATATACTCTCGTAAATCAAAGTTTACAGGTAAAGGCGAAAGCACACATAATCAAATAGAAACATGTAAAAGAAAAATTGAATTAACTTTTGATAATGTAGATTTAGAAAATGATATTATTATTTATGAAGATGAGGGTTACACAGGTTATAATACCAATCGCCCTGCTTTTCAAAAGATGCTTAAAGATATTAGAGATAAAAAAATAAAAGCTATAGCTTTTTATAAATTAGATAGAATTAGTCGTAATGTATCAGACTTTAGTAGTTTAGTAATTGAATTAGATAACTATGATGTATCATTTTTATCAGCTACAGAAAGCATTGAAAACGTAACCCCTAGTGGTCGTGCTATGATGTTTATGATTTCTGTATTTGCACAACTTGAACGTGATACAATCGCAGAACGTATTAGAGATAATATGCTTGAACTTGCTAAAACAGGTCGTTGGCTTGGCGGTATGACCCCAACAGGTTATAAATCAGAGCAAATAGAAAATATAACTGTTGATGGTAAAAAAAGAAAACTTTATAAACTATCTACTATTGATAATGAAGTAAGAATTGTAAAAATCCTTTTTGATAAAATGAGAGAATTAAAATCACAAACAAAACTTGAAACTTATACAATCCAACATGATATAAAAACTAAAAATGATAAAGCTTATACTAGATGGGGATTAAAAAATATTTTAATAAATCCTGTATATGCTATTGCAGACCAAGATACACTAGACTATTTTAGAAATTTAGGTGTAGAAATTTATGCAGATGAAAAAGAGTTTGATGGAATACATGGATTGATGGTATATAACAAAACTGAAAAAAAGAAAAATCAAGTAGTTAGAAAAGATGTAAATGATTGGATTGTAGCTGTTGGAAAACATAAAGGTATTATATCAGGTAAAGAATGGGTTGAAGTTCAAGATTTATTAGATAGAAATAGCGACATGAAATATCGTAAACCTAGTACAAGTAATGCCTTATTATCAGGAATTTTAAGATGCTCACATTGTGGCTCATTTATGAGAGCAAAACTAAAAAATAAAATGGTAAGTCCTGATGGTCGTAGAGTTTTTGATTATATGTGTGAACTTAAAGATAAAAGTAGAAAACAAAAATGTCAATGTAAAAATATAAATGGACTTGAAGCTGATGACTTAGTAATGCAAAAAATAAAAGAACTTGCTACCCCTACATCAAAATTTTATAAAGCTCTTAAAGGTTTATCTACAAATACATTTAATAAAGAAGATAAAAACAACGAAGAAGTAAAAGCATTAAAATCATTAATTTATAAAAATGAAACTGCTATTAATTCATTACTAGATAAAATTAAATATGTAGATGTTTCTTTATTAGATGACATTTCAAACGAAATTAAGAAATTAAAAGAAACAAATATTGAACTTGAAAAACAAATAAAATCACTAACTAATACTAATTATGATGAAATAAGCGATAAAGAAACAGCTGATTTATTACTTAATATATTAGATACTTATTTTACTTCTTTTGATACTTTAGACTTAAATACAAAAAGAAATATGATTAAGTTATTAGTAAGTTCTATTACAACAGATGGCGAAGATATAACTATCAATTTTCTAGGTGCTAGAAATATGAAAGATGAAACATTTCCAACAGGTGCTAACTGCAAATGAAATTTTAATGTATTTACGAAGTAGCAAAAAGCTTCAAAATGAAGTTTATTTAAATGATACTATTGGTGAAGATAAAGATTCTAATGTTGTTACTTTGCAAGAAGTTTTAGAAACAGATGAAAGATCTATTGATGAACAAGTTGATTTAAAATTTCAAATAAAAAAAATGTATTCTAAAATCTCTGATCTTCTAAAAGATAGAGAAAAAACTATTTTAAATTTACGTTTTGGTTTAGATGGAAGTAAGCCACAAACTCAAAATGAAATTGCCAAATCAATGGGAATATCTAGATCTTATGTATCAAGAATTGAAACTAAAGCTATTAATAAATTAGCCAAAAGTTTTGAAGATTAAAATAACAAAATATTATTTAAAACATATTAATGTAAAAGTTGTACATTTTATCTTTCTAAATATTTTATATTTGTAGTTTTGTATAATCTTTATATTTAAATGATTTATTCCTACTAGCAAATATTTTTATAAATTCGCACATTTCGACATCATTCTTTTTATTGTTATGTTATACTTGTTTTTTATGTACAAAAGATGAAAGGAGTTGTCAAAATGGATAAAATAGGTACTATAACTGTTTCAGTTTTTAAATCCGATACTACTACTTCATTTGAAATTAATACTGATGATGAAGTTGTTTTACCAGTTTCTTATATTATTGAAGATACTCTAAAAAAGTATTAGGCTAACTTTTGTTAGTCTAATACTTTTTTATTGTAGTATAATTATTTAAAAATTTATGATAAAATATCTAAAACTAAATATTTTATATAGGGAGTATAATTTAAATGAGTAAAAATGTAACTATTATTATAAATGGTCAAGCTGGAAGTTGTGGGAAAGGTAAAATTTGTGACTATATTGTTCAAAAAGATAATATAGAAATATCAATCAATAATTGGTCTTCCAATGCTGGACATACCTATGTTAAAAATACTGGTGAAAAAGTAACTGTTAGTCATTTACCTATGGCTATGATAAATAATAATACTAAACTTTGCATTAATCCTGGTAGTATTATTACACCTGAAATATTAGAAGATGAATTAATAAAATATAAAGATATTTTAGGAAAAAGAAAAAAATATATACATCCTAGAGCAATGATTATTAAACCAAAACACGTAGAACAAGAAAAAAACTTATAAAAAGCGGCTCAACTTTTAAAGGTTGTGGATCAGCCTTATCAGAAAAAATTATGAGATTATAGGTACAGAAGAAAGAAATTGTGATATTATAGATTTAAGACAATACTTTTCAAGATAGTATTGTCTTTTAGTATTACAAATTAATAATTTTTTCTATAATTTTTGCATCTGCAATTTTGTTAATTGCAAAGCATTTTTTGCCTAAGTCTTTTATTAAAGCTCCTAGATGATACATCTCTTTGTTATCTAAAATAATAAATCTATCGTGAAATTTATTAGTTTTAGCAACTTTTAGGACAGGATATTCTTTATTGAATTTTTTAACATCTAAATTTTCAATATTACTTTTATCAGATGTCAAAATAACAACTTCGGTATGGCTTTTCTTTTTAGCTAACATTTTCAAAACACTATCATCAATATAATTATATATAATTAAAATTTTATTATTTGCTTTTTTTATAATGTCTACAATGATACTATATGCATCATATATTTGCCCATCAAAAAATATTCTTTGTTTTATGTTTTCTTCAAGTTGCAACTGGTCAAATATTATATCGAATTTCTTGTCTTGCTCAATAAATTTTTTATCCATTTTATTTTCAATATTAATTACTTTTTCAAATAGATTTTTATTAGAATTTATAAATTTTCTCATTTCTATAAATGCTCTCATAATATTTATGCTTACATCTATTGCAATATCGTTTTTTAATACTCCTGATAGCATCGCTATTCCTTGTTCTGTAAATGCATAAGGCAGATATTTTTCACTTTTATATTTATTATTTTCTCCTTTTGATGTGGTTCCAAAATGGAACCACATTTTATCCATTTCAGACCTAGTAAGCTGAAAGCAAAAGTCTTCTGGAAATCTATCAATATTTCTTTTTACAGCTTTATTTACATTTTTAGTTTCATAATGGTATAACATAGCCACATCACTATCCAACATAACTTGTTTTCCTCTTATAGTATATATTAAATTTCTTATATCCACATTAGATAATTTATTTTGAATTGCTAATTGAGTTTCTTCCATAATTTCACGTCCTTTTCTTATTGTATATATCTTGAAACATTTGTTTTGTATTGTCAAGAGTTTTATAACTTTTCTTTCTATTTTTGCTCCTTAAATTTCTAATTTTATGAGAATTTGTTTTATTTCTTTAAGATTATACTTTTGCTTATGTTCTTTAATATAGAATGGCTTATTAGCTATTTCATTTACTTTATATTCAAATATACTAAGAGTAGTAGGATATGTAATTAAATATTCAGTTGGCTCAATGAATTGTAAATTTGTAGCCTTTAAATGCTTAATTTTGCCATTTTTAACTGTATAGTTATAATCTTTAATAATTTCTAGTATTTCATCATTTGGTTTTAGTTCTTGTATTATTTCAAACTCAAACATCAAAAATGCCCTCCTTTCTGGAAAGAGAACATTTTAATTATAGATATGAAAAAACAACCTACAAACTTTATAGTTCGTAAGTTGCTATAAATTGGAGCGTTTTAGGAGGTTATTTGCGAAAAATATGACTATTTTTCATAGTGTTCTTCCCACATTTTTCTCAAAAAATAATTGACTTATCAACTGTTGAAACTATTATAACATATTTACTTTTATTTATGTCAAATAATAATAACTTTTTAAACAATATAATAAAAAACGCTCAGAATATTCCAAGCGTTTTTTCAATCTTAATTAAGTATTACATACTCAAAAAGAATAATACCTCTAATTTTTATAGAAATATAAGTCTTTTTTTCACCTTTTGATACTTTGAGTGTAACAAAATTCCCATATACAGTAAGTTTGGTGTCAGTAAGAATTACATTTTTACTTGTTATGGGGTCAAATATAAACTCTTCAGTAAATAACAGTGCTGCCATAAGTAAATCAATTCTTCTTATTGATACAAACCGATTCCACGGACACATATTAAGACTTTTATACTCTTTATTAAGTTCTTTTGTTTTTATATCAAAATGCAATTCCTTATATAACGGAACAAAACTTGCTATAGCTTCATACACATACTTTTGTTTTTCAAAAAAAATATATTCAGCTTCGTTAAAGTTACTTTCATCAAAGTTTTGATACATTTTTTGAATTGCTGAAGAAGCATTTGGAAAGTCCTCTTTGATATGATCATACATTGACATCATATCAATTCCCCACCATTCATATGTGTCTTTAATACATTCGGACATAGTCCATACATAAAAATCTCTGTTTTTTGCACTCATTTATAATTCCTCCTTAAAATAATTATTTTATAAAAACTGTCTATAAGGATTATAAAAATCTAACATGAAAATTATAGCATATTTTTTACCAAAAAGCAAGGAACTATGTTTCCATAGCTCCTTTTAACTGTTGGTTATTTGGTAGGAGTCGCCATTCCTACATCTCTTTTGACCACTAGGGTGTGTGGTTGCAACATTTTACCACCTCAAATAACCTACTTATATTGTACTTTAATTATACAATAATTATTCATTTTTGTCTAGTTTTTGCCAAATAATTTTTCCGTTATTTATATAAGATTGAAGTCTATTTTTGCCAATTGGAATACAAGTAATAATAGAATTTTTATTATTTATATCATCACCTTCAACAGCTAATCTTAAAACTAAATTAACTCTTCCTATAACATTTTGACTTCTGTCTTTTTCTATTATTGTTTTCAAAATTAATGCTGTATTTTCTCTTGCATTATCTTTTAAAATATAATCTGGTTTTTCAATAATTTCAGTAAAATATTTCTCATATTTTTGCAAAACTTCTTGATGTCTTTCAGCAATATGTTCTCTCTGTTTGTCTGTTAAAATAACTTCATCTGTGAACAATTTTTTATCTGAAATTTCATTAAAATTTTCTATATTAATTTTGCCAATATATTGCAAATTATTTACCTCTTTTTCTTTAATTTCTTATACAAGATAATAACAAATTTTTACAGCATTTTCAACAATAATATTTAATTTTTATAATATTTCAAAAAAAATTTATATTCTCTTTTGTTTTTGCATTATAAAGGGCTTGGGACTTAGTCCCAAAATACGAATTTTGACTAGGGAGGAAAA
>CAOKLQ010000011.1 GCA_948469315.1 uncultured Clostridium sp.
AATAATCAATATCACATTTTAAAATTCCATAGTTATCAATTATTTCATCTCTTGATTTTTGTAATACCTTTTTTCCTTTATCTATAAATATAATTTCATCTGCTATATGCTCTAAATCACTTGTTATGTGTGTTGATAATAATATAGAATGTTCTTCATCTTCTATAAATTTAAGAAATATATCTAAAACTTCATTTCTTACAACTGGATCTAATCCACTCGTTGGTTCATCTAATATTAATAATTTTGGTTTATGAGCTAAAGCTGTGGCAATTTCTAATTTTTTTCTCATTCCTTTTGACATTGATTTTAAAGGCTTGTTATCAGCTAAATCAAACTCCTTTAAATAAGAAAAATATAATTCGCTATCCCAATTTTTATATACATCTTTCATAGAGTTATTTATATCTTTTGCATTTAGTAATTCTGGAAAAAACATATTATCTAAAACTACACCTATATCTTCTTTTATAGATATTTCTTCTTTCTTATAGTCTTTTCCAAATATTCTTATTTCTCCACCATCAATCTTTATAATATTTAGCATTGATTTAATCAAAGTTGTTTTTCCTGCTCCATTTTCTCCAATAAGACCTACAATAACTCCTTTTGATATTTTTATATCAATTTCGCCTAATTCAAATTTGTCATCATATTTCTTTTTCAAATTTTTAATTTCTATAATATTTTCCATTACAGTTCCTCCCTATAAAGTATTTTAAACATTTCAATCACATCATTCTCATCTATCTCAAATCTATTAGAAATATCAACAATTTTTTCTATATACATTTCTATATCTTTTTGAGCTTGTTCTTTTGCAAGTTCTGTATTTTTCGGTGCTACATGACTACCTTTTCCTTGCCTTGTAATTATATATCCTTCTTGTTCTAATTCATCATAAGCCTTTTTTATTGTCATAACACTTATTCTTATATCTTGTGCTAATGATCGAATAGAAGGGATTTTTTCATCTTCTTTCAGTTCTCCATTCATAATTTGACCTATAATTGCATTTTTAATCTGTTGATAAATAGGGGTTGAACTGCTATTACTAATAATAATTTTCATATTTCCTCCTTAACTGTTATATGTATAATATAACAGTGTATAACAGTTGTCAATATTTTAACGAAATTTTTTTTATTCGCACAAAAAAAGCAGATATTTTCTGCTTTATAAATTGTAATTTATTATTCATTTTTATCTTTAAAATTTAAAACACTTGCTTCAAACCAAAACATACAAGCTATAAAACTAATTATCAGTCCCAATGCACGATATAATGAATTATCCCAACTATCACGATAAATAGAATTTAATATTATATTTCCTATAAACATTAAAATTGTAATTGTACCAAATATGTAAGAAATTATACTAAATTTTTTTCTCATTTTCTCAATTTGTTTTTTCATCTCCAATAAGTTTTCTTCTGCTTTTTGATTATAAGTTTCCATTTTAATAACCTCCCCACTTAATAATTCATTTACACTAATATCAAGTTCATTACATAGCTCAAGCATTATAGAAGAATCAGGCATTCCTTTTCCTGTTTCCCATTTTGATATTGCTCTATCTGTAATATTTAGCTTTTCTGCAAGTTCTGCTTGTGTCATATTTTTATTTTTTCTACATTCAGCAATGAACTTTCCTACTTTGGTTTGTTCCATATCTTACCCTCCTTTAATATTATTGTAAAATCTTGGCTCATAAAAGTAAACATACTAATCGTTGAGTGAGGAAAACAACGATTAGTAGAGTTATAAAAATTGTAAGTTGTACTACTTATTTAATTCTTTTTCTAAATCATTCATATATCTTTTTTGCTGACTTTTTAGATATGGTTTCGCCAATAGTTTCATTATAAAATTATTTGTTTCTATTTCTTCTGTAAAATCTAATAGTATATTACCATTATCTAATTTTTTAAATATACCTATCCATTTGCCTTTAATATTAGTATTTTCAATATCAAATTTATATTCTTTTAAATTAACTTTTGAAGTGATAGTAAAATAAGTAGGATAATTATTTTTAGCATATTCTATAAAGTGTGTATCATCAGTTATTTCTATTTTTGATAAATCACTTCTCCAAGCATATTTAGTATTATCAGTTATAATATTCCATAACTTTTTTTATATGACAATTAAACTCTTTTTTAATATTTGACTTAATCATATTTAACTCCTAAATTGTAATCTTTATTTCTCTTTTTTATAAATACTTTTACAAGATTTACAAGTAACTCTCATTTCATAACTGGCTACTTTTTTATCTAAATATGTAATTTTCCCTTCTGTTCGTCTTCTGAATATATATCAACAACATATATTTTATAAGCTTTACCTTTCCCTTGATCTTCTTGTTTTATTAATTTTGCCTTTTCTAGTTCTTTGAATACTTTTATAACTGTCTTACTACTTGATTTTAAATATTCTCCCATTTCTTTTCTAGTTATAAAAAAATATATATTTCCATAGTCATCTACTTTATGATTCATTCTTGATAAATTTAATCTGTCTAGTATAAAAATATATCCTAACTGAGATAAAGGGCACAAAATCGATTTGTATGGCTCTGTGTATAAAATTTTTCTTGATACTTGGCAGAACTTAAATTTCAATTCTTGATTTATATTTATGTATTTCAATATTCACCTCGTTTCTTTTAGAAATTATGCTCTCACAATTTCTAACTAAAAAAAGAACTACTAACTTTAAAATCAGTAATTCTTTTGGGCTATTTTCATAACAGATTTTTAATTATTATTATCTTCCAATATTTTCTCCAGATCCACTTTCAATTGTATAATATCTTTTGTTATAATATCCCATATAAAGTTTAACTTTATTCCTTCATAATCATGAACGATTTTGTTTCTTAAATTTTTTATAATAACCCACTCTATATTTGGATTTCTTTCCATTGTTTCTTTACTTATGTTTTTAACTAATTCACCTATTTGGCTAATAGTAAAAACTGTAGCATCTACTTTTTCTTCGTTACTTGAAAATGATTTAAAATCACAACCATCTGTATATTTTAATGCTTTATTTATATATTCTATCATCTTTTTTAATGACATATATTCTTTATTTTTCATATACAACAACTCCTGTTTCTTTTATTTCTTTATCGATTAATGAATTTTCTATTATTTCATATTTTTCAAACCCATCAATTTCTTTTTGTAATTTTTCTTCTATTTGGCATATCAACTTTAATAGTGCAAATCCTTTCAACTCTGAATTTGTATCTATTATTAAATCTACATCGCTTTTTTTTGTAGCTTTTTGTTTTGCATAAGAACCAAATAGTATTACTTGATATACTGGCTTATCTTTTAAAAGTTCTTCTAGCATTTTCTTTATTTCTTCAATTGTATATATCTTTTCACTCATAGTCTACAACTCCCATCTCTTTTTCTTATAGTCCTAGTATACCACAACTTTTTATAATTTCATATATTTTTTTAATATTTTATACTTAAATATTCTAAAATAACTTGTTTTTATTATTGTCTACAACCTCACAAGTTCAGTTGCATAAGTTATCTGTAACTCGCTTTGCTTAGAACAGCTAACTCATCTATCACAAAAGTAATTGTTACCAAGCACAGTTCATTGTAAGTGCTACTTTTTTTTCTTCAGTTTGTACATTATATATTGGCAAGTTTTCATTTGTAGCTTTAGCCGATACCTCCATTATATTTTGTCTATTTACTATTATAGACATTGCAAACAACACTGCAACTGTCGAAAATGCTACTATATATGAAGCTATCTTTTCTTTATTAAATACAAAAAACATAAAAAACCTCCTACTTTAAGCTATTTAATTTTATGCTTATTGTAGGAGGTTTATGTTATATTAACTTTTCTTGCGACATTTTCTAATTTTAAATTATTGTGCCCATGAAAAAAACTTTTTTAATTTTGCTTTTGTATTTTCACTAGTACTTGAATTCAAGTACACTTTTCTGGTAATGTATTTGTCTCCACTCTCAGCTAATTCATCTAAAGTCTCTGATGGTGTAGCTGTATTACTAGCTACTGCTTCTACCATTGATACATTTTCATCTTTTGAATGTCTTTTTAGTGTTTCTGGTAAATTTTGGGAGTTCTTTAATGCATTAAATCTTACGTTTTCATCTTCATCTTCTGATAAATTTGAAATTGTTTTAGATTTCGAAAAAACATTTTTAGCTACTTCTGCTCGAACCTCTGAATCATCATCCTTTGACAATTTCTCCAAATCATCTGGATTTCTCAAAATTTTTGCTAAAAGTCTCCGTCCATTAGGTTTCAATTCATCAACATTAATTATAAATTCCATGATTTTCCCTCCTTAAAATTATTTAATGGTTTACTACTAACATCTCTTTAAGATAATTTATTATATATTATCATGAATTTACAAAAAATGCAATATATATACTATTTAATACAATTTAGGTTTTAACTCCAAATATATAGGCTTTTCATCTTTTATCCTCGTTGATTTTCCATGACCTGGATATACTATTGTTTCATCTGGAAGTTTTAGTAATTTTTTTGTTATTGAATTCATTATATCTTCTATACTTGATGTTGGAAGGTCTGTCCTTCCCCATGTTCCCCTAAATAAAGTATCTCCTGAAAATAATAATTTTTCTTTTTCACAGTATAGAGAGCTTCCACCTTTTGTGTGACCTGGTGTGTGAAGCACTTTTAATTCTAAATCTCCTAGATGAATTAAATCTCCATCATCTACTATTGAATCTGCATCTAATTCTATATTTTTAATTCCAATATATTCTACTAGATTTATTTTAGGATCATTTAATCCTTTGCTATCCTCTCTGTGAATTAATATTTTACAATTATATTTATTCTTTAGTTCTTGCACTCCTCCTATATGGTCTCCATGACAATGTGTTAAGTATATATATTTTAGTTTTCCTTTTAATATATCTATCATTTCTATTATTTTATTTATTTCTCCTGCTGGATCTATTACCATTGTTTCTTTTGATTCTTCATCAAATACTATATAACAATTTGTTGCATCTGCTAAATTTGTATGTATTTTTAATTCTTTTAATATCATTTGTTTTTTCCTTTCTTTTTTCTAAGGACATGGGACACTCCTTTTTCTAGGGATATTCTTTGTAGTTCAAGGTATGTCCCGCTACCCATATGTTTTACCTATGTCATAACATTAGCCAGTTATGCGGGTCGATCAAGACCGATCTCCACATGTTGTTTGACGTTTATTTCTTTCTTATTTTTTTCTTTTGACTTCATATACACTGTCTATTTTTCTTAATGTTCTTATTACTTTGTTTAATTCTTCTATGTTTTCTACTTCTATTGTTATTTGTGTTGCTACTATTTTTTCTTTGTTTGCTCTTGAATTTACTGCCATTAATTTACTTTGAGTAACATTTATTTGACTTATTATATCTGCTAAAAGTCCTTGTCTATCATTTGAATATATTTCTATGTCTACATTATATGATGCTTTTTCTTCATTTTCCCAGTATACATCTATAATTTTTGCCTCTTCATTTATTAGGTCATTTATATTTGTACAATCTTTTCTATGTATTGACACTCCTCTTCCTTTTGTTATATAACCTATTATCTCATCTCCTGGAACTGGGTTGCAACATTTTGAAAGTTTTATTAAGCAGTTATCTATTCCTCTTACTACTATACCATTACTTGCTGTTTTGTTTATTTTCTTTTTTTGTTTTGCAAGTTCTTCAATTTTTTCTTCTAGATTTTGTTCTTTATGTTCTTTTCTGTATTCTTGCAAAATTCTTGCAATTATTTTACCTGCTGTAATTGCTCCAAACCCTACACTTGCATACATATCTTCTAGGTTTTTGAATTTATATCTTTCTAACATAACTGATATATATTGCGTCTTAAATAGTTCATCATAACCAATTCCTATTCTTTTTATTTCTTTTTCAATTAGCTCTTTTCCTTTTAAAATATTTTCTTCTTTTTGCTCTTTTTTATACCAACTTTGAATTTTACTTTTTGCTCTTGTTGTTTTTATAAATTTAAGCCAATCTCTACTTGGTCCTTTTTGAGAATCATTTGTAAGAATTTCTATAATATCTCCACTTTTTAGCTTTGTTATTATTGGCATCATCTTACTGTTTATTTTACATCCACACATATGATTTCCAATTTCTTCATGTATAGAATATGCAAAATCTATTGGAGTTGCACCCATTGGAAGTACTTTTATTTTTCCTTTTGGAGAAAATACATAAACTTCATCTTCAAATAGCTCTGTTTTAAGTGTATTTAAAAACTCCTCTGGATCTTTCATTTCTCTTTGCCACTCTAAAGTTTCCCTAAGCCAAGATAGCTTGTCTTCATTTGCATTTACAGTTATATTTTGTTTTCCTTTTTTACCGTAATTTGCTTCTTTATACGCCCAATGTGCAGCAATACCAAATTCTGCAATTCTGTGCATATCATAAGTTCTTATTTGAACTTCAAAAGGAGTTCCCTTTTCACCTAAAAGAGTTGTATGAATTGATTGATACATATTAGGTTTTGGAACTGATATATAATCTTTAAATCTCCCTGGCATAGGGCTATACATTTCGTGCACAACACCTAAAGCAGAATAACAATCTTTTACAGAATTTACTAAAATTCTTAGAGCAAATAAATCATATATCTGATCTAAAGTTTTGTTATCTCTTTTCATTTTTCTATAAATACTATAAAGATGTTTAGCTCTTCCGAGTTACCTCCCCTTCTATTTTCTCATTCTTTAGCTCTAACTTTATATCATCTATAATTTTATTTATAAATGTTAATCTTTCTTCTCTTTTTTTATTAATTCCTTCAACAATTTCTTTAAATTCTTCTGGATACAAATATTTAAAAGACAAATCTTCTAATTCCCATTTCAAAGAATACAAACCAAGTCTATTAGCAAGAGGAGCATATAATTCCATTGTTTCTTTTGCATTTGCAATTTGTCTTTGTCTAGATAAGAACTTCAAAGTTCTCATATTATGAAGTCTATCAGCCAATTTTATTAAAATTACTCTTATATCTTTACCCATTGCCAAAAACATTTTTCTATAATCTTCAACTTGTTGTTCTTCAACAGAAACAAACTGTATACTATCAAGTTTAGTAACACCCTCAACCATCCCGAGCAATCTCGCATCCAAACTCTTCTGCAATATATTCATTTGTAACGTCTGTATCCTCAACAGTATCATGCAAAAGGGCAGCACAAATAGTTCGCTCATCTAAACCAATATCAGCCAAAATATAAGCAACATTCATAGGATGAATTATATAAGGTTCACCAGATTTTCTACACTGATCTTTATGTTTTCCATAAGCTAAATCATAAGCTTTCATAATAAGCTTAGTATCAACTTTCTTTGAGTGTTCCTTTCTTTTTGAAATTATATCTTTAATAGTAATCTCTTTATCTTGCATTAAAATATTCCCTCTTTCATAATCATTATTATTTTATGTATTTTCTAATTAGTCAAATAATTATTGTTTTATTTTAAAACGAGTTCGACATTTAGCCATCTAATATTTAACCCATTTAGAATGTGTATCTACAATATGAAATTTTGCTATAATAAACGCCTTGAATGCTGGAGTTGTTCGAAACAATAGTGAGTTACAAATCCAGTAAGCTTTAGCTGAACGAAATTTTAAAATAAAACAATAATTATTTTCGACGGATATCAAACATAAAAGTTACAACGACCTCATCATATCTTTAATGTTAATCTGCAAATTCTCATACCCATTAAACACATTAACCTCAATTGTTCCAACCAAGTCAACTTTATCACCAATTCTATATTCATTAGCAAAATGTCCCAAATTAAAACCAATTGCATTAATCGTATAACTTGCATCTTTTAATGTTAACTTTAAATGCTTACCTTCTGTTAAAGCTCTAATAGAATCAATTTTCAAATTTTTATATACAAAAAGTGGTGTTTTATTACTATCCCCAAAAGGCTCTAATAATTTAAGTTCCTGAGCAATTTGTTTATTCATATCTTTTAAGTTAATTACACCATCTACATTTATTATAGGAACTATTTGAGATACATTTTCTTCTATTGCTATTTTTTCAAACTCTTTTTTAAACTCTTCAAACTTATCTTTTTTAACCGTAAGACCAACAGCCATCTCATGTCCACCAAACTTCTCTAAAGAACTTTTACATTTAGTTAAAGCATTATGAAGATCAAATCCTGGAATACTTCTTCCAGAACCTTTTCCATTTTCCCCTTCTAAACATATTAATATACTTGGTTTAAAATACATATCTGTTATTTTAGAAGATACTATTCCAATTACACCATGATGCCAATTTTTTGCTGCTAAAACTAAAGTGTTTTTAGCTTTTTCATCTTTTTCTATCATAGAAATTGCTTCTTCAAAAATAGCTCTTTCTTTTTCTTGCCTTATTTTATTATACATATTTAACTTTGTAGTAATTTCTACTGCTTGTCTAATATTATCTGTTAAAAATAAATCTAAAGCCTCTTGTTGATGCCCCATTCTTCCACATGCATTTATTCTTGGAGCTATTCCAAAAGATACTGCTGTTGAGTTTATCTCTTTAAAACCAATAGAATTTATTAATTCTCTTAAACCTATATTTTTTGTTTGATTAAGCAATTTTAGTCCTAATTTTGCAATTACTCTATTTTCATTAACAAGTGGAACTATATCAGAAATTGTACCTATACAGACCAAATCTAGATATTGTAAATACTCTTTTTCTTCTAAATTTAATTTTATTGATATTGCTTGAATTAATTTAAATACAACGCCAACACCTGCTAAACCTCTAAAAGGATAAGTATTATCTTTTTTCTTTGCATCTATAATTGCTATTGCATTTGGCAAAGAATCTCCCGTTTCATGATGATCTGTTACTATCGTCTGTATTCCTAAACTATTTGCATAATCTATTTCTTCTATTCCAGAAATTCCACAGTCTACAGTTATAATTAGTGTGCATCCTTCCTTATAAATCTCGTCGATAGCATCTCTATTTAATCCATAACCTTCATCTAATCTATTTGGAATATACGTTTTTGTATCTAAACCTCTTTGTTTCAAAAATTTCTTTAATACAGTTGTACTTGTTATTCCATCAACATCATAATCACCATAGATTGCAACATTTTCTTTATTTTGTATTGCACTAATAATTCTATTTACTGCCTTTTCCATATCATTAAATAAAAAAGGATTATGAAAATCGTATCTTGTAGGATTTAAAAATACTCGTATATCTTCGTCATTTCCAATATTTCTATTTGCAATAATTCCTGCAACTAATTTACTTATATTAAATTTGCTGGCTATTGTCTCTATTTTCTCATTATTTTCTTCGTAAAATTTCCACTGTTTTGTCATTTAACTTCTCCTTATTACATTTTGTTTTATTGTATACTATTTGTTTTCATTTTTAAAGTTTTTTGGGAAATTTTATAAAAAAAAATAGAGAGATTGATAAAATTTCAACCTCTATGTAATTTTTACCTAACAAAATATATTCCTATTACAACTAAACCTAAAACTATTCTATATATAGCAAATATTTTAAAACTACCTTTTTTTAAATATTCCAATAAAAATTTTATTACTAAAACACCTACAATAAAACTTGTTAAAATTCCTACAAGAAATGCTAAATTTATTGTAAATGCTCCACTCACTAACTTATATAGTGCAGCTCCTACTGTTATTGGTGCTGCTAGCATAAAAGAATATTTTGCAGTAGAGCTTCTATCTACTCCCATTAATCTTCCAGCAGTCATTGTTATTCCTGATCTTGATACTCCCGGAATAAAAGCTAACGCTTGTGAAAATCCTATTATAAATGTTTGTTTTAAATTCATATGTTCGTAGTCTGTTTTGGATTTACATTTTTCATCTGCTAGATATAAAATTATACCCATTACTATTAATACTATTGCAATTAATAAATATGCTGTTCTTAAATAATCTTCTAAAAATTTATCTGCTAAAAGTCCTAAAATTCCTCCTGGTATTGTAGCTATTACTAAATACCAAAACATTCTCCCTTCTAATGTTTTTTCTTTTTTTATAGCTAATTTGTAGCCACCTTTTAAAAGCTCTATCCAATCTTTAAAAAAGAATATTAGTATTGCAAGTAATGTTCCTACATGCAAAGCTACATCAAAGCTTCCTTCAAATTCTTCCATAAATGCTGTATTTTGTGTCCATTTAAAAATCCAAGGTATTAGATTTAAGTGTGCTGAACTTGATATTGGTAAAAATTCTGTTAATCCTTGAACTATTCCTAAAAATATTGATTGTACTATTGTAATTGCTCCCATATTTTTTAATTCCTTTCAATTATTTTATAAATCTCTTCTTTTATGTATTTGGCAGATGTAACTGGTGCTACTTTTCCAGGAAGTGCCAAAGCCCATTTGTTTTTTAGCCCTAATTTATTACATATTTCAAAGTCTACTCCACCAGGTTTTGAGGCTAAATCTATTATTAAACAATCTTTATTTACTTTTTGTAATTTTTCTTCATCTAAAATTAGATGTGGTATTGTGTTAAATATTATGTCGAATTTATTTAGGACATCACAATTTTTATTTAATTGATTTAATTCTAATTCTTCATAACCATATGCTTTAATCCAAGCTATGTCTTCTTCTTTTCTTGCTTCACATGTAACTTTTGCTCCAAGTAAGTCTAGGTCTTTAGCAAGAATTTTTCCTATTCTTCCAAATCCTAGTATTAGTATTTTTGAATTATGCAAGGTTATGTTCGTTTCTTCCATTGCTATTTGCAACGCACCTTCTGCTGTTGATATTGCGTTTGCTATTGTTAGGGGTTCGTTTTTCATTAGATCGTGTATTTGTGCAGGTCGGTCAAGACCGACCCCTATGTTATTTGACATTATTTCGTTGTTTAATAATTCAATATTTACATTTCCTGCAATTAATGTTTTTCCTTGTATGTGTTTTAAAAAATCTTGTATTTTTAATGTTTTTTCAGAAAATGGCATGTATATATTTATCCCATCTTTTGAAAATGGTATTGATGATATTATTGTTTTTACATCTTTTATAGCCTCTTGTATATTTTCATATTTTTCTTCTTGTAAAATTTCTTCTGATTTTTCTAATCCATATGTTTTTATTTTAAATCCATCTTGTCTTAACATACAAGCTAATTTTATTATTCTGTAATCTCCACCTACAAATAAAATAGTTTTTTCCAATAGAATTCCTCCTTTTATTTACTCTCTTTCGAGATTTCTATCTTTAAAATTTATTCTATCTTCCTTAAAACTATTCATTTTTTTAATTTCATTTTTACTTAAAGTTCCTACTATTTCATATGTTTTTTCTAAATGCTGCTGTGCTTTTATTTCTTTTGATGTTAATTTTGTCTTATTTGTTCTCTCTTGGCTATTATGTGGAATATGTATATATTTTTTTATTGGTATAAACAAATTATCTTCTAATGCTTTATATGATAATTTTGCATCTAACTCAATTGCTTGATTTAAGTAATTTATTGCATTCTCTTTTTCTCCATTTATAATACTTATTCTTGCTAAATTGTAATAACCTCTTGCTTCTACTGCTAATCCTTGTGTAGATTTGTAAAAATATTCTTTAGCTTCATTTATATCTCCAAACATTAGACAAATTATTCCTAAACTATAATATACATTATAAGCTTCGGCATTCAGCTCGGCTGCCATATTATAATATTCTTTTGCATTTTTAAAGTCATTTAATCTTGTATATGCTATTCCCATATTGTAATAAATCTCGTAATTTGTAGGATCATATTTTAATGCATTTTGATATATGTTTATAGCTTCTTTAAAACTCTCTTTTTCACATAATAATCCACCTAATAATATTGATGCTTTGTAATAACTTGGTTTTTTATTTACAAGTGTTGTAAGCATTTGAATAGACTCTTGCTTTTTATCTAACTCATTTAATAATGATGCTATTTCATAGTAAGAGTCGTAGTCTTTTTTATTTATATCTATTACTTTTACATATTCATCTATTGCTTTTCTTCTTCCACCTTCTTTAACATATATCTCAGCTAGCATTTTATGTCCTAAATAACTATTTGGATATTTTGTAACTAAATTTATTAATATCTTTTTTGCTTTGCTTTTATTTATATTTTTTAAAATCTTTGCAAGCCAAATATAAATATATTCTAAAAAGTTTACATTATTTTTTTCTAATATAATAATTAGAATTGGTATTATTATTGATAAAAAATATGCAATTGTTTTTATATATATTGAAAATGTCTGTGCAAAAACTATTTCTAAAAACCCAATTGCTATTCCAATAAATTGTAGTATTAAAAAATATACATATCCTGTATCATTTTTTGATATTATTTTAAAAAATATTATTATAAATAATACCACTGCTAATAAATTAAATATTATTTTTTCTATTAGCATTTTTACACGTCCTTTCATATTTTATTAAACTTATTATTATATGTTTTTAATTGTAATAGTCGGGGGACCGACAAGCTACAATCTATAAAAATACAGAAATTTAGACTTCAATTTTTGTATTTTTTATAGATTGTTCGCAGTTGGGATTTACAAGTAAAAACATATAATAATATTTATAAATCTAAAAATTATTTTCCAAATTTTTCTTCATAATTTTTTATAGCATGTTCTATAATTTTTTCTGCTTCAATCCTTCCTACCATTTTATCTATAGATGTTTGTTTTCCTTCTAATTGTTTATACACTTCAAAAAAATGCATTATTTCAGAAGATATATGATTTGGAACTTCGGAAATATCTTTATATTCATTTAAAAACGGATCTTGTTTGCATACTGCTATTATTTTTTCATCTTTTGAATTTTGATCTGTCATTATTAATGCTCCTATTGGGTAGCATTCTACTAATGTCATTGAATCTATATTTTCTTGGCACAAAACAAGTACATCTAATGGATCATTATCATCTGCATATGTTCTAGGAATAAACCCATAATTTGCAGGGTAATGTGTTGATGTATATAGTACTCTATCTAATCTTAATATTCCTGTTGTTTTGTCTAATTCATATTTGTTTTTTCCGCCTTTTGTTATTTCTATTACTGAAATAAAATCATCTTTTTTTATTCTTTCTTTTTCAATATCATGCCAAATATTCATTTATTTACCATCTCCTTTTTACTTAAATATTTTATGATATTTTTATCAAAAAGTCTATATAATTTAAGCATATTTTATCATATTTAGTAAAAAATAAAATATATAACTATATTTTACTAAAATTTTAGTCAAATTTATGGAGGTATCTTAGTTGAATCAAATTATTATTTTTAATGACTATAAAAAAAATAATACTAATTTCTCTACTAATAAAAAGAAAAAATCCACTTTTTTTAAAGTAGTTTTTATAATTTCAATTTTACTTATTCTAATTTCTATTTATTTTCTAATTAATTATTTTAGAATTTTAAACATTAACTATCAGTATTCTGAATCTCTTGCAGATACTGTAAGAATCCAAGCTTTATATAAAGATTTAAACATAAATAATAATGAGCATCCAATTATCGGCCAAATTGAAATACCTAAAATAAATTTAAACTATCCTATTTTTTCTTATACTTCTGACGATTTATTAAAAATTGGAATTTGCAGACTATATGGTCCTTCTCCTAATAGTAAAGGTAATCTTTGCCTTGCTGGGCATAATTATAACAATAATAAATTTTTTAGTAATTTATATAAATTAAATTTAAATGATATTATAACTATTTTTGATTCATCAAATATCTCAGTAAATTACAAAGTTTCTGATGTTTTTGAAGTTACAGCCAATAATCTGTCTATTTTAAAACAAGATAATAATTTAAGAGAACTTACTCTTATTACTTGCAATAATATTAATAAAAATAGAATTATAATAAAAGCAAAAGAGATAGAATGATCTCTATCTCCTTTGAATATATTTTAATTAATTATTAAATGTCTTTATAATCATTAACTTTTTTAAATGCAATTACTCCAATTATAGATAATGTTCCGATTACTACAAATAAAGCTGTATGATCTTCTAATCCTGTTGATGGCAAATTTGTATTATTGTATGAACTTGTGTTAGTAACTACATTATTTATTTTATTAGCATTAGTATTTGCATTAGCATTTATGTTGGCATTAGTATTTGCACTTGAACCACCACCTATTACATCTGATGGATTAATTACTTGAATGTTATCATCTGCAAAACTGCTTACTGTTAATCCTAAAGTTATTGCTAATATTATAACTAACATTACTATTGCTTTATTATTTTTTAAATTTTTCATATCTTTCATTCTCCTTTTTCTTCTCTTGTATTTATTATAAATTATTTATAACTATTTTATACTACTTATTAAAAAAAATTGCAATAGTTTTTTTATGTTTTTTGTGTTACGTTTTTGTTACATTTTTGTTACATTTTTTCGAAATAATTATTTTTTATATTCCTTAGGATAAATCATGCCATGTATCTACAATATTATACATTAAATCTAAATAATACAATATCTCCATCTTGCATTATATATTCTTTTCCTTCTGATCTAAGCATTCCTTTTTCTTTTACAGAATTAATTGAGCCTTCTTTTATTAAATCTTCATATGATACTATTTCTGCCCTTATAAATCCTCTTTGTATATCTGAGTGAATTTTTCCTGCTGCATCTGGTGCTTTTGTTCCTTTTTTTATTGTCCATGCTCTTACCTCAGGTTTTCCTGCTGTTAAAAATGACATAAGACCTAATAAATCATAACTTGCTTTTATTACCTTATCTAATCCAGATTCTTGTAATCCTAATGCTTCTAGCATCTCATTTTTATCATCTTTATCTAAGATAGATAATTCTTCTTCTATTTTTACACATAAAGGTATTACTTTAGCATTTTCTTCTTTGGCATATTCTTTTACTTTATTTACATAAACATTTTCTTTATTTGATATATCATTTTCTGAAACATTTGCAATATATAATATTGGTTTTAATGTAAGTAAAAAGCTGTCTTTTATTAATTCTAATTCTTCTTCATTTAATTCTAATGTTCTTGCAGACTTTCCTTCTTCTAATACCTTTTTTATCTTTTCTAATAAATCAATTTCTACTTGAAATTTTTTATCTGCTTTTAATGATTTTTTTGCTCTTTCTAATCTTTTATTTACAGTTTCTAAATCTGCTAAAACTAATTCTAAATTTATAGTTTCTATGTCTCTTATAGGATCTACGCTTCCATCAACATGAACTATATTATCATCTTCAAAACATCTAACAACATGTGCAATACTATCTACTTCACGAATGTGAGATAAAAATTTATTTCCTAAACCTTCACCTTTACTTGCACCTCTTACAATTCCTGCAATATCTACAAATTCAATAGTTGCATATGTTGTTTTTTCAGGTTCATACATTTTTGTTAGCTTATCTAATCTTTCATCTGGTACAGGCACAACTCCAATATTGGGCTCTATTGTACAAAAAGGATAATTTGCACATTCTGCACCTGCATTTGTTATACTATTAAACATAGTACTTTTCCCTACATTTGGAAGTCCAACTATTCCTATCTTCATTTTATTTTCACCTCTTAAAAATATAATTTTTTATTTCATTTATATAAAATTAAATTTTTTAAAGGGTTCGGCTTACCGAACCCCTAAATTCATTATTGAATACCATATTTATTTTTAAATTTCTCAGCTCTACCACCTGTTTTATTTTGTTTTAAGTTTCCTGTCCAAAATGCATGGCATTTAGAGCAAACATCAACTTTCATATCACTTTTTGTTGAACTTGTTTTCATAACATTTCCACAAGCACATGTAATTGTTGCTTCTTTATATTCTGGATGTAATCCTTGTTTCATAATGATTTCACCTCTTCCTTTTCTTTTCATAAAATTACTGTTTATTAGAATAACATATTTTTTTCTATTTTTCAAGTAAATTTTTAAATTTTATCTCTAATCTTTATTTTCTAATTCATTTTTTTGTTCTGATATATATTTTGCTGAAGCTTCTAATTGGCTTTTTAATGATGTTTTATGTACTATTTTTGAAGTTATGTTAAATAAACACGCAATTACCAATACTATCAAACCAATCTTTCTCCAATATTTAGAAATCATAAAAAGCCTCCTTCTTTTACATAATACTACTTAATTATTATACTATTTTTTTGCAATTTGTCAATATATTTACTTATTTTGGACATAATAAGAATTAAAATTAATAAAAATTATTCTGGAGGTTTTTATGAAAAATAATTTAAAATATATTTTTATATTTTTTGCTTTTATTATATTAGTTGGTTTTAGTATTTTTCTTTTTAACAAAAATAATTCTAATTCAGAAGAAATCTCTCAAAATAATAATATTGAGATTTCAAGAACTTCTACTCGGAAATAATAATATAAATCAAGTAAGTAGTAATAAAAATGAAAATAATTTGGAAAAAGAGCAAAATACTAATATACAAACTCCAAATAATAATCAAAATCCTGAAACTACAAATGAGCATATTGAGGAAAACATTTCCGAATTTAGTACTAAAATTTATTCTACTGATTCTGCAAGACAAACAAATTTAGAAATTACATCTTCTAAACTTAATGGTACAATTGTTGAACCTACGCAAACATTTTCTTTTACAAATACTGTTGGAAAAGCAACTCCAGAAGAAGGCTATAAAGAAGCTGATATATATGATGAAAATGGAAACAAAGTAAAAGGTTATGGTGGTGGTAATTGCCAGATTAGCTCTACTTTATATAATGCTGTTTTAGCACTTCCCTCTTTGCAAGTAACTGAAAGGCACTCTCACCCAAAAAAAGTCCCTTATGTAAAAAAAGGTAAAGATGCTTCTGTTGCACATGGAAGTGTTGATTTTAAATTTATAAACAACTACGATTATTCTATTAAAATTTATTGTTCTGTTGATAAGAAAAATGTTTATGTTAGAATAGTAAAATTGTCATAAAAGAAAACGCAGATCTTATTTACAGTCTGCGTTTTAGTGTTTATTCTTTTATTGTATATCCTATTGTATTTGGTTTAACAATATCTGCATCTTTAACTACTCCAAATTCATATTGATAATCTGTAGTTATATTATTTTCATTATCTATCATTTTTATTGCTAATCCAGTATTAACATCAATAAGCTTTTCTGTATTTCCATCTCTAATCATATAACATTTTTGCCCATTAAGCTCTATTTTGTAAGCTCTTGTAGTAATTGCAATAAATATATTTTCTAATAAATTTTCACCAGTGAAGAAAACTGGATTTATTGCTATATCTCCCATATTTGTTAAAGTTTTTGTTCTACCATTATCAATTAAAGCTATTGTTTCTTTATCTGATTTATACAATATTATTTTTTTAACATCATTTTCTTTTGAATATACATTCATAGTTCCTAAAGTTATTCCATCTTTGTTATATGATTCTAAAATAGTCATTTGTCCTTTAGAATATGATTCCGTTTTTGTATAATAATTTGTTTCGTTTTTAATTTTTACTGCTTTATTAGCTAAGTTTGAAAGTATAAAAGTTTTTCTTCCAACTATTATTATGAATAATACAATTATAATCATTAAAATATTTCTTAATAGTTTAAATTTTCTATTAAACTTTTTAATATATTTTATCTCTCGCTCTTCTCTTTTTAAATTATTAATTTCTAAATCTTTTTTCATATTTTCTAATATATTTGTACACTCTTTGCAACTTTTTAAGTGTCCTTCTATAAATACATTAGTTTCTTCATTTGTAAGTGTTTCAATGTAATTTGGTAATAAATCCTGAACAATTTTACAATCTTTTCCTTTCATATTAATCAACCCCCTTTAATCTATTTTTACCACGATAAAATGTTACTCTAGCCCAATTCTCTGTTTTATTTAGAATAATTCCAATCTCCTTAAAACTTAATTCTCCAGTTGTTCTTAAATAAATTACTTCTCTTGTAATATCATCTAATATTTGCATTTTCTTATACAGCTCTATCTTTTCATCATTTTCAATAACTTGTTCTTCTAATATATCTAATGATTGTAAATTAAATAAATCTTTTTGTTCTATATTTATAACTTTCTTATTTTTTCTACATTCATCATACCATAGATTTTTAGCTATCTGACATAACCATACTGACATTTTACAATTACCTTTATATGTATTTATTTTTTTTACTGCTTTATAAAATGTTTCTTGAGTAAGTTCTTCAGAGATATCATTATTATGAGTTAAACAGAATAGATATTTGTTTACTGTTTCAAAATATTCTTCGTATATTTTTTCAATATCCTGCATAACTTTTATCCTCCTTCTACATATATGACGTATTAAATTCTAATTCGTTACAAAATTTATGAATTTTTTCACATTTTTTAGATTATATCAAAAATATCAGATTTCTTTTGCTATTTATTGTTAGTAACACTTACTATTTTATTTTAATCATAATTTTTAAGATGAACATTTTAGACAAATTCTATATATTTAAAATTATTTTTAATAAGCTTCTATTATATAAACTAATATTAGTCATATTCCATAATATTTTATAATATATTTTACTAATATTTATGGAGGTTATAACTATGTTAAAAAAATTTTTTATAAATACTATATCTTTTTTATTATGTTTTTGTTTAACTTTTCTTTCTCCTCTAATTTGTTTTGCATCTAATGATTATATATGGTCTTCTTTTTTAGATTCTACTTTAACAAATGCTAATGAGGAAAGTAATACTATAGAAAATAATCCTAATTTGCTTAATTTAGAATCAGGATCTGCTGTTTTAATTGAACAAAATTCTGGTAAGGTTTTATATGACCATAATATGCATGATCAGCTTAGACCTGCAAGTGTTACTAAGATTATGTCCATTCTTTTAATTATGGAAGCTATTGATAGTGGCAAAATTAATTATGAAACTCAAGTTCCTTGTAGTGAGCAAGCAGCTAGTATGGGGGGATCACAAATTTGGCTTGATACAAAAGAGACTTTATCAGTTGATGAAATGTTAAAAGCAATTTGCGTTGTTTCTGCTAATGATTGCACTGTTGCAATGGCAGAATTCTTAGCAGGCTCTCAAGAAAATTTTGTTATGCAAATGAATGAAAAAGCAAAAAGTTTAGGAATGAATGATACTTGTTTTAAAAATTGCCATGGTATAGATGAAGATGGCCATGTTACTTCTAGCTACGACATTTCTTTAATGAGCAGAGAATTACTTACAAAACATCCTAATATTACAAAATATACAACTATATATATGGACTCTTTAAGAGGAGGAAAATCTCAGCTTGTAAATACAAATAAATTAATTAGAACTTATAAGGGAATAACTGGGTTAAAAACAGGATCTACATCACTTGCTCTATACAATTTGTCTGCATCTGCAACACGTGATGATTTATCTTTAATTGCTGTAGTTATGAAAGCTCCTACTACAAAAATAAGATTTTCAGAAGCACAAAAATTATTAGACTATGGTTTTGTAAATTACTCTTACAAAAAACTTGAAAATAAACGGAGATAATATACAAACATTGCATGTTAATAAAGGTACAATTTCTACTGTAGGTGTATGTACATCTGAAACTTCTGGAGTTTTAATACCAAAAGGAAAGGAAAATCAAATAGAACAAAAAGTTTATATCCAAGAAAATTTAAATGCACCTATTTTTAAAGGACAAAAAGTTGGCGAAATAACATATACTTTAGATAACGAAATTATAGGAATTATAGATTTAACTGCTTCAAATGATATAACTCAAATTTCTTTAGGAACTATGTCTTGTAATATTTTGGAGAAGTGGTTTAATTTAATTAGATAAAAAGCAAAAATTAGAAATATATCAAATACATTAAAACACGGGCGATGACGGCATCGCCCCTACATTTTTTTATTATTATAATTTAGTATGCTTCAGCTTAACCTGTCAATAGTTACATAAGAAAAATTTATAATATAATATTCCTATCTATTTCACACTATTAATCACATTTTGAGTTATCTTATTTTTATCAAACTTATTAATAACAAGCACAATTCCCCAAACTAATATAATTATTGCTACATATAAAATAATACTTTTTTTCCAGTTTCCTATAGCTAAATTTTGTCCTACTAATGTTGATGTTATTACTGATGGAAATCTTGCAAATGTTGAAATTATAATAAATCTTAATGGTTTTATTGGCAAAAGTCCTGCTACATATACAAGTAGGTCTTTTGGTGTTCCTGGTATTAAAAATAAAATAAGCATTATCTTTTCAATTTTTTTTGGATTTTGAAATAATTTATTTTTTTCTATTTTTGAGATTTTGTCTTTATCACAAAAATCATATACAAACTTTCTTCCAAATTTTCTAACTAATAAAAATATAATTATTGAAATAATACATGCAGAGCCCATAATAAATACTGTTCCCCATACTCCTCCATAACACATTCCTGCTAATATTTCTATAGGCTCTCCTGGTACTATTATTAAAAATATTTGTGCAATTTGAAGTCCAAATAATGATAATACACCAATGATCCCTGAACTTTCTACTTTTTGCTTGAATGCTATTTTTCCTTCTAATGTTGATAGATTTTTCATTACTGGAAATAAATATATTGTTATTCCTATAAATAATGCTAAAACTAATGTTGTTAATATAATTCTAAATATTTTTATTTTATTTTTTCTACTCATTTTATTCCTTCTTTTATTTCATATAATTTCTTGTATTTTTCATAAATTATATTTTCTCAAATATCCATTATATATTTGTTTTATATTTTCTATATTTTTAAAATCTTCTGGTTTTACAATTTCTGGTAAGTTAGTTTTTATACCTGATCTTTCAATTACATATTTTACAAATTCTGCACAGTAAAATGAATTTTTACTTCCTATTTTTTTATGAAATCCTACTGCAAATAATCCTAAAATATTAAATTTATAATTTTTACTTTCAATTTGCTTAATTGCATTTTTTATATCTTCATATTGTTTTTGTGTAACTTCTAATGAATATACTTTTGCTTTTGTGTTATAAAATCTTTTAAATGTTCCTTTATCTATGTATTCATGTACAAATCCTCCCCAAAAAGGATTATATGGATTAAGTCTTCCAAAACTATACATTTGTTTTAAATGTATATCTAATGCTATGGAAATATGAGAAAATTCATCTTTTGTAAAACTTTTTATTATCCTTGAAAGTAGTGTACCTGTGTGTGTTAACACAATATAAACCTTTTCCATTTTATTCCTCTTTTCCAAATTAAATATTTCTATTAAATTGTATACTTATTACAATAAAATATATTCTATATAGTAAAAAGAACATTCCTAAATATTACTATAATATTTTTACCTACATTATTATATCATCTATAATTATAATTGTATAGTAAATAACTTAATATAAAATTAACCCCTCTTTATAGTATTAGAGGGGTTATAATTTCTAATTTTAATTTTCTACTTTTATATCTCCACAACTACCTTCAATTTTTAATGTTATTTCAGAATGTCTATTATTTGTGTCTACCTTAGTATCTCCTAAATCTGTTTTTGCATCAATATAAATATCATTTTTTTTGTTAATTTTTACATTACCTAGATCTGAGTCAATTGAAGAATTTTCTTTTAACTCAATTTCTTCTATTTTTATATCTCCACAATCAGATTTAATGGCACATTTATTTAAAACTTTCTCTATATTAATATCACCATAACTATTTTTTATAAAAATATCTTTTACTTTTCCTAGCTTTACATCTCCACAATCTTGCTCTATATCTATGGTAGCATTTTCTAAATCTATTAATTCTATATTACCATAGTTTGCCTTTATATTTATTTGCTTTGAATAATCTTTTGGAATATAAATAGTTATATCTGTTATATCAAAATTAAACCAAAAATTTATTTTCTTTATTTCAGAATAATCTATTTTTAATTTATTTTCATTCAAACTTACTTTTAAATCATTTTCATTTTTTCCAAATGCTACAACTCTTATATTTTTATCCATACTTTCTTCTAATTTTATATCTCCTGCAGTAGATAATATTTCAATATCTTCTATAGTCTCTATGTTGTAATTTTCATCATATATAACTTGATTGCTCCTAACTCCCAAATTTCTAAAATTTGGCCTAAAACTTAGATTTCCACTTATAACTAAAGATAGCAAAACTATTAATCCTATAACTACAATACTTAAAATTATAATTAATGTTATTATTAATCCTTTACTTTTCATCTACATTTTCCTCCTTTTCATTTAGCATAAAAAATAGTTTAACAATTTCACAAATTAATCCATCTATTATAAAAATTACCCAGGTTATATGCCAAGCCATTGTCATAAAACTAACTATAAAATAGATTATTACACAAATTGTACCTACTATACTATTTATTTGTTTTATAATTTGCACTTGTCTTTTTTCTTCTTTATTTTTTTCAAATTTAGGAATAGACATATAATGTTTTACAATTCTTGCTGTTGCCCAAGCTATCATACATAAAAATATTGCTGTTGCAACTATTGGATTTACTCTTAATACTGGTATTGCAACTATTAAAATAGCAACTGCTAATATGTAAATAAAAATTGATGTACTTACAACTTCAGCTGATTTCTTTCTTACCTCTTCTTTAGTTAATACTTTATTTTCATTTTCTACATTTTGAGTATTTATGTTATTATTTTCCTCTGGTGCCTTGCCTGTTAGAAGCTCCTGCGTACTTATTTCAAATAATTCACATAATGGAAGTATTTTATCAAAGTCTGGTGTACTTTGATTTGTCTCCCATTTAGACACAGTTTGTCTTGTTACATTTAATTTATCTGCTACATCTTCTTGCGATAAATTTTTATTTTTTCTTAGTTCATATAATTTTTCTCCAAAATTCATTTATCTAACTCCTCTCTTTCTTGTTTAAAATTATACTCTTTTTTTGTAGTTGCATTCCACCAATTATAGTTGGAAATTTGTCAACTTAAGTTAACATTTGACTTCTTAACTATCTTTCATTAAACTTATTTACTTTAAATATATTATACTAAATTTTTATATTTTACAAAATAATTTCTTCTATTATAACAAAAAAATCAGCTAAGGTAATTCTACCCTAGCTGATTAAATTTAAGTTATTTAAATTATAACTAATCATACTCTCTAGAAGGCGTTAAAGTTATAAGTATCAAAAAACTTATTCCACCTATTGCTAGTACTACTAGCATAATTCTAGCAATAGTATGGTCATCTTTTTTATCAATAGGAACTTCAATAAAAGTAATACTATCTTTTATATTATAGTTTTTATCAATTGTAAAAGAATGTTTATTCGAAGTTCTATAATTTAACTGTGTTGAAACTAAATCAAAAAATGTGCTAAATTGTTCTTGCTGTTTTTGATCTGCTTGCATATATATGTGCTTTACTATAGTTGTAGTTGGATAAGCTATACTAATATCAAGCTTCTTTTGATTCCATATACTACTATTTATAAAATCAGCTTCAAAAAGTATATACAAGTCCATACTATTTACAGAACTTAACTTTTTTAATTCATTAACAACATTTTCTTTTTGTTCACAATGCTCAAAAAAACTATCTGCTTCTTTTCTAACTTTTTCCATAGTATCTTCATCTGAAGGATAGCTACCTTTATTTATTGTTAACAATAAATACTTATAAAATAACCTTCCTTCAATACTATCAATTTCTGGAACAATAACTTTTATCTTCTTATCTTCTCCTCCAAACTTTGACCATTTTTCTTCTTTTTTAACTGCATCAATTATCTTTAGAAAATCAATTGTAATTTCATCTTCAGTTGAATTTGTAATTTTTTTTGGAGATAAAAGTAATTTGTTGTCTTTATATTTTTGCAGATTACTGGAATTTTTCATTCCAATTATTAGAGGTGTATATGAAGTTACCATGTCTTTAGCACTATCATCATCATAGATCTCCGATGAATCCTTTGTTAAAATACATTTAGCCTTTTTTGTTTTAGATACAAAGTTAAGTTCATTTTCAGAGCTTAAATTTGTACTACTAAATGCTTCTTTGATAGCATCTTCATTTCCTATGTCATTATACATATTTAATATGTTTCTCCCGTTGTCTGCTACTGTTTTTTCCTTAGGCTGACTTTTTATATACCAATTAATACCAAAGCATATAATTGCTCCAACTAAGCAGATAGCCCAAATAATAAGCCGTTTTTTCATTTATCTTACCTCCTTATTGCTACTTTCGCGAAATAACTTCTCTTAATGCTTGCATTTTATATACAAGATTTTCTGATTCGGAATTAATTAAATTATCACAGATCTTATTAATATGCATGTTAAAACTTTCAAGTAATTTGATTAATTCTTCTATTTGTGGTTGTGTTTCATTTTTTTCTTCTGCTGTTTTTATATACAGCCTAATATTATTTATTAGTTCTGGTATATGAAATTGAAACAAAACCTTTATCTCTGAATAATAAAAATTATCCAAAGTAATTTTACTTAAAAGTGTTTCAGAATCATTTAGAAATTGCTTATACGTAGCATAAAGTTGTTCCTTTAATTCAGGAAATCTTTTTGATTTGTAACAAACTTGTTTCATTTTATTTTTATATTTGCTTGAAAGACATAAATAAATATCTTTAGCTTCATTTATGTCTTTGTATATAGCTTCTTCTTCCTCTTTTTGCCTTTGCTCTTCTCGCACTTTCTGTTTATTTATCGCTTCCATATCTGCAATTTTCTGGTCATACTTCCTCCTTCGCAGTTTTTCAACACTTTCAAAAATTTTATCTACTATTGACTCAATACCACAGCAAATAATATCCATTACAACTATAACAATGAATAAAAATGCTAAAGTCAATATCAAATTATTAACAAGATAAAAAATGAATAAAAATGCTATAATAATAACTGCAGCAGTAGCTAAACTAAACAGATCAGAAAATAACCAACACCTCTTTTTGCATTCGGTTCTCTTGCAAGGATTTCCTTTACAAGTAGCAAAAAGCTTTTTTATCCGTTCACGAAAATTAGAAATAAAATAAGGTGCATTTTCTTTATTATATTTGCAATTATCGCAGCCGTATTTTTGTCTTAATGTAACATATTCTGGAAAACTTATCTTTTTTGAATCATCATTTTTCTTTTTCATAGTTTACCTCCTATTTATGCTTTTGGCCTGCCTCAATAGATAAAGCTTCTTGTTCCATTCTCCTAAGTTCTGGAAGATCCTTTTGTCTCATTTCTTGTGCTTTAGCAGATATGTTAACTACCTCATCACACATAGTAATAATTGTTTCATTAATCTTCCTTAGTGTTTCAGAAGTAACTTGAGGTGCCTCAATCATCTCAGCTGATTTGGTAACTGCAGCAGAAGTAATTTTTGCACTTTGTTCAAAAATATCTTGTGTAGCTTGATGCACTGTTTCCATAACAGTAGCAGCATTATACAACCGATAAGATAGTAAAGCCTTTGAAAAAGCTTTCTTCCACTGAGGAATAAGATTAACAATTGCATCTTCAATTGTATGTATTAATGCTATATCAGCATTCCTCGTAATCTTTAATGTAGGAAGATCTTGGATTGCAAGTAATCTAAAACGTACAGTATTGTCTATTTTACGAGAAATTTCCTGAATACCATCCTCTAATTTACCAACATATTCAACATTATCCAAATTATTTGGATTATACTCTGGACTGCTAATAAATCTTTCTTTTTCAGTTTCGAGTTCCTGCTTTCTTAGTTGCAAAGCAATGCATTCCAATTCCAATGCTTTTGCATATTCAATGTTTTTATCTTTCATTGAACTGCATCGAATTAGATCTTCTTGCAAAGAGAGTCTAACACCCTGAAGAGTCTTTTGTGTTGTATCTACTACACTTTCAATACTTTGCTGTTTTGCAGCTATAGCATTTACTTTTTTACCAATTGATGTTTGCATAAAATAACCTAATATAGGCCATTTATGAAACGGATTATCTTTTACTTCAGATAACTTTTTGGTATCTACAGATTTCATCTTGTTTGATAATCCCAACATAGTATCATTGAATTCCTGCAAGTCATTCAATTTGGTAGTTCTTAAGAATTCATCTGTATCTCTAGAAATTGTACTAGAAGTAGCTGCAGAAAAGTTAATCAAAGATGTTGCACTAAAGTCCTCTAAGGACTTTTTTAATTCTTCTACTTTTTGCTGTTCTTCAGGTTTTAATTCATCAAAACTCCGAAGTGGTGAAACAGATACATTTACAGTTTCCTTTTTTTCCTCAATTGAATTAAAAAAAGTTTTGTTTTCCATAGTAATACCTCCTAAGATTTTTATATAATGTTTAAGTGTTCCTATTACTTTATTAGATACTAAACCTCCTTATAAATTTTTCAATGTACAAAAAACTTTTAATATTATATCATACATTTACATAATATTCAAGTAAAACTAAAAAAATAACTGCTAAACTAAAATTCTCTTGTCAAATCATTTATATATTGATATTTTATTTTCTAATTTACCAATTCTTGCATTAAATTATGCACAGACACAATTTTTTTTACTTTATCTACATTACTTCCGCAAAATACTAATGCATTTTGAATATCTCCTTTTACAGCATTTACCAAAGCTTTTGTTATACAGTAAGGTGTATCTGATACATTACATGTTTTTATACAGTTATAACATTTATCAATTTTATACTTTTTATTTTCAGTTTGTTTTATAAATGTATTATAAATTGCTCTTCCTGGCATCCCTACTGGGCTGTTTATTATTTTTATGTCTTCTTTTTTGGCATTTATATATGCTTTTTTAAATTCATCTGATGCATCACATTCATGCGTTGCAACAAATCTTGTTGCCATTTGTACTCCACTTGCTCCTAATTTTAAATATCTTTCTATATCTTTTTTGTCCCATATTCCTCCTGCTGCAATTACTGGAATTTGTTTATTATGCTCATTTTCTATTTCTTTTATATATTCTACAATTTCTTTTGTTATATCTTCTAATTTAGGTTTGTTTTCTTCTTCTAATTCTTCTTTTTTAAATCCTAAATGACCTCCCGCTTCTGGACCTTCTATTACTATCATATCTGGAATATAATTATATTTTTTTATCCAATGTTTTACAATTATTTTGCAACATCTTAAAGATGATACTATTGGTGCAATTTTTGTATTACTTCCTCGAACATATTCTGGAAGCTCTTTTGGTATTCCTGCTCCTGATATTATTAAATCTATTTTATTTTTTACACATTCTTTTACTATTTCTTTGTAATTATTTAATGCTACCATTATATTTACTCCTAATATTTTGTCATCTCCTGCTAATTTCCTTGCTTTTTTTATTTCTTCTCCTATTGCTCTTAAATTTGCTTTCATTGGATTTTTATTAAAATCTTCTTGGTTATACCCTATATCTGCTGTTGAAATTACTCCTATTCCTCCTTCTTTACTTACGGTGCCTGCTAATTTATGCATTGAAACACCTACTCCCATTCCTCCTTGTATTATAGGATATTTTGATTTTTTATCTCCTATTTTTATACCTTCCATTTATTACCTCCATATAATCTAGTTTACTATACTAGATTATACTTTTAATAATACTTTGTCAATTAGTTGACTAGGTGTTCAAAAAGTGATAATATTACATAAAAAGGAGGATTCATATGAATAAAAAAGATATTGTACAAATAAATGAATTTCATATTCCAAGATGGAAAGAACTTCCAAGTGTGGATTTATATTTAGACCAAGTAGTTAATTTTATTAATTCTTGTTTATCTTCCTATATATTTTTTAATACAAATAATAAGAAAAAAGAAAATGAATTATTAACAAAAACTATGATAAATAATTATGTAAAAAATGAATTAATAGAAGCACCTATAAAAAAGCAATATTCTAAAACACATATAGCAAAATTATTTGTAATTTGTGTTTTAAAGCAAGTTTATAGTATGCAAGATATAAAAACTTTAATTGAAATTGCAACTAAAGACTCTAATATTCAAATTGCTTATGATAAATTTTGCAAATTATTTGAAGAAGCCTTGCTTTGTACTTATACAAGGAAAGATTTTATAGATAAACATTCTAGTAGTGATAATTTATATTTACTAAAATCTGTTTTACTTTCTTGTAGTTATAAAATTTATGTGCAAAATGTGACAAATATTTAATGTAATTATTACTAATTTAAAGTTATTTCTCTGAAGTTTAGGCGATTTCTAATCGCCCCTACAAGTTCATTTTTATATATTTTTTTATAATATGTAATTTATTATAATTTAACATCTTGTATTTTTTGGGGACTTAATCCAACTCTTGATTTCATATAAACTAAAACTGCAATTGTTAAAATAACAAACACAATTCCCATAATTATTGTAGCAACATAAGCCTCACTAAAAATACCTATAGTAATAGAGCCTACTATTCCTATTATGGCTCTTATTAAGTTTTTTCCAAAAGAATTCGCTGAATATATTTTTGGTAATAAATCTTTGCTTGCAAAATTTCCTAAATATCTTTTTATTAATATATCATAAATCGCTCTTGATGCATAATTTGACATTGAACAAATTACAACAATTATAATTAAAATAAAGTTTGGTAATTTTAGTAGTACAATTAATCCAGATATTAGTACTGATATTGAGGATAATAATCCAATTACTGTTAGTGATTTATTTCTAAATTTATTATGAATAATTCGTTGTTTTTTAGTAGCTATTCCAGATGTAATTCCTAGTATTGCTGCTATAATTCCAATTATTTTAGATGATGCACCTAAGCTACTTAAAATATTTATTCTATAATCTGTAAATAAACAATGAAATCCCCATATTAATCCAGAATATAATATTAAAGCTCTTAATCTTTTAGATTTTACCATTGTTTTTAATGCTTTTATTAAATCTGTTATTTCATCTTTAAATCTACTTTGCATATTTTCTTTTAATTTATTTTGATTTATATCTTCGAATTGTAGTCCTAAAAAACAAGCCATTGTAGCAAATATTGCTGAACAAATAAATGGTATATATGGATTAATAGCATAAAGAAAGCCTGATAAAACTGATGTTATTGCATCTAAATAAAAATAGTGTGAGGCCCCTTTACCTTCAATTTTAGAAAATATCTCTCTTTTCTTAGTAGTTTTTGGTATAGATATATCTAGCAAACTTGGATCTGCTATTTCTTTTATACTAAATGTAATAGTACTAATAAATTCAGCTATTAAAAGCCATATTAAATTACGGCTAAACATTATTAGAATAATATATATAACATTACTGACATTTGCTAAAAACGCACTTTTTATATATCCTAATTTATTTACTATTATTGTTGCTGGAATTTGAAAAATTGCCATAAACAAAGCAAACATTGATGTTGATAAAATTACATCAGATGCGTTTATTCCTCTAACTTCAGTTAAAAATATAAATTTTATAGCATACATAAATACTATATCTATTGATAACATTCTATAAATAGAATATAATTTCATATTTTTCTTACGTATATTTGCTAACTTTTTTTCATCGGTTTGTTCCATATTTACACCTATCTTTTTTAATATTTAAATTTATACAAATTGTTGACACTATTGACATTATAAAAATTACGATAAATACTTTCTCTCCTTAATTTATTATTCCATAAAAGAACTAGGATGATATGATGTAATTCCTAATTCTTCTGCTTTTCTTAAAACATCTAGTCTATCATCTACAAAAACCATATCTTGTAAATTAACTTTTAACTTTTTAGAATATTGGGTTATTACATCTGGCTTTAACATTGTAGAACTTATAAAAATTATATTTTCCTTTTTTATGTTTGGATAATTTTCTTCTAACCATTTATATTTTTGATTTACTTCATTATTTGTAACAATAGTACCAAGCACAAATATTTTATCAGGATTTAACTTACTTATTATATTTTGCATAGTTTTTAATGGTCTTGATTTATAAAACAGATCTGAAAATAATAAATCTTCTAAATTTTGGCAACCTAATTCTGCGCATTTTCCATTATATAATTTATCTTTAAATCTATATTCTGCTAAAGTTCCATCTACATCAAAAAATACATATTTTGCTTTTAATTTTTCTAACATATTATATTCTCCATTTCTTATTATAAATTTATCTTAATTTTTACTTATTGCTAATGTTATAACACATAAAAAAACGCCTATTATCATTAAATATTTTTTCCATGTTATTTCTTCTTTTAGTATAAACTTTGATGCTAAAATTGTTATAACAATAGAACTAGATGTAATAACTGAAACTGTTGACACTTGTCCATTTATCAAACTAAATCTACTACATAAATTTGCACCTAAATCTAATGCAGCATGAAATAAAAATAATCCTTTATAATTTACTTGTTTTAAATTTATATAGTTCCATTTTTTTGTAATTAAACAATATAATATTACACCTAAAATAATTACTAATCCATAATAAAATACTACAATTAAAGGATTTCCAAATATATTTATATATACTTTATTTAAAAATCCTGCTATTCCATTGAACAAAACAAATCCATATGCATATAGTATTCCTTTACTTTCTTGTATACTACTAGTATCTTTTTGTGTTTTTGATAATAATATTGTTAAAATAATTAGAATTGATGAAACAATTAATTGTAATAAGGTAAGTTTATCTTTTAATATTAAAACTCCTAAAAGTAAAGTTATTACAGTATTTCCTTTTCTAATTGGTGACACTGTTGATACACTTGCATATTTAATTGATAGAATTGCACAAATATAGCCAATTGATTGAATTATTGAAAGTGGTGCTATTTTTATTAAATTCCAAATATTAAAATTTTTTACTACATCTGTTGAAAATGCACCTATTATTACATAAGCAATATTTCCAATTAATAATCCTAATAGAGATAATCTTATTGATAAATTATCTTTTGAACATTTTTTCATAACTATAGCAGTAAAACCAGTAAATATTGCAGAAATTAAACTTAAGTATAACCACATATTATTCTCCTACTTAAATTTCTTGTACTTTTTTGTATCTTTATATCACATAATGAGTTAAATAGTCAATTTCCTAACTTTTTAAAATCTATTTCAAAAAATTATATTTATTGTGAAATTTTTGCACTAGATTGCAAAAAGTCTTTTTATTTATAAAGTTTTTGCATTTTACTGCAAAAAAATAACCAAATGTACTTATATTTAAAGTTCATTTAGTTATTTATTCTATATTTTTAAATTAATATTTTAATTCATTATTCTTAAAATAATATATATCATATTAAAATCCTAATTTATTAATCTATACATATTTTCTTTTAATATAAATTCTTAAGTAAATCGTCCTGACTGTTCTATCTATTCCACACACAAAAGATAATCCAATTAAACCTAAATTTATATATTTTGCTAACATTACAAGTGGAATTCTAACACATAATCCGCCTATTAATGCCATATTCCTAATTGCTTTTGTATCTTTATTGGCTGATAAATATGCTGTGTAATTACAAGATGCTACTGTGGCTAGAAATTCTAGTGAATAAAACCATATATATGGATTACACTCATTCCATGGAATTGCTCTACCTAATAGCCACCAAGTTGGATACATAAGTATAATTCCAATTAAAACTCCAAAACCTATTCCATAAAATCCAACTATATCTACTTTTCTTATTAAATTTTCCTTTTTATTTTCAATGTCATTTGAATATGCAATTAGTAATCCAGAATGGTAACCATCTGATATTTCTGTAACTGTATCTATAATTGTTGCACAAGCACAATGTATTGCATATATATTTGTTCCAAATGAACTTGCTACACTTGTATACCAAATATTTACTATTCTTTGAATAACTTTATTAAATATTAAATCTTTTGCATATTCAAAAATTTCTTTTATATACTCTAAAGTTACTTTTCCTATTTTAAACTTAGATACAATAAATAATAAACTAGTATTTATTATTGTTGAAACAATTGTTGCAATATATATTCCTATTTCGTTGTAGCCATATTTTATACTTATTATATCGCCTAATATATTAATAATTGATGCAATAACCATTATTATAAATATTTCTCTTGTTTTATTATTTATTTTTAAATCATTTCTTGCTATAAAACCAATAGATACAAAAGGTAATTGTATTGCCTTTAATTTTAAAATTATTGTTAATATTTCCCTTGCATTATCTTCAAGAGTATAAATATATGTAATATTTTTTGAAAATATAAATAATACTATTGATGTTACAAGGCTACAAAATAATTCTAATGCTACTCCTGTTGTATTTATATTTTTGTAATTTGTTTTATCTCTAACCAACACAATACTATGTGCTTGACTAATACAACCTTGCACAGTATTTATTGCCCAATTTAATGTAATAAATGATGAAAAAACTATAATTGCTGTTTTTCCTACTGAATTTGATAGAGATTTATCTATAATTACTAATATTGTATTTGTAAATTCTACTACTATATATGGTAATACAAATACTAATGTTTTTAATATTTCTTTATGTTGTATTTTATTTTTCATATTATTTTCCATTTCTATTATTTAAAATTTAATATAATTATATCATAAAATATAATCTATAATCTATTATTTTAAAACCACTCTAACACTTCATCTAAATCTTTTTTCTTTCTTTGTTTCCAAACCTCTTTCACTTCTCCTATTACTATAGCTGAAACTAAATCTTGTTCTTCTTTTTTTACTAATTCTTCTATTTTCTTTTTAGTATATTTTATATCCCTTATCCAAAGTGAACCTAGCCCTAAATCTGTCGCTCTTAAACATATATGTTCTATTGCTCCACCTATTGAAAGTAGATCACCTGTATTCCAATCATCATCATAATTTTTAAATACTAATATTAAAATAGGTGCTTGTTTTATTATTTTTGCTGTACCTATAATGCTTGTATTTTTCCTATTATAATTTTGTGCATCTTCTATCATACTATTAGCAATTTCATTTTTAACTTCTTTTTGTACTACAACAAATTTCCATGGTTGCCTATTTTTAGCTGATGGAGCCATTCTCGCACAATCTACTAAATCTTCTATTGTTTCTTTTGAAATTTCTGCATCTTTATAACATCTAATACTTTTTCTATTTTTTATTACTTCTTTTAATTCCATTTTCTCCTCCTTGTTTTTTAATATAAATTAAAGCAATAAAAAAATATAAACAAAACCAATATCAATTTCGTTTATATTTTTATATAATCTATGTATTTTTTGTTATTAAATAAACATATCTAAAACCAATTATGTTTAGTATTTTATTAATAAAAATTTTATAATAGATAATAAACACTTTTTCTAATTTAGAAAATCGCAATATTCTTTCTTTTTCATGCAACATTTATTCATAACAACAATGAAAGGAGATACTCTATGGGAAAAGAAGAAGATGATGATGGACGCTATACTGAATTTATAATTGGAATACTTGTAATAATAATCGCTTTTATTATTTACTTGGTTCCTAATGAAAGTATTGTAGATGAATCAACTGTAACAGCTATTGTAACTGATAAAGAATTTAATCCTACATACTATTATTTAATTGGAACTACCATAGGATATGATGATGAAGAATATTTAATAACTGTAGATTATGAAGATATCACCACCACATTTGATAATGCAACATTATACAATGCAGTAAATATTGGAGATACTATACAAGTTAATTTGTATACCTATTATGACGAAAATGGAAATGTTGAAAGAAAAGTATTGCGGCTAAAATAATTAAAATAATGAGGAGATCTAAATAGGACTCCTCATTATTTTAATTTTCCTTAGCTTTTATAGGCATGTATATATAACAGTTATTATCTACATAAACTTCTATATTAAATTGTTTGTTTTTCTTCCAATTTATTTCATAATTAGTAGATGGCAACCATTGTGAATAAATCTTTTTATCTGTATTTGTTATATCTTTTTGCTTACGAGAACCTACATTAAAAATTGCATATTTCCCCTTAGGGATTATAAATTTATCTGTGTTTTTAAATTCTTTTTGGCAACCTACATAATAATAATATGTATCATCTTTATACATATAAATTCCATACATCTTACTTTCGTCGAACTTTTTATGAAGTCCATTTTCTTCTATTTCTTTATATAATTTTCTTATATTAAACAATAAATCTTCATGTGTTTTTGCACAAGTTCTTTTGCAATAAATTATTGTATCTCCTAATTCCTTTATTTTATAATTTAGTTCTTCACATACTTGATTAGTATTTTTAAATGTAATTATAGGAAATTGTTTATATTCTTTAGATGTATTTCTACACTCACTTGGAGTTATTTTAAACATATTTTTAAACGCTCTTGAAAAAGATATTGAAGATTCATAACCATACTTTATTGCTAAATCTATTATTTTTATATTACTTGATTTTAATTCCTCAAAAGCTTTACTTAATTTTCTTTTTCGAATATATTCTGATAAAGAAGTATTAGTTAAAAACATAAATATTCTTTGCAAAGAATACTCTGATACACCAACTATTTTAGCTAACTGTTTATAATCTATTTCTTCTGTTAAATTTTCTTCTATATAATTTATCATTTCATTTAAATAATCAAAATTCATTTTTTCCCCTATAGCTTTATATTATTTTTCAAACTTATAATAATATGGCTTCAAATCTGGCAATAAATTTTTCACATATACTAATGAATTATCTTTTAGCCTAATTGTTAAGTTTGGATATGCCTTTATCATTACTTCATCATTCCAGTGCTTTTGTATAAATTGTGAGTATTTTTCGCTTCCATATATTTTTTCATATGTATTAATTACTTTTTGTTTATCTTTTACATCTAAATTATTTGTGACTGTTTGTCTTGTTAAATATGCATTTATTGCAAATGCTGATATTACACAATCTATAAACATTGCAATTGTTATTATTGCTATAATAATTTTTGGAGCTTTTTTATTATTTACTTTTGTTTTTAACCAATTTAAAAATCTATCTACTTGAGGATTTACTGATTTCATTAAATAAAGCCCTAAAAATCCCCAGAATACTGAATATATAAAACTTATTCTTCCATTTATATTTAAGAATCTATTTGAATAATCCCACCATCTTACATCTAATAATAATTCTCCAATTAAACTTATACTATATTCAACAATTGAACCTACTAAAAAGCCTCCTACAAATAGTGTATAATTATTTTTTTTGAAATATTGAAGTGCTATTATCATAATTACTGCTCCTACTCCATAAATAGAGCAAAATGGTCCATAAAGAAAACTTTTTCTGCTTTCTATTGTTCCATATAATATGAATGGATAAATAGTTTCTATAATATACCCTATAATACTGTATATTATGAAATATGCAAGTATTCTCCATATTGTAAAACCTTTAATTTTTGATAAAAACTGTTTTTGTGTCATAAGCAAGCCCTACCCTCTCACTTTCTAATATCTGCATTATTTTGTAGTTTATATGTTCTTTTTCTCTTAAAAAGCTTTCATTATCTGATGAATTTGTAAATGCATATATTAATAAATTTATGCTATTTTCTGTTATTTTGTCAAATCTAACAATAACAGAATCGTCCATTACATTTTCTTTTTCTTTTAACATTGTTCTTATTTTTTCTTCTATTACTTTTACTGTGTTTAATGGTGTTTCTAGTTCTAATCCTAAATTAATTTTATATCTTCTTTTTTCTATTTTGCTACAATTTATTATTGAAGCATTTGATATTATCGCATTTGGTACATTTACAATTGAGTTTTCAAATGTTCTTATTCTTGTACTTCTAAATGTTATTTCTTCTACAATTCCTTCATACTCTCCAAATTGTATCCAATCTCCTACTTTAAATGGCTTATCTGTAAATATTACAAACCCTCCTATTATATCTTTTGCTATGTTTTGTGCTGCAAGTGTTATTACAACACTTCCAAGTCCAAGTCCTGTAATTAGCCCACTTAAGTCATAACCTAATTCTAAAATTGCTATAAATGTTGCAACTATATATATTAAACCTTTTATTATTTTTATAACAAAATTTGATATTCCATCTTTTGTATCATTTCGTCTTAAACGTTTTAATGAATCTAATGTTATACATTCGCAAATTATATTTGCTAACATATATATTATAATTATTCTAAATACTCTTCTTATCATTAATATAATTGTTTCATTTAATAATAATGTATCTTTTATAAAAATAATAGCAATATATATTCCTATTATTTTTATAAATCTTTTTAAACTTAAATATAATTTATGATTTTTAGTCTCCCCTTTTTTAGGTTTTCTCTTTAATATTTTTGTTATTATATAAGCTATACTTGAACTACATATATTAAATAAAACTATAATTCCTACTGCTATTATTAGTTCTATTATTGTTTGTGTTGTAAAATTTGAAATGTAATCTTTTAGCCAATTTATATTATTCATGTGCTTCTCCTTTATTATTATTTTATTTGGGCACGAGCAAGCTCATCACATCTATTATTTAGTTCATTATCACTATGTCCCTTTACTTTTATAAATTCTACTTTATGTGTTTGAACTAAACTATATAATTCTTCCCATAACTCCTTATTTTTTACTGGCTCTTTTGAAGATGTTTTCCAGTTATTTTTTTGCCAATTGTAAATCCAGCCTTGTTTAAAACAATTTACAACATATGCACTATCACTGTATATTTTTACTTCACATGGAAATTTTAAACTTTTTAACGCTTCTATTACTGCTGTTACTTCCATTATGTTATTTGTAGTTTGACTTTTCCCCCCTGATATTTCTTTTTTATTATCTTTATATAATAAAACTGCTGCCCAACCTCCAGGACCAGGGTTTCCTGAACATGCTCCATCTGTATATATTTCGACTTTTTCCATTTTTTTCACCTATTTATTTGTATTATTTAAAATTTTGTGATATTATATCAATAAATTATTTTTTTTACAAGTATATTAATTAGGAAAGGAACTTAAATATGGGTAATGTTCTTGGTATTATAGCTGAATATAATCCCTTTCATAATGGGCACTTGTATCATTTAGAACAAGCAAAAAAGATGACTAATTGTGAATATAGTGTTTGTGTTATGAGTGGTAATTTTGTCCAAAGAGGAGATACAGCAATATTAGATAAATGGACTAGAACTAAAATGAACTTAGAAAATGGTATTGACCTTGTTTTAGAACTTCCAACAGTTTATGCAACATCTAGTTCTGAGAATTTTGCAATGGGTGCTGTTAAATTATTAGATTCTTTAAAGGTGGTAGATTATTTATCTTTCGGCTCTGAAAACTGCGAAATTGATATTTTAAATAATATTGCTACTGTTCTTTATGAGGAACCTAAACAATTTACATCAATCTTGTCTCACGAACTTAGTAAAGGTATATCTTTTCCTAAGGCTAGGGAAAATGCTCTTTTGATGTATTTAAATAATATTCAAAAATACTCTAATATTGTAAATCAACCTAATAATATACTTGGAATTGAATATTTAAAAGCTTTAAAATCATTAAAATCACATATTATCCCTTCTTGCGTAAAAAGACAAAAGGTTTATTATAACAGTCAACATATCGTTGATGAATATGCAAGTTCTACTGCAATAAGAGAATTGCTAAAAAGAGAAAACTTTGATGAAATACGACCTGTAATGCCAGATAGTTCTTATATGTTAATGCGTCAGCAATTTGAAAATGGAACTTTTGTAGAAGGTTTAGCAGAATTTGAAAAAGAAATTATATTCAAACTTAGAACTATGCAGACTTCAGAAATCGCAAAATTACCTGATGTAAATGAGGGGCTAGAGTTTGCAATAAAAAACGCATCTGATAACTACAATAATTTATATGATTTAATTACCACAGTTAAATCAAAGCGATATACTCAAACTAGAATTCAAAGAATTTTAGTTTACGCATTACTTGGAATTACTAAACATGATATGGAAGTCTCTAAAAAAGTTGTTCCTTATGTTAGAGTTCTTGGTTTCAGCAGTAAAGGAAAAGTTCTTTTATCTGGCATTGCTAAAGAAAATCCTAAATTAAATATTATAACTTCTGTAAAAAAATTTATGGATAAAAGTAACAATAAAAATTTAAAATCTATGTTAGAAAAAGATATATTGGCTACAAACATTTATACTTTAGGTTATAAAAATGAATCTAATTCTAATTTAGATTATACTAATAAATTAATTACATATTAAAAAAGGGAGAATTCAATTCGCCCTTTTATTTTTTCTCAACTAAAATTATATTATAAGAATTATTTTGATATTTAGTATCAATTCTTTTTTGGCTTATCTTTTCATAGTTCTCATTATTAAATAATAAATCATATATATTATCTCCATAACCTACAAGCCAAATTCTTTTCCCACATTCTTTTAAGAATTCATCATCTTCACATGTTTTCATCTGTGGAGAAAATGCTTTATATGCTTCTTCTACTCCCCAATGTTCACTATTGTAAAAATATTGTTTATTATTTTCAAAAAATACAGCAGTTATTGCACCTATTCCTATTTCTGAATAAACTATTGTGTCATCTTGTGAAATATTTTCTTTTAGATAGTTTATTGGCTCTTTATTTGATAAATCATAGTTTTCATTTATGTTTGTTATATTGCTAATTAAACTTGTTATTAAAATTGCTGTGCAAACTGAAAATATTATAATTTTATTTTTTTCTTTTGCAAGTACAAAGCTTATAACAAAAATGTATATTCCTGTTATTACAAATAAATATCTGTAATATAAAATTGATGTTTTCATTATAAGAGTTATTATAAGAGATGCTATTATTACTGCTAAATATATTATAGTAGCAAATATTGGTGCTTTTACATCTTCTTTTTGTTTATATATTTTATATATTTTTATTCCTAAATATATATATAGTTCTATTGCAAGTGTAAATATTATATATTGATATATCCCAAACTCTTGATTTATGCTATTTCCTAAAAACTCAAAACTTGTTAATTCAACTAATGTTTTTGGATATTCAAACCCTACCCAAAATCCTTTAGATACATTGCTAAGTTGTGTTACAAAATTTATCATCCAAGGAATATATGCAATTAATTGAACTATACCTAATAATAATATTTTTATTGCAGTTTTATTGTTTTTGTTTATAAATAGATATATTAATATGGCTACATTTATTATTCCAGCAGACATAAGTCCATAATAATGTGTATATATACTAAATAAGCTAGCTAAGCCAAATATTATTATATTTTTATTTGAATCTTGTCCTTTAAATATTCTATAAGCATATATTACAAGTATTGTAACTAATAATATTGCCCATGAATACATTCTTATTTGATTTGCGTAAATTGCTGTAGCTGGCATAAAGTATACTAAAAATGAAAATATTACTCCTGTTTTTTGTCCAAAATCTTTTCTTATATGTGTATATCCCAAAATTCCTAAAATTATTATTGGTAACACGCTAAATATTCTATATGCTATAATAGAACCATTTGTAAATATTTGTATTATATGTAATAGCCAATAATACAAAATAGGATGTACATCATTTCCACCTATTGTCCAAATGTCTACAAATGTATGCTTTGCAAGTGCTACTGAGTAAGCTTCGTCAAACCATATATTTGTATGAAAAATTCCTAAACTTACAAATATTATTCCTAAAATAATTTCTATTATATGTACTTTTTTTGTTGTGATTTTCATATTTTTTCTCCTTGTCTTTATAAATTTAAATCTATATTAGCACAAATAAAAGCAGTTGTAAACTGCTTTTTTGCGTTTATTTTAGTCTTCAATTAAATAAAAACCTGCACCTTTTTCCTTACCATGGTATTTTATTGCATTTAATAAATGTTTTAGTTTAAAATTCTCATAATCTCTTTTAGCACTACATTCTAAAATTGTCACTTTATCATTTTCCATTTTTTCAAATAATATCATATGTCCCCAATCAGCACTTTGAAAATTATATAATGTACCACAATGAACTATTATTAAAATATCTTTATTGTTATTTTTTTCAAGAAATTCCTTTGCTTCTTTATAATCAGTAATATAATAATAACTTTCTTTTAAATTAATATTATTTTTATCAAAAAAATTATTAATTGTATATTCTTTTTCTTGAATTTGCGTTCCATATCCTGCAATAGGTTTCTTTCCAACTCTTACTTTTTGATAATTTTGTTTTTCTTCTTCTGGAACTATTAATCCCAGTTGATATGCAATATCTTCTTGTCCACTATTTTTTATTTTATGTCTATTTAATATCATTTCCAAACAAGCACCAACACAACAATATTTCTTTTGAATAATTTTAGTATATTTCATAAAAATTCTTCTTTCTTAATTTTTTAATTTCAAAATTGACATTTTAAAAAATCTATATTATAATAAATATAGAAAATAAGGAGCCACAAAGTGTGGTACCATTAAATTTGAAACAAACGAATCACATTTCTAATGGTTAGCAGAAATGTGATTCTCTTTATATGTAATTATAACAAACATTACAATTAACGCTAAAGAGATGAAAGTAAGAACTATATTTGCTATAAATGATAAAATTAATAATTGTAAAATATATTCTTCTAACACATGCATCACCTCGCTTTCTTTTAAGAATGGAGATGATACCACACTCTGCTTTTCCTTATTTTCTTATAAATTATACAAGTTGTTAATTTAAAAGTCAATATTAATTCAAACATTTTTTTGTATTAAGTGTAAGAATAAATTTTGAAAAAATAGACATGCTATATAAACATGTCTATACTATAAAATAAAAGGGATTGTTTGTGCTAATTGTTTTTCTGCAATTAGCACTTTTTTAGTTTTTTATTTTAATTATATTTTTCCTTGACTTTATTAGGTAATTCATTAAGTTCAACTTCTTCCCAACTATTTACTCCTGTTAGAGCATTTACTATTAATTTTAAATATGCACCTTCTCTTAGCTCTCTTGAAGTTTTAAACTTTATTTGTTTTTTTATTCCGCTTTTACTAAAGCAATCTAATTCATATTCATATTTCATATTATCTGCTGTAGATATTTTTTCTATTTTTGTATTATCTATTTGTGTATAGTAATCAAATCTTTTATATTCAAACATATATATTGCAAGTGCGCAAATTGCAATTAATATTATTACACCTATAATAAAAGGTAATTTTTCTTTTATATTTTCCATCTTACTCCTCCTTAATTATATTTTTGCTACCCAAATATGTGGCTATAAAATATGCTCCATATATTACGCCAATTACTATGACTGTTACTATAACAGATGGGAGTAAATCTTCTTTACTAGCCAATCCTGACATCATCTCTATTGCAAATTGTATTCCAAATATTGAGTGAATTATTGCAAGTATAAGTGGCATTCCAAAAAATATTCCTATTTGTTTAAATAGTGATTTATTTATCATTTTTTCATCACAACCAATTTTTCTTAAAATTGTATATCTTTGTTTATTATCTGAACTTTCCGTTAATTGTTTTAGTGCTAAAATTGCGCTGCTTGCAATTAAGAAAATCAAACCTAAATATATTGCTATAAATGTTACTATTGTTGCAAGTCCTACACTTGATTCTATAATAGATATTTTTGTCATACCATCTATTAATAAACCTTCATCTGATATTTTTTGTATAACTCCTGAACTTCCATTTGTAAATAATTCTTCTATTTCTTCTTTTTCTTCATCAGATTTAGCATTATAATTTGCAACTAATAATTGTTCTTCTTTATTTTCTTGAGTTAAAGGACAATTATCTGGCACAAGTATAATTCCTATATTTGTATGACTTGTTGACATTAATATAAATCCTTCTTTACATTCATTGTATTTTGATTTATATTCTTTTCCTGCAATTTGTAAAATGTTATTTGAATTTTTTAATACCTTATCTCTTACTTCTTTCATGGAATCAAAATCACATAACATTATATATTCATTTTCTTTTAACTCATATTCATTTATTCCATACATACTTGCTATTTTATTATAATCTGATATTTTAACAATTTGCTCTTTTGTGTCATATTGAAGCATTGGAAATGTTTCTTTTACTTCATCTATTTTATCTCCAAAAAATTTTTCCCAAGTTAATCCTTCGTTTTTATATATTGATATTTCTATAACATCTTTTAATTTGTTCATATCAAATCCATTATTTTTTAAAGACTGCTGTATTGTAATTCTTGAATCTTCTTGTTGTTCTTTTGTATAATTAATTGTTCTTCCATATTTATCTGTAATACTTTCGGGTAAATTAGCATTTTTATATAAGTTTAAATCTACTGGTGTCATTTGAATTAAATCTTTTTGCATTGTATTTCTTAATGATAAACTTGCAGACAAAACGCTTATTGTCATAAATAGCATTAAGCAAATAACGCTCATACTAATTACCATTGTATTTATTTTATTATTTATTTGTCTTAATATAAACATATTTGTACCTTTTAAATATGTTTTTTTATTTCTTTGAATAACTTGCAAAATAAATCCTGATAAAGACCAAAAAATTGCTATTGTACCGGATTATTCCCATTAAAATAGGTGGCAAAATTTTATCTGCTGTAGTTAAAGATCTTATGTCTAGCGTTACTTTCCAATATGCATAGCTAAGTAATACTGTTGCTGCTATAAAAACACCTACACAAATAAATGGATTTTTTATTTTTACTTTCTCATTTTTCTTATGTGAATTTAGCAAATTTATTAATTTATATCTTGAAACTGTAATTGTATTAAAAAACATAACAGCTATATACATTACAGCAAAATATATACAAGTTTTTATACATGCGTCTTTTGAAAATACAAATTCAAATTTACTCATATTAGCTTCAAACATTTTTGCAACTAGTATAGACATAAATTGTGAGCTAAACACTCCGCACTACAATTCCAACTGCAAGTGATATTATTCCTACAAATATTGTTTCTAGTAATATTATTTTAGATATTTGTCTTTTGCCCATTCCAAGTAACATATAAACTCCAAATTCTTTTTTCCTTCGGTTTATTAAAAAATTACTTGCATACACAATTAAAAGTCCTAATATTATTGCTACAAACACAGAAATCATACCAAGCAATTGTATCATTAATTTAATAATTTCTCTTTGTGATTCAGATACTTGTAGCATAGCTTGCTGGCTATCTAAAGAGTTGAACATATAAAAAATGCTAACTCCTAAAACTAATGTTAAAAAATATATACCATAATCTTTTATACTCTTTTTCATATTATTAAAAGATAATTTAAATAACATCGTTTAAATCACCTCCAAGAAGTGTTTGCACTTCTATTATTTTTTCAAAGAACTGTTTTCTTGTATCATTTCCTTTTATTATTTCATTAAATATTTTTCCATCTTTAATAAATAAAACTCTATTTGCATATGATGCTGAAAATGCATCATGTGTTATAAGAAAAATTGTAGCTCCGCATTTTTTGATTTAACAATTCAAATATTTCCAAAAGTTGTCTTGCTGATTTTGAATCTAATGCCCCGAGTTGGTTCATCTGCTAAAACAAGTTTTGGATTTGTAATTATTGCTCTTGATGATGCCACTCTTTGTTTTTGTCCGACCTGATACTTGATATGGATATTTATTTAGTATTTCTTTTATTCCAAGTTTTTCAGCAATATCTTTTACTCTTGTATCAATTTCCTTGATATTTACTTTTTGAATTGTAAGAGCTAATGCAATATTTTCGTAGCAAGTTAATGTATCTAATAAATTAAAATCTTGAAAAATAAATCCAAGTTCTTCTCTTCTAAATTTATTTAAATTATTTCCTTTTAATTTTGTAATATCATTTCCATTTACAAAAATATGACCACTTGTTACTTTATCTATTGTAGATATACAATTTAAAAGAGTAGTTTTACCGCTTCCTGATGCCCCCATTATACCTACAAATTCTTTTTTTTCTACATCAAAACTAATATTGTCTATTGCCTTTGTTAAATTAGATTTATTACCATAATACTTTTCAATATTTTTTACTTCTAATACTTTACTCATAAAACTTACCTCCTGATTTAAAGTATAAACTTAAAATAAAATTTTTGCCATAGATTTAGATTACATTAACCTTACATTTTTGTAAGGTTAAAGAAACAATTATTAAGATTCTTTTAGATAATATAAAAAAAACGGGCGATACATCAGCCCCTACATATTATCTTTCAATATTTAAATTTCAAAAACTTAGTGCTTTCTTATTTAAGATCTATAAAACTCCCTATTGGAAATATAAGTCTTACTTGCGTTCCTTCATTTTGAATTGAATTTAGATCTAGTCCTATTGATAATTTATCACATAATTTTTTACATAAATATAATCCTATTCCTGTTGATTTTTTGTTTGAAAGCCTTCCATTTGTACCAGTAAATCCTTTTTCAAATACTCTTGTAAGTTCCTCCTTTTTTATTCCTATTCCATTATCTTCAATATATAAAATGACATTTTCTTTTGCTATTTTTGAATATATTTCAATTTCTAAATTGGTATCTTGTTTTTTGTATTTTATGCTATTTTGAATTATTTGGTTTAAAATAAATATTATCCATTTACTATCTGTATTTACGTAAGTTTCTAAATCATTCAAGTTTAAACTTATTTTTTCTTCAATAAAAATATTTTTATTTTTCTTTATACAATTATTTACTATATCTTTTAAAAGAACTTTTTTTATAAAATAATCTTTTTCTACTGTATTACTTCTTGCATAAAATAAAGCTTGCTGTGTGTAGTCTTCTATTTTATCTAATTCTTCTTCAATACTTTTTGTAACTGAATTTTTGTTGTTTTCTATTATCATTTTTCCGACTTGCTATTGGTAGTTTTATTTCATGAATCCATAATTCTATATAGTCTTTATAATCCTGTAATCTATATTTATATTTGTTAACATTTTCTATCATAGATTTATCTATTTGTTCTAAACTGTTTTTTAATATTCTTCCTTCTATAAAATTTGGAGTTTTTATAATTTCATTTACTAGATATTTTTCTTCTAATTCATCTATTGTATTTAACAAATTTGAATAAAAATTTCTTTTGATTATATATTCTATTGTAAGAGAAATTGTATATATAAAGATTATTATTGTTGGAATATAAAATTTTATAAAGTTTTCGTAATTATATGGTATCAAAAATATTTCTATTGTTGTTATTGCAAATAGTAGTAACAATATTTGAATTATTTTGTCTTTTAGAAAATTTTCTATTTTCATTTATCTTCTCCTTAGTTATTTATTTTTTATTTTAAAAGGCCAAGGGCTTCGCCCTTACCTTTTAATCCCATCCTACTTAAGACACCTTCGGTTTCTTAAGAATCTTTCAAATAAACTAGTTATAAATTAAAGTTTCGTTCTTGCTCGCTCCTCCCCAATAGCGTTGTAATAAGCTTCGCTTTAACAACGCTCATCGGTCACCCACAAACAGCTCGCAAGTTCTGATTTTGCACCTAAATGCATATTAATTTACGTTTATAAATAGTAATTAAGATGAAATTTATATAATTTATAATTTAATTAAAATATATCCTTGTCCTCTTTTTGTTTGTAATAATTCTTTTAGGTCTAATTCTTCTAATTTATTTCGAAGTCTTGTTATATTTACTGTAAGTGTATTATCATCTATAAAACTTTCGCTTTCCCATAGACACTCCATTATTTCCTCTCTTGATACTATTTTTTCTCTATTTTGAACTAGATATTTTAAAATTTTGTATTCGTTTTTTGTAAGTTCAATTGATTTTCCTTGTTTTTCTATTGTACTTTTTGATGTATTTAAAATAAAATCTTTTGCATCTATTTTATCATTTATTTCATTAAAATTATTTGCTCTTTTTAATAAAGATCCTATTTTAGCAAGTAAAATTTGTATGTTAAATGGTTTTGTAATGTAATGATCTGCCCCATAGTTTATACAAATGAGTTCATCTATTTGACTATCTCTACTTGTAATTATAATAATTGGTACATTAGACTTTTTTCTTACTTCCTTGCAAATGTGCTCTCCATCTGCATTTGGCAAGCTTATATCTAACAAAACAAGGTCAGGATTTATTGCTAGTATATCATTTATTGTATTTTCAAATGTTTTTAGCATAGTTACTTTATATCCATTATTATTCAAAAATTTTTCTAATTCATTCCTTAACTTTTCATCATCTTCTACTATTAATATTTTTTGCATAGTTTTACCCCCTATGTTAATTTATAAAATAATATATGCTTATTGTTTATTTTGTCAATAATTTTATAAAATAGCATATTATTTTAATTGTGTTTTTCATAAGTTTGCTTCAAGAACAGTTGATGCCATCATCGTCCCTACTTTACAGAACATATTTCAAATGCTATAATCTACTTTAGAAAAGAGGCAAAAATGGCAAAAAAATATTTAGAAAAAAATGTATTAGATGCTGCAATGGAAAGATTTGAAGTAATTTTTAAAAATTTTGATAATATTTATTTTAGTGTTAGTGGCGGAAAAGATAGTTCTGTTATGGTTCAGCTTGCAAATATGGTTGCAAAAAAAATGAATAAAAAATTCGATGTGCTTTTTATTGATTTAGAAGCTCAATATCGTAATACTATTGAACATATTGAAGAATTAAAAGGCTTATCTCAGATACGTGATTTTTATCATATTGCTCTTCCTCTTGCTTTAAGAAATGCTGTATCTGTTCTGCAACCTAAGTGGATTTGTTGGGAAGAAGAAAGTAAACATTTATGGGTTAGAAATCTTCCTAGCAATAGTATTAATATAAATAACTGTCCTTTTGAATGGTTCAAAAAAGGAGAAGAATTTGAAGAATTTATTTTACAATTTGCTAATTGGTACAAGAAAAAATATGAAGGAAAAGTAGCTTGTGGAATAGGTATTAGAACTGATGAGAGTTTAAACAGATTTAGAACTATCGCCTTTCAAGATAAAAAACTTACATTTAAAAATTATCATTGGACTACTAAATTAAAAATAAATGAAAAACATATTGATGTATATAACTTCTACCCCATTTATGATTGGTCTACAGAAGATATTTGGGGTGCAGTAAGTAAATTGGATTTAAAATTTAATTATGTTTATGAACTTATGTATAAAAATGGCGTAAGTATCTATGAACAAAGACTTTGTCAACCTTATGGTGATGACCAAAAAAAAGGTTTAAATCAATTTAAAGCTTTAGAATATGATACTTGGAGTAAGGTTTTAAATAGAGTTAATCGGAGTTAATTTTGGAAATATTTATTGTAAAACAACAGCACTTGGAAATATAAAATCTTGCAAACCAAGTTTTATGTCTTGGCAAGAATACTCAGTATTTTTATTAGAGAGTATTGGTATTTATAATCGAGACTTAATGTTACATTATTATAGAAAAATCAAAAAATTTATGATTTGGTATAAAAATAAATTTAATACTGATATAAAAGATATTCCAGATATAGCACCTCCTAAACTTGAAAATCAAAAAAAAGCAATTTCTTGGAGAAGAATAGCAAGAGCTCTTGAAAAAAATGACTTTTATTTAAGAAGACTCTCTTTTGCTCAAACTAAAAATGATGACAAAGAATTAATGAATTTAATTCATAAATGGGACAATTTATTAAACAAAAAAACAAAAACTGATGATAAGATTTTGCAAAAAATAATTGAAGAAAATTGTATATAGGAGTAGAATTATGATTATTAAATTAACAAATAAAGATGAAAATTTTTATAAATATATGGGAAAATTCTTTGGTTCTAGATTAGTTCAAAAACAAACTAATGATAGAATTTATGATGATGACAATAAAATTTGGTATATTTATTTAGATGAAGGACAAGCTAAAGCTTTTGTTTCTATTAATAAAAATGTACTTAAAAATATATATACTACAAAAGAAAAGTATTTAGAACTTATATTAAAACAAATACAAAATGAAAATAAAATTACTTATAGTATTGTTACAAATAATTATTTAGATATTTATAAAAATTGTGGTTTTAAAATAAGTCAAGATAATACTTACAAAAATTTTGTTACAATCTATATGTAAGAAAGGTTATGATAAAAAAATGAAAAATATCGAGTTTCCAGTATTAAATGTAAAAATGGTTGATATAAATAAAGTAATTGCAAATGACTATAATCCAAATAAAGTTGCTCCACCTGAAATGCAATTATTAAAACATTCCATTGAAGAAGATGGTTATACCCAACCAATTGTTACTTATTATGATAAGCAAAGAGATCTTTATATTGTAGTAGATGGATTTCATCGTTATCGCTGTGCTAAAGAATATTTCAATTTAAAACAAATTCCAATTGTTACTATTGATAAAGACCTAGAAAATCGTATGGCAAGTACTATAAGGCATAATAGAGCAAGAGGAACTCACCAAATTATTGATATGTCACATATTGTTTCTACACTAACTCAAAAAGGTTGGTCTGAAGCTGAAATTTCTGAACATTTAGGAATGGAATTAGATGAAATTATTAGATTAAAACAAATTACAGGTTTAAAAGAAACATTTGCAAACCATAAGTTTAGTAAGTCCTGGGAGGAATTTGAAGAAAATTTGAAAAAAAGTAGAAAATAAATACAAGATTTTCTAAAAATATCAATTAGAAAATCTTGCAATTTTTTTATCTCATTTTTTGTGCTGCTATATTTACTGATGTTATTAAAGAATTATATTTTGTAACTAGTGACATTTCATTAAATTCAACTCTTGTGCTTTTAACTTCCCATTTATCTTTATTTTCATTTAGGAAATTAAACACATCTTCTATTTTTGCTAAGTAATTATTTACATTATCAATTGTTGAATTTACTTCTTCTAATTCTTTTTCAAATTGAATACTGTCTACAAATAAATCTTTATATTTACCAGAAAGTCCATTATCTGTTGCTCTTTTTTCTTTATATTCGTCTGTTACCATTTCATTTAGTTTTGTCTTTACTTCTTCACCTTTGGCTTTTGCATCAGCTATTAATTTTCTAGACTCGGTAAATTCTGGTCCATCATTTTTATAATTATCTGCTGATAAAATTGTTGTAAATTTTTCATTTTGATACTGATCTTTTATTTCATTTGCAATTGATTGATATTCTAACACATAGTCTTTTAATACTTTTTCTACATCTGCATATTTCCCTTTTGATTTAATATCTTTATCTACTTGACTAGTATTGTTAATTTTATCAATTTCTTTACTAATAATTTGCTTTTGTACATTTCCATTTATAAAAGATCCTACTACTCCTACAATTGCTGTAATTACTACAATAGCAACTACAATAATTATAATACTTTTTTTGCTTTTTGAATTTTTTTCTTCCATCTTTACTCCCCCTATTTTTTTATTTTTTAAAATATTTTAAATTCTTGTATATTATAACACCAGTATTTTAATAGTACAATACTTTTTATTATTTTAATAAAAAAAAGCAAACTTAATATTTTATAACATACATAAAAATTATGAAAATCTAATGCTAGTCATACTTCATAATTATTAAGTAACAAAAAACGCCTTATCTCTTAGAAAAGTTTCTTCCACTATATAAAAAATGAAGCACATTTATTATATGCTTCATCCTTACATATTTTAATTATTTTTACATCCACATGAATCGTTCATATAAAACTTCTTCATAGCTAATTTATCTTGAACTCCACGAAGAGCTTCTCCAAATCTTTGAAAGTGTACCACTTCTCTTTCTCTTAAAAATCTTAATGGATCTATTACATCTGGATTATCTCTACATAAATCTATTAGTTTTTCATAAGTTGCTCTTGCTTTTTGTTCTCCTACCACTTTGAAAGTACAACAATTAAATCCTCCAGTATATTTTTATAGATTTTTTCTTTGTTGTTGGGTCTTTTTCTCCAACCTCTATATAGTCAATTAAATTATCAACCATTTCTCTTGTTAGTTCTGTTACATTAACATATTGTTCTAATAACTGCCTTTTAGATTTTAATGTTTCTTGTTCATTATTAAGTTCTAATAATTTCTTTTGTTTGTCTGTTAGTAATGCTTCAATATGTTCTTTATCTTTTCTTAATTCTGCACTTAATGAAACAAATTCTTCTTGGGTTATACTTTCATTTACCTTCTGCATAAATAGTTCTTTCAATGCTTTTCCATACTTATTTACTTTTGCTTGATATTGTTTTATTTCTTTTTGCAATAGTTCCTTATCATTTCTAAATTGATTTAAAATAACTTTTTCTTCCAACTGGTCTACATTTAAGTATTGCTTTATCAATGAATTTAATTCTTTAAGTACTGTTCTTTCAACTGTCTTTTCTGCTACAAAACTGCCAACACAACTACTTTTATCTACTTGTCTAGTTGGGCATCTTAAATATCTGTCCCCGTGGGATTTACTTGTTTTTAATGTATAACCACAATTTTTACATTTACATTTCTTTGCAAATATTCCAATTTTACCACCACTAAAAGGCTTGAAATTTGCATTGATTTTACTTTGGACGCTATTCCATAAATTCATATCAATTATTGGTTCGTGTGTTCCTTTAACTATAACCCAATCTTCTTTTGGTTTAGGTTTATTCTTCTTGCTCTTATAATGCACACTACCATATTTACCTTGTACCATATTACCAATATACATTTCATTTGATAACATATTTGATATTGAAAAATATTTCCATTTTGTACCTAGTTCGCTAGGTGGTGTCTTATATGCAATTCCTTGTTGTGCTTTATATTGTGTTGGATTTGGTGTTCCTCTATTATTTAATTTTCTTGCTATTGCTGTTTTTCCCATACCTTGATTATATAAAGAAAATACTTCTCTTACAACTTTTGCTGCTTTTGGGTCAATAATTAAATGTCCTTTTTTCTTTGGGTCTTTTTGATAACCATATAATACTAACCCTCCAGTATGTAATCCTTTTTCTCTTTTACTTTTTAATATTGATTTTATATTGTCCGATAAGTCTTCCAAATACCATTCATTAACTAAACCATTGATTTGCCTTGATTTTTTATTTCCTTTTACCTCTGTATCTGCATTGTCTACCAAACCAATAAATCTAATACCCCATTCAATAAATAAACCATTAATGTACTTTTCTACCAATTCTAGTTCCCTTGTAAAACGGCTTTGGCTCTTACACAAAATAATATCAATTTCCTTTTGTTCTGCTAATTCTAATATCTTATTGAATTTAGGTCTGTTTCTATCTGCTCCTGTGTAGTCATCATCACTATAAACCCCTTGAATTTCCCAACCTTGCCTTATTGCATATTCTGTCAACATTAACTTTTGATTTTGAATACTTCTACTATCATCCTCCTTGTTTTCCTTATCTCTGTCCTCCTCTGATAATCTGCAATAAATTGCTACTCTTAATTTCTTATTTTCCACAACTGCTTTGATTTCTTCTATGCTTTCATTCGATAGGGCAGTATATGGAATTGATTTATTATTTTTGTTCATTCTATTAGTTCCCCCTTTTAGAAAACAATAAAACAAACCAATATTATGCTTATATTATTAACACATAATATTGGTCTTTGTAAACTGCTTTCACTAAAATTTATCTATTTACTATCATATTTACAACAACTTGCCAAACCTTATTAAATGCTTGACTTCTTTCTGTTTCATTTGCTGAAACAAATACATTTTCACATACTATTGTGTCCATACTGAATACACCCCTCTTAATTCAATCTATTCAATATGAAAAATACTTATGCCTTATAATTTTAAGAATAGATATTTTTACATACTGATAATCTAAATGTATTCTCGAAGTTGCACCTAATCATTAAACTACTATTTCTAGTACATAGGAATTTCACCTTTCTACTCATTTATAGAATTACCCCCATTGTGTGCGATGTTCTGTTTATGATACTAAAATTCTTTAATATATCTAAACTATACACTCAAACTGTGGCTAGGTAAAAGTATCATTATTCTGTATTTAATGATTTTATATTTAATTTTCAATGTTCATTTATACCTTTAATTAAAGGTATATTGGCAAATAATCACTTGCACTAAATGTTCATAAAATTTGGAAACAGATTTTGTTCCTCTCATTATTAGTTTAGGAAAGTACAGTTTAAGAATTTTCAATTTTAGAACTTTAAGAGGTATATATTGAATAAAATTTGATAATGTGATAAAATAATGGAACAATAAGGTCAAAAAGAAGGTAATAAATTTATGGAAAAAGATTTTGAAATGTATTCAAATGAACAATTTGCAAAGAATTTAAAAACTATAATAAATAATAGTGGTTATGACTTAAAAGAAATCCCTCAAAAGTTGCAAACTTATTTTGGTACTACTATTAGTGAAAAACAACTAAATAAATATTTAAAGGGTAATGCCACACCAAAGGCTGATAATTTATATCTACTTGCTGATTTTTTTAGTGTTTCTATTGATGCTTTAATTGGTAGAACTGACTTGAATGATTTTTATGTTGAAATAGATGACCCAAAATTTAATAAATTTAATTTAGATTCCAATTCGAGATACAAATTAAGTGATTTAAAAAATGAAATTCAAATAAATGTATTGAACAAAATTATTTCTAAATCTAACTTACTAGATATTTTTTCAACTCAATTAGAAGATGTTACTGCTCAACTTAAAACTATAACAGATAATGAAACAAAAGATGATGTGATATTTCTTGCTAGTCATAAAGTACAATTAGAAATAGATAAATTATTTAAAAAATGCTTAAAAGAATACTTAAAAAAGTAAGTACCAAAATTGGTCATTTTTGGTACTTAAATATTTATGATTTTCATTGTTTAACCTCTTAACTTCTGAAACAACTGATATTCAAATATATTCAACCATATTTTTAATTTTTTAAAAAAAGTTTCAAAAATTAGTACCGAAAGGCTTGACTTTTAAAACTGCTATATGGTACTCTGGGACTAGGTTAGGAGGTTTTTTATATGAAAATAGGTTATAAAAGAGTGTCAACACATAATCAAAAATTAGATAGACAAACAGATTTGCTAAATGAATTTGGTGTTGAAAGAATATTTGAAGAAAAAATTACTGGAACAAAAATGGAAAGAGAACAATTAGAAAGAATGCTTGATACTTTAAGAGAGGGCGATGTGGTAGTTGTTACAGATTTAACTAGGTTATCACGAACTACTAGAGATTTATTTGATATTGTATCAATAATTGAAAGTAAAGGTGCTGGAATAAAATCACTAAAAGAAAGTTGGATTGATACAACTACACCTCAAGGAAAATTATTATTTACTATATTTGCACGGTTTATCTCAATTTGAAAGAGATTTGATTGCTGATAGAACTAAAGAGGGGTTAAGTAGTGCTAAAAGTAGAGGTGCAAAACTAGGTAGACCTCAAAAATTCAATGATAAAAAAGAAACAATTTTACAGATGTATAATTCAAATGATTATTCTATAAATGATATTATAAATACAACTGGAATCTCTAAAACAACTTTATACAGATTAGTAAATGCTACTAAATAAGGAAATGCTGATTTTGCATTTCCTTTTAAATTATCACTATGACTAACAACTGACAATCAATTTTAAGACATTTTTATAAATGGGCTAGTATAATTTGTTATCTTATTTTAATAATTTTGATTTTTCAATTTCAAATTCTGCATTTGTTATTATTCCTTGCTCTTTTAGTTTTTGTAGTCTTTCTAAATCTTCATATTTATTGCTACTATTAGTAACTACTACTTTTTTTGGTTTCATAAGTATTGCAATAAGTACACCAAAAATACTTAATACTAAACCTAATTCAAATGCCCTTTTATTATCTGGCAAAATATATTTTGTTATCATTCCACAACCTATTGCTGAAATAACATAACCTAGAATTAGTATTGCTAACCAAAATTCTCCATAAAATAATAAACACCAACTTACTATAAGTATTATAAATCCTATAACTGCTACTGTAATTCCTCTTGCTAACTTTTTTTCATTTTTATTTAAGTCTTCCATTTTTTCACCCCCAATTATTCGACTTAATTTTACATTTTTATTTTATCATAATTATTTTTATTTGTATAGTGTTTTTATGAGTTATTTTTATATGAGTTAATAAAATAATATATTTATTTTAAACTATACTTATCACTCACAAAGAAATGAGGTATAAGTATATGATACAATTAAATGTAAAAGAAATTCTAAAACAAAAAGGGAAAAGTAAATATTGGTTATTTAATGAAATGAATAATATTGGCACTATAAGTTATTCAAATTTTAATGCACTTGTAGAAATGAAAACAAAATCAATAAAATATGAAAATATTGATAAACTATGTCAAATTCTTGATTGTAATGTTGCTGATTTAATAACTAGACTATGATTTTATAATGTGATTTCTAAAAATTGGTTAGAATTGAATGTCGTTTAAATAAACAATAAAGTAGGGGTATGTAACCTCTACTTACTTTCTACTTTTTCAATTTTGCTTTCTTCTTCCAATTTCTTGGCTATGATGTATCCAAAAAAGAATAGTTGTTCATTTTCTTCAATTTCCATTTGGCAACCTAATTCCCAATATTTCTCAAACAATGTCTGTTGTCCGCTCTGTAAAACTGTTTTCTAATAAGTCTGCAACTTCAATGTGTTGTCTTCTCAACTTATCGTACTTTTCACTTGGCTTATACAAAAATTCTTCAAAATAATCAAAAAGTGCTTTCAACATTGCCATATTATCGAATTTAATTGTTTTTAATGTATCTGTATCGAATATTGAATCAAAGTGCTTTAATAATTCTGTTTCTCTTTCTTTGTCTGTTTGTTTTTCCATATATTTACACACCACCTTTCTGTAAAAAGTCTTACAATGCTGATGGCTGTAGTATATATGCTATTTTAAGAGATTGCAACTCGATTTTTAAAAGTTCTTAAAAAATTTTTTTATGTTATAAGTTTTAAGATATGTCAAGGGTTTTAATGGTGCTACTGATATTTTCATATATACCATTTTTAATTTTAGTATTAGATATTTTCACAACACTAAACTGCTTGACTGTTTAAATATTCTTTTCTTAATTTCCTTATTTTCTGTATATCTACTTTTTCATTTTTACTATGTCTTGGAATTATTGTATATTTTAAATCTTGAAAATCATATTTTGATAAATTAGTGCAAGGAATAGGGGCTACATTTGTATCAATGAATGACGCTGTTCTGTTTCCAAATTTATCATAGGCTTTTACAATATATGTTTCAGTACTTTGCTTTCTTATCAGGTTTTGTTTTAAGACATTTTCACTATCAAACTGGTGTAAGTGTATTACTTGGCATTTAACTTGTATATTTTTTGCAATCTTTTTGGCAAGATATACATTACCTATAAATGCTAATTTTTTAGTATCTTTAATTATAAAATATACTAACTTTAATAAATCTGCATAGGCTACAACATAGTTGAATTGACTTGCTGTTAGTTCATCTAATATTGTAATAATTTTACTATCTGCTAACTTTGAATATGATATTACTTCTTGCAAACTAATCTCTTGTAGTTCTATAAACTCTAATTCTCTCATTGTTACCGCTCCTTATATTTCTTGTATCTGTGCATTTACAATAATCTGGTCTAAAACATTGTTACAAACTTCTATAAGTTGGTCTATTATTGCCATTCTTTGTTCATCTAAATTTGATAATGATAATGTTTCTATGATTTGAGAAATTGCAACTTGCATTGTTGAAAGTTCGTCTTGAATATATGCCGTATCAACTGCGTCAACTTGTACTCTCAATAACTCTTCTGTTAATATTCTTCTATTACTATTTACCATTGCTATTACCCCCCTTATTACTTAATTTAATTTAAAAATTATATATGCTTTATCTAATAGTATTTTTGATTTTGATAATAGGGCTGAAATATATGTGTAATCGTCTATTGGTAAATCTGCTGAATTATCAATCAATTTTGATAACTTTTTTAAGATTTTATTACTTGCATAGATGTCTTGTTCGATAGATGTATTTTCTAATGACTGCCTTATTTCTAAAAGGTGCATATATTCCAACCCCCATAAATAAAATGAAAGATATTTAAAATAGAAAAACTGATTTCTTTTGTATTGTATTATTTTCTATAATACTATTTCATTAATAGTTTACCTAACTTTGTTCAAAAACTTAAAAAACATTATGGTTTCTTCTTGTTTGACTGCCAAATTGTTTTGGTGTTTCTGTTTGTATCTCTAAAATATCAATGTCAAAATGCTTTTCTGTTTCTGTTGGTTCTGGTGTTGTTACTGCTACTGGTGTTGGTATCTCTAAATTGTCAATGTCAAAATACTTTCTTTTTGCCGTATCTTCTGCTAATGTGTATAAACTTTCTAAACTGTCAAATTCACTATTGTTGTCAATTGTAATTGGATTTATTCCTAAAGTTTCCAACTTTTCAATATAATCTTTTATTGTTTTTTCACACCACTTTTTATGCTCTTTGATTTTGCCATAAGTTGTGATTTCCTTGTTTTTCTTGGCTGTTATCTCTGTTATTCCATACTTACCAACTGCAATAATAAATTCAGTTAATTCAGTTTTTCTTAATTTACTATAATTTGATTTCTGTATTTTTTCCTTTTCTTGTTTTAAGTGCTTTCTTCTTTTTACATCTAACCTTAAATATTCAATTCCTAATTCGTGTAAATCGTCTATATATTGACTAATAGTTGTACCACACCATTTTGGAATGTTGTCTGTTTCTTTATTTTCTTTAGGTTTTATTGCATTGCTTATACCATATTCATTTACAATTGTTATAAAATCCTTTAACTGTGTTTTATCATTTTCACTAATGCTTTCTGCTTTCTTTATCATTTGCTTTGCTTTTTTTAATTTATAATAAGTACCTGTGTACAGGAAAGGCTGTAGAAAATCAAAATAAAATGTTTGCATACTTTCTTGATTCCAATATCCATAAATGCTTTTGTTTATCTTATGCTCTGCCATAAAATCTAAATATGTATTGTTATCTTTCTGTTTCTGTAAATCTTTAGACTGCTGACTGATTAGTTTCTTGGTATTTTGTACCTCAATTCTAAATATATTTTTGTACTTTTCATAATCTGCTGGATTTGTTTCTTGATATTCTGCTAAACTTATGTTATTTTTTCTTTTGTATTTCTCATATTCTTTGATGTATTTGTCTTTTTCACATTGGTACTTGTCATAAATATTGATACTTTTTTGTCCATATAAAGATGTTATATAAATTGATGTTTCATAATTATTTATTCTTTTGATGTGTTGGTATTCTGCCTTATGCTTATAAAGTAAATGCAAATATTCATACATAACCTTATAATCCAATTCTAAATCCACACAAAAATCAATACGATGTAATTCTAGTTGTGAGAATTTCACATTAAATAAAAGTTTTACAATATAATCTATATGGCTGATGTAAGTATCTCTATCACTTAATAATATATCTGTTTTTCCTAATACCTTATGCACATTTGCTGTTATCATAATACAATCAAATTGAGGTAGGTATCTAAAATACATATTATTATAACTAAATCCAATTCCATTAACTGCAAATTCTTTTTCTGTATTCTCTGTTATATCTCCATATTTTACATAGATTTTACCATTTGTACCTTTTTTATATTTTAATTTATAATATTTGATGCCCAAACCTAATAATTTTTGCATATCTAAATATTTCACACCATTCAAAATAAAATTTATACTATCTATCATAATCATTTCCCCCTAATTTGAAAAAAATTTTAAAAACACCAAAACCATTGAAATATAAATAAATATTTTATATAATGATATTGTTATTATTATATAAATATATATAATATTTATCTGTTTTTTAATTTTCAATAAAAAAAGACACATACTTTGTATGGTCTAATTTTAAATATTGGTTCATTTTACTGTGTTTTATTGATGTTGTATCTTCAAAGAGGTATCATCTGCTGCTAAATCTTCTTGTAAATTAGCAATAGGATCTCCTTTGCATGCAATATATGATGCTGTAAATGGTACACCTGCTGCTGATTGTGGATATACATCTACTCCATGGTCTGTATAATATGGTGCAAGTCCTGCCTTTTCTATTTCTTCAATTGATGCTCCTTTTGTTAATTGGTGTACTATTGTTCCTACCATTTCTAAGTGTGCTAATTCTTCTGTACCATGATGATGTCAATTACAAAAAATCTAGTACTATTGGCTGTAAAATACTATAAATTTAAATAAGTTCACTTGGTGCATTAAACTAGTACACTAAGTGAACGGATTAAGTTTATTTTCGTTTTAAATTATTATAACTTATAATTTACTGTTGTTTTTTATTATTGCCCATATGTGCAATTTCTGCACATATGATATTTTTTATTCTTTATTCTTTTAACAAAATATTTCTCATTTCAACAATATTATAAAATGGAATATGTATGCCTTCTTCTGCAAGTCTCACAACTCTTAATGCAGTAGTTATAATTTCATTTTTTACTACTGTAGGTATTTCTACATCTATATTTGAATTTGTATATTTCTCTAATATATATTCTTCTGTTGTTGGAAATATATTTTGTATTAAAAATACAGCTTTTTTACCTAATACATTACCAAAAACAAAATTATATACTGGTTTATTTCCAATTTTTAATTTTTTATTATCATATATCTTTTTATATTTATCATATTTAGTCGATATTGGAACAAACCATATTATTTCTTTGTTTTTTCTATCTCTAAAGCAAAAGTAGCAAGGTCTTTTATTTCCGCATTCTTTGTTTTCCATCAATTTATAATCTTTAAATATATCAAAAAACTCATCTTTTATAAAATAAAATTTTCCATCTTCTATTATCATTATTATTTAACTCCTTTTATGAAAATATGGGATCTAAATTAATTTTATAGACCCCACATTTTACTATAATTAACATTTTTCCACCTGCACATTTATATCTCGCAAGCAGGGTTGCGGTTCACATTTTTTCACCTATCCATTTATTCGACGCAAATAGGGTTGCGACTCACATTTTTAATTATAGTAGATATTAAATATCCACTACTATTATATTCATTATAAGTTATTTTATTTGCAAAATCAATACTTTTTAACAAATTTTCACAAATACTAAGTACACAAAGTGAGCTTGTTCCATTTTGGAACAAGCTTAAAATTTTTGTAATTTGTATTATTATAACTAGTTATCGAGGATTCCTCGGTAACTGTTTTACAAAATTTCAGAAAATTTTTTAGTACACTTGGTGAACTTTTGCCTAAAATGAGTGAACTTTTTTAATTTTTTAGTTCACTATTTCCAATTTCAACGAAGAATAGCGGGTTTGAACCAGTTCACCCAGTGAATTTCTACATCATATCTGCTTAAAATTTTTGTTCTTTTATTAACTCTTGAAGGCTTGTCCTTCAATGTGTATAAGCGATGTGTGAACACTCTCTTTCCTGCCCTCATTTCTAATGAGGTATTTTGCTCTTGAAATGTACTTATGTCTACTTAATTAAATATACTTATCCTTAAATCCTCTTAACTGAAAAGACAATGTGCTTATAAAATTAAGTCAAGGTTGTGCGATAGCACATTCATTTTAACCTTGACTTGATTTTATAAAGCACATTAGAATTGTTATAACGGATTAAATCACTCTTTATAGATTCAAATTTTTGTAAAATTATAATAATTTTCTATTTCTAATATTATTATAAATTCTAAGTTTTTTAAATAATTTACAAAAAACGAGGTTTCCCTCGCTTTTTGTTTTTTAATTATTACTTAAAAAAAGATTTTTTCCATTTTCTTTAGTTCTTCTTCAATTTGTCTTTGATTCAAACCTCTAAGTTTTATCCAATAATTTTGATTAACACAATTGGCTACTCTTAAAATTTCACCAACAGATAATGAAAGAGAAAATACACCTTCTATACAATTATCTTTATAAGGACAATACTTACATACTAAAGCATAATAAGGTTTCTTACTAGAATCCTTTATTTGTAGCCAATGTCCGTTTCCTAAACTATATCCACTCATAGGTATTCCTGTTCCCTTTTTTATCATACTGGTTCTAAATTCCGAAGCAACCTTAGGAAAAGGAATACACAATTTGTTTAATCCAAAGTAGTTATTATTCCAAAAATCATTCTGAATTTTTCCCTGATAGTCTGTTCTAGGAGACAAATCAAGCAATTTTAAATTCAATCCTTCTTTAGAACAAAATTGTATTAATTCAAGTATTTCATTGGAATTGTGTTTTGTAACTACACAGTTTAGTCTTATTGAAATGTTTTTTGACTGCAAATATTGTATTTTCCTTAGTAACTCATCTGTTAACCTTTTAGGAGAAAAAACATTTTTTAATCCATCTACACTAAATATTACTTCTGTTTGCGAGCTTAAATGGTCTACATATTTTTCTATATCACAACCATTGGTATTTATTCGTACTTTCACATCAGAATCTTGTAGAAGAAAATCTAATAATTCTCCTAAATATGGAACTGTGGTAGGTTCTCCACCTGTAATTCTAAAATTCCTATAACCAACTTCTAAAAAAGCTGTTATAACTTCTCTTAACCGGTTATAATCCCACATACCTTGCACATTTGGAATACTTTCTCCTGTACTTTGGCAATATGGACATTTCAAGTTACATTCAGTAGTAACTGCAATAGCAACATATTTAGAATTCATATAATCATATCCTTTCTATTTTTATTTTTTGCTAACTTTAAACTAATATTAATATTAACATAAAATTATCGTATTTGCAAGAATTTATTTTCTACTTTTATCTTATTTAAATAAATCTTATTTCTATTACTAACTAATTTAGAAAAGAGGGAAATAAAAGGGAATTGATTTTATAAATTGCCCACCATATAATGTTAGCATAGAAAAAATATAAATTTGCTCAAGACAAGTTTGTCTTGGGTATTTTTCTATATTGTAGGAATTTTCGAGCGATAGCGAAGAAAAGCTCTGTACAATATAGTTATTCAGAATTTTAAATTTTCTTATAAGCTTTGCTTATTTAGAAAATTTTAATTCTGTTTTTTATGCTTTTCTCATAAATTTTAAAGAGGCGATTTATATGTTATTAGAAGAATATACTATTGAAAATACTAAAGTAAAATTTTATGATGATTACATTGTAGAAAATGTAACTACTCAAAAAGAATATATAGATAATGTTATTATAAATTTAATAAGAAAAATAAATCCTTCTTTGTTGTAATTTGTTGCAATTACAGATA